>JAUBSN010000031.1:0-84023 GCA_036704825.1 Microcoleus sp. F8-C3 | reverse complement strand
GACTGAATCTGTCTTGAGTACTCGTTCTGGTCAGATTCCTCCTTCTCTTCTGCCACGCTAACCCCGTGAACTTCTACATCAAAACCGATGTTAGTAGCAGTAGTAGCTGTAAAAGCAGCCGGAAGATTCAAGCTAGCATTAGGGCCAAAGATAATGCCCGAAGGATTGATTAAAAACAGGTTGGAATTGCCACCGCTTACTTGAATTAAACCGTTAATCATAGAAGGATTTCCGCCTACTACCCGACCCAGAATGTTCCGAATAGCTGGATTAGAGATAAAATTAGCAATCTGCCCTTCGCTAAGCCCAAACTGTTGAAAACTGTGGAAAAGATTCGCTCCATTTTTAGAAGTTTGGCCGCCTGTAATATTCAAGCGATCGCCCTTGTCAGGCGTGACAGTAGTGCCAGTGCGATCGGGTGCGGGAACAATGGGTTGTGCTTTTACTGCCGCTGTACTCAAAATAGTCGCTGCGATCGCTACCATTGCAGCACCCTGTATACAAAAGAAGGCTAGTTTCATTAGCTTTTAGCTGGCAGAGTACGTATCTGACAATTATAATTTTAAGGTATTAGCTGCTCAGTGCGGCCAACTGCGGCGCAGACTTAGCGATTAAGAAGGTCGTCACCATCAGGGCGGTTGCTATACCTGAAACCCGCATTCTGCACCCTCAACTGTCACGATCGGTTTTTACTTATTTTTAGACAGGAATAAAGCTATAATTTATAGTTTTATTCCGTACATTGACTGATAAAAAACATTTTAAAGTCATAATTTATTAGTTTAAAAATAGAGTTTTCTGCGTAATAATGCTTTGTGAACCCCCACCCCAGGCTGCGTAATCTGGGCTGAAAATCACAGCAAAAGTGCGATCGACTGTTGGTGCACCATACAAATTAGGCGATCGAAATCGGGGCTACCACAAAGTATTTGCAGGCTGCTACCGGAAAAACTAAACATTTGTTACAAAAACAAAATTTTTTCCTTTCTAACGCGCTATGCTCTAGACAAAGCTGGTGCGTTTTGACTTCGCGTTAATTTTTAGCAAAAAAATCAATATGCTCTCTATTCCAGGCGTTGCCGTTGTGGCGGTTCTTTACGAAAGTGTCAACTCTCTGGTTTACCGCGCGATTCGGGAAGCAAATAAAGGGCCAATTATCCTCAAACTTCTGAAAGAAAGCTACCCCACACCTCAAGAATTGGTGCGCTACCACACCGAATACCGCATCACCCAAGAGCTAAAAGAGGCGGGAATCGTGCGGGTTTATGACTTGCAAAAATACCAAAACAGCCTCGTGATGTTTGTAGAGGACTTTGGCGGCGAATCCTTGACAATTTGGATGCAGCAGCGCTCCTTTACTCTTGAAGAATTGTTACAAATTGCGATCGCCACCACAGAAGCATTAGGGCAAATTCACCGCGCCAACGTTATCCACAAAGATATTAACCCTTCTAATATTGTTTACAACCCGGAAACGCAACAATTAAAAATTATTGATTTTGGCATTTCCACTCAGTTAAGCCGAGAAACACCGATACTGAAAAACCCCGGCGTTCTTGAAGGAACTCTCGCTTACATATCGCCGGAACAAACTGGCAGGATGAATCGCTCTATCGATTACCGCACAGACTTTTACTCCCTCGGCGTCACCTTCTACGAATTGCTGACAGGAAAGCTGCCTTTTGAGACCGAAGATGCTTTAGAGCTAGTTCACTGCCACATTGCCAGACAACCAGTTCCTCCGCACGAAATCAAGCCAGAAATTCCCCTAATTGTCTCCCAAATAGTCAGTAAATTGATGGCCAAAAATGCGGAAAACCGCTATCAAACTGCATTGGGAGTGAAGCACGATCTAGAGAAGTGTCTGGTTCAGTTACAAGAAACCGATAGCATAGAAGAATTTGCCTTGGCAACGCGGGATCTTACAGACCGTTTCCTGATTCCCGAAAAGTTATATGGCAGGGAAACTGAAGTTTCTAGTCTATTAGCTGCATTTGAACGAGTCAGTACAGGTAGCGCCGAAATGATGTTGGTAGCTGGCTTTTCGGGAATTGGTAAAACCGCAGTAGTGAACGAAGTCCACAAGCCTATAGCCCGACAGCGCGGCTATTTTATCAAAGGCAAATACGACCAATTCCAGCGCAATATACCCTTCAGTGCATTTGTGCAAGCATTTCGGGAATTGATGGGACAATTATTATTAGAAAGTGACGCTCAGTTACACAGATGGAAAACTCTGATTCTCACCGCAGTAGGCGAGAGCGGGCAAGTCTTGATTGACGTAATTCCTGAATTAGAATGCATCATTGGCCCTCAAAATCCTGCACTAGAATTGTCCGGGAGTGCAGCACAAAATCGCTTCAATCTGCTGATGCAAAAGTTTGTGCAAGTATTTACCAACGCCGAACATCCATTAGTGATGTTTTTGGACGATTTGCAGTGGGCGGATGGCGCATCTTTGAAGTTATTACCACTGTTAATGCAGGATATCGGTCATCTGTTAGTATTAGGTGCTTATCGGGATAATGAAGTCTCCCCTGTTCATCCGTTTATGTTGACGCTGGATGAAATTGTGAAGTCTGGGGCAGTGGTGAACACTATTACGCTGCAACCGTTGAGCAAAGGAGATCTGAATCAGTTGGTGGCAGATACGCTGATTTGCGATTTATCTTTAGCCGACCCCCTGACAGAATTGGTTTATCAAAAAACCCAAGGTAATCCCTTTTTCTCGACTCAATTCCTCAAAGCGTTGTATGAAGATGGTCAAATTATTTTTAACCCCCCTCAATCCCCTCTGAGTAAGGGGGGCAGTAAAGGGGGGTGGCAGTACAATATTGATCGAGTTAAATTTGCCGACGCCTCGGATGTGGTGGAGTTTATGGCGGCGCAATTGCAGAAGTTGCCTGCCGAAACTCAGGAGGTTCTCAAACTGGCGGCTTGCATGGGGGCGCAGTTTGATTTAGAGACATTGGCAATAGTCAACGAAGAATTACCAGAACCAACGGCATCAGCGCTATGGAAAGCCTTGCAAGAAGGATTTATTTTACTGATTGGAGAAGGTTATAAATGCTTCATTCCCACAGATGCTAACTCTGCTACTACATCTGTTACTAATCCAACTTATCAGTTTTTGCACGATCGCGTCCAGCAAGCTGCTTATTCTTTGATTCCTGAAAGCGATCGCGCGATCGCTCATTATCAAATCGGGCAATTACTCCTGCAACAAATTTCAGCAGAAGCCAGAGAAGAACGAATTTTTGAATTAGTCAATCAGTTGAACTACGGCACCATACTGGTTGTAGAACAACAGGAAAGGGAGGAACTCGCTCAACTCAACCTAACTGCTTGCCGCAAAGCGAGATTGGCAACTGCCTATCAAGCCGCCCGCGAATATGCCACAGTGGGTCTGAAACTGCTAGGAACAGACCCTTGGCAACGGCAGTACGAAATGACCCTATCTTTGTACGAATTGGCTGCCGAGGTGGCTTTTTTGGCCGGCGATTTTGAGCGTATGCACCAGTGGATAGAAGCGGTGATTAATCATGCGAAAACGCCTTTAGAACGGGTGCAAGTTTATCAAGTCAAAATTCAGGCATTGGTAGCCCGCAATAAATTTGTCGAGGCGATCGCGATCGGTCAATCGGTATTCCAAATGTTGGGAGTGAACTTGCCAGACAGCCCAACGTTAGAAGATATTGGGCAGCTTAAGCAGGAAATCGATGCCTTAATTAGCGATCGCTCAATTGAGTCATTCAGGCATCTGCCGCCAATGACCGATCCTCAGCAGTTAGCCATTATGCAAAATGCGGCTCGCCTGACACCCGTCTGTTACATGACAGGCTCAAAGCTTTATTTCCTCATCGTGGCGCTACAGGTCAAATTATCAATTCAATTTGGAAATAGTCCTGTTTCACCCTATTGCTACGCTGGTTACGCCTTCCAACTGAGAATTCTGTGGGGAGACATGACAAAGGTGCCTCAGTTTGGGCAATTAGGATACCAACTTGCCTCAGAACCAGATGCCAAAAATATTCGAGCCGCAACAGCCCTGTTAATGGGGGGATATGTTGGTCTTTGGACGATTCATCTGCAAGAAACGCTGCCTATTCTTCTGGACGGATATCAAGCAGGATTGGAAACCGGCAATCTAGAATTTCTGGGCTACGACGCACAGTTGTACTGCTTGAATTCCTATTGGTGCGGTCAACCGCTAATTGAACTCGAACCCCAAATTCGCGCCTATTACCAACAGTTGTACGACCTCAACCAATTCACGGCAGCAAACTGTGTTTTGGCTTACTGGCAAGCTGCTCTGATTCTGCTGGGTAACTCAGAGAACGAGATTCCCTTACGCCAAGATTCCTATGAAGAAAAAATCCTGGCTGAGGCAAAAGTCGATTTTTACCGACTATCCTACTTTTACCTGTATCGATTCACCTTGAATTACTGGCTTGAAGACTTTGCCAAAGCTCAACACGATGCAGCTCAAACCCGACAGTATTTGGCCGGAGGGATGGGAAGTATCGTTGAACCTATCTTCTATTTCTATGATTCTCTGACCGTCCTGGCTGCTCCTGGCGAATCGATGAGTGAGTTGGAGTCTCGATGGCAGCGAATGCAAGAAAATCAAGCAAAGCTAAAAGAATGGGCGGATTATGCTCCCATGAATTACTTGCATAAATATCATTTAGTTGAAGCAGAACGGCATCGGGTCTTGGGTAATAAAGCTGAGGCGATTGAAATGTACGATCGCGCCATTTCTGGAGCCAAAGAAAATAAATTCCTCAACGAAGAAGCCCTTGCCAACGAACTAGCAGCAAAATTTTATCTAGAATGGGGCAAAGAAAAAATTGCTCAAATCCACATAATTGAGGCGTATTATTGTTATGTCCAATGGGGAGCCACTGCGAAGGTAAAAGATTTAGAAGCGCGATATCCCCAGTTATTGAAGTCAATTCAAGCGAGAAATAAAAACACTAAAAATACTGCAACACTGACGAACTATGGTTTTGGTACTAACTTAGACATCACCACAGTCATGAAGGCAACGAGCGCGATTTCCGCCGAAATATTGCTGGATAAACTACTGTCTAGCTTGATGAAAATTTTGATGGAAAATGCAGGGGCGCAAAAGGGCAATCTGATTTTGCCAAGCCAGGGAAAACTATTAATTGAAGCTGAAGGGACAATCGATGACGCTCTCGTCACTGTCTTGCAGTCAATCCCCGTTGAGAACTGTCAAGAAATTTCCTCCTCGATTGTTAATTATGTGGCTCGCACTCAAGAAAGTGTAGTATTAGACGATGCTGTCCGATCGGGACAATTTACCAACGACCCCTACATCCAAAAGCATCAGCCCAAATCAATTTTATGCGTACCGCTAATTAACCAATCTCAAATTGTCAGTATTGTTTACCTAGAAAATAATTTGACAGCCGCCGCTTTTACCCCAGAAAGAGTGGAACTTTTAAAAGTATTATCTGGACAGGCGGCGATCTCGATTCAAAATTCTAAGCTTTATACAGAAGTACGCGAGAATGAAAGAAAAATGACTCAATTTTTAGAAGCAATTCCCGTAGGGGTATCAGTGCTGGATGCTGAGGGCAAAATTTACTATATTAATCGCGCTGCTATCCAATTATTAGGCAAAGGAGTTATTCCTGAAGTCACCAGCGAGCAACTACCAGAGGTTTATCAAGTGTATAAAGCTGGAACCGAGCAGGAATATCCCTCTGCCGAATTGCCCGCTGTGCGGGCGTTGAGGGGCGAAAGTGCTACCGTTGACGATATGGAAATCCACCAAGGTAACAAGATTATTCCGATCGAGGTTTGGGGTACTCCCATCTATGATGACAAGGATAATATTTCTTATGCAATTGTAGCCTTTCAAGATATAACGGAGCGCAAAAAAGCCGAAGCAGAGCGAATCAGGTTTACCGATGAACTGTTCCAACTTAACAAAGCTTACGAGCGTTTCGTCCCCAATCAATTTCTACAGTTTCTGGACAAATCAAGCATTATCGATGTAGAATTGGGCGACCAAGTGCAGTTGGAAATGTCGGTGTTGTTTTCCGATATTCGCGACTTTACTACTCTTTCAGAAAGGATGACGCCGGAGGATAATTTCAGATTTATCAACTCCTATCTCAGTCGCATGGAACCAGTTATTAATAAAAATAACGGGTTTATTGATAAATATATTGGCGATGCGATTATGGCGCTGTTTAGCGGCGAGGCGGATAATGCGGTGAAAGCCGGAATTGCTATGCTGCAGGGCCTCGTTGGATACAATCAACACCGCGCTAATTCTGGCTATAGCCCCATTCAGATTGGGATTGGCATCAATACTGGAACTTTGATGCTGGGAACGGTGGGCGGTCAAAATCGCATGGAGGGCACAGTAATTTCCGATGCGGTCAATTTAGCTTCTCGCGTGGAAAGTTTGACAAAAAATTATGGGGTGTCGCTATTAATCACCCAGGAAACTTACTCGCGTTTAGAAAATTTATCCCAGTACGCAATCCGCACCCTCGATACAGTAAAAGTCAAGGGCAAATCTGAATTAGTAACAGTTTATGAGGTGTTTGATGCCGATCCGCCTGAAATCAAAGCGGGCAAGTTAGCTACGCTGGAATTATTTGCACAAGCTAGGGCAAATTACTGGGAAGAGAATTTCGCGGAAGCGGCGCGGCTGTTTTCCGAGTGTTGGCGTCAGAATCCCGGCGATGCCGTCGCTAAAATTTATTGGGAACGCTGTCAGTCTACTTTAAGAAATCGCACAAAAATCAAAGACAGGCCACACAATTTAGATTAATCATAAAAGTCCAAAGTTCGATCGCTACATTGTTGGAGGGGCAGATCGTGTTCATTGGACGGGGTGACAACCCCGTCAACATCGGGTCGCTATAATCTATGTTACATTCCTGCGATAGTTGAGAATATTCTCCTCGCAGGTATTCTAGGGAGTCATTAATTACCTCATCCTTTTCAGCTTCATATCCTGGAATTTGGACATAAGCTTCATCAAGAACAGATTTAATTATTTGAAAGCAATTCATAGTACATAGCTAATTGACACCAGTCTCATCTTTAATCGCGATTCAGGATTTGGTTGGTGAATACATCAAAATTTATGTAGGTTACAAAAAGTAATTATCCTTGTCTTGTTAAAATGCTAAAATTAGCTTGAGATGATTAATGGTAAAGCTGGGCAGTGCTTGTGTCAACAACTGTATATTTATAAATATAATTTATAAATTTCAGTAAAACGTAATCAGCGAGCAGATTTATGTATACTCAACTTTCATTGTGGGAAGAGCCAAAAGCAGAAAGCCAAAAGCACGGTCAGCAATTATCTCTGCCTGATGCCGAAATAATCATGTACCGCGACTTCTTCAATAACAATGAGAGCAACGAGATATTTGCGGAATTGTACAGCAATATTAATTGGAAGCAAGAGGTGGCTCTGCTTTTTGGCAAGCAAGTCGCTATACCGCGACTTAGCGCATGGTACGGAGATGCAGGTAAATCTTACACTTACTCCAACATAAAAATGGAGCCTAACCTATGGACACCTACACTCATAACAATCAAATCTAAAATAGAAGCAATGGCAGGTACATTGTTTAATAGCGTGTTGCTTAATCTATATCGCGACGGCAAAGATAGTGTAGCTTGGCACAGTGATGATGAATCAGAACTTGGTGAAAACCCAGCAATCGGTTCTGTAAGTTTTGGGGCTACTCGTCGTTTTATGCTCAGGCATAAATACCAAAAAGCAATGAAATTAGAAATTCAATTAACTCCTGGCAGCCTCCTGCTGATGAAAGGAGTAACCCAGCATTTTTGGCAACACCAAATCCCGAAAACAGCCAAAGTTACTGAACCAAGAATTAACCTTACTTTCAGGAAAGTAAGCTAAATAAATTAAGGGTAATTTGTAATTTGCATATGCGTTTATATTGATTTAGTTGCGGTTTTTATAAAAAAATATTGCAACTTTTGTTAACAGTAAAAGTAGCGCTTTTCGCACAGCAATAACAGTAGCGCCGAATTAGCGATCGCACGGGAGTGCCGCTGCTGCGGCTGAATTTGGGACAAACCGCTAGTTTGTTGGGGCTGCGCGGGTTTTTGCCGGGTCAGGAGAAAGGCTCAAAGTGATGTAAAGGTCGATCGCACTTATTTTCTCTCAAAGTCTCATTCTTCACGTTTACCGATTTTGTCTGTTAAGGTGTAGTGCATCGCCTTAATTTAGCCCCCTCTTTACTGCCTAAATATTTCAAACTCATTAACTAACTCGAAGCCAAATTGTCTCACACTATTGACATAACTTTAGTCAGATGTCTATTAATAATTCGTGAATAGCTAGGTCTGAAGGAACACAAGATTCGACACAAATAATTATTTCTGAAGATAGAAGAATCCCAAATTATACACAGGTAATATATAAAAATATGAGATATTAATATCTGCTTAAAAATTGATTGCTGCAATCAATTTTTAAGCAGATATTAATATTTGGATGGCGGGCAATGCACACCCTACTTTTAATTATGTCGAGGTACTTACTTGCCGGCAAAACAGTTGAATTCAAACTCGAATTAAAAGTTTATTATGAACTCAGCATACGACTTTCCTTACTTTCAAGGCAATTCTCTTTCCGATTTGTTTGCTCCAGACATCACAGATGCACGTTATGCGTTCATCCTAAATTACCCTGCAACTGCCAGTTGGGCTGCTTACCCCAACAAGAAAAAATACTTTATTCAAGACGGCAGCAGTGAAGCCACCAAAACTTCTTTCGACAAGATAGGCCAGAAGGAACCTTGGAAAAATCTGGCTGTGTTAGGCGATGCTATCCCAGGGATTGTGATTAATTCGCCGCCGAACTCGCTGATTGACTATTGGCGGGAGCATTTTGGCTTCAGCTACAGCAGTATGGAGATGATAGACTGCTCAACTTATCTCGAATATCTCAGCAGAAGCGATCGCTTTGACAAACTCCTGACTCTATTTCCCTTCGACAATCTCAAACCAGAAAAACACGCCGTCCATCCCGACATCCACTACCACTTGCTCAGCAAAGCAACGCTAGCAGAATTAGGCGTGCAATGTCCGAAATACCAAACCTACAATCTGCACGAAGTCAATCTCGAAAGCATTCAGTTACCAGAGCAATTCCCCTACTTAATTAAAACATCCCACGGACTTTCTGGAGAAGGCACTTATATTATCAAAAGCAGCAGCGATCTGAACTACTGCTTGCAGGAAGTGAGGAAATATCTCGATATTAAGTTGCTGGATACGATTATTGTCTCGGAATTCGTCAAGAATGAAGTGCAGAACTATTGCGTGCAGTTCTATGTCAGCAAAACGGGAAATATCACGCTTATCGGCACTACCAGCCAACTTGTCACTCCAGAGGGCAACTATTTAGGGGGACTAATTCACTACCGCGAAACCGACATGAGTAGGTTTTTTGAGATGATTGCCGCTATTGGTAAATATGCTCACCAACAGGGTTATTTCGGCGTTATTGGCTTCGACGTGCTGGAAGACTCTGAGGGACATTTGTATGCCATTGATGCCAATTTCCGAGTTAATGGATCGACTCCGCTTTGCTTGCAGCGCCACACCTTACTGGGGCTGGGAAAGGAGGTGGCTCAATATTCCAGTAACTGGCGAATGGATGGGACTTTGGAATCGATTCTTGTCACGCTGAAATCAGAACTCGATCGCAAGGACTTGATAATCCTGTCGGCTTTAGACAAGGTTAAATACGGAAAAATCTACACGGAAATTTACGGGATAATTGCGGGTGAGGATATGAAGGAAATGCAGCACATCGAGGAGAATTTACACAGTAAGGGATTGCAGCAATTTGGCTGATATTTGCTCTACGCATTGCAGCGGTTATGGGGTTTTCCCGCTCATCTGGCCCGCACCACCAACACCGAACAAGGAGCCTCAGCCACAACCTCAGCACTCACCGATCCCTCCAAAATCCGCTTTAAACCAGTCAAACCCCGACAGCCGATCGCAATTAAATCCGCCTTATAAATATTAGCCAAACGCAAAATTTCCTCTGCTGGCTGTCCGGAAACTATTTCCAACTCGCTCTGGCAAGGCAACTTTTCCTGATAAGATTGCAGTAACTTCTCCACCTCTCGGTAAGCAATCTCATCTCCCTGAGCGTGAGGTCGATCGACCACCGCGTCAAAATCCGACGTACCGTAACTCACAACATGAACTAGAATCACCTTTGCCGTAGGTTCTAGCTGAAATTGTCCTACAACTTGCAGTACCTGAGTCGCTAACTCTGAATTGTCGATCGCTACCAAAACAGTATTCAATACCGTGCACCTTTAAATTTCAGATATTTAGACTTTAAATTTTTCGTTGATTGTCGCCTACTTTCCACAATTTCGCGCTCCCCACCAACATCATTATTACCTACCCAGAAACCCGGTTTCTTAACATAATTGCGTCATTTAAGCAAGATTCTTGAAGAAACCGGGTTTCTTAAGCCCGCAGTGCGTAAGTAGGTAGGTGCAAATAAACTGGGCTGCTTGTCACAGAATGTAAAGCTACCATAATCGCAAGAGAATTGCTTCCTTTCATTGCATTTCACTCGCTTTTGACTACCTCTGTATTTTACCGGTCGCCAATCTCCCATCTACCATCTAAAACTCACCCTCTCCCTCATTTTCAGTCCGCAGCCGCACCGAATCAGCGTGAGAAGGAAGCCCCTCTGCTTGGGCCAAAACATTAATCGCTTTACCCACCTTCTTAAGTGCAGCCGGCGAATATTGAATCAAACTCGAATGCTTCATAAAAGTTTCCACCCCCAGCGGCGACGCATAGCGCGGAGCCCCAGAAGTCGGCAAAGTGTGATTCGGGCCAGCCAAATAATCACCTACAGCTTCCGGCGTCGATAAGCCCAAGAAAATCGCCCCAGCGTGGCGAATTTGGTCGAGCAAAGCCCAGGGATCTGCAACTTGCAATTCCAAGTGTTCGGGGGCAAACTCGTTAGAGAGTTCCGCGGCAGCTTTGAGCGAGTCAACTACCACGACTAAACCGTAGTTGACGATCGCCTTTTCTGTTAAAGTTCGGCGCGGGTGATCTGCCAACTGTCTGTCTACCTCAGCCACCACCTTCCTAGCCAGCACCGAATCCGCCGTCAGCAAAATTGCCGACGCCATCGAATCGTGCTCAGCTTGAGCCAACATATCTGCAGCCACGTGTACGGGATTCGCCGAACCATCCGCAATAATCAGCACCTCCGACGGGCCGGCCAGAGAATCGATCCCCACAGTCCCGTAAACCAGCTTTTTAGCCAGGGTGACGTAAATATTCCCCGGCCCGGTAATTAAATCCACCTTCGGAATAGTTTCCGTACCGTAGGCCAAAGCCGCGATCGCCTGCGCCCCGCCTACCCGATAAATCTCGTCAACTCCCGCTTCCTGAGCCGCTACCAGCACCGCAGGATTCATTTTCTTCTCTTGTCCGGGGGGAGTACACATCACCAGTCTCGGCACCTTGGCGACCTTCGCAGGCACCGCATTCATGATCACCGAACTCGGATAGGACGCCTGACCGCCAGGAATGTAGATTCCCACTCGATCGACCGGCGTGTAGCGCTTGCCCAAAACAATCTCGTCATCGCCAAACTGCACCCAAGACTTGGGTACGCGCTGTCGGTGAAACGCCTCTACCTGTTTGCAAGCTGTGCGGATGGCATTTAATAATTCTTTCGACACCTGCTGGTAAGCAGCATCCAATTCGGCGCCACTGACCCGTAAATCTTCCACATTTAGGGTCATGCGGTCAAATTCAGCAGTGTAGTGCAGCACAGCCCGATCGCCTCTGCGCCTTACAGCTTGCAGCACCTCCCGCACGGTGGCTTCTTTGTGAACAACAAGTTCGTCATGGGTGCGATCGCAGATCCGTCGCAGTTCAGCTTGTGCCTCAACCCACTGAGTAATGATTCGCAGCATGGAGATTAGGAATGCCGTCTATAACTTCACTAACATTTGCTTGACTATTGGGGATTTTTGTGGGGGGTTCTCCTAGAGAAGTAGGCCACCACCAGTCCACAAGCTTCAACCGCGATACTCGCGGCATTTTCCAAGGCTTCAGTGCAGCGTTTAAATCTCTGTCGATGATTTTGCAACACTGAGGACAAGTCACAACCTTCTCTCTGGAATTGCCCGCCAGAGAACCGGGTGCGGAGGGAGAGGGTTGGAACGCAGAGGGGGAGAGTGTCCGACAGCGATCGTATCCGAGAGGGAGAGTGTTCGAGCGGAAGAATTTTGGTTCTGCCTTCTAGCTTCTACCTTCAGATCCGGTTGTCTTCTACCTACCTTCAGCTTTTTACCTTCTACCTTCGGTAAGTGCTTCGGCAAGAAGCCCAAATAACCCGTATTCTTTGTTATAGCTTAACTTGGATTTTTCAGAGAATTGGATTTTCAGCAAAATAGGTGCTATATTAGTTTTTCCAACACCTGATAATTTTTTTATAAAAAAACGCCCAATTATTGTATACTTGAAAATTGCGCGCAAGAAACCGTGACTTTAACTGGTGACGGTGGAAACACCGCAAAACGCCTCCGTAACACCCGTGTCATACCTGTGGGTATTGTCAGGGGTAAAAAACAGGCAGTTAAATGAGTCAATAAAAAATTATTGCGCGGGCGTCGCCAAAAAGTAGCCGCAGACTCAGCTCAATCTGAGCGAATGGAGAGTGGCTGTCTCACTGGTCCTTTAAAAATCAAGCTTTTTGCGGATCGCTCCCCAAAAGGTTGTCCTTCAAAATCCCCGCGTCTTGAGACTGTATCGAGACTAGGGTGTATCAATGAATACCTACTTCCAGCAACTGAACTATGGCAAATATTAAGTCCGCCGTCAAACGAGTCAAAATCGCCGAACGTAACCGCTTGTACAACAAATCTTACAAGTCAGCGGTCAAAACTTTGATGAAGAAGTATTTCGCTGCCGTAGAGAAGTACGCTGCTGCTCCGAGCCCGGAATTAATGCAAGAAGTCCAGCAGCGAATGTCAGAGGCCTACAGCAAAATTGACAAAGCTGTCAAAAAAGGTGTACTC
Source organism: Microcoleus sp. F8-C3 (assembly GCA_036704825.1). GTDB lineage: Bacteria > Cyanobacteriota > Cyanobacteriia > Cyanobacteriales > Microcoleaceae > Microcoleus. The sequence goes on along the minus strand of JAUBSN010000031.1, from coordinate 70,920 downwards.
CACCGCAACAACGGCGCTCGCAAAAAGTCCCGCTTGGCAAGAACCCTCAAGCCGCACGAAACATCCTCGGTAGCATCTTAAGGAAGCAGGAAGTTACCCGACGAAGCAGTGTACAAGATTGAAGGGATGGATGTTGAGGGAAGAAGTAAAGCGTGAAGAAAGAAGAAGGAAGATAGAAGACGGAAGATTTTTCCCACAAACTCTCTGCCACTCCCACTCCCAGACTCTCTCACTCCCCCTCGCCCGCATCCCGCCAGGACTTTCCAGTATCACCTCTAATCTGCTTCCCCCATGCAGCTCATCGACACTCACGTCCATATCAACTTTGAAACCTACAAATCTGAGTTAGAAGCCATTCGAGAACGCTGGCGCGAAGCTGGTGTAGTTCGGCTGGTTCATTCTTGTGTAGAGCCAGAAGAGTTTGCCGGAATTCAAGCAATCGCCAATCAGTTTGCCGAAGTCTCCTTTGCGGTTGGACTCCACCCCCTAGATGCCGACAAGTGGAAAGACGAGACTGCGAGCCAGATTAGGGAATTAGCAAGTTCGGACTCTAGGGTAGTGGCGATCGGCGAAACCGGACTGGACTTTTATAAAGCTGACGATCGAGAACACCAGTTTAAAGTGTTTGAGGCACAGCTTGAAATCGCCCGGAAACTAGACAAACCAGTCATTATCCACTGTCGCGACGCCGCCGCCCCAATGGCCCAAATGCTGAGGAACTTTTGGCAGACTCGCGGGCCAGTGCGCGGGGTGATGCACTGCTGGGGAGGCACGCCCGAAGAAACCCAGTGGTTTTTAGACTTGGGTTTCTACATCAGTTTTAGCGGAACAGTCACCTTTAAAAAAGCCTTGCAAATACAAGAATCAGCTTGTATGGTAAATAGCGATCGCATCCTAGTCGAGACAGATTGCCCTTTTCTCGCCCCCGTACCCCAGCGGGGAAAACGCAACGAACCAGCCTACGTCTACTACGTAGCCGAGCAAGTTGCTAAATTGAGAGGAGTTTCTCTCTTAACTTTGTCCCAGCAGACAACCGAAAATGCCTGTGAGCTATTCGGTTTTTCAGTTTAGCTAGAGAAGAACAAAGAAACGAGGAAAAAAGGTCGATTTAGGGCCTAGCGATAGGGACAATTCCATTTGTATCCTGCCTAAAAAACCGGATTCATCCTTTATTTGAGATTCTTTTGGCGTTGCCTGCTGCGATCGGATTTGCGTCCTATAATAAAAAGAACCGACCGATCGGGCGTTGGCTTACTACCCACGACTGCGATGTCGCCCCGGAAATGCCAACACAACGCGAGTACGCTAACCTTCGGGAGCGGCAAAAACTTCACGCAATACCTCAAACTTACACATAGCGAAGAAACTTGGAACCTCAGAAATTTGGCAATAGCTGTCAAGTCAATTTTAGGAGTCTAAAGAGTAGGAAATTCACCCCGAGATACCACGAGATCGGAGCTAAAAGCATCTGGAGCGCAACGAAAATTCGCACAAACATACTGCGAGCAACCCGCAAGAATAACCGTTCCATCAGTTGGCAGGCGATCGAAAACATCATATAAATTCTCTCACACAATCCATCAAAAAAACGCAACAAGGTAAAAAAGCCCTGCCTTGGCGCCATCTAAAAAGCTAGAGCCACTGCGGAAAAAGGACACCCATGACTACTAAAGATTACACAGAATTCGCCTTCACCTTGCCCGACCTGATCGAAATCCAGCGGGCAAGTTTCCGCTGGTTCCTAGAAGCCGGGCTGATCGAAGAACTCGACAGCTTCTCCCCGATTACAGACTACACGGGCAAGCTGGAACTCCACTTCATGGGCAAAGACTTCAAACTCAAGCGCCCGAAATACGACGTGGACGAAGCCAAGCGCCGGGACAGCACCTACTCGGTGCAAATGTACGTACCCACCCGCCTGATTAACAAAGAAACAGGGGAAATCAAAGAACAAGAAGTCTTCATCGGCGATTTGCCGTTGATGACCGAGCGCGGCACTTTCATCATCAACGGCGCCGAACGGGTGATTGTCAACCAAATCGTGCGTTCCCCAGGCGTCTACTACAAATCAGAAACCGACAAAAACGGTCGCCGTACCTACAACGCCAGTCTGATACCCAACCGCGGCGCGTGGCTGAAATTTGAAACAGACAAAAACGATTTAGTCTGGGTCAGAATCGACAAAACCCGCAAACTCTCAGCCCAGGTGCTGCTAAAAGCTTTGGGACTTACAGACGGCGAAATCTACGACTCACTCCGCCACCCGGAATACTTCCAAAAAACGATCGAGAAAGAAGGACAGTTCGGCGAAGAAGAAGCCTTGATGGAGCTCTACCGCAAACTCCGCCCGGGCGAACCCCCCACCGTGGCGGGCGGCGAACAGCTCCTCAACTCGCGCTTTTTCGACCCCAAACGCTACGATTTGGGCCGAGTCGGCCGCTACAAACTCAACAAAAAATTGCGCTTGACAGTCCCCGATACCATGCGGGTGCTGACATCGCAAGATATCTTAACGGCGATCGACTACTTAATTAACCTCGAATTCGACATCGGGTCCACCGACGACATCGACCACTTAGGCAACCGCCGCGTCCGCAGTGTCGGAGAACTGCTGCAAAACCAAGTGCGCGTCGGCCTCAACCGCTTAGAACGGATCATCCGCGAAAGAATGACCGTCTCGGATGCCGACTCCCTCAGCCCTGCTTCCCTAGTCAACCCCAAACCGCTGGTAGCAGCAATCAAGGAATTCTTCGGTTCCTCCCAGCTATCCCAGTTCATGGATCAAACCAACCCCCTAGCAGAACTGACTCACAAGCGCCGGCTTTCTGCCTTGGGCCCTGGAGGTCTGACTCGGGAACGCGCCGGGTTTGCAGTGCGGGACATTCACCCGTCCCACTACGGCCGGATTTGCCCGATCGAAACACCAGAAGGCCCCAACGCCGGTCTGATCGGTTCCCTGGCAACTCACGCCCGCGTCAATCCCTACGGGTTCATCGAAACTCCTTTTTATCCAGTAGAAAAAGGACAGGTGCTGCGCGACAAAGCCCCCGTTTACATGACAGCCGACGAAGAAGACGATTTGCGCGTCGCCCCCGGAGACATCAGCCTCGACGAAAACAACAACCTCTTGGGCGAAACCGTAGCCGTCCGCTACCGCCAAGAATTTACTACCACCACTCCGATGCAGGTGGACTACATGGCGATTTCGCCCGTGCAAATCGTCTCCGTCGCCACATCGCTGATTCCGTTCTTGGAACACGACGACGCCAACCGAGCTCTGATGGGCTCGAATATGCAGCGGCAAGCTGTGCCGCTGCTGAAACCGGAACGGCCCCTAGTCGGTACGGGCTTGGAAGCGCAGGCGGCGCGAGATTCCGGGATGGTTGTGATTTCCCGGATTAACGGCGAGGTGATTTACATCGACGCTACCCGGATTATTGTCAAACCCCTAGCTGAGGATGTCGAATCTAATTCCAGCGAAGAACATTTCCTGATTAAGGAATACGACGATCTCAAAGTCAAACAGCCCTCGGTTTGGAAGCAAAAATATGCTGGCTGCGTCGAACACGAACTGCAAAAATATCAGCGTTCTAACCAGGATACTTGTTTAAACCAGCGTCCGCTGATATATGAGGGCGATCGCGTCGTAGCAGGTCAAGTGCTCGCCGACGGTTCCTCCACCGAAGGCGCAGAACTCGCTCTGGGCCACAACATCCTCGTAGCTTATATGCCTTGGGAAGGATACAACTACGAAGACGCGATGCTAATTAGCGAGCGTTTGGTCTACGAAGATATCTACACTTCGATCCACATTGAAAAATACGAAATCGAAGCCCGCCAAACCAAACTCGGCCCGGAAGAAATCACCCGCGAAATTCCTAACGTCGGCGAAGACGCGCTGCGCCAGCTAGACGAACAGGGCATCATCCGCAAAGGCGCTTGGGTAGAAGCCAGCGACATCCTAGTCGGCAAAGTCACCCCCAAAGGCGAATCCGACCAGCCGCCGGAAGAAAAACTGCTGAGGGCAATCTTCGGCGAAAAAGCCCGCGACGTGCGCGACAATTCCCTGCGAGTTCCTAACGGCGAAAAAGGCCGCGTGGTAGACGTGCGGGTGTTTACCCGCGAACAGGGCGACGAACTGCCCCCCGGCGCCAACATGGTCGTCCGCGTCTACGTGGCTCAAAAGCGCAAAATTCAAGTCGGCGACAAAATGGCCGGCCGCCACGGGAATAAGGGTATTGTGTCCCGGATTCTGCCGATGGAGGATATGCCTTATTTGCCCGACGGAACTCCGGTTGACATCGTGCTCAATCCCTTGGGCGTACCGTCGCGGATGAACGTAGGTCAGATTTTTGAGTGCTTGCTGGGATGGGCCGGCGAAAATCTCTCGATGCGGTTCAAGATGGTGCCTTTTGATGAAATGCACGGCTCGGAAAAGTCGCGGGAAACCGTACACGGCAAGCTGCAGGAAGCAAGGGAAAAAACTGGCAAGCCTTGGGTGTTTAACGAAAATCACCCCGGCAAGACTATTGTCTACGATGGCAGAACGGGGGAACCGTTCGATCGCCCGATCACCGTCGGCATCGCCTATATGCTGAAGCTGGTGCATTTGGTAGACGATAAGATCCACGCCCGGAGCACGGGCCCATACTCGCTGGTAACGCAGCAGCCTTTGGGCGGCAAAGCGCAGCAGGGGGGTCAGCGGTTCGGAGAAATGGAAGTCTGGGCTTTGGAAGCGTTCGGCGCAGCTTACACCTTGCAAGAGTTGCTGACTGTCAAGTCGGATGATATGCAGGGGCGGAATGAAGCGCTGAATGCGATCGTTAAAGGCAAAGCTATTCCGCGCCCCGGTACGCCGGAATCTTTCAAGGTGCTGATGCGGGAGTTGCAATCTTTGTGCTTGGATATTGCCGTGCACAAGGTGAATACATCCGACGAGGGCAGCGAACACGTTGAGGTGGATTTGATGGCGGATGCTGGGGGCAAGCGATCGCCCTCCCGGCCTACTTACGAATCGCTTTCTCGTGACGAACTTGACGAGGATTAGAGATTTTAGATTTTAGATTTTAGATTTTAGATTGAAGAATTGTTTGACAGCATTCAATCTTACATCTCACATCTAAAATCTAAAATCGAGAAGTGCCAATTAAAATGCCTCAGCAGTGTTCGTACCACTGCTGAGGCGAATCAACGCTCTAAACAGGAGAGACGCTGAACATGAATATTGTAACAGTTGTCCCAGGAATTCAAGGAGAAGTTGACCTGGAGACTGGCTGTATTAATTGGCAAGGGAGCAAGTTTGGCAACGGTTACGCGCGCAAGTGGATCGATGGCAAAACAGTATTAGTCCACCGTTTAGTCCTCGAATCGAAAATAGCAGGGTTCCTAGGTTCCGGTTATTTTGGTTGCCATACCTGCGACAATCGAAGCTGCATCAACCCGGCACATCTGGTAGTAGGTACTGCTGCTGAGAATACCGGGCAGATGATTGGGCGCGATCGCAAAACTCCCAGACGCAAAAGTATTCCCGGTATTGGCATATTGTCGATCGCACAACTGCGGGAAATTCAGACTAAATATTTATCTGGAACCATCAAGAACCACCTAGCAAAAGAGTATGGAGTACAACATGAAACTATTACTAAGATACTTCAGACAAATATTCCCGATAACTTCACTACAGTTTCACCCAATTTTTTAGGAGAAATTCAAGACAGCGGCTGCATCATTTTCCAAGGTTCAAAAGACGGCCCAGGTTATGGCAGGTACTTGAAAAATGGAAAATCAAAATCAGTGACTCGTGCTGTTTTAGCAGAGAAATTAGGATACGAACTTCCGGCTTCGATGGATGCTTGTCATACCTGCGATAATCCCAGTTGCATCAATCCAGAACACCTTTGGGCGGGTACTCGCTCCCAAAATTCATTAGATGCTTCCAAGAAAGGACGCACCCAAGGCAAAAGTCATCCCCTTTCCAATGCCAAATTAGACTGGGAAAAGGTGCGAGAAATTCGGCAAAAGCTAGCAGCAGGAAAGAGGATGAAGGATGTAGCACAGGAATACAGTGTCGGCCGCAAAACCATACACGATATTAAGTATCACGTCACTTGGAAAGAAGAAGGTCAAGAGGTTCCAGTTCCCCGCATGGGTGGACATCTCGAACGCAAGCTAACTTTTGCTCAAGCTATTGAGATCCGAGAACGAATCCAAGCCGGAGAATCCCTTGCTAAAATAGCTCAGGAATTTGGAGTATCCAGAAATATCATTTCTGATATTAAAAGAAACGTCACCTATAGAGGAGAGTAATATTGATTTGAGTTCAAAACCCAGCAAACAAAAAATATAAATTGCCAGCACAAATCGACAGTAAATAATCAATTGGAGTCAAAATGGCTAAGGTAGAACAACGCTTTGATTACGTCAAGATAGGATTAGCTTCACCAGAAAGAATTCGACAGTGGGGAGAGAGAACTTTACCCAACGGTCAGATAACCGGCGAGGTGACAAAACCCGAAACAATAAATTACCGGACATTAAAACCTGAAATGGATGGCTTGTTTTGCGAGCGCATTTTTGGGCCTGCAAAAGATTGGGAATGTCATTGTGGTAAGTACAAACGAGTTCGCCATAGAGGCATTGTTTGCGAAAGATGCGGTGTTGAAGTTACTGAATCTCGCGTCCGCCGCCATCGCATGGGCTTTATCAAATTAGCTGCTCCAGTAGCTCACGTTTGGTATCTCAAAGGCATTCCGAGTTACATGGCAATTCTATTAGATATGCCGCTGCGAGATGTCGAACAAATCGTCTATTTCAACGCCTACGTTGTCCTAAATCCAGGTAATGCCGAAAAACTTCAATACAAGCAATTGCTCACGGAAGATGCTTGGCTGGAAATAGAAGACGAACTTTACAGCGAAGATTCCACACTCACAGGTGTAGAAGTGGGGATTGGTGCTGAAGCTTTGCAAGTTTTGCTGCAAAATATTCCGCTAGAAAGTGAAGCGGAAAAGTTGCGGGAAGATATTGCTAATGCTAAAGGTCAAAAACGGGCAAAGTTAATTAAACGCTTGCGGGTAATTGACAACTTCATCGCTACGGGTTCTCAACCCGATTGGATGGTGCTCAACGTGATTCCGGTGATTCCCCCGGACTTGCGGCCGATGGTGCAGTTAGACGGCGGGCGTTTTGCCACCAGTGACCTCAACGACCTTTATCGGAGAGTCATCAACCGCAATAACCGCTTGGCCAGACTCCAAGAAATTCTGGCCCCGGAGATTATCATCCGCAACGAAAAGCGGATGCTGCAAGAAGCTGTGGACGCGCTGATAGACAACGGTCGCCGGGGCCGGACTGTTGTGGGTGCGAACAACCGCCCGCTGAAGTCGCTGTCGGACATCATTGAAGGGAAACAAGGCCGCTTCCGGCAAAACTTGCTGGGGAAACGGGTTGACTACTCCGGGCGTTCGGTGATTGTGGTGGGGCCGAAACTGAAAATTCACCAGTGCGGTTTGCCGAGGGAAATGGCGATCGAACTTTTCCAGCCTTTCGTCATCCACCGCCTGATCCGCCAAGGATTAGTCAACAACATCAAAGCTGCCAAAAAACTGATCCAGCGCAGCGATCCCAGCGTTTGGGACGTGCTTCAGGAAGTGATTGAAGGACACCCGGTAATGCTGAACCGGGCGCCGACGCTTCACCGTTTGGGGATTCAAGCCTTTGAGCCGATTTTGGTGGACGGGAGGGCAATTCAGCTTCACCCGCTAGTCTGTCCGGCTTTTAACGCTGACTTTGACGGCGACCAAATGGCCGTGCACGTGCCTTTGTCTCTGGAATCTCAGGCGGAAGCGCGCTTGCTGATGCTGGCTTCTAACAACATTATGTCGCCGGCAACCGGAAGACCGATCGTTACTCCTTCTCAAGATATGGTGCTCGGTTGCTATTACTTGACAGCCGAAAATCCTGACGCTCAAAAAGGAGCCGGTCACTATTTCTCCAACCTTACCGACGCGGTTGTAGCTTACGAACAAGGAATCGTTGACTTGCACTCTTATGTGTGGGTGAGGTTTCAAGGCGCTATAGAAAACGCAGAAGCCGAGGGAGAACCGCTGAAGGTGGAACGATCGACCGACGGTATAGTGACGAAAGAATACAAGTTCCGCCGGGTTCGGGAAGACCCAGAGGGCAAGGTGATCAATCAGTTCATTCGCACTACTCCGGGCCGGATTATCTATCACCAAACGATCGAATCGGTAATTAACAATTAGAAATTGGGAATCGGTAAGAGGTAATGGGTAAGAGGTAATAGGTAACAGGTAATGGGTAATAACTGACAAACGATCGCTAACAAATAATAGTGACCGCAGCCGGACAAATTACCCATTATTACTTACCAATACTTCGGCTACGCGGTTTCCGAGCGAAGTCGAAAAGCAGTAAAAGTTACCAATTACCAATTAAGTAGGTAGGTGCAAATAAACTTGCTTGTGGGAAGGGCAGGTGAGTGCATTCACCTGGTGAGCTTAGCTCTCTTCCTGATACGATACGCTAAGCCCACCCCTAAAAAATGCTTGTTGTTTTTTCCCGCTACTCTACTTACCAATTACCAATTACCAATTACCCATACTTCGGCTGTGCGGTTCCTGAACCCTTCGGCAACGCTGGCGCGGAACCGAAGTCGAACGGGAGTAAAAGTTACCAATTACCAATTACCACTACTCAGAAAAATGACACAAAATAAGGAAATTGTTTTTCGCAATCGAGTTGTTGACAAAGGTCAGCTCAAAAAATTAATCTCTTGGTCTTTCATGCACTACGGAACGGCCCGTACAGCGCAAATGGCCGATAAACTCAAAGACTTGGGTTTCCGCTTTGCGACACGAGCAGGAGTTTCGATTAGCGTAGACGATTTGCAAGTGCCACCGTCTAAAAGATCGCTCCTAGATGCCGCCGAAGAAGAAATCCGCATCACCGAACAAAAATACACCAGAGGCGAAATCACCGAAGTCGAACGCTTCCAAAAAGTAATCGACACCTGGAACAGCACATCAGAAGACCTCAAAGACGAAGTAGTCAAAAACTTCCGAGCCACCGACCCCCTAAACTCGGTCTACATGATGGCATTCTCCGGGGCGCGGGGAAACATTTCTCAAGTGCGGCAGCTAGTCGGAATGCGCGGATTGATGGCTGACCCCCAAGGAGAAATCATCGACTTGCCCATTAAAACCAACTTCCGCGAAGGACTCACCGTCACCGAATACATCATCTCCTCCTACGGCGCGCGCAAAGGCTTGGTAGATACAGCCCTACGCACCGCAGACTCTGGCTATCTTACACGTCGCTTAGTGGACGTATCCCAAGACGTAATTGTGCGGGAAGTGGACTGCGGCACCCAGCGGGGAATTCGAGTGCGGCCGATGACGGACGGAGCAACAGTGCTCATACCCCTGAAGGACAGGCTGCTGGGGCGCGTTTTGGCCCGAGATGCGGTGCACCCCAAAACCGGGGAACTCGTGACTTACGGCAGCGAAAAAGCCGTCCGAAATCAGCCAATTACCGAGGAGCTGGCGGGGGAAATTGGTAAAGCAGGAGTGGCTGAGGTGTATTTGCGATCGCCCCTGACTTGCGAATCGACCCGCTCGGTTTGCCAGCACTGTTACGGCTGGAGTCTCGCCCACTTGCAAATGGTGGACATGGGAGAAGCGATCGGGATTATTGCAGCTCAGTCGATCGGGGAACCGGGAACCCAGCTCACCATGCGTACCTTCCACACCGGCGGCGTATTCACCGGAGAAGTCGCCAAACAAGAACGCGCCCCTTTCCCGGGCGTAGTGAAATTCAAGAACTTGCGTACTCGCTCCTTCCGCACCAGACACGGCGAAGAAGCACTGGTGGCAGAAAACAACGGCAAACTCGTATTTGAGGGCGACGGATTTGAAGAAGGCAAATCCGGCGCCAAAAATCAAAAACTCAAAATCGAATTGGCGATCGTCCAGGGTTCTACTCTGATGGTCAAAGACGGACAGCGCGCCAGATCCGGTCAAGTTTTGGCAGAAGTGCCGATCGTCGGTCGCGCCGCCCGCAAAACAACGGAAAAAGTCACTACAGACGTGGCCTCCGACTTAGCCGGAGAAGCCAAATTTGCTGACTTGGTGCCGGAAGAAAAAACCGACCGCCAAGGGAACACCACCCGCACAGCCAGCAAAGGCGGGCTGATTTGGATTCTCTCGGGAGAAGTCTACAACTTGCCCCCAGGCGCCGAACCGGCAGTGAAAAATGGCGATCGCATTCCGGCCGAAAGCGTGATAGCCGAAACTAAACTCATCTCCGAACACGGCGGCGTAGTCCGCATCGCTGACCCCAGAGAAATCGAAATTATCACCGCCCAAGTCCTGCTCGACCAAGCAGTCGTGCGGGCTGAAAGCGCAGGCGGCCGCGACCACTACACGATCGAAACATCTTCCAAGCAGCGGTTTTCCCTGAAGACGGCTCCCGGGAGCAAAGTCATCAACGGAGAAGTCGTCGCCGAACTGCTCGACGACAGCTACCGCACAGCTACAGGGGGCATTGTCAAGTACGGCGGGGTGGAAGTCCACAAGCGCGGCAAAGCTAAACTTGGCTACGAAGTTGTCAAGGGGGGGACTCTGCTGTGGATACCGGAAGAGTGCCACGAGGTCAACAAAGATATTTCTCTGCTGCTGGTCGAAGACGGTCAGTACGTTGAGGCCGGTACTGAGGTGGTTAAGGATATTTTCTGCCAAACCAGCGGGGCAGTCGAAATCACTCAGAAAAATGACATCCTGCGCGAAATTGTCATCAAACCGGGCACGCTCCACGTAGTTGACCGCCCGCCGCTCACTTTCGGGGAAGGTCAAATCGTCAATCCGGGTCAAGAGATTTCCCCGGGCTTGATTGCCGAAGAGTTGGGCTATGCCGAGTATATCGAAACTCCCGAAGGCCCGGCTTTGCTGCTGCGGCCCGTGGTGGAATTTCCAGTGCCGGACAAGCCGCCGGTGCCTTCTCAGACGGCGCTCAACGAGTCGATCTCTTTGAAAGCGGTGCAGCGACTCCCTTATAAGGATGGGGAGCGCGTCAAATCAGTCGAGGGATTGGAACTGCTGCGGACTCAGCTTATTTTGGAAATTGGTTCGGGAGCTCCGCAACTGGCGGCGGATATCGAGCTGCTGCCGGATGAGGACGATGCTGTGGCTTTTGGGGCGGACGGTTCGGGCCCGGCTTGGGGTGCGCCCCAAGAGGTTGGTGCGTCGCAAGAGTTGGCTGTGACAGCGGCCGATGGGGGCCCCCCAGCTTCCAAGACTTTCCGCTTGCAGTTAGTGATTTTGGAATCGCTGGTGATTCGGCGGGACGTGTCTGCCGATCCGACTCAGGGCAGCACTCACACCCGGCTGTTGGTGGAGGACGGGCAGTCGATCGCGCCCGGGGCAGTAGTCGCCCGCACCGAGATTCTGTGCAAAGAAGCGGGTATCGTTCGGGGCATCCGCGAGGGGCAGGGCGAACCAGTGCGCCGACTCTTGGTGATGCGAGATGCCGATTCTATTTCGATTTCTGTCGCGGGGACGCCGGATGTGAGTCCGGGTCAACTGCTGGTGGCCGGTACCCAAATAGCTCCGGGGGTTGTTCTCGAAGAGTCCGGCCAAGTTGTGAAGGTTATACCCGCGTCGGAAACAGAACCGGCGAAACTCTTGCTCAGGGTAGCTCGTCCTTACCGAGTTTCCGCCGGTGCGGTGCTGCACGTAGACGACGGCGACTTGGTGCAGCGGGGTGACAATTTGGTGATTCTGGTGTTTGAGCGGGCAAAGACTGGGGATATCATTCAGGGTTTGCCGCGGATTGAGGAACTGCTGGAGGCGCGCAAGCCCAAAGAAGCTTGTATTTTAGCCAAGCGCCCGGGCACGGCTCGCGTGGTTGCCGATGACGATGCTGTCGAACTTGCGGTGATTGAGGATGACGGCCGGATTGAAGAGTATCCTTTGTTGCCCGGCCAAAACCCGATCGTTTCCGACGGACAGCGCGTGGGCGTCGCCGAAGCTTTGACCGACGGGCCTGCCAATCCTCACGAAATTCTGGAGGTGTTCTTCCAGGTACTCAAGGAGCGGCAGTCTACTTTTGAGGCTGCCTTGGAGAGTTTCCAACAGGTGCAGACGTTTTTGGTGAATGAGGTGCAGTCGGTTTATCAGTCTCAGGGCGTGGATATTTCCGACAAGCACATCGAAGTCATCGTCCGCCAGATGACCAACAAAGTCAGGATGGAAGATGGCGGCGATACTACTATGCTCCCGGGCGAGTTGGTAGAATTGCGGCAGGTTGAGCAGGTGAATGAGGCGATGTCAATTACTGGTGGAGCGCCGGCGGATTATACTCCGGTGTTGCTGGGGATTACTAAGGCTTCGCTCAATACTGATAGCTTTATTTCCGCTGCTTCGTTCCAGGAAACTACGCGGGTGTTGACTGAGGCTGCGATCGAAGGTAAGTCTGACTGGCTGCGCGGGCTCAAGGAAAACGTGATTATCGGCCGCCTGATTCCAGCAGGTACTGGGTTCAATGCCTACGAGGATGCTGGAGTCCAGGATGCCGGTTTTGACGGTGCTGTGTTTGATGACGACATCCACGATTTACAGGAGGATGTGGTACTTGACGATCGCACTGCGCGCCGCGCTTATATCGAGAGCGGTTTTGAGATCGGGCGCGGGTCTGAGCTTGAGCCTGATGAGGATTTTGAGGAAGTTGAGGTTGATGAGGACGATTTTGTCGCCGAGACTGAGGATGATGCCTTGGGACCGGATGTGGACGATGATGATGATATCGGTTTTGACTTCGATGAGGACGAAGACTAATAGGAGTGTTTTGAGATTGCATGAATGAGCGAACAGCGTTGCGCGAGGCACGAGGATAAGTTGCTTCCACGGGCGCCGCCCGCTCCGAGTTCATGAGTTGAAAAAGATCCAATTTTTCCTCACAAATTACAAGTCCGAACTCATAGCATTGTGGGATAGGACATCCAAAGGAAGAAGGAAGAAGGAAGACTCAGAGTTCAAGAAAACTTTGTAATTCTAGAGTTTTAATTGTTTGTTTGAACCAACAAACAATTCTTCCTTCTTCCTTTTTCCTTCTTCCTTATTATTCCTTTTTTCCTTCTGCATGTACGGTTCACTCAATCAGGCAGCAAAGCCTTGATTTGATTGACAAACTCTTGATGATCTACCACAGGTTTAGATATGTAACCGTCGGCACCGCTTTGATCCAGAAATGTTTCTTTATCACCAGCCATCGCGTGAGCAGTCACCAAAATAATCGGCAGCGAGGCCGTTTGCGGGTCAGCTTTGAGCAGTTGAGTAATCTTAATTCCGTCAACTGATTTGCCCTGGTACACGCTGCGCGAAAGAGACACATCCATTAAAATCAAATCAGCTTCGCCGTTGGCTGCAATCTGCATCACCTCTTCAACATTTTCCGTGTGCTTCACGGCTAAGCCCCCCCGCTTAGTCAGAATTTTGGAAAAAACCCGAGCATTAACCAAATCGTCCTCTACAATCAGAACGGTTTTCATAAATAAATATGGGAAGTATAGAAACTTTGTGACTTTAGTCCAAAGAGGAACAAGAGACGGGGACTACATTCCCCGTCACAAATGCAGAGTTTTTAGCGCCATCAGCCGGGAACCCTGCAAAACCCGTATGTATATCCTTGAGCCACTAGCTGTGAGAGGGTTTACAGATGCCTAGAAGTATCTAGTACCATCATTTAGACTACTACACACAGACAGTTTAGTTGTTTTTTATAACTAGACCTGACACTGGTGAGAGTCTCGAGATTCTCAGGTAGCAGGTTTCTAGTGCAATCCCGGACGCATGGACGACGCCTCGAAACCGGGTTTTCGATCGTTTCGGGGGGGTATAACGAACTATTGCTATGAGAAAACCCGGTTTCTGACTACCCGTGCGTCCAGGACGTATAATATCCTCTCTTTCGGTCAAGCCTCCGGCTTCTACCATTTTAGATTTTAGATTTTAAATTTTAGATTTTAGATGGGAACTGATTGACTGGATATCAGTTTGGATCGCTGACTTACAGTTGCATGATTTTTTGAACTGGTATTAGAGTCGGAAATGTGTGATAATTATTATCCTTCTTCCTCATTAGAATCAAGGAATGTTTATCCACATACTCCCGTCGCCACAGCATTCGGAGTAGCGAATCTAGCGGGGATTGTTGGAGATTGCTAATTCTCAGTTTTAACCCCTCAAAACGGCTGAAAATATTGAGGCTTCCGTTCATCAAGAAGATGTCAGACTGGCAGATATGGCCAGGAGAGCTTTTGACTGATGAATTCATCAATATCGGAATTTTTGACACTCTCAGCGAGTCACGGCCACGATCTATGGTTGAATAAGCCCAAAACTTCGACTTCACTCATAGTCCAGTCGCCTATACAGGATCGGAACAAGTACCAGTATCAGAGGTATTCCAATTCCGCTTGCTTTTCTTTTTTAATAGTTTCGGAGTCCATCACGCTTGGCAAAATACGGTAAGCTCGATCTTCTACCATTGCTGCTCGATCCAGGCTACGGCTGTACCGAGACGAGATCGATCCGGGGTTTCTCCTGAATAAAATATTTCTTGGTGTAGATGGTTATTTCTAATTGCAATTAAATTCTATCATGGATTGACGGGGACTCAAGTCCCTCGCGACGCTTTCCTCGGAAGAGCTACAGCCTCACTGCGTTCTGAGTTTCTGGCATTCCGCGTTCTCCTGTGAATCAACCTTCTCACGGCAGAAGGTCAATAGACAGGTAGGCGCAAATGAAGGCAACATAGAGGTTAGGGTAAGAGTGGAGAGTAAGAGGCAAGTGTTGCCCGTCTTCGGGACTCTGATTCTGCTTTCACAAGTTAAGTTTATTTTTATTCTTCAACTGGGCGGTTGGGTCGAACTTTCGGTTCGCCTGCAGCAAAGGCTTTTCAATCGAGACAGGGAACCTCGGCATTATTGACAGAGGCTGTTTTCACTCAGGAATTAACGGACACAAGGACTCATGGCTAAACAACTCAACCTACTTTCCGGGCAAGTAATTTCTACGCCTCTGCACGCCGAGATGCAGCAATCGTACCTCGAATATGCCATGAGTGTGATCGTCGGGCGAGCTTTGCCTGATGTCCGCGACGGTTTAAAACCAGTTCACCGTCGAATTTTATATGCGATGCACGAACTCGGTCTGACGCCAGACCGACCTTACCGCAAGTGCGCCCGGGTAGTTGGAGATGTTTTGGGAAAATATCACCCCCACGGCGACCAATCGGTTTACGACGCTCTGGTACGCATGGTTCAGGAGTTTTCAAGCCGCTATCCTTTACTGGCGGGTCACGGCAATTTCGGTTCGGTGGACAACGATCCGGCGGCTGCTATGCGCTATACGGAAACTCGGCTGGCACCGATCGCCCACGAAGCTATGCTAACCCAAGTCGGCGAGGCAACTGTTGATTTTACTGGTAACTTTGACAGTTCGCAGCAGGAACCGACGGCGCTGCCTGCTCAGTTGCCGTTTTTGTTGCTCAACGGCTGTGCTGGCATTGCTGTGGGGATGGCAACTAATATCCCGCCGCACAATTTGGGGGAGGTGGTAGACGGTTTAATTGCTTTGATTGAAAACCCGGAACTATCGGACGAGAAGTTGATAGAACTGATTCCGGGTCCTGATTTTCCAACCGGAGGGGAAATCGTCGCTACAGAGGGCATTGTTGACGCCTACACTAAGGGTCGAGGCAGCATTGCGGTCAGGGGTGTGGCCGGGGTGGAAGAAATCCCTGGTAATCGCAAGGTGCGTACTAAAACGGCGATCGTGGTGACGGAGTTTCCGTTTCAGGTAAATAAGGCGGCTTGGATTGAAAAGGTGGCGGAGTTGGTCAATGCCGGTCGCCTCGACGGTATTTCGGATTTGCGTGACGAGAGCGATCGCGAAGGGATTCGAGTTGTGGTTGAGCTCAAGCGGGAATTTTCCCCAGAAGCGGTTCTGGCTCGCCTTTACCAACAAACTGACCTGCAAACAAATTTTGGGGCGATTTTGCTGGCACTTGTCAACGGTCAACCGCGACAGTTGACGCTGAGACAATTGTTGCAGGAATTTCTGGATTTCCGGGAAGCGACTCTTACCCGCCGCTACAATTACGAGTTGCAGGCTGCAGAACGCCGATGTCACATTGTCCAAGGCTTAATGTTGGCTTTGACAAATCTCGATACCGCCATCGACATTCTCAGAAATTCTCCTGACGGCTCTACTGCTAAGCAGACTTTGCAAGTTCGGCTCAATTTGAGCGAAAGTCAAGCTGATGCGATTTTGGCGATGCCTATGCGTAGGCTGACTGGTTTGGAAAGGCAAAATTTGCAGTCTGAGTTTGATGAGTTGACGGCTAATATTCAAGAATTGCAGCGGTTGTTGAGCGACAGGCGCGAACTTTTGAAGGCTTTAAAGAAGGAATTTCGATCGCTCAAACGCAAGTACGCTGACCCCCGCCGCACTAAATTCGCCAATGGAACTGCACGCGCAGCCAACGCCGAACCACAATTTGCTGGCAAGAAAAATTCTGCGGTGAAGCAGTTGTCGCCGGCAACGATTCAGCCTAACTTATTGCCCGTTCTAGAGGCAGAGGAAACTATTGTTGAATTTTCGCACAAGCAGTACGTGCGGCGCTTGCCGGCTGGGGAAAGACCGCGCTCGAAAAGTCGCGAAAAATCTGTTTCAGCTTTAGAAAAAAATGAAGATTTTATTGTGACGGCAAATCTGACGAAAACCGATCGCACTTTGGTGGTCTTAACTCCTAACGGCAAAGCTTACCCGCTGAAAGTGGCCGATATTCCTAGCAGTAGCGCCAAAGACCGGGGAACGCCGATCGTCAGTTTGTTGTCGCCGAGTGCTACTAAAGAAAGTGCCGGTCGCGCTATGTCGGAAATCACAGTTGCACACTTTATTTTGCCGGAAAATTTGGAAGCTGCAGATTTAGTAACTCTGACTCAGCAAGGGAAAATTAAGCGCTTGCCGATGCAGGAATTTGCTGATTTGACGAATCGCGGCGTTACTGTTGTTAAACTCAAGGATGACGATCGGCTGCGCTGTGCGAGTCTGGCTAAAGTCGGCGAGCAAGTGGCGATCGCAACTTCAGGAGGCCGAGTCCTCCGGTTTGAGATTGATGACGAACAACTGCAGCCAATGGGTCGCGCGGCCCAGGGTTCTCAAGTAACCAGGTTGCGGAAGCAGGAAGAGTTGGTGGGCTGCATCACTCTCGACCCGGAAGACAGTCTGGTGCTAATTTCGGAGTTGGGTTGGGCAAAACGAATGCCTGCAGGTTCTGTCAGACTTACTAACCGCGGCGAAATTGGCACTCAAGCTTTTCGCTTCTCAGAGCCTAAAGATGCTTTGGTTGGCTTGCTGCAGGCTGTTCCGGGTACGGATGTCAAACTTTTTACTAATTCTGGCCGCCTGCTGCGATCGGCTGTGGATGCTATAGCTTTTTGGGGGAAAGATGCTGCGGGCGATCGAGTTTTTGACCTCAATCCGGGTGAAAAAATCATCAAAGTTATCAGCAGTCTATAGTCATTAGTCATTGGTCATTGGTCATTGGTCATGGGGAATTATTCTTATTGCAAGAATTCTTCCCCCCGAATATCAGACTTCAACATCGCAAATCTCAAATCTCAAATCTAAAATTGTTTGATGGCGAAAGTTGTATTAGAAAATATCTACAAAAGTTTTCCGCTCCGCCAAGGAGAACGGGAAAAAGAAGCAAACACCGTCGCAGAAAATGTCTCGCCTATAGCCGATCGCCCTTCGTCTAACAGCGTTTTGCGGCGCATTAACCTGACGGTCGAAGACGGGGAATTCATGGTGCTGGTGGGGCCTTCTGGCTGCGGAAAAAGCACTTTGCTGCGTTCGATCGCCGGTTTGGAAGTTTTGACGGCCGGCAATATTTGGGTGGGCGATCGGCTCCTTAACGATTTGCCTCCTAAAGACCGAGATATCGCTATGGTATTTCAAAATTATGCTCTCTATCCTCACTTAACAGTTTACGATAATCTCGCCTTTGGATTGCGCCGCTCGGAAAGGGAGAAGGAAGAAGGAAGAAGGAAGAAGGAAGAACGAAGAGGGAAGAAGGAAGAAGGAAGAGGGAAGAAAGTAGAAGGGATAAGGGGGAAGATACAAGGGGAAGAAGGAAGCATCCAGACTATAGAAAAAATTAGGAATAAGATAGAAGAAGTTATTAAGGATTTAGCTTCTAATTCTTTTAAAAATCCTCTAAATTATCCTTTGTTTGAGGATTTTTTAGGAGGAGCGACTCGCAAGCTGCCTCCGGGTTTGCGCTATTTGTCGGAACGCGAAAAGGCAGTAGGAAAACGAGTGCGGGAGGTAGCTGAATTATTGCAAATAGAATCTCTTTTAAATCGCTTGCCGAAACAACTTTCGGGAGGGCAAAAGCAGCGGGTAGCTTTGGGTAGGGCGATGGCTAGAAATCCTGAAGTTTTTTTGATGGACGAACCGCTATCGAATCTTGATGCGAAATTGAGGGCCCAAACGAGATCGCAAATTGTGCAGTTGCAGCGACAGTTGGGAACTACAACTATTTATGTGACTCACGACCAAACTGAGGCGATGACTATGGGCGATCGGATTGCTATTATGAATAGAGGTCAGCTTCAGCAAGTAGCTCAACCTCTAGAGCTTTACAACAAGCCGGCTAATTTGTTTGTTGCTGAGTTTATCGGTTCTCCGCCGATGAATTTTTTGTCGGTGCAATTTAGCGCTCCGCTGTTGATTTCTCACCCGCAATTTCGCTTTACTTTACCCGATATTTGGGCAAAAAGTCTACAACAATATGACGGGCGAGGGCTAATTTTGGGGATTCGGCCGGAACATCTGAGCATTAACCCTCCGGCTACGAAAAATCTTTCGGTACAAGTGGAAATTGTAGAGGCTTTGGGACACGAAACTTATTTGGGGGTTTGTTTGACGGATGCTCCGTCCGTGCGGATGCAAGTGCGGGTTCCTCCTGAGCGATCGATTCTTGTGGGCGAGGAGCTTTGGTTGGCCATCGCCCATGACAAAATTCACTTGTTCGACCCCGATACCGAGTTGGCTATTTTTCCTCGTTAGGTAAAATCCTCAAGGTCGATCGACCCTTGTGACCGATATCCCATGCACAAGCTTGCACTTTTTTCAAGTCACGGTTATATTTATTTACACAAGCCTTACAAAAGTTAACGAGAGGAGTTCGCACTATGCAAGAACAAAAACGCAACGCTTGGAACTGGGGCTTCAGCGAAGGAGCCGAAAATTGGAACGGTCGTTTGGCGATGATTGGTTTCTCTGCCGCTGTCATCATCGAATTGGTTTCCGGTCAAGGCCTGCTTCACTTTTGGGGCCTGATGTAATTTTCTAGTTAAGAAATTTGTGACACTGCAAAGCTTGGGAGTTCTCTAACGGACTCCCTAAATTTTGGCAGCGCCATTTGGGCAGCAAATAGCCACTTGCTCCGGGCACTTAGCCGCAAAAAATTGAACAGCTATAGCTCAAACCGGGGCGGGGCCAAGGGTGTCTCATTCTCTTGTAGGGGCAATCCCCCCTCGCTTTTCCCAATCCCACCAAATGCCTAACAAATCGTGGATGGGTCAGGTCGGCATTCATCGCACGACAAGAGTCAAAAAGCTGTTTTTCCTGAGAATGAAAGAGCCTTGGGGGCGGGGGGTTTCCCCCCCAAAAAAGACTGCGAATCACTCTTTTGGGTGATGCTAGCAAATTACTCTAGCGGATATATTCTTTCAAGATGCTATTTCGGTTGGGATGGCGCAACTTCCGCAGGGCTTTAGCCTCGATTTGGCGAATCCGCTCGCGGGTGACGTTAAAGATTTGACCAATTTCCTCCAAGGTCTTCATCCGTCCGTCATCTAAGCCGTAACGCAGCCGCAGTACATCACGTTCTCGGGGGCTGAGAGTATCCAAAACGCTTTCCAAATCTTCCCTGAGCAAGTTTTTCGAGACTTGATCTTCTGGCGTTTCCCCGTCAGATTCAATAAAGTCTCCCAGACGCGAGTCTTCCTCTTTGCCGATCGGAGTTTCTAAAGAGATGGGCAATTGCGCGGACTTAGCAATGAACCGCAACTTCTCGATCGTCATTTCCATGCGGGTAGCAATTTCTTCTTCCGTAGGCTTGCGACCCATTTCCTGAGA
This sequence comes from Microcoleus sp. F8-C3, assembly GCA_036704825.1. GTDB lineage: Bacteria > Cyanobacteriota > Cyanobacteriia > Cyanobacteriales > Microcoleaceae > Microcoleus. The sequence goes on along the minus strand of JAUBSN010000031.1, from coordinate 50,692 downwards.
CAGGAGTTTGGTAGTTTTTTTGATCCGCGAGATGGTTTCGTAAAGGTGAACCGGCAGGCGGATAGTCCGGGATTGGTCGGCAATTGCCCGGGTGATGGCTTGACGTATCCACCAAGTTGCGTAGGTAGAAAACTTGTAGCCTTTTTCGTGATCGAATTTTTCAGCGGCCCGGATCAAACCTAAAGAGCCTTCCTGAATCAAATCTTGGAAAGACAAACCGCGATTCATGTATTTTTTGGCGATCGACACCACCAAACGCAGGTTTGATTGCACCATTTTTTCCTTGGCCCGACGGCCGACGTGGAGTCGGTGACGGAATGCAGGAAGTGCCATATCTACAGCATTCGCCCATTCGCTGTCTTTGGGTTCGCGGTTATACTCTTCGAGCAGTTGTTCTCGAACTCGCTCTAATTCCAGCAAATCTGCAATCTTGCGCGCTAGTTCAATCTCTTCGTCAGCACGCAGCAGTCGAATCCGACCGATTTCTTGCAGGTAAAGACGAATAGAGTCTTCAGTATAATGCTTTTTCTTGGCCTGAGCCCGACGGCGGGCTTTGGCGCCTTTGCCAGATTTAGGGTCGTCCTCAGATTGAGAGTCTAAGAATTCTTCTCGATCGTCTTCTTCATCGATAAAGAGTTCCAAATCGCTCTCAGGTAGAACGCTTTCGGCGCTCCGAAGCAACTCGATTGTTTCCATTTCGGGTGTAATTGTGGTTTCGAGTACGGTGTTAGCCTGGATCATGCCGTCTTCCTCATGCTCCTGAATTAAAGAATAAATAACAGTGGAATAGTGTCGTCTGTTTGTAGTTTAGACAAGTTAGCCAGTATTGACATTCCCGCAGGAAGAAATAGTGGGATTTTTGGTCTGCTAGCTGAATCTGTTACCGAAACTGCACCTTTTTTCTGAGTCAAAGTTCGAGTTCGGGCTTGAAGCAGCGAGCGCATTCAATTAATCGCAGATTTTAACATCGCGATCTTAAATTGAGCTGGCGGCTTTTTCTTTCGGAACGAGTTACCGCATCACCTGCAATACCTTGCCCGCAGAAGCAAACCATGAAGCGCGATCGATCGCACTTCCAAAAATACTGGCTTTTTTTTACTCGGTACTTCGAGCTTTTACCCGTACAAGTTTTCCTGCACGGAACCGTCTAACTTTTGTCTTCGAGGTGTCGAACTTTTGATTGGCCTTGCTTTCACTCTGGTTGTCAGACATGACAGTTGTACGGGAAATTTTCGCCACCTTGGATCTTCATCTGCTGCCTCAAATGCAACAGCAGAAGGTTGAAGTACCAAATGGGGAGAATTGGATCTTGCAAAGACCTTTCCGATTGTAGCCTTTCTCACAAAAAATGGAAGTTGTTTTCCATTGTTTGTCAAGAACTAGGAAAACTCTGTCTGCTTAGCTTGACAATACTAACTCATGTCCGGCTCTGCTAAATCCTGAGAACGGCCCGCAAAAAAAACTTTGGCACGATCGAACGGCGCTGTTTTCTGCGTATATCTGGGTGAACGGCTGCGGCGTAGTTGGCCAGACAGTTAGCAGACAATTTTTGAGTTGCCCAAATTGGGACCAATACAATCCGTGTAGATACACCCATCATTACCCTGTTTCCCTGAATTGAATCATACGCAATCTGCGATTGAATAAAGCTCGTAGCTTTAGTTTTAAGCCGGCAACTCTGGATTGGAGACCGACTCTGACCCCAAATGAAGCGTTGCGGGTTGAGTAGTGCAACAGGGGCTTTCATTGTTAAGTTAGCTCAAATCTCAGAAATTGGGTTTAATTTTGACGTTAAATCACATTAAGTTCTTAACGTCACATTCTTATTTAAGCAGTTCGACAGGAGTTTGTCGCGTCAATGGCAAAAACCACCAGGATAAATTCTACTGATAGTTAACCCGCCGCGCAACTCTCGGCTGCGGACTTCTCTAAAATTTTTGGCTTTCGGTTCGCACTTGCGCGATCGCACAATCTCACAAACCATACAATTCGACATCTCTCGGAAGTATAACTTCACGATTCCTTTAAATATATCGTGACAGTGTGAAGATTCAATAAACTCCTTCCATCAATTTTAGGTAGCATTCCCGAATTGTCTTGATAATTTCAAGCAGACGAAAAAAATTCCCCAGCGGATGTTGATGCAACTGCCTGATGATAACTCCGCCAAGGAATAAAAATTCCCCCTGTTAGCGATGTGCTTGCTATTGTTAGAGAAGGTATAAGCTGCAGGATGCACTTAAAGATGTGGAGTGGTAGGACGCTGGTGCGATCGATCAAACTTTTGTTACATTTATTTACAGCCTGTCCTCCCAAAGCCCGGCTTTAGGTTTGAGTTCTAAATCATTCCTCGCTCCTAGCTCAGCAATGACGAGAGCGAAAATTGTCTATAAAATTGATTATACCTGCTTACTATTGATGATTTCTAATAAACCTTGATAAAAGACTTGGAAGCTTTTAGAGCGATTTGATTTAGGATTCATATATTGAGAAATTTCGCTAGAGGCTTTATATTTTTCTAGTCCTCCCCCATGATATCCAGCTTTTTGCAGGACTCTTTCCAAAGCCTCCCAGGTGCCTCCTTTGATAGCATCTGGATCGCGATAGGGTTTTTGATTAGCTAAATTAGCAGAGACTTTAGGATAAGCTTGGCGAATTGCTTCAACGTCTCCCAAAAACCACGCTTCTAATTCTTCTACCACAATTCGATTTAAGACTTGAAATGATTTATCTTTTTGACAGGAAGATTTAGTGATTAATCCGGCTAATATTGCTATATCTTCTAGTTGCTTTTTTAATTTAAGACAATCTTCTCGATCTTCATCTATTAAAATAACAATTTTCCAATCCGGGGGAAGCCATGCTTGATAACCTTTCAAACGATTAGGCACTTTAGCAAGTAAATCTGGTTTTCCTCGAAAAGCATGAATCTTAGAGCTAACAGTCGATGGCAATATTTTCGGCAAAAGCTGGGTCAAAGCTGCTTCTAGGGATGCTTCTTCCACTAAAAACTCAAGATGCAAAATGCTCACCTTCTATCTATTTATTGTAAGTTAAAAATCATTGCGGCGCACCTGCATTTTTAAGCGGATTTCCCACATCAAAGAAATCTTCCATCCACAGCGAACCCAGTAATGCACCGTGTTCCATAAATTCTTTTACTCCCCGCATATCTGCGGTTCTTTTTGCTTGAGTAAAACCTTTCTCATCTCGATATAATACCCATAATTCCTCTGGCTTCAAACTATCCACAAAAAAGGGAGAATGCGTTGTCACCATTAATTGAGTATTCGCAGAAGCAGAACGACATTCTTCTGCAAGCTGAGGTAATAATCGCGGATGCAAATGATTTTCTGGTTCTTCTATCCCCACTAATTGCAGGGGATTTGGGTCAAATAATACTATCAAATAAGCTAAGAGCTTTAACGTACCATCAGAGGCAAATTTTGCCAGAATAGGATGAGAAAAAGGAGCATCTTTAATCTCCAACAAAAGTCTGCCATCCTGCATGATTGAGGCTTCGACTTTTTCGAGGCGTGGAATACGAACCGAAAGGGTTTTTAGTATTTCTTCTAACCGTTGGGGATGTTGTTCTTTTAGGTATTGGATAACATTGGGTAAATTGTCACCAGTGGGAGATAATCTTTCCTGTGCACCTGCTTCGGGAAGGCTGCGGGTATGATCTGCGGTTAAATAGGATAAATACCAACCTGTAATAAAACGTCTTAATGCACTAACACGGGGATGTTTGGCAAACTGTCCTAATGTATTTACTGCTAAAAATTCAGATGATTCTAATTTTTCGGTTATCCTTTCACCTTCTTCACCAGGACTTTCGCCGCTAATCACTTGTCCTTCGCCTTTTTTAAAGTTTAAAAAGCGAAAGGGTTGTTCATATTGTCCGCGCCTCCAATGCAACCATTCTTCAGCAATGAAGGGACGATTATTTTCTTCATCTATAGCGAGATGATAGGTAATTAAAGGCGATGCAGATGTCTCTCGATATTTTAATTCAATGATAATGCAGCCTTCAGTGTCTCGGGTGCGTAATTCTCGAAATCTGCCCCGTCTATCCCAGGCTTTTCTGAGACTTTCCGTGAAACATTCGGACAGGAAAGCGAAAACATCAAAAATAGTTGACTTTCCGCTACCGTTGGGGCCTAAGAAGACAGTTAAGGGGGTGAGATTTTTGAGTTCTAGATTGTACAAAGCACGGTAATTTTGGACTTTGAGACATTCTATACGGGGAATATTTTTCATGATTTCACCTCCTCAATTATCATCTCGGTTTTTTCCATCCTAATTTCTCCTTTAACGAACCGCGAAGACGCGAAGTGCGCGTTCGGCGAAGCCGTTCCCGTTCCCCGCAGGGGTTCGGTGAAGGGTAGGGTAGGAAGAAAAGAGAAGAAGAAAAAACTAAAGTCCTGACGGAGAACTTAATTTGACGGCGAGACAGATTACTGCTGATTCCGCAGCCGAGGGTTCACAAACTCGTTTAATCCTTCCCCCACCAAAGATAGTCCCACCACCATTAAAGTCATAGCCAAACCTGGAAACAAAGCCGTCCACCAAATGCCAGTAGGTAGCGCATCTAAAGCTAAACGCAAGTCGTGTCCCCATTCGGGAGTTGCTTCGGGAAGTCCTAATCCGAGAAATCCCAAACCTCCTAATGTTAAAATTGCATCGGCAGCGTTGAGCGCAAACAGCACAGGTACGCTCTGAATCACATTCAGAAACAGGTAACGCGAAAGCACTGTCCAAGTGTCAGCGCCCATTGCCCGCGCGGCTTCGACAAACAATTCTGTTTTGACGCTGACGGTGTGATTCCTGACTACGCGGTAGTATTGAGGGATGTAGGAAATGCTCAGGGCGATCGCAGCATTCAAAACTCCTTTCCCCACTACAAACGCTAGCGTCAAAGAAAGCAGCAGCCCCGGCAAAGTATAAATTGTATCCATTAAAAATAACAACACTCGATCGAGCTTACCGCCCAAATAACCGCTAACCAAACCCAGCGGCACCCCGATAAACAAACTCAAAGCAGTGGCTAAAATTACCACTTGCCAAGCCGCCCGAGAAGCAAACAGCGTGCGGGAAAACACATCGTAGCCGCTGCGGCTGGTACCGAACCAATAATTCGGCGACGGCGGTTCGTGGATGGGGTTAATCAAAGCTTCCGTAGGATTTTGCAGCCATCCCCAAGCTTGCATAGCTGGAGACAAAGTGGCTACCAATACAAACACGGCAGTTATTGTCAAACCTGTCCACATCATTTTCATTGACAGGCTTGACGGTGAGGCACTGTTGAGAAATCGCGGTAGTCGGAGGCGGCTTTGAGCCATAATTGATAATTGGTGCGTCAGATTTGTTTTCATCAGCATATCAATTTTTACCGAAAACCATAGGAAGACTTGTTAACCGCAGATGAACGCAGATATCTGCGGTTAACAAGTCTTAGCTAATTTGCCTTCCTACAAATTACTGGCAATTAACTCGCGGTACTGGCTTTTGGGCTTAACTCCTTTGAGCTCAGCCACCAAATCTTTGTTTTTGAAATACTGAATTGTCGGCGTACCAATCACGCCAGCATTTTCAGCAATTTCTGGATCTTCTTCGATGTCAATTTCCACGTAGTGGATTTTGCCATCGAACTCATCTACTACTTTGCTCAAAATCGGCTTGAGGCTGTGACAAGGCCCGCAACTCGGAGAGGCATATTTGACCACAATCAGCCGATCGCTATCGTGGAACAACTTCCGCAAAGCATAACCTCCTTCGTGGCGCGTGTCTTTGATATCAAAGTTCTCGCTGGTTTTGCGTACTTTTTGAGCTTCCGGCGCTGCTGCGGGTTGCTCGGATTCCTCGGTTTGATGGAATTCCTGCGTTAACCCCTTGGCTGACAGCCACCTTTCTGCCAGCATCGCCCCCATACAACCGCTACCGGCGGCGGTGATGGCTTGGCGAAACTCGTGGTCTTGTACGTCGCCGACGGCGTAAACTCCCTCGACGCTGGTTTCTACCGAACCGTGTTTGGTGGCGATATAGCCTACTTCGTCGAGTTCTAGCTGACCTTGGAACAGTTGAGTGTTGGGAGTGTGACCGATCGCGTAAAACAATCCTTTCACCAACAAATCGCTTTCGGTGTCGGTCTCGATATTTCTAATTCTCACCCCGTCCATTTTGTCGCCCGCTTCGCCCAAAATATCCACTGCTTCGGTGTTCCAGTGCACGGTAATTTTGGGATTGCTCAGCACTCGGTCTTGCATGGCTTTGCTGGCGCGCATTCGATCGCGCCGCACCAGCATGTGTACGTGAGAGCCGTATTTTGTCAAATAAATAGATTCTTCCGCTGCTGTGTCGCCCGCGCCGATGACAGCTAATTCTACTCCTTTAAAAATTGGGGTAGCGCCGTCGCAAATCGCACAGGCAGAAATGCCGTGACTCCAAAATACGTGTTCGCTAGGCAGCCCCAGCCTTTTCGCCGTCGCGCCTGTAGCGATTACTATCGTGTGGGTTTTGATTTCTCTGTCTTCCGATCGCACTGTAAACGGACGCTTGGTCAAATCCACCGAAATTACATCTTCTGTGTATAATTCGGCACCCCAGCGCACTGCTTGAGCTTTCATTCGATCCATGAGTTCCGGCCCGGTGATGCCTTCGGGGAAACCGGGGAAGTTTTCGACTTCTGTGGTGGTCATCAGTTGACCGCCGGGGATGCCTCCCGTTTGGTAGCCTTCAAAGACTACGGGTTTGAGGTTTGCTCTCCCGGCGTAGATTGCTGCGGTGTAGCCTGCAGGCCCTGAGCCGATAATTACTAGGTTTTCTACGGTTTCGTTGGTCATAGCTATTTACTTAAACTCATAACGACTTCGTTTTACTAATTATAGCAGAGTTCTAGCTTGGGGTGGATTCGATTATTTATTGGGCGCTCGACCATACTTACTATTTTTGAGGGGAAAAGGGCGATCGGGACAAGTCAAGCGGCTTTGATAAGCAAAAGCAATAGAATAGTTATTTTCGTTTTAAATGTTCAATCACTTGCCGAAAACTCCCAAAATTACCATCATTGACTATTGATTCTATTCTCATTTATTTGACGTATTTGCGCCGTTTGAGCTATTATCGGATTTTGATACTCCAGGGGCATTATGACTAATTTGACATTTGTAGCCTGAAACCTTTTAAATTCGTAAAATCAACAACTTAGAAAATGTAATATCTACAAATTTTTATGCAAAATACGCATTTGATGAGTTAAGAATTGTAAGCAAAATTTAGGGTAATTTGACAAACTACTGTTTTTGTGATATGGCAGGGGCGATGGGGGAATTTTGGATTAAGATTTTTAACCGCAGATGTAGGCGGATTAACGCGGATTAACGCTGATCGGATGGAATTTTGTATTTGTGTGTGAATGGATAAAATCAAGATATTGTTTGTGTGCAGTCAGAATAAGTGGAGGAGTTTGACTGCCGAGAAGATATGCCAGAAGGTTAGCGGCTGCAGCGTGCGATCGGCGGGAACGGAAAAAGGTGCAAGAATTAGAGTCACTGAGGGTCTTGTCGGCTGGGCGGATTTGATATTTGTGATGGAGAAGAAGCACGGCGATCGACTTCGGAGCAAATTTCCCGAAAGTCTCGAAGGCAAGAAAGTTATTTGCCTGCAAATCCCGGACAATTACGAATATATGGAACCGGAGTTAGTCGAGCTTTTGCAGGCGAAACTGAAGCCCTATATGGAAATGCCAGATAACGAGATAAATTTTATGCAGCGAGTTTTGGAACCGGAAGTGATGGATTCGTTGGAAGAGGCGATCGAATACGATTCGATGGATTTTGCTGAGGTTAATGCTGCTTTTGCTCAGAGTGCTGCGGCTTTGGGGCCGGTTTTTGGAAACGTTTTGGATGCGGGGACGGGTACGGCGAGAATTCCGATCGCCCTTTGTGAATTGCGGCCTGAGTGGAAATTGACTTGCATAGATTTGTCGGCAAATATGCTGAAAGTCGGGGCCCAAAATGTGGAAAAGGCGGGCGCGCGATCGCAAATTAGTCTCGAATTAATCGATGCTAAGGCAATGCCTTACCCTGACAATTATTTTGACATGGTGATTTCCAACAGCATTATCCACCATTTGCCCGATCCGCTGCCGTTTTTGCAGGAAGTCCAGCGGGTGTTGAAGCCGCAGGGAGGAATTTTTTTGCGGGATTTGCTGCGGCCGGAAACATCAGAAATCAGGGATAATTTAGTCAATCTGTATGCGGGAGATTGCAACGCGCATCAGAAACAGTTATTCAGCGATTCGTTGCAAGCAGCATTTACGCTGGATGAAGTTGAGGAGATGATGCAAAATGCCGGGTTGGATGGGTTGAGAATTTACGAATCTTCGGACAGACATTGGACGGCAGAACGTGCTTGGTGCGAGTCTTTGTAGGCGCGGGGCGATCGCCCGATACAAATTTTATACGCAGTATTGCACACCTTCAAGCTAAATACTTGTCCAAATCCGACCCACGACGCTTCTATTGTCAATTGGGAAGCTGGCGAACAATAACCTAGGAATTCAGAGGCTGTTTGTAAGGCATAATCGATTCATGCTCCTTTCCAAAATTGTCTAATCAATTTATTGTTTAGTCAAGATGCTTAAGCATCTTATATAAAATGTGCGATCGAGGTTATGCCGAAAAAGCCCGTTCCGCGACCTGAAAATGAAGAGTCGCATTTGAAGAAGCTCAGGGAAGAACTGGAGATGAGTCAGGAAGATTTGGCGCGAGAGCTTGGCGTTTCGTCGCAAACAATCAGCCGTTGGGAGTTGGGAAAGAACGTGCCCACGTTCACCGTCAAGCAGATGAAAGCTTTAGAGAAATTGCTGGCTAGCATCGGGAGGTCGATCGGCGACTTGCCAGACAATCTGTAATGGAAACCATGAAACAAGCCCACGGATAAATCTGCGGGTCGCTTTTTCCAATCTAAAATCTAAAATCCAAAATCACTCGATGACTTGCCAGACAATCTGTGATGGCAACCATGAAATAAGCCCACGGATAAATCTGCGGGTCGCTTTTTCCAATCTAAAATCTAAAATCCAAAATCTAAAATCACTCGATCGCGCCCTAGGTCTTTAGCTTGATAAAGCGCGCGGTCTGCCGCTGCAATCAAGCTTTTTTGTGCTGCGGACGATCGGGGAACCGTACTCGCTACCCCCAAACTCAGCGTCACGACAGAACACACCTCCGAATTAACGTGTTCGATTTCTAGTTCTTCGATCCACACTCGAATTTTCTCTGCAATCCAGACAGCTATTTCAGGCGAAGTCCGAGGCAAAATTACTGCAAATTCTTCGCCTCCGTAACGGGCTACCAGAGTCTCGCCCGAAACTTCGCCTGTTGAGTAATTTACCGCTGCCAAAATAGCTTGGGCAACCTGCTGCAAGCAAGCATCTCCTGCCTGATGTCCGTAAGTATCGTTGTATTTCTTAAAAAAGTCAACATCGCATAAAATCAAAGATATTTCTGCTGCTGATTCTCCCAATTCTTGCCATTTTTTCTCTAAGTATTCGTTAAAACAGTGGCGGTTTGCAACCTGAGTTAAGCCATCTAAATTGGCAAGGCGATACAATTCAGAATTAGCTGCTTTTAATTGAGAATTAGCTGCTTCTAGCTCGCATTTCGTGAGCGCTAAGTTGTAATAAAGTTCGCTCATAAACCAAGTAGCTTGTTGGTGGATTTGGGATAAAGCTACCCACAGTTGATGCACGTCCAACAATCGGTAAACTTGAGGTTCTAACTGCACAACAATTGGCTCGTAAAGCAGTTCCGGCGGTCGCTGCACGGCTCGCTGAGCTGCCAGGACAATTAAGGCTACTCCTGGTAAAATCAAAATATCGGTTTGAGCTATTTGATACAAGGCTATAATCGGTCGGCAAGCAAATATATCTACTCCGTAAGGGCGGCTCATGCGTTCCATAAATCGCCGACGCGATATCATCCCTAAAAATTCGCCATTTACGGTCAAGACAACTCCCGGAAGCAGCGGGTGAGCTTGAAAAAACCGGGCTGCTTCTTTGGCTAGGGATGAAGCTTCAACTTGAAAATTGAATACAGCCAGATCCTTAAGAGTAGACTCTAAAGATAAATTTTTTGGTAGTTTTTCTGGCGAGTTAGATGGCGGGATAAATTCAACAGACACAGCGCAGATCCGAATAAATAAATAATAAAGAAGCAATAAAGCTAGTGTCAGGTATTAACTTATACTAACATTTATTTATTAGCAGTGGCTGTATTCTTGAAAACACTGTTTATTTCAAGGGATAACCTGCTGCGGCACTAGCTTCTGCCGTGCCTCCTGCACTGCATTGATTCATCTTCACTCAATTATAGATTTATTGAATTATTGCTCATTTTTTGATTGTTGGCTTTTTGCGTAGTAAAAAACACAGGTTTCTGGGCAACTCCTCAGCTCATTCACGGCGCCCACAAACTCAAGAAACCAGGTTTTTAAACGGGGGTGAAGCTGTAACGAGGCTTTGCGTAAAAAAAACGCGGTTTTTGCCCCTGTCTTCAACTCAAAACTCAACATTCCCTCACCAGCCCCAAGTTCCTGGCCCTCCCTTAAACGGGCCGACAATATCTTTGGTAATCCAGCCACCGTAAAAATCCCCTGGTTGAGATTGCACTAATTCCCCGTCCACATAACAGGCATCCATCTGGCTCGGATAAAAAGCCACATAATCTTTAATAGCTGCAAAAACCTGATTGGGATTGGGATAAAACCAAGCAGCATTTACAGCTTCTTTCGACTCTACCGTCACAGTGTAATAACCGGCTTGTCCCTTCCACTCGCACCAAGAGCCTCGTAAAGTTTTGTGCAAATATTCCATTTTGATGTCGTCGGGGCAGATATAGTAGGCAGGAGGGTGGCTGGTCTCCAATACCCGCTGAGGACGGCGCGTGTCGGCGATCGTCACTCCATTAAAAATTATCTGTACGTGTTTGGTCGATTCCTCAAGACGAGGGGGACGCGGGTAATCCCAAACAGACTCTTGACCGGGGCCGGGCTCTATTCGATCGAAGTTCATTCGCACAATCTCCCCTGCAAAAAAACAATTAGCGACTTAGCATTACAATTTAATGTACCCTTAATCGAGTCGCGGCTTCAGACCAAACCAGCTTTTCTCAACTCTCCATAATATGAGTATTCGCGGTATAGATGTTTCGGACTACCAGCCCAATGTCAATTGGCAAGCAGTTGCCCGGGACGGTATTGCCTTCAGTTTTGTCAAATCGACCGAAGGTGCAACGTTCGTTGCCCAAACTTTTGCCCGCAATTGGGCGGCAATGAAAGCGGCGGGGATTCAACGCGGTGCTTACCACTTTTTTCAACCTGCAAGCAGCGTTCAAGGACAAATAGATTTGTTCTTGAAAACTGTAAAACTCGAAGCGGGGGATTTGCCGGCCGTCTTGGATGTGGAAACTACAGGCGGTTTGAGTGCGGATGAATTGTGCGATCGAGCCGCAATTTGGTTAGAAGCAGTGGAAAAAGCCACCTTGATGCGGCCGATTATCTACACTTACCCTGCTTTCTGGAACAACCTAGGGACAAAACGGTTTGCCGATTACCCGCTGTGGATTGCTCACTATACCAGTGCTGAGAAACCTTGGGTGCCCGGTGGCTGGAAAACGTGGACTTTTTGGCAGTACAGCGACACCGGCAGCGTGTCCGGCGTATCGGGCAATGTAGACACCAATATTTTTGAAAGCGTCCGAGAAGGCGCTCTAAGTTATAAAGTTGCAGACATCCAGAGGGAGTTAAGAATTAAAGGTTTCTATCAAGGCGCGATGGACGGTAAATTTGGAGCCACCACCACAGCGGCGCTCATCTCGTTTCAGAAATCTCAAGGTCTCAATCCAGACGGCATTGCCAGCCTCAAAACCTGGGCCGCTTTGATGCGAAAATCTCCCAAAGTAATTGTCCCCCCTCCAGCGCCGACACCAGTCCCGCAGCCGACTCCTGTTCCGACTCCCACTCCCATATCAGACGTGCGGCTGACTCTGATATTTTCGTCTTATCAAGCTAAGGCTAGCCAAGATACTGCCTTAATTTGGCTGCAAAGTCAGGTTCCTCCCTCTGTTTTAGGAGAATTTGCTCAAAAATGGCGGGCAACTACTTTACCTCAAGACGGTAATTTGCGATTGATAGATGTGGGCAAATTTTATCGCGGTTTAGCACAACAAGACCAAGCTTTAGATTGGCTGCAAAAACAAATTTCTCCGGCTATTATTGCCGAGTTTGCCCAAAAGTGGCGCTCTCAATCTACTGTCACTAATTCTCCGATTCGGCTGATAGATGCGTGCAAATTTTATCGGGCCGCACCCCAGCAAAACCAGGCTTTAGATTGGCTGGAAGGGCGAATTTCGCCGGCTGTTCTCTCGGAGTTTTTTCGCAAGTGGCAGAATGCCAGTCGATTATAGATTATAGATTTAAAATTATATAGCAATTCTTGCAGGAGTCGTAAAATTTTTACCCCACCCCAACCCTCCCCTTATCAAGGTCCAGGAGCAAGAACTTCTCAAATGATGCGAGGATTGCTATAGATTTAAAATTATAGATTATAGATTTACTCTAAAGATGAATCTGGCGATTTGAGATTGATTTGAGAGGGGAATCTACTTTAAATAGGAGGCTCTCATATTTGTAAAAAGACTTTTTCTGGCTCCTTCCTTCATCCTCTTTCCTTCTGTCTCCTGCCTCCAATTTCTAGCTTGTTAGCTGAAAAAGTGATATCAACTCCGCTAGCTGAGGAATTGTCAAATCGAATCAACAGTCAATACTAAACTACCCCGTCAGTTTTTCTACCCGCCCGTTAACAGTTAACAGTCATTAGTCATGAGTCATTAGTCAACAGCCAACAGTCAAAAGGCAACAGCCAACAGTCAACAATGACGGACGGTGCAACCGGAATTGATATGAGATGCTCCCTCTAAAGATGAGTCTGAGGGCGATCGATTTGAGAGGTGAGCTTGTTGATAGGAGATTAACTCCACCGATGAATCTGGGGTTCAAAGGCTCCTTAATCGAAAAGCTGGCAAAACTTGCTATTTGAGACTGGAGATTGACTAGCCATCAAAATTCGTCAAATCCTCTCCCTCTGTGCCAGCATCCCCCTCGGACTCTCGAACATAACAGACAATCTCTGGCTTAGCTACAGCTTGCTCCCATCTTTGACGCCAAGAGAATTATCTGATAAAGTTGTAGCGGCTATCAATGTTTTTTAATCTTATTGGGAAAAATCCAGGGCCGTGCCGAGTTTGTAAGCTGCGCCAAAAATAGCGCCTGCACTCCAATTACCCGCGATCGAAAATTTAAAACTAAGCGGGCAGCCTGTAATAATTATATCTATGGAAATCCCCTTTAACATCACCCTGTTGATGGTCATGACCGTCATCTGTGGCATCAGCGCTCAAGTTATCGCCGCCTATCTGAAAGTTCCGGCGATCGTCTTTTTGCTGCTGTTCGGCATTTTAGCCGGTCCTGACGGCTTGGGAGTGCTGCACCCCAATCTGTTGGGCAGCGGTTTGGAAGTTATGGTATCGCTGTGCGTAGCTTTAATTCTGTTTGAAGGCGGCTTGAATTTAGAATTGCGAGATTTGGGCAAACTTTCCGGCAGCATCCGCAATTTAGTTACCGTAGGCACTTTAATTACGCTAATTGGTGGCGGAATGGCCGCACACTGGTTGGGAGAATTTCCCTGGCCGATCGCATTTCTGTATGCTTCTCTAGTAGTCGTCACCGGCCCGACGGTAATCGGCCCTTTGCTCAAACAAGTATCCGTTGACAAAAAAGTTGCCGCCTTGCTAGAAGCAGAAGGCGTTTTAATCGATCCTGTCGGAGCAATTCTGGCGGTATTGGTGCTGAATATTATTTTGAACGGCAATCCTGATTTGCTGGTGTTGTTCCGAGATTTAATCGTGCGGCTCTTCGTTGGCGCAGTCGTCGGAGTTGCAGGAGGTGGGCTGCTGGGATTGATTCTCAAGCAATCGCAATTTCTCTCCGAAGACCTCAAAAACTTAGTAGTTTTAGCCAGTTTGTGGGGATTTTTCGGCTTAGCAGAAGAAATCCGCAGCGAATCGGGACTGATGGCAACTGTGGTATCCGGCATCGTCCTCAGAGCCGCTGCTGTCCCGGAAGAAAGGCTGCTGAGGAGGTTTAAAGGTCAACTCACAGTCCTGGCTATTTCCGTGCTGTTCGTGCTGCTGGCGGCCGATTTATCCCTCGCTAGTGTGGTCGCCCTCGGTTGGGGAAGTTTGTTTACAGTTTTAGCTTTAATGTGGATAGTCCGGCCGATCAATGTTTGGTTGTGTACTTGGAACAGCGGACTGAATTGGCGGCAGAAATTATTTGTTTGTTGGGTAGCGCCGAGGGGAATTGTCTCAGCGTCGATCGCATCTTTATTTGCCATCTTGCTCACCCAGCGGGGAATCAACGGCGGAGACTCGATTAAAGCCTTAGTTTTCCTAACAATTATTATGACAGTTTTCGTCCAAGGATTAACGGCCGGATGGATGGCTCAAATTTTGGGCATCACCTCAAAATCTGTAACCGGTGCAGCAATTGTAGGGTCAAATCCTTTGAGCAGATTAATTGCTCGCTTGTTTCAAGAACGCGGAGAATCTGTGGCAATTATCGACACGAACCCGGAAGCTTGCGCGCAAGCAGAACGAGAAGGTTTGCGGGTATTTTTGAGCAGTGCTCTAGACCACAGCGTGTTAGAAGAAGCCGGACTGGAATCGATGGGAACTTTTCTGGCAATGACCAACAACGGCGAGGTAAACTTAGTGTTAGCTCAGCGAGCGGCAGAAGAGTTTCTACCGCCGAGGGTTTTGGCAATATTCCCCAAAGATCCGCAAGCAAATACGCCTGCAAATCAGGCTAAAATCAATCAAGCTTTTGTCTCCGATTTGTCGCTGAAGGATTGGAACGAATATTTGAACGACGGCGATGTTAAATTGGGGGAAACTGAGTTAAAAAGTGAGGGATTGCAGTTTCAGATTGCTCACTTGCAAGCTTTGGTTAAAACCGGGGAGTTGGCGCCGCTGCTGCTGGAAAGGCAGGGGTACTTGCAAGTAGTGTCGGCGACCCAGATTTGGCAAGCAGGCGATCGAATTATTTATTTGCTGTACGATCCGACACCGAAATTGTTGAAAAGATTGTCTGGTTCGTCGCAGTCTCGTTTGACTTTGGAAAAGCATCAGGTAGTTGAAGAAGTGCCGATTCCTCCTCCGGTTTTAGAGCCGGTTTTGGAGGAAATGGAAATAGCAAAAGAGGCTGAAGTTTTGCAGCCGCCAGTTTCGCGGTAAGAGGAATGATTGTATGACCGCAGAAGGTTCGTATCAAGCCAACACCTACAATCTGGAGTTGGAGGTAGAAATTCAACGGTTAAAAGCTCAAGTTCTTCTCAGTTGGGAAAAGGAAGCGCGTACTTTAAAATGGTTCGGTTTAACCGACGGGATGAATGTTTTGGAAGCGGGTAGCGGGCCGGGATTTTTCACCGAAAAACTGTTAGAATTGCTGCCAAAAAGTTCCGTAACAGCGGTAGAAATTGACCCGGTACTGCACGAAAAAGCAGTAGGATATTTGCAGGACAAAGGGGGCGATCGAGTAAATCGCATCCAAGCGTCGGTTGCCGATACTGGTTTGGCGGCTGACAGTTTCGATTTTGCGATCGCCCGTTTGCTGTTCGTTCACCTCCCAGATCCCGTCGCAGCAGCTAGAGAAATATTCCGCATCTTGAAACCGGGCGGAAAACTGGTGATTGTTGATAGCGATGCGGATCTGTTTTGGCTGACACATCCACCGTTGTCAGTCGAGATTGTCCGGGAGAAATTCAAGCAGGTGATGGCATCGCGGGGCGGCAATTTATCCGTCGGGCGAAATCTGTGCCGCATTCTCCAAGAAGCTGGGTTTGTTAGCGTTGATTTAGAAGCGGTTGTCAGCCACAGCGATATCATCGGAATTGAGGCGTTTCAACCTTTGCTTGACTCCGGGCCCATTTTGCAGATGGTCAAACAGGGGTTGATTTCGGAGTCGGAAATAGCCAGCTATCTGGTTTCGCGGGATGAGTTGGTTGCGGCGGGCGATCGATCGATGATGAGTTTTTGGTTGATGGCTTGCGGGGAAAAAAGCAATAAAATTAAGACACATACTTCACACAACATAGATGTCCCCTCGCAGCCCAACCTCTAGCACTCTCGCTACATTCCCAGTTAACAAAGCAAACTTATTTAACAGCCAACCAGGAAAAAGTTCACAATATATTATTATCCCCTCAGCATTAGGTTAAAGCTGCACGTATAGCTGTAGAATCCTATCATCTCAAATCTGCTGGCATCGTCCTGCTAAAATCTAGTCAACAGCCAAAAATCACGAACTGTCCAACCGGATTTGAGATAATTCATCTGCGTTAATCTGTGTTTATCTGCCCTCATCTGCGGTTAAAAAAAGATAATTTATTAACCGCCCCGGACAAAGGATTGACGCTGATTCACGCAGATGAAAGAAGAGAGATAGGAATAATATAGTAACTTTACACATACAAGTCTAACCAATCGTTGGAGCCGATCGCGCAAAAGTTGTTTTTGAGAACCAATGGTTGTCTGTCACATTTTAGATTAACCAATCAAGCCGTTAGTGAAGCCCTCGTAGACGATCGCACTTTTTACCAAATCCTCAGCATTCAACCCACTTACCTAACCCCATTAAGAAACTCCGTCCTGGCCTCAATCCTTGAAGGCATTAAAACGCAACGCACCAGCAATTCTAAATCCAATTCCGGCAAAAACTCACTTCTTGAAACTTGCTCGTAATCATCCTCGCGCAGCCGATAGACAGCAAGCTGATTATTTTCCCAAAACCAAACTTCTGGAATGCGAAGTCGCAGATATTTAGCGAGTTTATTTGTGCTACCGCTAGTAATCGTTACTTCTACGGCTAAATCGGGATGCTCTTTTCTTGAACCTATATAATAAGACTCGTCTGGTTCAAATGATACATCTCTTGCCCGGTCTCTGCGAGTCGCACTTCCTACAGGAATATATTCAATTCCCATTTCACAAAAGTAGAGTTGTAGCAAAAAATTAAGAATACAACTGATTGTCTCATGTGCTTCACCCAGTGTCATAAACTCGATCCACCCATCAAGATAAGTTATCCGCAAGCCCGGAGAGTCGGCCATCAAAGATGCGATCGCCTCAAATTGCTCCCAACTATAATAACCGGGGAGAATCAATCGCTGTTCTGCAAGCGTACCTATTTCTTTTAAAAGTTGTGCAGTCACAAGTATCACCATCCTATTTTAAATATTATTAGCCCCTACCCAGCACAAACCAGGCAGGGGCATTCACTCACATTCTAACTTAGTGAACTAGCTCGATCGCCCTTTTAGTCAACGCCTCAGCAGTCAACCCGTTAAACGCCATCAATTCAACAGCCAAAAATCACGAACGGTCCAACCGGATTTGAGATAATTCATCTGCGTTAATCTGTGTTTATCTGCCCTCATCTGCGGTTAAAAAAAGATAATTTATTAACCGCCCCGGACAAAGGATTGACGCTGATTCACGCAGATGAAAGAAGAGAGATAGGAATAATATAGTAACTTTACACATACAAGTCTAACCAATCGTTGGAGCCGATCGCGCAAAAGTTGTTTTTGAGAACCAATGGTTGTCTGTCACATTTTAGCTTAACCAATCAAGCCGTTAGTGAAGCCCTCGTAGACGATCGCACTTTTTACCAAATCCTCAGCATTCAACCCACTTACCTAACCCCATTAAGAAACTCCGTCCTGGCCTCAATCCTTGAAGGCATTAAAACGCAACGCACCAGCAATTCTAAATCCAATTCCGGCAAAAACTCACTTCTTGAAACTTGCTCGTAATCATCCTCGCGCAGCCGATAGACAGCAAGCCGATTATTTTCCCAAAACCAAACTTCTGGAATGCGAAGTCGCAGATATTTAGCGAGTTTATTTGTGCTACCGCTAGTAATCGTTACTTCTACGGCTAAATCGGGATGCTCTTTTCTTGAACCTATATAATAAGACTCGTCTGGTTCAAATGATACATCTCTTGCCCGGTCTCTGCGAGTCGCACTTCCTACAGGAAAGAATTCAATCCCGATTTCAAAAAAGTATGCTTCCAGTAATATAGCGAGCGCTTTTTTAAAGCTTTCGTGTTCTTCGCCCAGTGTCATAAACTCGATCCACCCATCAAGATAAGTTATCCGCAAACCCGGAGAGTCGGCCATCAAAGATGCGATCGCCTCAAATTGCTCCCAACTATAATAACCGGGGAGAACCAATCGCTGTTCTGCAAGCGTACCTATTTCTTTTAAAAGTTGTGCAGTCACAAGTATCACCATCCTATTTTAAATATTATTAGCCCCTACCCAGGACAAACCAGGCAGGGGCATTCACTCACATTCTAACTTAATGAACTAGCTCGATCGCCCTTTTAGTCAACGCCTCAGCAGTCAACCCGTTAAACGCCATTAATTGACCAGCACTAGCAGTAGTTTCCCCCCGCTTCCAAGCAAAAGTATCTCGCGGGCAATTGCTCCGCAACATAATCGGTTCCAACATCCCAGAAGCACCGCCTGTCACGCCAAGCAAGGCATCTCCGCCAAAGATTTCGGCAAATTTCTCATCGCTCAAAAAGCCGCCGTCAGCTTCCGAACAAGTATCCCAAGCAACATCGCTAGCACGATACAAACGGCGGGGATTCACAACAGAAACAATCCGCACTCCAATGCCTTCTGTTTCCAAAAATGCCGCTGCTTCAAACACTGGCATTAACGTCATGTCGCCGACAACGGCAAACACAACTGTCTTATCTCCTGCTATTTCGTGCAGCACAATTGCACCGTCTTGCAAAGCTTGGCGAGTCTGTTCAAGAGTAGTGCGAATTGGCAGCGGCGACTTGCTGGCAGTAATCACAACTCCCTTATTTTTAGCAGTCAAAGCCCACTCGTAACAAGCTTGAATGCTGTTAGCATCCGGTGGAAACAAAGGAAACACATTTCCGTTCCGCATCATCGCTGCAAAATAAGCCTCAATTTCCGGGCGCTGGTGCGTCCAACCGTTGCGGCCTTGTTCCAATGCACCGGCTGTAAATAAGGTGACAGTTGCCGGAGTTGGACGGCGCAATTCTGCCATTGCTTGGGTTACAGTTTGCCAAATTGGTAAACCGTTGATGGCAAAAGATTCGTAGGAACACCACAAACTCCGCGCTCCGAATAGCGATAAACCTACAGCTAAACCCGCGCAAGCATCTTCGCTCAAAGGTTCGTAAACTTGACCGTTTGGCGATTGATTGTACAGGTCATCTGTCGTCGGGTGAATAATTTTGAGAGCTTGGTTGATATTGGCAATTGCCGATGCTTCATTGCCGTCAGCATTAGTGACAATAAAAGTACGATCGCGCTCGCCAACTGTTCCCACCAAACGCCCCATTGCAGTTGTCGCAATCTTCGGTTCTCCCCCAACTGCAAATTCTTCTAAAGGCAATTCGCCTAAATCTGGCAGGGGCAATGTAAACTCAGTAACAACTGTTTTCGCTGCCGGCCCGCCGCCCGCACGTTCAGCATTTGTCCGCACCAACTCCCAAGCAGCAGCAGTCAAAGCGCGCTCTTTTAAAGCGCTGACAATGTGCGGAGCATCCAGCGTATCTTTCGGATAGAGGTTGTGAGATTTTGCGCCGCGCGCGTGGACGCCGGCACCTTTCAACTGTTTGATAATAAACGCAGTTAATTTGCCGCCGAGAGCAGATTTTGCCGCTTTGTCAACTCCTGTTAAAACAGCTTTGGTAAATGCCATCCGCTGTTCGAGCGAAAAAGCAGTGCTGTCAACATAATCTTCCGGTTGATTTTTATCGTCAAATTCCTTAGCATCAACTAAGATAACTTCTTCAAAACCGTTGCCTTGCCAATAAGCAATCATTTCAGCATTAGTTTTAGTCGAAACCATGCTGTGATGTTCCTGAGAATATCCGTTCCAAACCAACACAGGCAAAAAGTTAGTAACGCTGGGATAAGCAGTGTGGAAATGCGCCATGCTGCTCATCGGATAGGGTTCGCCCATGCCGCCGTCGCCCAATGTGAAAGCAAACAGTTTTTCGCGGTGCAAAAGCGCTCCAGCCATTGCGAAATGCTGCCCTTGTCCGAGGGGACCCGCCGGCGCTAAAAGGCCGGGAATGAAACCGGAAAGATGTCCTAACAAACCGTCTTTTTCTCGGAATTTATCGCGCATTTGCTGCACGTTAAAAATTCCCATATCCTCCAAAGATCGATCGAGAAACATGGCGCTGTAAAAGCCGGGGGCGTGATGCCCTACTTCGGTGACAATGTTCTTGTGTCCGAGCATTACCAGCGCTGCGTAAGCCTCAGCTTGGCTGGCAAAACCCCCCGGATGTCCCGATGCCTTGCTGGCGGTAACTTGCAGCGTCAGGTAGCGCAGGGCGTCTGCTGCGAGCATGGTTTGAAAGACGGCTGCTGGATCGGCAGGATCGGCGATCGACTTGCTCTCATCGGCGATCGCAGGTGCTTTTCCATAAGTCTCAAAACCAGGGACTGTTTCAGAAAAATATTGAATGCCTTCGCAAAAAGCGGGCGTTGTTGACGTTGCCTGCGGGGTAGTTGCTGTCATGCTTGATACCTGAAAAATTTGAATTGGATTAATGTAAGAGTAATTTTATAGCTTCCGTGTTCCAAAAAATCATGAGTTATATTATGTCAGTGATAAATAAGTAAAATATCTCTATTTTTAAGCTAATAAGTAGTTGTTTGAGAGCCCCGACAGATTGAAAAAGTCGGGGTTCTGTATTTACCCATTACTAATCCCTCTAAAATCTCAAATCGCCCATCTAAAATTGTTCCAGCCGTTCCCGAACATCTATATAAAGCACAGTACCGCTTTCAGAAAGAGAAGGCACAGCCTTTTGATTCCGCAGCCAAACAAAAAAACTGCTCAGTGCAGGAGTCGGATCTTGATCGCGGCGCAGCGTATAGATCAAACCTTCGCAAGGCCCATTAACGCGGCTGCTCGTGCAAATCGCTTTCTGGTTATTTACAATACCCACAGTCACATAATTTAGCTGTTTATTTCGGTTATAATTCTCAAGGCGCTGAGTCACTTGTTGGCAGCGAGTTAGAGGATCGTAGCCCGAACTAGAAAAGAAATTAGAATTCCAGCGAATCCAAGGCTCCCTGAACCCTTGCGGATTTTGATACACAGTCACCGGCTCGCCCGTTGAGGTATCGCACACAAATCCTCCATAACCCAGATTCGGTTGGTTTTGATCGAAAGTGCTGCTGATAGAAAGATTGCTGAGAATATCAAAGCTGTTACGCTTGTTTTGTGAAAGCAACTCCCTAAAAGCATCGATCGGGATTGCCGCGTTTAACCCTGTTTTTATCTCTTCAATCTGACCGTTCCACTGGCTCCTAATTGTGCCGACAGTATCCCCCTGGCCGTGAATTCCTACCACCCTGCCATCAGCATCAAACACAGGCCCGCCGCTCATCCCGCGCCTGGTTACAGCTTGGTAGCGCAGGCGGTACCCTGATGAGGCGCTGCCCAAGCGAGAAGAGATGATGCCTGCAGTAAACTCAAGTTTTCGTTCAAATCCCGAAATTGGCAGCGGATAGCCAGAAACGTAAATAGCAGAACCGACAACAGCACGTTCTGACTCGCCTATTGGTGCTACGGGATACTGTTCTCGGCTCTGAAACTGTATCAAAGCCAAGTCTATATCCCGGTCATTTTTTGGTAGGCGCTGTATTCTAATCGCAGCATAATCCTTCTCTAAATGAGTGCGAATGCTGTATTTTTGAGCGAGGCTTGCCACCACATGATTAGCTGTCAGAACAGTGTAAATATTACCCTGTTTGGCAATAATTACTCCCGATCCGCTAGCAAAAAAACCCAGCGTATTGTTGACTTCCACAGTTGTCAAGGTCGCTAGCTGGGCAATTTCTTCGGCTGTTTTGGCACAGGCAGCATATTGTTGGCTGACAACCGCCGTCACTGTTAATACACCTGTCAAGATGATTGTTAGCGCGTCAAACCGCAAACTCCACACATTCATCGATAACTCCCTAGATGAAACGAGGCGAACTGCAAATATATACTAATGGGAATTCCCCAACTGGATTTAATTATTTTCTCCAATAATTCCGCTGTTGTTTCACAAAAAAACGAGCGAGAAGCCCCTGGCGACCGACTTGGGGAGGAAAGCGGCAGCGACGACCGTCGCCTTGAAATTCCTTTCTTCAAAATGCGTAGCTATAGCCATCTTTTTTGTGAATTGGACTGCAATATTTGTGACCAATACCTGCCACTCTTTCAGACTTGGTTACGACATCAAAACTACCTGAAGCACGGCAGAGAACCCGCCCTACATAGCAGCCGATTTTCTTCCCTGCGGTAACGGTTACACTGACAAGATCGCCAGTCTGAAACCCTTTGTGGATTTGCACTCTGGACTTGTGCCGAGTAGGAAAGCCATACTTATTTGTACCGCACATCTGTCGTGTCCCATGCCCTTTTGCTGTAATCAGTAACGGCTTTGAGGTTAAGACTTCGAGTGTGTCTAAGTTGGCTACACGCGCAGCATCAAGCCAGTGCGATTTGGGCAACCCTAATCGATGGCGATTGAACTTAGTTTGCCCGCCCGTACCAGTAGTGACAGGTAATCCCGTTTCTTTAAGTGCATTGAACAGCGCCCATCGGGTTGAGTTGACTGCTGCTGCATCTTTGAGTGGTTGTTTTGCCTGTTTGAGAATGCGATTTAGCACGTCGGGTTTAGTCGCTAGAAATGCCCGAACATCCTGATTACCTTTCTTTTGATTGCAATCGTGACAAGCAAGCGTCAAATTGGAAACCCTGTCAGAACCACCTCTTGACTTAGGTTGAATGTGTTCAATCTCAAACGGTACATTTTCAACCGAGCAATAAGCGCACTGCCGATTCCATTTTGCCAAGAGATACTCGCGGACTTCGTAACCCTGCAATTCTCCTTGCTGATACAATACGCCTGAGATTTCAGGGTTTTGCATTAGTTGCAAATCGAACCGCACTAGCTCTTGAACAATGCTGGCAATGGGTGCAAATCGAATCAACTTGCCAACCCATGTGAGTGTTGTTTCGACCCGATGTTGTAAGGATGGAGCTAGCCAACCATCAGGACGGGTGCGATTGAGGAATCGCGCCTGACGATACCGAGTTTTGCGATTGCGCCTTCGGAGCCTGAGTTGGCGACGAGACAGCAGTGCTTCTTTAATTTGTTGTCCTCGATGCTGTAGTTCGGCTCCAAAGATTATCTTGTCGCTCTGTTTGATGGCAATACCAGTAGTTTTAGAACCTGGATCGAGTTTGAGTTCTAACGGCTTAGGACTTGCGTCAACCTCTTTATTCAAAATTATCGTCAAGGGAAATCGTCTGAAAACCGATGCTTTACCTGCTTTGAGTAATGAACGCCCTACTCCTGGTTTACAGGGTGATAGTGGTCGCCCTTTAGTGTCTAGCACAAAAATAAAATTAGACATTTTTGCGTCTCTTCTACTTGCGTGTAATGTTAGCCTCGGCAATGTTTAATGAGCTTGTTCGGCTAAAAGCACTGTCTTAACCCGTTAGAACTGTTTAACTTTTCGCGACAGAGCAACGCACTGGCTACGCATTCGTTGGTGTCATGACTCAAAAAACGGAGTCCTCAAAGGACTTAGCCAGGGGAAGGTTTGGCTTGTTCCATCCCGCTCGAAGAGCCGGACAGTCTACAAGCCCCTAGCTTTAGCTATGGGGTTCCTGACTTCCATCTTCAAAAGCATAGACGCCAAAATTTGGATCTCGATACTTGCCCCTACAGTTAATCCCCACCCAGAAACCTTTGGCATTAAAAATCGGGCCGCCAGTCATGCCGATTTTAACCTCATTTGTATAGCCCAAGCTATAACCTTGAGGCAAAGATTTGGGTAGCGGCACCGAAACGAAGCCGCGCGTCACCGCCGAAGCCCCTACCTCACCACCTGCAAGAAAGCCGACTGCCAACACTGGCTCAGACACCGCTCCGGGTTCAAGGGTGAATAGTGCTATTTTATACTCGATCGCGCTGCGAAACAGAACGGTCGCCCGATCGCGATCGCCCAGCAGCCTCGGAACTCCCAGCAGTGGGTGTAACAGGGCGTCGCCGGTGAGAATTGCGCGATCGCCCCTGTTGAAAGCCACAACGTCCCAGTTAGTCAGCACCCTATAGGTTTGGTCTTGCAGACGGACGATCGTCCCGCAACCAGAAGATTTCCCCGTCTGGATGCGTACTGCTGTTTGATGCGCCAAGTTTTCCACCTCAACCCTTGGAATTGGTGACGGGATGGAAAATTTGCCCATCTTTAAGGCTGTCCCGACGGCGGGGAAAAAGAGGACTGTTGCGCCTCATCATCCATGTTTTCGCCTAGCTTTTCGCTGACATCAATGTAAGGAATTTTACTGGTTTCATCAAAAGACGGCATCCCGGCATATCCTTGCCGCCAAGCCAACAAATTATACAAAGAGCCGATCGGGTCTTGGCCGGGTCTGAGGGTATAAATCAAATTTTGACACAGCCCATTCACTTGATTCGCCGTGCAGATGACGTTCTGGCCGTTCATCTGACCCGCAGTAATATACTTGAGCACCCGTTGGCGGCGATAGGTTTCGAGGCGTTGACTCACTAATTGACACCGAGTTGCCGGATCGTAGCCAGAACCGGAGAAATAATCGGAAGTCCACTCAATCCAAGGCTCTACAGCACCTTTAGGGTTTTTGTACACAGTCACCGGCACACCGGTCGAGATACTGCACCAAAATCCACTTTCCCCCGGTCCTCGCCGACCGTAAGTCGGTCCAGAAGCAACCGTCAGGCCGCTGAGGGCGATCGCTGTTGCGGCCAAAACTTTTGTCACTAATTGCTGTTTCATGATTTTTTCACTGTGTTTTATGAGATTCGGCATCAAAATCACCGAATGCTGCGATAACACCCTTGACACGCCTGTTCGTTACAGATCCGCTGACTGAGGAATTATGTGATTCGCGACTTGACCTGAAACCAGTTTTTTTACGAAAACACTTCGTTGCAGCCCTTATGCCTGGTTAAAAAACCCGGTTTTTTTGGTCTTGATGCGTAAGTTTTGATATTGTTCGCGACTTGCACGTTCCCTCTAACCGAGATTTCGGCGCTGTTAAAAAATCGCTCCGAAGCCGACCTTAAAATGCGCGCGCCAGTCTGAATTCTGTCCTCATTACTACTAATCAAACTCAGGCTGTTACCAACCGGAAAGAGGCTTTTCACCTCAGACCTTGGAATAGGTCGAGTTGCAACGGTACATCACACCACTGACAAGGTATTTGATATCACTTACGAGCTGGGTCGCGAGCTCGATCTGCTGAGACAGGTAAATTGTTGGGTCAAACCACTGATGGGCGATACCCCTCTTACCATATCTAACACTAAAATCCAGGTATTAACAAGAACTCTTAACTTGTTTTCATCTCCGTATTGCGGGAAATACTTCTAAGTGAGTGTAATCAGGGTCTAAGTGCTTTCTACCACCAAAGTTCACCCTCCATACACTGACGTTTAGTAAAGTATTAAAAACTATGAACCGTATCTGCAAACCGTTAGGATATTTAGGCGTTTGGTTAATTTTGATGGGCGGTAGCAGTTGTTCTAGCTCAGATGCAGCTACCTCAACCGAAAACCAGAGCAAACTCTCAGCAAGCGCCAGTCAGTTCCAAAACCTACAGCTAACGGGAAATCAAATTGAGGCTCGATCGAGTCAATTAAGGCAGCCTTATAACTCTGTTACCTCAGTTTTAGGCAGCGCTGCCCTCTCAGAAAATACTGCCACCGTTACCGTTTATAAGGTAGATAATTTGTGTCAAACTCTGAAGCCGGAAACAGTTACAGGCCCAGAGAACCAGTTAATGTCATCGGCGGTTAATGAAGTGTTAAAGCAGCAGATTTTCGATAGTCTTGGTTTGGCTGGTTATCGCCTCAAGATCGATCGGGACCTCGGAATAGCTACCGTAGATCTGCGAGCATCCGGAAATTCGCGGCAGAAATTGCAAAATCTGTCCAGTTGTCAAATGTTAGGTTTGTTCGGGGGCGTGCGCCAAACTTTAACCAGTTATGCTCCTTGGCAAATCAAAACTGTTCGTTTTACAGAGCTTGGAGAGGATATTTTGAACACCGTTCGAGAATAAGCTATTAAAATTATTGGAGATGGGACTTACGCAATTCTCCCCTTAAAAACAAGGGTTGGGAGAGATTGAACAAACCTTCATAGCCTGTGAGATTTGTTGATACTGCTAACTCCTGTGACCAATACCCAGGTAATTCCTATGACACTACCTAACGGCCCCAAAGCTCCACCCCTTGTGCAGCTAATTCAATGGATCGGCGATCCCCTGACATTCATGGATAAATGTGCCAAACAATACGGCGACATTTTCACAGCTCAAGTGAACAACGGGAAACCATTGGTGATGATCCACAACCCGCAAGCTGTCCAGGAGATGCTCAACAGCAACTCGTTTCACGCTCCAGGCAGGCTCAATATTATTCTCCAACCGATCGTGGGAGAACAATCCCTGATTATTCTCTCGGGAGAAAGGCACAAACGCGAGCGCCAATTATTGATGCCACCCTTTCACGGGGAACGGATGCGGAATTACGGCCAACTAATTTGCGATATCGCTCAAGATGTTGCCAGCAAGTGGTCGGTCGATCGACCTTTTGTAGCCCGCAGCGCCATGCAGGAAGTCACCATGCGGGTAATCTTACAAGCTGTCTTCGGCCTGGATGACGGGCCGCGGTTGGAAGAGCTCAGGCCCCTACTTGCCTCAGTCGTGGATATGACTGGTTCTCCGTTGCGATCGAGTATGCTGTTTTTCGGCTGGATGCAGCAAGATTGGGGCTCTTGGAGTCCTTGGGGACGCATGAAACAGCGACAGCGGAAAGTTGACGAACTAATCTATGCCGAAATTGAAGAACGCAGACTGCAACCAGATGCCAACCGCACCGATATTCTCAGCTTAATGATGGCCGCCCGCGACGAAAACGGGCAACCAATGACCGATGAAGAATTGCGCGACGAGTTGATGACGCTGCTGTTTGCAGGCCACGAAACCACAGCAACGGCCCTAGCTTGGGCATTTTACTGGATTCACAGTTTGCCCTCGGTGCGCCAGAAGTTGCTGCAAGAATTGGACAGTTTGGGGGAAAATCCCGACCCGATGCAGATTTTCCGCTTACCTTACCTGAGTGCAGTTTGTCAGGAGACGCTGCGAATTTACCCCGTGGCAATGCTGACGTTTGCGCGAGAAGTGATCGCGCCCGTGGAACTCATGGGATATCAACTCGAACCGGGCACGGTTGTCATCGGCTCGATTTATTTGACCCACAGACGGGAGGATTTGTATCCAGAACCGCTGCAATTTAAACCGGAACGGTTTTTGGAGAGGCAATTCTCGCCCTACGAGTATTTGCCCTTTGGAGGCGGCAGCCGCCGCTGTATCGGCTTGGCGCTGGCGCAGTTGGAGATGAAACTCGTGCTGGCAACCATTTTGCGGAATTTTGACCTAGTATTGGCCGAGAAAAAGCCCGTACAGGCCAAACGCCGAGGGGTGACTTTAGGGCCAGCAGGCGGCGTCCGGATGGTCCTGCTGGGGGGGCGGATGTCGCAGCAGAAGCGTGAACCTGTTGCTAGTGGGGTTTGAAGTCGCAGCGGCGGCAGCGGGCGATCGAACTTTCAGCTTTGAGTGCCCACCATTTAGCGAGAAGGTGCGATCGTCCGCTGCCACCATTTTTTGTAGCACCCGCTACAGATAAATAGCTAGAATCCTTAACCTGTAACCCTCGCCCCCTCTCAATTTTCAAATTTTCAGTCTAAAATAGTTGCAGCCTTGCAAACACAGCCTGAAAGCAAAAGTGGGTGATTGCAATAGTCCTCTTGATATCTCAAAAGCCTGCCTGCCATACTTTAAAAACATATGCATACCCTGTTATTCAGCAAGGTCGGAAGCGTGTTGGCATTGCCAGCAATCTTCCGGCCTCTTTATTTTTTGCGGTACTTGAGGCATTGGGGACAAGATGCAGAAGGCAAGGCAAAAGTATAAATTCTCCCCCTGTCCCCATCTGCCCCTCTCCTCAATCTAGAGCTTCTGCCTCTAATTCCAATAGAATCCGACAGCAAGTTTAAGGAATCACTAAGGAATAATTAATAACTTGTTAAATTATCTCCTTCTGCCCTTCTCTCAATCTTCTGTTTTCAGAAATTCCGATACCGAGACAGACTTCGGGAGACTCTCCAGATCTTGAATTTCGCTTTCGTGGGCAAAAAACTCGACTTCTTTGTCGTCAATCTGGATCTGATAGCTAGCGGTAGCTGTCACAACCCGCCGCTTTTTTTTATCTTCTATTAAAACCCAACATACGACAGGTCTTACCCACCTCTCAACGTGCTGGCTTTGCTTCGTACTCCCAAAGGCATACCAGCCTTTAGCTTCAATAATCTGAAGCACTTTAAAATCGTTATTTGCCATATATTTCTATCGCGTTAACTTCAGTATTCTTCTTAGATAGAACTGCTAGCTTCCTAAGCATGACAAAGGTTTGAGCATCCAGAGCCGCACTAGATAACCTGATTTTTAGTCAGGAGAAGCGGGTTGGCAGGGCATTGTCTGCGTTGTTGACTGCTAAATTTAGTGCGAGCTTTTTGTACTCTCCCACAATTACCGTAAAGTATCTATACCGCATCCTCAAAAATTATTCTCGCATTAGCCTCAACAGCAGCCAACTAGACCTTAGCTAGCTGCATCTAAGTAGATGCTAACTGCTTCTAACGCCTGGTTGGTGAGAGCGATCGGCATACAATCCTGTTAAGAGTTTTTGCTGCAATCAACTATCATCTTTACCCGATGGGGTAAAACTTAACTAGAGGTTGCCGCTTTCAATTCTAAGCCTCGGCGCGCCTAATTCCTAATTAATTGTATGGTGTAGTTGATAATTGCCAAACCGTCGATCGCACTAAACTACCGTGTCTGACTCTTCGATTACCGTCACCGTTAAACTGTTCGCCGCCTTCGGTGAAGCCTACGGCGTTTCGGAACTTACATTAGAACTTCCTCCCGAAACCCCTGTGTCTCAAGTGCTCGAAAGCTCGATCGCCCAATATCCTCAATTAGAACAATGGCGCGATCGCACCCGTTTCGGCGTCAACATGGAATTCGTTTCCCCCGATACCATCCTCCAAGACGGCGACGAAGTTGTCCTCATCCCTCCCGTCAGCGGCGGGTAGGCTAACTTGACTGTTGACTGTTAACTGTTGACTACCTACTGCCTACTGCCTACTGACTAATGTTAAGTTTTGTAACAATTCCGTCGGCAAATCATCCTCGATCGAGATCGGGCTCGCGTGCGGGCCTGACAATCTGGATTGAGATCCCGATCCTAAAAACAAGTTAAATCCTTGTGGGGTGCGCGTTCCGCCCGCCCAAATATCCAAGTTAAATACACCGCTGTTTAACTGAAAATCAAACCCGACTAAAAAAATCGGGTATGGTTGACGGGGTAAATTGACCGTGCTAATCTTGCACAAGACTAAGAAAACATTGCAAAACTAGAGAGTTGAGCTATGACCCAGGCGACCAGAACCCAATCCACAGCAGCAACCTTCACAGCCCTCAAATGTAAAGAATGCGGCGCAGAGTACGAACTCCAAGCCAAGCACGTCTGCGATTGCTGTTTTGGCCCGCTTGAAGTCAAGTACGACTACGACGCCATCCGCCGCACCGTCACTCGCCAAACGATCCAAGCAGGCCCCAACTCGATCTGGCGCTACCGCGCATTTTTACCAGTCGCTACAGATAACGTCATCGATGTCGGCACCGGCATGACTCCTCTATTAAAATCCCACCGCTTGGCGCGCCGCCTGGGTCTAAAAAATCTTTATATTAAAAACGATGCCGTCAATATGCCCACTCTCAGCTTCAAAGACAGAGTGGTGTCAGTCGCCCTCAGCAGAGCCAGAGAATTGGGTTTCACAACAGTATCCTGCGCCAGCACCGGCAATTTAGCTAACTCTACGGCTGCGATCGCCGCCCACGCCGGACTCGACTGCGTAGTCTTCATTCCCTCCGACTTAGAAGCAGGCAAAGTCCTCGGCACTCTGATTTACAATCCAACTGTCATGGCAGTTCACGGCAACTACGACCAAGTTAACCGCCTCTGTTGCGAAGTCGCCAATACACATGGCTGGGGATTTGTCAATATCAACTTGCGTCCATACTATTCCGAAGGCTCAAAAACCCTGGGCTACGAAGTTGCCGAACAGCTAGGCTGGCAATTGCCCGATCACATCGTCGCTCCCCTCGCCTCCGGCTCCCTGTTCACAAAAATTTACAAAGGCTTTAATGAATTCATCGAAGTCGGTTTAGTGGACGAAAAGAAAGTCCGGTTCAGCGGCGCCCAAGCTGACGGCTGTTCCCCAATCGCCCGAGCATTCCGCGAAGGTCGCGATTTCGTCACACCGGTGAAACCGAATACAATTGCGAAGTCGATCGCGATCGGCAATCCAGCCGACGGTATGTACGCCCTCGACATCGCCCGCAAAACAGGCGGCAACATCGAATCCGTCAGCGACACCGAAATCATCGAAGGCATGAAACTGCTAGCAGAAACTGAAGGCATCTTCACCGAAACCGCAGGCGGCACGACAATCGCAGTCTTGAAGAAACTTGTAGAAGCAGGTAAAATCAATCCCGATGAAACCACCGTCGCTTACATCACCGGCAACGGTTTGAAAACGCAAGAAGCAGTTCAAGGCTACATCGGCGAACCCATAACCCTCGAACCGAAACTAGAAGCGTTCGAGCGCGCCCTAGAACGCGCCCGCACGCTCGAACGTTTAGAATGGCAACAAGTTTCGGTTTAATAAATAGTCAGTAGTCATCAGTCATCAGTCATTAGTTATTAGTTATTAAGCTGTTGACTGCTGACTGAGGACTACTGATTAATAGTCATCAGTCATCAGTCATCAGTCATTAGTTATTAGTTATTAAGCTGCTGACTACTGACTGCTGACTACTGACTACTGACTACTGACTACTGACTACTGACTAAGGACTAAAAAAATGACAGTCAAAGTTTTAATTCCCACTCCCCTGCAAAAATTCACCAACAATCAAGCCACCATCGAATGCGCCGGCGAGAACATTTCCGAACTGATTGAATCGCTGGAAACAAATTGTCCCGGCATTAAAAAGAGCCTGTGCGACGAACAAGGAACACCTCGCAGATTTCTCAATTTCTACGTCAATAGTGAAGACATCCGGTTTTTGGAAGGTACAGAAACTGCTCTTAAAGATGGTGATGAAGTGAGTATTGTACCGGCGGTTGCTGGTGGTTGATTTTTGACCGCAGATGCAGGCAGATAAACACTGATGAACGCAGATAGTTATTGAATCTATCTGCGTTTATTTGCATTTATCTGCGGTTGCAAATCAAAGTTTTAATTCCTCTGATTTTTTGCAACCGCAGATTGGGCCGATCGACACTGATGAACGCAGATAATGATTAAATTAAATCTATCTGCGTTTATTTGCGTCGATCTGCGGTTGCAAATTACGTCGAACTATGAGGCGACGGAAGCTGCCCTTGCAGCAGTCCGGGGACGGCGGCGGCCTGTTACTTTATTCACAGGGGCTGGTATTGGAGATGGTACTGGTGATGCTAGTTTAGGCGCTTCAATGGAAAGCTGAGATGTTTGAACAGTTTCCGATCGCACTGCTTCTTCAGGAATTTGCATCAGGAATACCAGCAGCGGATTGCTTTGCAGTTCCCGGCGCATTACCCGCCCAATTGCTTTTTCTATTTGCGTTTGCACTCCTACCCAGTCAATGTCAACTTGCGAGTCAGCAGTGGCGGGTTTGACAAATTCTGACCAACGATCGCTCAAAACTGTTTCAATGGTTTGAATGATTAATTTGATCACCTCCGCGCGATCGGCTGATGTCACTACACCTTTCAAGTGAACTTCTGGTTTGGCAACTAATTTGCCTTCCCAATTCAAAGCCGCCGCTACAGTTACAACGCCATCTCCCGCCAACTGCTGGCGTTCCTTGAGGACGCTGGCTTTGACAACGCCCGATCGAGAAGCATCTACTAATTCAATTCCTGAAGGCACTTGACCAGCCACTCGTATCGAATTTTCAGTTAATTCTACGACATCGCCGTTGTCAACAATCACCATATTGCTAGCGGGAATGCCCATGCTTTGAGCCGTCTTGGAGTGCTGGATCAGCATCCGGTGTTCCCCGTGAACTGGCAAGAAGAACTTGGGACGAGTCATGTTAATCATTAACTTTTGGTCTTCTTGACAGCCGTGGCCGGAAACGTGAATGCCTTTGTCGCGGCCGTAAACCACGTGTGCTCCCAGCATCATCAGTTTATCGATCGTGTTTACCACTGCGATCGTATTTCCGGGAATGGGATTAGCGGAGAAAATCACTGTATCGCCCTTTCTGATTTTCAGTTCGTGATGTTCGCCGTTAGCAATGCGAGTCATCGCCGCCATCGGTTCGCCTTGGGAACCCGTCGTCAAAATTAAAACCTTGTCTTCAGCCAAATTGCGGATTTCTTTGAGCGGTTTGAAAATACTATCTTCGCATTTGATGTAGCCGAGATTGCGGCAGTGAGCGATGACGTTAAGCATCGACCTGCCCACCACTCCAACATACCGATTGTTTTTCTTAGCCAAGTCCAAAACAATTTGCAATCGGTGTACCGACGAAGCAAAAGTCGTCACCATCACCCGTCCCGGTGCTTGAGCGATAATTCTGTCTAAATTCGGCGCCACAGAGCTTTCCGAAGCGGTAAAACCGGGAACTTCCGAGTTAGTAGAATCGCTGATCAAGCACAGCACGCCTTTCTCGCCGTACTCTGCCAGCTTTTGGAAATCAAAATGCTCGCCGTCTACAGGAGTGTGGTCAATTTTAAAGTCGCCGGTGTGGATCAAAATTCCCACGGGAGTGTGAATTGCCACCGTAAAACTGTCGGCCATCGAGTGAGTGTTGCGGATGTATTCTACTAAGAAATTCTTCCCTATTCTGACAGTATCCCTGGGTCGAACCGTTCTCAATTCTGTGCGGTGAGACACTCCCGCTTCTTCCAATTTTCCGGCTAGCAAAGCCATCGCCAAACGCGGGCCGTAAATTACCGGAATTTCAAATTGTTTGAGGTGATAAGGAATACCGCCTATGTGGTCTTCGTGGCCGTGAGTCACGATCATACCTTTAATTTTGTGGCTGTTTTCCCGCAGGTAAGTCATGTCTGGAAGGACAATATTTACCCCGTGCATACCATCTGTCGGGAACGCTAAACCGGCATCTAAAAGAATAATTTCGTCGCCGTACTCGAACACGCAAGTGTTTTTACCGATTTCGTGCAGCCCGCCGAGGGGAATAACTTTTAGAGCAGATGCAGTTGTATTTTTGATCATGCGTATCCTTTGTTAGTTATTTTTGTTATTGGTCTGTTGTCTGTCGTCTGTCGTCTGTCGTCTGTCGTCTGCTGTTCGTTGGTAGCGCGATATTTTTCCAAATATTTATGGAAAAATCCCTGGCGGGTTTTACTATCCCGTACAGTCAGTTGTCTTGGGCCTTCATTCTTCTATCTTCAGTCTTTAATCCTTGAGAGTTAGCTACTTACTAACACTTAATTACTAATGACTGATGACTCAGAACTAATGACTGATAACAACTAATATTCAGTTGTCTGAAAACTCGTTCTCGCCCCTCTTGCTAGCTGATACTGCTGCTAGCTGACTCAGTACGTCCTTTAACTTTTGAGTTACCTCAACGGGCGGATCGCACAGGGGCGGACGGATGCCGCCTACATCCCAGCCTTGAATTTTAAGAGCTGTCTTGACCGGAATGGGATTTGTGGTGAGAAAAAGAGCTTTAAACAGGTCAAAAAGTTGCAAGTGAATCTGGGTAGCGACTTGAACTTGACCGGCCTCGAAAGCTTTTATCATCTGTTGCAGTTGTTCTCCTACCAGATGGCTGGCTACGCTAACTACACCAGATCCTCCTACCGCCAACATCGGCAAAGTTAGGGAATCATCTCCAGAATAGATGGCAAATTCAGGGGATGTCAAGCACCGAATTTGACTTGCTTGATCCAGGTTGCCACTTGCTTCTTTTACTGCCACAATGTTGGGGATTTCTGCCAATCGAGCCACCGTCTCCGGCAACATATTTTGGCCGGTGCGACCGGGGATGTTATACAACATTATAGGCAATTCTGGAGCAGATTGCGCGATCGCCCGAAAATGATTGTACAAACCTTCTTGCGGGGGTTTGTTGTAATAAGGAACCACCTGCAAACAACCGTCTAACCCTAGTTTAGCTGCTTTTTTCGTAGCTGCGACTGCTTCTGAAGTAGAATTAGATCCGGCTCCTGCGATTACCAACGCCTTACCGGCCACCACCTTTTGTACTACCTGAAATAATTCGTACTCTTCATCCCAGGTCATAGTGGGAGACTCGCCCGTTGTGCCGCACACTACCAAGCTATCAGTACCGCGATCGGCTAAATGAACTGCCAATTGTTCTGCTACCGCATAGTTAACGCTGCCGTCTTCCTTAAACGGCGTAATCATTGCAGTCAGAACCCGTCCAAACTTTACCACACTTTCTCCGATTTTAGACTGTTGATTTTTGATTTTAAATTTTTGATTTCAGATCAAAGGTTTATCTAAAATCCCCAATTTCAATTTCCAAATTGCCGGGGTTCCCCCTAATTAGAAGCCGCCGCCACTGGGGTTCGCAACAAATTTTTTTGGGCCAGCAACTCAGCTATCTGCACAGCATTTAAAGCAGCCCCTTTGCGGATTTGATCGCCAGACAGCCACATCTCCAACCCGCAGGGGTGAGAAATATCTTGGCGAATCCTGCCGACTAACACCTCATCCTTACCGCTGGCTTCTGCAGGCATCGGGAAATAATTAGCTTGCCAGTCTTCTACCAGCTTAACCCCGCTTGCCTGCTTTAAGATTTCCCTGGCCTCGATCGGGCTCAAAGGCTCTGCAAACTCTAGATTAATCGCTTCCGAATGAGCGCGGAGTACGGGAACCCGCACGCAAGTTGCCGTAATTTTAATCTCGTCCGTACCAAATATTTTCCGAGTTTCGTTTACCATTTTCATCTCTTCTTCACAATACCCCAAATCGTTAATCGGGGTGTTGTGCGGAAACAAATTAAATGCTAAGGGGTAGGGAAATATATCTGTTTTGGGAGTTTCCCCCGCCAAAATTGCTCTTGCTTGAGCTTTCATTTCCTCCATCGCCCTCGCCCCCGCCCCGCTGGCAGACTGGTAAGTCGCTACAACTATGCGCTGTACCGGCTTAACTTTGTGCAGCGGCCAAACGGCAACTGCCATCAAAATTGTGGTGCAGTTGGGATTAGCAATTATACCTCGGTGAGCCGCAGCAGCTTGGGGATTGACTTCGGGAACCACTAGCGGTACCGTCGCATCCATGCGGAAAGCGCTAGAATTGTCGATTACCACTGCCCCGGCTGCCACCGCTTGCGGAGCCCATAACTTAGAAGTAGAGCCGCCTGCAGAGGCGAGCACCAGATCTACATTATCAAACGATCGCGCCGAAACTGCTTCGACCGGCAGCATCTCGCCGCCAAAAGGCAAGGTAGTGCCTGCTGAACGTTCCGAAGCCAGCAGCTTCAAGTTAGAAATCGGAAAACTCCTGCTGTGCAATAGTTCTAGCAACTCTGCCCCGACTGCGCCGGTGGCTCCTAAAATGGCAACTCGATAGGATTGAGACAAATTAGTTTCCTCCACAAATTAAAGTCTAAACGATCGAAATCAAAAATTTAAATAACTGCAATTCTCAATATCAAACTTAATTAATGTTATGCGACATCAGGAGCATGAGAGGATGGCCACGGTGCAGTTAACCTAAAAGGGCGATCGAACTTCCCGATTGATCCGTGCGATCGTTCCCAATGCCAGTTTAGCATCTTTTGCCGTAAGCGTTGCCCTCGCGATCGCCCCGCGCCCAATCCGCATCCGGTTAAGTTTTGCGATATATCTGCATTTTCGCAGGCGCATCTATTGACTTTAAGTAGCCGTAGAGGCCGGCAAGATTGACATCACAGGGCGATATGTGTTATGGTGCATCGGCAATTAGTGGACTTAACCTCCACATTCCTAGCAGCAAAAGCTAATATCCTCAAACCAAAACTATTTGGCAAGAGCCAAAAAAGTAGCCGGCAATGACTTACAGTCTCATCCGGTAAAGGTGTTGTAGTTGTGCCCTTACGAGTCAAAGCGTAACAAAATTAAAATGCAGGCAAAGTCAGATTTGTATGTATTTTATCAAGGAAATTGGGTCTAAAACCCTGTCCTTCTAGGACGGCTTTAATTTCTTAAATCCCTTCCTAAAAGTCAGGAAATTTCTAGTATACTACAGCAGTCAAGGTTAAACTCCTGCGCCTCAAGTGCATAAAAACAGTTGACGACACACTTTGGCGCGTAAACCGGGGGACAAAGAGCGGCGAAAACTCTATAAACAGCTAGGGGCTTAACACAGTTCCTTTAACCAGAGAAACAAACTATTTAGTCTTGTTAAGTAGGGTAGGGCATACCCGAACTCTAGGTAAATATCCTAGTACGCTTTTGGAGATAGACCATCGGGGATGACTGCGAATCAGGCTCGTTAATTGGTAGGATTTCTACGGTTAAAAAGTTTGAGGATTGCCGAAAGGACGCAACATTTTAAGGTCAGTCGCTGAATAAAGAATCCCTGACCTAAAGGACAGGGAGTGTCAATACACTATTGTTAAATATCAAAAAAGCCGATGAAAGTAACCCAGGAAAAACTTCCAGCTAGCCAAATTGGTCTGGAAATCGAAGTACCGTCAGAAAAGTCAAAACAAGCTTACGAGCAAGTAATTAAACAATTTGCTCGCGAGGTGAATATTCCTGGGTTCCGCAAAGGCAAAGTTCCCCGTCAAGTTTTGCTGCAGCGCCTAGGTCAGACTCGCTTGAAGGCGACGGCTTTGGAAAATTTGATTAATGATTCCCTGCAAAAAGCCCTCGAACAAGAGAAAATTGCCGCAATTGGAAGTTTTGAACTTCGCACCGAGTTTGAAGAATTATTAGAGAAGTTCGATCCAGAACAGCCTCTGATTTTTTCGGCGAAGGTTGACGTACAACCAGAAGTGAAACTCGGTCAGTACACAGGTTTGCAGCTTCAAGCAGAAGAAGCTAAGTATGATGAGGCTCAGGTAGATGAGGTACTGGCAAAATATCGATCGGACAAAGCTACTTTAATCCCCGTAGAAGGTCGGCCGGCTCAGTTGGGAGACATAGCTTTGGTTGATTTCTCCGGTAGATTTGCCGAAGCCCCTGAAGGCGAAACTCCTGCAGAAATTCCCGGTGGCCAAGCAGAAGACTTCCAAGTTGAGTTGTCGGAAAATCAGTTTGTACCGGGCTTTATCCAAGGCATGATCGGGATGAATCCGGGAGAAACTAGAGAAGTTTCCGTGCAGTTCCCCGATGAATATAGCAGTGAAGAACTGGCAGGAAAACCGGCAGTATTTACGATTACCCTCAAAGAACTTAAGGAAAAAGAATTGCCGGAGTTGGACGACGACTTCGCCCAAGAAGTCAGCGAGTTTGAAACTTTAGCAGAACTGCGCCAATCGCTCGAAACTAGGTTTAAAGCAGACCAAGAAAACAAGACATCAGCTAATAAGGAAAAAGCTATATCAGCAGCACTCGCGCAGCTAATAGAAGTCGAAATTCCCGAAACAATGGTCGATCGCGAAATCGATTATTTGCTGAATCAACAAGCCGCCCAATTGAAAAATTACGGCATAGATATCAACCAACTGTTTACGGAAGAAAATATGGGCCCGATGCGGGAACGCTCGCGCCCGGAAGCAGTCGATCGCCTCAAGCAGAATTTAGCTCTGGCAGAAGTAGCCAAGCTGGAATCCTTATCTGTTGAACCAGCAGAAGTAGCAGCAGAAGTAGCAAAAATCAGAAAGCAGTTTCCCAGAGGAGATTTTGACCCCCAAAGGTTGCAGGAATTTGTAGCAGAAGACTTGCTCAAACAAAAAACCCTGAAATGGTTGGAAGAAAAAGGGACAATCGAACTCGTACCTGAAGGCTCTCTGACTCCTGCAGCAGAAGAATCAGAAGAATCGGACGCTGAAGATTCAGCAGAAGCAGCCACGAGCGTTGAAGTGGAAGTCGTAGGCGAAGAATAGAACTTAATGCGTTCAAATGTCTTAATTGGGGACATTAAATCAACCGTGATTTTAACGGCGCACCCGATCCTTAACTACAAGCTGCGGGTGCGCCCGATCCTTATTAAAAGCTCGGGGTGTCCGCTAGAAGCAGCGATGATTTTCAAGTGAGTATTTTAACTCATTCACCCCGCGATCCTTGCGAGTCACTCCAGCGTTGCGCCCAGCGCAGAAAGCAATTTCAGAACTCAAAACTCCCCATTCCCCCCGATATCTGTTCAGAAGAGGCATAATAGTTAAAAGCTGGCGGCTTAATTTAAAGCTTTCATCAGCAGCAGCAAATTGTCTCAAATCCTTGACTGGTGTCTTATGGTTGTATCTCAATCTTCCAATTACCTAATTACAAGCTATAACGATTTTGATGTCAGTTCCAGCCCCAGCAATGTAGTGCCGATGGTACTAGAACAGTCGGGGATGGGCGAGCGGGCTTTTGACATTTACTCGCGCTTGCTGCGGGAACGAATTGTGTTTTTAGGAACTCCCGTAACCGACGAAGTTGCTGACTCGATAGTGGCTCAGCTATTGTATCTAGATGCCGAAGACCCAGAAAAAGATGTCCAAATGTACATAAATTCCCCCGGCGGCTCGGTGACGGCCGGCATGGCAATTTATGACACAATGCAGCAAATCCGCCCGGATGTGGTGACGATTTGTTACGGTTTGGCTGCGAGTATGGGCGCATTTCTGCTGACAGCAGGAGCCCGCGGTAAGCGGATGTCTCTTCCGAGTTCCCGAATAATGATTCACCAGCCGCTTGGAGGTGCTCAAGGTCAAGCAGTTGATATTGAGATTCAAGCCAAAGAAATCCTTTATCATAAGCGTAAGCTGAATCAACTGCTAGCGCACCACACGGGTCAACCGATCGAGAAATTAGAGGCGGATACAGAGCGCGACTTCTTTATGTCAGCCGAGGAAGCCAAAAATTACGGTTTGGTCGATCGAGTTATCGAAAGGGAAAACCTTCCGGCGGCGGGAGAGAATGTCACTGCACTGAATTAAGAGGCTGTTATGTCTAAGTACGACTCCCATCTAAAATGTTCGTTTTGTGGCAAGTCTCAAGAGCAAGTACGCAAGTTGATCGCAGGGCCCGGGGTGTATATCTGCGACGAATGCGTTGACTTGTGCAATGAAATTTTAGATGAGGAGTTGTTTGATTCGAGTGCAGTGCCTGCAGCGGCGGTGGCCCCGAAGCCGGAAACGACGCAAAAGCGCCGCGCTACTTCGGGCAAAAGTATGTTGATGAGCCAAATTCCGAAGCCGAGGGAAATTAAAAATTACCTCGACGAAAACGCGATCGGGCAAAATGAGGCGAAAAAGGTGCTCTCGGTGGCAGTTTACAACCACTACAAGCGCCTGAGCTTTATCCATGCCAAAAATAGCGGCAAGCACCCGCCGGAAGAAGTAGAACTGCAAAAATCGAATATTTTGTTAATCGGCCCGACGGGCTGCGGAAAAACTCTGCTGGCTCAGACTTTGGCGGATATGCTGGACGTGCCGTTTGCGGTGGCTGACGCGACGACGCTGACGGAAGCGGGCTATGTCGGGGAAGATGTGGAAAATATTTTGCTGCGGCTGCTGCAAGTAGCAGATATGGACGTGGAAGAGGCGCAGCGCGGAATTATTTATATTGATGAAATTGACAAAATTGCCCGCAAGAGCGAAAATCCTTCGATTACGCGGGATGTGTCGGGTGAAGGCGTGCAGCAGGCGCTGCTGAAAATGCTGGAGGGGACGATCGCCAATGTACCTCCTCAAGGCGGCCGCAAGCATCCCTACCAAGACTGCATCCAAATTGATACCAGCAATATCATGTTTATCTGCGGCGGTGCTTTTGTCGGTTTGGAAAAAGTGATAGAGCAGAGAACGGGCAAAAAGTCAATGGGTTTTATTCAGCCCGGAGAAGCTGTGCCGAAGGAAAAGCGGGCCGCTGACGTTCTCAAGCAACTGGAACCGGATGATTTGGTGAAGTTTGGGATGATTCCTGAGTTTATCGGGCGGGTGCCGGTGGCGGCGGTGTTGGAACCGCTGGATGAGGAAACGCTGATGGCGATTTTGACTCAACCGCGCAATGCTTTGGTTAAGCAGTATCAAAAGCTGCTGAAGATGGATAACGTGCAGTTGGACTTTAAGCCGGATGCGATTCGGGCGATAGCCCAGGAAGCATACCGCCGCAAAACAGGAGCCCGGGCGCTGCGGGGAATTGTCGAAGAATTGATGTTGGATGTGATGTACGAGTTGCCGTCGCGCAAGGATGTCGCCCGGTGTACGATTACTAAGGAAATGGTCGAGAAGCGATCGACCGCTGAGTTGTTGGTACTTCCGTCTTCTTTACCTAAGCCAGAGTCAGCTTAAAAGTAGATATTCACAATCACTAGGTGACTCTAATGCAACCTAAAACTTTTAGGATATTAAGAAACCTGGAAGGGCGGCCGCTCTTAGCAACGCCCCTACTACAAAAACCGGGTTTCTCGGTTATTTTTTAGCGCTCTACTTACCAATCTATAAAATCATCCTCACCTAACTCAGAAGATAACTCGGAAAAATCCGGTTCAGATTCCAATCTAAAAGTTTCCGACTCCCAAATCTCCAAGTCATCCGACAAATCGACTACTTCCCCGTCAAACATATCAGCCAACTTCCTAGCCGTATTCGCGACATATTGAGCGTCATCACGTACCGCTACAGCCTGAGCGTTAAAGTCATTTTGAGAGTCTGTAGAAACGTTTGTGGGCGATCGCGATTCGGAAATTGCCGGCACATTAACGGCGGTATTTTCAGGCGCAGGCGGGTGTTTTTGTTCTTCTCCACCCTTCCCCAAAAAATCATCTGTAATCTCAGCATCCGCCGAGTTTTGCACCTGTTGGCCGGCATCACTCACAGGATGAGAATTCCTAGAATTTTCGCCAACACGTCCGTTAGAAGTTGGCAAATCCTTGGCGCGGGAACTATTAGTTTCAGCGGGATTTGTCAAGCCCACTTTTACTGTTACTCGACGGTTAAAAATTTGCAAAAAAGCTTCTTCAATATTAGCTACTTTGTCTTTAACCATATTGAGCAACGGCTGGGAACTAATCTTAACATGAGCAGTATTATTGCTAAAAATTACTAGCTGTCCGTGTTGGCGAAGCAGCGATTGAGTGCCATGCGGCCGCACGCGGTCAAGTACCTGTTCCCACACTCGATTTAAATCGATTTCATCGCCTGAATTAGTCGGTGAATAATTTGTTTGAGTCGTTTCAGGAGTTGGTACAGGTGCGGGAATCGCAGCAGGAGGTGGGCTATCTGTTCGATTAGCCACAGGCTGCGAAGTCGGTGGAGGATTTTGAGGTTTGGCAGCGGGAGGCGGTTCAATATTAGATATCTGACTCCCCCCCTTAGCAAGGGGGGGCTGGGGGGGGTGATTTTGTGGTGGTTGAGCAACATTTTTCGCTGGTTCGCTTGTTGTTTGGTGCTGAGTTCTAATTGCTGAGGGCAACAATCCCAACAGCGTTACTTCCAGCCACAAACGCGGCTGAGTAGTATTTTTAATTTGCACTTCGTGGGTTTGCAAATGTTTCTGACCTGCCAAAATCAACTCGGCATCCCACTCGCGGGCAAAATTCCCCAGTTTTTCCCAAGTTGCCGAGGTTAAAGCTACTAAATCTGACCGTTTTGGTGCAGCTTTGGCTATTAGCAAATCTCGGTAAAAGCTCGCGAGACTTTGCAGCACGATTAGCGGTTCCCGACCGCGATCCATGAGGTGGCGGGTCATGTCTATTAATGCTGTAGGCTTATCATTTTTAATAGCTTGCAGCAAATCCATTAAGTCATTTTCTGGGACGGCTCCGACTAAATCCCAAACTTTTTCGACAGTTACTTCCCCCTGAAATAAGCTCAGTTGGTCGAGCAAACTTTCGGCATCTCGCAGACCACCTTGGGCAATTTGAGCAACCATTTGTACTGCATCGCTGGCAATATTGATATTTTCTAATTTGGCAATTTTGTGCAAGTGAGCAATCATTGCTTCGAGGGGGATGCGGCGAAAGTCGAACTTTTGGCATCGAGAAATAATAGTTGGTAATACTCTTTGTGGATCGGTTGTGGCGAGGACGAATACAACGCGGTCTGGTGGTTCTTCTAAGGTTTTTAATAAGGCATTAAATGCCTGGTTGCTGAGCATATGAACTTCGTCTATTACATATACTTTATAGCGGCACTGTACGG
Organism: Microcoleus sp. F8-C3; assembly: GCA_036704825.1. GTDB lineage: Bacteria > Cyanobacteriota > Cyanobacteriia > Cyanobacteriales > Microcoleaceae > Microcoleus. Next base: position 8,079 of record JAUBSN010000031.1, on the reverse strand, counting down.
GAGCAAATTGAGCTCGTTCGATCAAATCGCGAATGTTATCTACTCCCGTGTTGCTGGCGGCGTCTATTTCGATGACATCTAGTGTGGAACCTCGGGCAATTTCTTGGCAAACGTTGCATTTGCCACAGGGTGTGGGGGTGGGGGCAACCGTAGAAATACAGTTGAGGGATTTGGCGAAAATTCTGGCACTGGAGGTTTTACCTGTGCCTCTGGGGCCGGTGAATAGATATGCTGGTGCTATGCGCTCTTGTAGGATGGCGCTGGTAAGGGTTTGGGCGATCGCCTCTTGACCGACTAATTCGGCAAATGTCTGAGGGCGATATTTGTGATGCAGGGGTTCGTAGGTCACGATCGAATATGGGTGGTATTAGCTGTAATCTTAGCTAAGGAGACGTTGTTCGATCGCAAAGAGAGCTCGACTCTCACAGCAAGCCGCCCGGTGGGCTTCCACGGCGTCCGAGAGCGCACAGTAGGAAGCGAGCACCATCCCAACGTCCGCTCCTCGATCGTCCGGGCTCGGCTGTTCTGCTTGATGTTTTCCGCTGCTCGCTCCCAGAGTTACTATTAATTTATGTGTATTTCTTTTTATTTTTCTAGAAACGGAGACCGCCGAACCAGCATTTTTTTTAGCTGGATTGGTATAATATATTACAGACAATTCACCATTTCTATTGGCGAGTGCCAGCACGCGATTTTCCGATATTTCGGAAACCTGCTTGCAGTTAAAGATAAAGTATTAATTAGAGGGTGCGTGTTCCAGTTGCAGAAATCCAGTTGTACCAAGATGATGGTGGAATGATGTCAATGTTGGTTGCTCCAGTTGCACTACCAGCTCTACTCTGGAGTCCTGTATAAATATAGCGTCAAATTTTACCCTTTAAAAGCCCATGTCAACCCAAATAATCCTTGTAGAACCAAGGTTGGCAGTAGCCTCTCCCAAACCTAAACAGGCTAAACCCGGACATCCGTCCTCAGACCAACTCTTCATGGGAGCCTCGGGATTACTGTTGTTATTGCTTATCGGTTTAGCGGTGTTTAGCAAGATAAAACTCGACGATTTGAGCAAAAAGCTCAAATTTGAGGAGTTTAGAAATCGAGAACTCCAGAAAAAATACAAAATGGCTCTGGAAACAATCTCAAAAATGGAAAAGAATCCCGACCTGATCCACTCCCGAGATTTTAATTTAGACTACCTGAGAATGCGGATGGCGGAAGAAGTTTTTCACTTTGGCATTGTGAACCAGATCAAGCAAAAAGTCAAAGATAAAATTAGTATTGCCCTACGTCCGACGCAGAGTGCGGTGGGAGAGAAAAACGGGTCTGCGGGCAGCGGCAGGCAAGTGGATTCGATGTTTGATATCGAATACGAAACTGGCGATCCCGCAGTAAAAATAGAAAAACGAGTGCTGTTTCGGATTCAAATTAAGCTGATGAAACTGCCGACTCAGGCAACATCGGCGACAATTAATCAAATTATTGACTGTTTGGAAACTTATCTGAGTCCTTCTGACGACCACGACAGTTGGCAGCCGACAATTCAAGGTCGCATCGTTCACATTGAATGGGATCAAAAAGCCAAGCCGACGCCGATGTTGGTGCTGGAACAGTCGAATGAAGGGGTGAATGTTACCTTTAGGACTACGAGAACGCCTGCAGGCCGACCTGCAAATGACCTTGAGAAGCAGCTGACAGGAGCGAAAGGCCAAAAAAACGGCAAAAGTAGTTCTAAAAGTCCAGCCAAAAGTGGGACAAAAACTCCTGCTAAGGCAGGAGGAAAGCGTCCCGGTGCTCGGAAATAAGTTGAGGTGAATTAAGTTTATTTTCCCGAAAGAACGCCTGTTGCCACCGTTGTTGACGTGTCTTGTGCGAGGTAGCCGTCTTCCATGTGAATAATGCGATCGGCTATGTCTAAAATGCGGTTGTCGTGCGTGACAAGCAAAATAGTGCAGTGCTGTTCTTTTGCCAAACCTCGCATAATTTCTACTACATCTCGACCAGATTTACTGTCTAGTGCTGCTGTGGGTTCGTCTGCTAAGACTAATTTTGGCTGGCTGACTAATGCCCGGGCGATCGCAACTCTTTGTTTCTGCCCGCCAGAAAGACTGTCGGGGTAATAATCTATTCTTTCTCCCAAGCCTACAGCTTGCAGCATTTCCTCTATTTTATCATTAGTTTCTTGGCGAGAAAGATGACTGTGCAGTTCTAAAGACATTTGCACATTTTGCCTAGCACTCAAGCATTTGAGCAAATTGTGAGCTTGGAAAATATAGCCGATATCGCGGCGGACTTTAACTAATTTATTTTTCGGCGTTCCCCGCAATTCTTGGCCGAGAATTTTAAGACTACCTTCTTGGACCGATCGCAAAGCTCCAATTAAGGTTAACAATGTTGTTTTCCCAGACCCGGAAGGTCCTGTCATTAGCACGATTTCGCCTGGATAAATTTCTAGGTTGATGTCAAATAATGTCTGTTTGCGAAGTTGTCCTTCGCCGAAAGAATGATTGAGATTTTTAATTGAGACGACTGGTAAAGTATTCATGGGTAATTTGTACTTGGTAATTCATTCTTCGTGACATCCGTTACATTCTCAGAAAGCGAATCCGTTGCCGCACTTCTTGCTTCTTCCTTCCATCCGTTACATCCGTTACATCCCGTACATTGCTCGTTGCCGAACTTCCTTCTTCCTTCTTCCGACTTCCCTCTTCCTTCCATCCGTTACATCCGTTACATCCGTTACATCCGTTACATCCGTTACAGAATCCGTTGCCGAACTTCCTTCTTCCTTAAAAAATATCCGCCGGGTCAGCCGCCTGCAACTTCCTAACTGCGATCGCCCCGGACACACAACACATGACAACTGTCATTGCAAAAACAGTTCCAGCTTTCATCAAAGTCATGTACATCGGCAAACTCGTAGCACTTCTCCCTAAATTGTACAGCAGCACAGAAACCCCAAACCCAGGCAAATAGCCAAGAATTGCCAAAATTAAAGCCTCTTGAAACACCACGCTCAAAAAGTAAAAATCCTTATATCCCATCGCCTTCAGCGTCGCGTATTCCGGCAAGTGGTCGGTAACATCGGTATAGAGAATTTGATAAACAATCACGATGCCGACGATAAATCCCATAGCCGCGCCGAGAGTGAAAACAAAGCCGATCGCGGTACTTTCTTCCCAATATTTTCTTTCAATTTCAACGAACTCTGCTTTAGTAGAAATTCGCACATCTTTCGGCAAAGATGCCCTCATTTTTTCCACAACAGCTTGAACGTCGGTTCCCGGCTGCAAGTGAATAATTCCTATATCAATTAAACCTTTCGTTCTCCGCGTCGAAAAAATCCGCAGAAAGTTCAAATCGCTAGTAACCAGATTTCCGTCGGCACCGAAAGAAGCCCCTATAGTAAATAAACCATCTACCCTAACGCGGCGATTGTCAACTTCAGTTTCAACAACTTTTCCCTGTTTGAAATATTCTGCTACAGGCCCAAACTCCGGGCGGGAAGCTTGGTCAAATAAAACCACATCCGAAATTTTGATTTTGTCCAAATTATTTTGGATTTCAGGCAGCTCAAAGATGGGATGAGCGGGGTCAAAACCGATTACCATCAATTGCCGAGTATTTCGCTGGTTGGGGTCGGGATTTTTCCACAATCCAAAGCCTAGATATACCGGGCTGATTGCTGTAACGCCGTCAAAACTCAAAGCTTGATACAAGCGACGTTGGGGAAAACTTTTCATGGCTATTAAAGCCGTAGATTGAGTGCTGGTGATAAAAATATCCCCTTTTAACTTCGCGTGAAAGGTGATGGAGCTTTCAAATAGCGCGTCTCTAAACCCGAACTGCATAAACATTAGCAAGTCGGCAAATCCAATTCCGGCTAGTGCGATTACTAAACGCATTTTTTCGCGGGTTAACTGTGCCCAAGCTAGTGGTATTTTGGCCATAAGAGTCAATTTTAGATTTTAGATTTTAGATTTTAGATTTTGGATTTTGGATTTTGGATTAAATAATTTTAGGACTTAAGCACGGGTGTTGAGGAACCGATTTTTTTACCCTTATATTTGATTCAAACCCTTAAAATCGGTAAAATACTCGGTTTATTGAGTCCCCATGCGTAGGGAGCATCTCATATTTGTAAAAACACTTATTCTGGCTCCTGACTTCTGACTTTTTCCTTCTTCCTTCTGACTCTTTCCTCCTGACTCCTGACTCCTGACTCCTAGCTCCAATTTCAAGCGGAGGGCTGCTTTCATTGAGATGCTCCCCATGCGTAAGTCTTCTCAAGGTAAAATTTAGATATTTATTTTGACTTCAACCTGCAAGTTTGTAAACGATGCAACTTTCTTGCTCGATTCCGGATCGAGGCGAATTCTAACTTCGATAACTCTCGCGTCGGTGTCGGCCGCGGGGTCTGTATTGAGGACATCTTTTTTGCCGATTTGTTTGCCGACGCGAGCGACTGTTCCTTCCAAAGTGCCTGCAAATACGGGGCTGGTGACTGTTGCGCGCTGGCCGTTTCGCACTTTGGCGATGTCGGTTTCGTAAACTTCTGCTACGGCGTACATTTGATCGGTGCCGCCTATTTCTACGATGCCATCTTGAGTGTTGACACGTTCTCCTTGTCGGCTGTGAACTTTGAGGATGTAGCCGGATACGGGTGCTTTGACGTAGCTTAAGTTTAAGTCTACTTGAGCTTTTTGTTTGGTGGCGATCGCACTTTCGACGGCGGCTTGGGCCGCTTGCACGTCTTCGGGACGGACTTCGGCAATTTGGTCTAGGTTTGCTTTGGCTTGATTGATTTGTTCTTGGCCAGTTTCTGCTTTTTGTTTGAGTATTGCTTCGGCTTGATTGATTTGTTCTCTACCAGTTTCTATCTTTTGATTTAAGGTTGCTCTGGCTTGGTTAATTTCCTGCCTACCTGTTTCTAACTTGCGTCGGAGATTGGCTCGGGATTGATTGATTTCCTGCTTGCCTGTTTCTACTGTTTGTTTTAGTGTGGCTTGAGTTTCGACTATTTGCTCTTGCAGTGTTTGCACTGTTTTTTCTAATATCGCTTCAGCTTCTCTGACTTTTTCACGAGCCGTATCTGCAGTTAAGCGCTTTGTGTCATAAACTGAAGCAGAAATTGCACCTGTTTCGGCTAGTTCTTTGTTGCGTTGTTGCTCGGCTTCGGCATTTTTCAATTCTGCTTTGAGCCGATCGACTGTAGCGTTTTGAGAGGCAATTTCGCCGCGCAATTGAGCTTCTAACCTAGCCAATTTGGACTGCTGCACCTCTGTTTCTCTTTCTAGTTGTGCCTCAAATTTGGCAAGATTAGCTTGTTCGGCTTCGGTTTCTCTTTGCAGCGCGGCCTCGAATTTGGCGACGTTAGCTTGTTCGGCTTCGGTTTCTCTTCGCAGTTGAGCTTCTAAGCGGGCGATGTTAGCTTGTTCGGCTTCGGTTTCTCTTTGCAGTTGCGCTTCAAACTTGGCCACTTCGGCTTTCCCAGCGCCGATTTGGCCGGTTTTTGCGCCTGCTTGAATTTTCGCTAATTCTGCTTGTTTGACTTTGACTTCTTTATCGGCTTGTTGAAGGATTGCTTGGAGCCGATCGCGCGTATCGAGAACTGCTATGATTTGTCCTTGACTGACTCGATCGCCCTCTTCTACCTGCAACTGTTCAATTCTTGCTCCCTCCGACGCCGAAGGGGCCGACAATTTGATCACTTCCCCCTGCGGAGTCAACCTACCCAAAGCTGTGACGCTGGTGCGGGTGGAGACGGTAGTTGCAGCAGCCGTTGCAGCCGCCGCCTTTAACTCTTCGGCTTTTCTAATTTCAGATACTTGCCAAAAACCGACTCCTGTGGTAATAACAGTAGCGGCGATCGCTAAACCGATGACTCCTCGCCCTGGGGGTTTTAAAAATGATTTATCCTTAACCCGTGATTCCTTTCCCATTACTTATAAAGTAGGTGATTTCCTGATTAAGTTTTTTCCACCCACTATGAAGTATTGTAAACCAATTTCAGCTATTTAGGGAAATCAAAAAGCACCTGGGTCATGTAATGTTCTGCCCAATCTTGACCGAAAGCTTTTTCGAGTACGCGGCGGGTTTTGTCGTTTTGCTGCTGCTGGGTGCAGTAGTAAATATGAGCGTCGAGAATTTTCGATTCTTCGGCGGCAGAGACTGGTTCGGAGGCGACTGCCTGTTGGCAGTGAATTTCCACGTAGGATTCAACTATGTCCAGAAATCTGTTTTCTTCTTCCATCGACTCTGGCCGCACAAACAGACAAAATTCTGAGAAAATATCCCCCCATTCTGGAATTTGGCGGGGACAAGAAAATTGGTTGACAGGCAAAATTTTCAGTTGAGTTCGGTATGTTTCCGACAAAGTTCGATCTCGATTGAGGGGAGAAAGGTCTGCGATCGCGGCGCTAACTTGACCTTTGCCTGCTACTATGTCCGTACCGAACATCGGCAAAGCATAATTCGGTCTGGGAAACATCACGCAGTGCAGAATGTCAAGTACCGGCCCGACTTTAGCAAGTTCCAGGTGTATTTTGCGGAACTGGGGCGTTTGATAGCAGCGGTTTTCCACGATCAGTTTTTCTCCTTCCAAGCGCCCTTCTATATATCCCAACTCAGCGGGCAGGTAGTAGGGTTCGAGGTCGAGATAGCGGTGCCATACTGCTTCCATCCGGTTTGCTAAATTGCGGATGAGGTAGTGCTGTTGTTCGCGGAGGGAAGGCTGGGATATTTCTAACATTCCTAATTTATCGGGGGATAGCTTAATAAAACTTGATTCTACTGTTGCAGGATGCAGGAAAAAAGGTAGATACTTTAACAATATCAGTAGATTGACTTACGATCGAGCAAGTTTTACAGGAGATGGGTGTATGTTTGGTCTGGGATTGCCCGAAATGGGCATTATTGCGGTGGTGGCCATCCTAATTTTCGGCCCCAAGAAGATTCCTGAGTTAGGAAATGCTTTGGGAAAAACGCTGCGGAGTTTTAAGGAAGGGGTTGGTCAATCTGAGGATGAAGCTGTTGAGAAGGATAAAGAGGAACAGGGTCAGCCGAAAGTGTAAATTAGGTTTGCAGTGAGGATTTTACTCCTCATTTTTAAGGACTCAAGTCCTCACTAGGAGCCTATTCGGGAAATTTGCCGTCTCTAACTTCAAGGGAATAATCTTTTACAGCTTGGGTAATTGTTTCTCGCAAATTGGCGTAGGCTTTCGCAAAAGGCGGCTGTTTTTCCGAAAGTCCCAACAAATCGGAAGTAACTAAAACTTGACCGTCGCAGTGCGGCCCGGCGCCGATACCAATGGTGGGAATAGTTAATTTTTGGGTAATTTGAGCGGCTAAGTCTGCGGGAATGTGTTCTAAGACGATCGCAAAGGCACCGGCTTCTTGAAGTGCGATCGACTCTGCTATGATGCGATCGGCTGCTTGGCCCGTTTTTCCTTGTTTTTTGTAGCCGAGTTGGTGTACCGACTGCGGAGTTAAACCGACGTGTCCCATCACCGGAATTCCGGCAGATGTTAGCTGCGAAACTGTGCCAGCCATTGCTGGATATCCACCTTCTAATTTTACAGCTTGAGCGCCTGTTTCTTTCAAAACTCTCCCGGCCGAGTGCATGGCTTGTTGGGGACTTTCTTGATAAGTCAAAAACGGCAAATCGACAACAATTAATGCTTGTTTAACACCGCGGCGCACTGCTTTAGCGTGGTGCAGCATTTCATCGAGGGTTAGCGGCAGAGTTGTTTCGTAGCCTAAGACTGTCATTGCGAAGGAATCGCCGACTAGGATGATATCTACGCCTGCTCGATCGAGTAGTTGGGCGATCGCATAATCATAAGCTGTCAGGGCAACAATTGGTCGCTGTTGTTGTTTCCACTGAATTAATTGATGAGTAGTGACTGACATTTTAGTGCACAAATATAATATTATTTCTGGATATTACTAATGATATCAAATCCGGTTGATTCGTCCTTGTATAATTTGCGCTGTACAATTTGCGCCATGTAGATACTGTCTAGACAAGTCAAGGGGTAGCAAGTAAATAATTGGGGTCGAAAGGCTTTTGGGACTTTAAAATCC
>JAUBSN010000030.1:0-84522 GCA_036704825.1 Microcoleus sp. F8-C3 | reverse complement strand
TACGCGAGCGGGGACGCTCGCACTATAATAAAAGCTTTTTGCAAAACTGATATGCTCCCAGCGCATTTCAGTCAGCAAAATCTTTTATACTGACATATTCCTCATTATATGAGTATAAAAGCACATGAAAATATTACCAAAAATTGGCATATTTTCCTGGTATGTCGATACAATATTTTTTTTTCACACAAATAACATTTTCTGGAATTGGACTACTATTTATGCTGTGCTAAGCTTTTCTTAACTAATCTAATAATTACTTGAGAAATAACTGATTTGCTTAACCTATTTTATGCTCCTCATTCTTCAATATCTCCTCGCGCAGTCGATGGTACGACTTCTCCATAGATGACAAATCAATGTCCGCACTAGATGTTCCGTTGTACTCAAAAGGATTGTCAAGATCGTAGACTAGGAACAGCAAATACATGAATGACGTAAACAGAAAACCTGAAACAAGAAAATTGGTATTAAAATCGTCGGTACGCGTTATTAACAAAGCACTGCTTGAGGCAACGATCAGAATATGCAGCAATCCATAGGCGGCTGACAGAAAGTCGGTATCGCGAATCCTTTGAATTCGAGCGATCAGAAGACGAATCTTTCCCTGTTCACCTTGAAGGCGACTCATCGCAGGAATTTCGCAAAACTTTGAGAATTCAGCCAGTAATTGATTGAGGTTTGTCAGGGCATTCTCAACTCTGATAAATGGCTGACCCTGTTTCAAACAGAGTAGGACTGATTTGAGGATCTCAGCTAACCCTTCTGTAAGTAGGGTTGGGTCATAGTCGGGCTTACGGGCTGCAATGAACAAATTCGTATCTTGAATCGTTTCAACCGCATTCACAATCTGGCTTGGCATATCTTCACTGGTACGGTAATCATTCAGCGTCCCGTTCAGCATAAACGCCAAGATGAATGTTACCGCTGCTAACAGAGAACCTACCTGACTATCGAATTTACCAAATTCCCACTGCATCTGATGAGCGATCCATTTGGCCAAGCAAAATAGTGCTGTTAGGGGAAGAACTTTGAGTAAGATTGACCACTTTGACCGATCGGTAAATTTTCTGAGATTCATTGCGTTTATCCTTGATTAAAGATGTGTTTTTGGTGATGAACGAGTGCGAGCCGATCTGTGCCAATTTTAGTATTAATGGAGAAGCCGATCGCGCTACCATTTAGATGGCATCCAGAGACGGTCGTCCTGCGCCAATAGGATTGACGAACTCAACGGCGACTAAAGTCACACCTCGAACCACCGTTGCTCGTCGCTAGAAGTTTTCCGGCATTTTTGTACACCGCGATTGAGACGCTGCAACTATGGTTGCGACATAACGCTTCAGGAACTTTTTCGGCAATTATCCCTAGTGTAGAGGATATTAAGAGCGAGGTTGCTATCTATTTTTTGTCGCGACCAGCTTCAATGAAATGATTCCACGTCAACCCTCCCGCGCGATCGCATTTCAGTAAGCCAAAGCTTTTGTACTAAAGTGGTTCTCACCATTTTAGTACAAAAGCAGACCTCAAATTCATCAAAAAACTGGCATCAATTTATTGATTTTTGACCCGATCTTCCGGAGACTTATACTTCGAGCCATCAGGCATAATAGCGCCTTCAAGCAAAGCACCACTCAGGTCAGAAATGCTAACTTTAGCACCTTTGAGATTTGCACCGCTTAGGTAGGCACTATTCAAATTAGCACCACTCAAACTAGAATTTTTCAAATTGACGCCGCTCATATTGGCGTTGCTCAAGTCCGCACAAATTAAATTAGCGTCACTGAGGTTAGCATTGCTGAGATTCACCTGACTCAAGCGAGCAAAACCTAGCTTGGCATGGCTGAGATTAGCACCCGCCAGTTTAGCTTGACTGAGGTTAGCATTATCGAGGTTGGCATGGCTCAGATTTGCATTGCTGAGATCGGTGTTAGTCAAATTGGCTGCACTCAGATTTGCCCCAGAGAGATTAATAGCTATTAACTCTGCATCAGGAGAATCCAAACCTCTGAGAGAAACACCATCTTTATTCAAATCTTGAAGTGCCAGAATTCTTGCATAGCTAACTTTTACACCGTTTGCTGCATCGATCGTACTCCAAGCTTGGTAGTGAAATTGCTTCCGGCGATCGGGAGCTTCCTTAATGAATAAAACTAAAGCAACGACTAGACTGAGAGCATCAGCACCCTCCAAAATCTCTGCCAGCACAGAATTTTCCTCCGCGTTCACATAAATTATGATGAACAAAACGGCTGAAACAGCAGCAACTAGCCAGGCTGGTTGTGTCCAAAAATTATCAATGAATTTTTCTAAAATTCCTTTGAGAAATTCACCCAATCGCTGAACGGATGATTGACTTTGAAATTGCTGATAACTATCAGTTATCTTCAAGAGCATTTTTTGGAGAATTTCACCATCCAACTGAATTGGTACTAAAGACTTTTTCTGTTCCTCGGTTGGTGGCGCGATCGGCTTAGATTCATTCAGTAATTGTGTCTGTGATTCTTTTGGGTGGTTGTGCGTAACTTTTTTTTCATCCTGGGCAACATTTGGTGTAGAAACTACAACTGCGCCTTTTAACATCAAAGCTGTAATTGTTCTGTAGGCATTTGTCCACGCCAGCTTGACTTCGGGAGTCCAATCTTGCTGGAGAGACTGCTCAAAAGCACTTAATAGCGCGTCTCCAACTGGCCCGTAATACTTGGGAACTACCCCATAGCCGATGTGCCTGCCTCCCAAGGCCTTGAGAACTGGCTCTAAAGCTTCTGGAGAGCGGAGATTTTCTACTACCAATACCAAAGCATTTATGAGCTTTTTCTGTTGTTTTTCTATAGGGATATTCGCAAACAGCGGTTTAAATTCTGGGTGAGCAATGAAGAGGTTTTCGTAGAATTTAGCGGCAAATTCATCAGCACGAGGTTTGATTTTATCGAAACTGCTTTCCAGTAGATCTACGGCGAATTTTGGCTCGTTTTCGGGAATTGATTCTAGTTGGTGATTAGCTGGTACAGTCACCGATTTTTGTGGAATTATCTCTGTTTCTAATTTAACTTTTTCAGGTGAAGAAACTACGCCTGCGCCTTTTAACATCAAAGCAGTAATTGCTCTGTAGGCATCTGTCCACGCCAGCTTGACTTCGGGAGTCCAATCTTGCTGGAGAGACTGCTCAAAAGCACTTAATAGCGCGTCTCCAACTGGACCGTAATATTTGGGAATTACTCCATAACCGATGTGTCTGCCTCCCAGTGCGTTGAGAACTGGCCCTAAAGCCTCTGGAGAACGGAGATTTTCTACTACTAAAACTAGAGCGCTTATGAGCTTTTTCTGTTGCTTTTCCATATCAGTTTTGGCAAACAGCGGTTTCAACTCGGGGTGAGTTGTAAACAATTTTTCGTAGAAGCTAGCGGCAAATTCATCAGCACGAGGTTTGATTTTATCGAAACTTTGCTCTAAAACTTCAACATTTAAAGACATTTTTTTGTTTCTCTATTGAAAGTTGACGCTCCCTTGTCTTTAGACAGGGTTTTTTAGGAATGATAATTAAATAACTTCCACTCTTGAAAGTGGGATGGGCTCTCGTAGCCCGTTCTTTTTGGACGGGCGGGACGCCCATCCCACAATAACAATTAAAATTGTAAGTTATTTAATTCGCGATCCTTAACTATCCGGCTCTGATGAATGCTTTTGATAGAGTATTTGGAACCGGAGAGTTTCTTTGCTGACGCTAGGGGAGAATCTCAATGAAAGCAGCCCTCCGCTTGAAATTGGAGTTTTGAGGCTCTCTTGCTGCGAGGAAAGAGTCAGAAGGAAGCAGCCAGAAGAAGTGTTTTTACAAATATGAGATGCTCCCGACGCTAGGGCCAGATCTTACAAACTTAAATTTTCCAACTCTTGCCGCAGGGTAGCCATAAACTCTTCTGCATCGTTGATGCCCATTTCTCCTAAAGCTTTCCACTCTTCACTGCTGTAATCTAAATCGAGTCCCATCACGTCTTGAGTCCAATAGGGCAAATTAGATGGGTTTTCCATTAGGTCACAGGTTATTTTTAAGATGTCTGTTCCGGTCGTCTTTTGTCTAGCTTTTGTCGCCAAGCAAAAGGAGAGCAATTTGGCTAAATTACTTTGTGGTGGAATGGCTATTAGAAATGCCATGTTTTGTGCTAGTACAAACTTGTCTAACTTCATTGGTGTATTTTTCTTGGTTAATCTTTATGGCTATCTGAAAGCAAACTTGCCTCCCGATGCACAGAGGTTTCCGAAACAAGATAGGGAATGTTGCCATTACTATTATCTGGTTCTCCTACCTCCATACTTTTGGGGATAGCAGCAAGTTGGATACCCTCTTTGTAGAACCCTTGCCGAATCATCCGGATTACATCTGAATGGACTGTCCAAAAATCCTCTTTATTCACCCACCCATCTGCCTTGAGACTGATGTAATAGTCCTCAATGCTCCACACTTGGGTGCTGGGGGCTGGATAGGCCAAAACTTTGGGATGCGATTTGAGAATTTCTACTAGCAATTGCTCCACTTTACCCAAGTCTTCCTCAAAGCCAATCCGCAACCAGTGTGTAAATTTGCGAGTTTCACTGTGACTCAGGTTTTCGATAGTGTCGCCCCAAACCGTGTTGTTGGGAACGTTAAACATCTGACCGTCAAGACCTTTGATTTTCGTGTTAGCTAAGGTGATGGACTCTACCCATCCCCAAAGTTCGCCGAGTTTGATTTCGTCACCGACATCGAAAGGCTTGTAGGCCATAATCATCAAGCCGCTGGCTATGTTACCCAGGTTGCTTTGCAGGGCGAAGGCCAAGATGAAACTCAAACCCCCAACCAGGGCTAAAACTGGACCGAGGCTGACTTCCAGCGCTGTCAGAGCCACTAGAAACCCTACAACAACTCCGCCGCGCTTGACAAGCATCACAATAAATTGGCGCATGACTCTCGATGTGCCGCCGAATAGCTTCATCACTCGGTAGAGGATCGCGCCGAGGATTTGAGAGACAATGATGGAGACAATCACAATCCCGACGAACTTCCCTGTATTGCCCGCCCAGCGCATACCGCCTTCTTCAGCTTTTGCCCAAGCCAGAAGCCGCACGCCCAAACCTTGGGTATCTTTGGTATCTACGTCGATACTCATAACGGCTTGAGTGTACTGGCGGTAGGACTTAGTATCGCCACCTTTTTTCTCGAGTTCTTCTAAGATGGCGTTAAAGCGATCGTCGATCGCCGTTAGCTGCGACTGGAGTTCGGTAACAGTGACTACGAGTTGGTTCTTTGCTGCAGACTCCGCATCGGTACTCTTTTGCAAATTTTCGGTTGTTTTTTTGAGTTCCTGTTGTTTTTGTTGGAGGTTCTGTTGGTTGTTGACGACTCCCGGGTCCCCAGCAACTTTCTGTTCGCCGTTGTTTTTAATTTCGGTGTTTTCAACGGCGGCTGTGGCGTTGTCTAGTTTTTGGGACGATTGTTCTGTTGCAGTACCCCCAATATCTTTGAGAAGTTGTTTGAGGGCTTCGTGTGCTTTTTCTAGCTGCTGGGTGGCTTCCTGGTATTCCGGTGACTCGGGCTCGGCACCTTTTTGAGATTCTTGGGCGGACTCGAACGCTTTGATGGCTGCTTCTAGTTTTTCGATCTTTTTAGTCGCTTCTTCATAAGCTAGAGATCCAGCAACGGTTTGAGATCGATCGGCCTTTATTCGATCGAGAGTTTGTTTGGCTGTTTCTAAGTCGCCGGTTTTTTCAGCTTTTTCCAGCGTCTTATTCGATGTCTCGTCTTGTTTTAATTCGGCTTTGGTTGTTTTCGATTTCTCAACTGCTGACTGAGCTTTTTTAAGGCTTTCTTTGGCTTCTTCTACCTTTTTCGTTCCTTCTAGATATTGCGGTGAACCAGGGGCTGTACCTTTTTGAGCTTGCTCGGCTGCTTCGAGGGCTTTTTTGGCTTTTTCTAGGGCATCAACGCCTTCTTGTTGTTGGCTGATGGCTTGATTCTGGCGCTTGATGGTAACTTCAGCTTCGCTGATTTCGCGGGCTTTGTTTTGGAGTACAAGCATCCACGCTGCTGCCTCGTCTCGGAGTTCTTCGAGAGTGAGCGGCTTCAGGAGGAGTTTGAGTTCATCGACGGGAATATTAATATCTTTGGTAGTTGTTGCTGCTTTGGGGTCTGCTGGTTTCTCTGGTTCAACTTGTTCCACCTTTGGAGTGTTGGTATCTTTATCTTGCTCTTGTTCTTGCTCCTGCGATCGCACTGGAGCCGTCCATACCACGGCAACACAAACGACTGCCGTCAGGATAATTGCTCGAATTTTATAACGTGACATTTGCTGCATTCTCCCGATTTTGATATCTAACAAGTTCATTCCAGAACTAGGTTTTTCAATAGACAAATGAAGGAACTGTCGAGAAAAGTAATCTATAAATTGCTCCTCTCTTGAACTTGGAAGTAACAGAAATTTTATAAATTCTGTTACTTCCATTAATATCAACTCTGGCCGATCGCCACTTATGCTCCCACTGGAGATGCACTAGCAGATACGACGTTCAGGTTAGCAACTAACCCATAGGTTGATACGTACTCTTCTAACTCTGCTAAATCAACACTGCCATTTTTATCGGAGTCAAGAATGGTAAACAGATAATCAGTGATGTAGCTTCTGACTTCTTCAGAGCTGCGTTCGCCTGTCGTCATATCTTCGATTAACCCTAACAACTCCATAATCTCAGTTCGTTCTAGCGCCTTACTTCCATCCGTATCCAATTGCAGGAACAGCTTTTTGATATCTTCTGTCGCCACTCTCGAAGAACGCAGTGTTTCTCTCAGTATGTCATTGCCAAATGAGTTCATAAACAGGATTTGCTCGATGACTGGGATGCAGAAAAAGCCCAGCGATGCCCAAAAAACTGCATATTTCACATCCGAAGTAGTTGCACTAACTCCTATGAAAAGAGCCGCCCAAAGGAAAAAGTTTGGGTTCACAAGCAGGATATAAGCATCCCGAGCTTCTGCCTTACTTAGCTTGCCCTTTGTCACTATTGAGGTTAATGTAGCTGCTACGCGCATCGAGACAAATATCAAAGTTGCAATTGCCAATTGTTGCAGACAAGCTAGCGATCGCGCTGTATCTGTTGAGGAAAATATATCGCTGAAGAATGTTGCCGGAGTAAACTGAAACCCGGTGGCCAAAGCCATGAATGCAACAGCCAGCACGCCGATAAATTTCCAGTTCTTACTGTGGTGGTTTGATTCTACAGGGGATTTGTCCCGCCAAAACTGGGCGATCGCACCCGGTATTGCCAGACCTAGAATTAGAATGACAGCGAAAAAGATCAGGCTGTCAACGTTAATGGGTAAATTGGCAACATTCAATGTAGCCAGCAGCGCCAGTGGAGCAACGATCGATAGCGTTCTTGACAACAGAGCCGAGGGATAAAGATTGCCGCCCCAAAGCACGGATAAAACTGGGGAAGTCAGGGCTGGTGGAACCATCCAAAACAGCACCCACAAAACTTTGTACAAATCGGCTTCGCTCTGATACAAAAGTCCAGAAAATATTAAAAATAGGCCAACAGCCCACCGCACTGCCATCCACCCGTAAACTAAATACTTCACAGTTGAAGTTACTTTGCGTTTACTCGCGGCAAAGTCGATGTCCAGGTAGGTATAAAATGTTGAAGCGGCAAGACACGCAACAATTATCGATCGAAATAGCGCTGACGGAATCGCTCCTGATCCGCCACTGATTGCCCCTACCAAACTTCCCAGTAAAAAGGCGACGGCATAGATCAAAATCGCCCACATAATTGAAAGATCGTTGATCTCTTTCCGCACCGAGGCGGCACCGCCGGATTCCTTGTCCCGAAACCTGACGAGATCCACACCGCTGAGAGCTTTACCGTTGGGGAGTTTCAGGTGTTTGTAAGCTGTAGGTGGCAGACCGCTTAAATAAAGTGCTAGAGGCTCCAACACATATTGGTGGCACACTACTAGAACTGTTTCTCCGCGTTCCAAGTGCGGTACAACCTTGTCTTCGTAGAAACGGGCAGCGCGAGCGTAAACTTGGGCAATCTTTTCGCCAGCCGGGGGTGCTTCGTTATGTGAATGCAACATTTCCTCGAAGCCTTCGTAGCCCAGGGCTAGACGCAGCAAATTTAGGTTGCGACCCGCAAAAATTCCAAAGGATTTCTCGCTAATTCGATGATCTATCTCAACGGGGGTATTTGGCGACTTTAGTGCTTGACTTTCAGCAAGGGCGATTTCACAGGTTTGGCGCGCGCGTCTCATGTGAGAGACATATACTGCGTCAAACTTTGTACCTTTTTTCTTCAAGTCAACACCTGCACGGCGTGCCTGCAACCTGCCAAACGATGTCAGGTCAACATCCAGAACTCCTGCAAAAATATTGCGTTCGTTACTGGTACTTTCACCGTGCCGAATAAAGTAGACACGTCCTAGCTGTTCTGCATTGAATTCTTTTGGTGAAGCGGCAGAAGTAGCTCTGGTGACATCATGGGATTTACCTGTAACTTCGATCGATCCGTTGTGGCTACTTTCTACTGGGTCATCTAAGCTTCTAGTGTTCATGGTTTACTTTCGCTGCGCCTCAAACATGATTTAGATTGTCTGACGTTGAAGTTTTAGACTTGCAAGTCAGACCAGTTAACGACCAAAAGCACTCTACCACGAAACCACGACCTACGACGGTGCCTTAGTAATACTTTGCAATATAGAAGACCGTGCTTTTTGTCCAGCAAAGTTTCTGGTTAAATCACCCGAAGTAAAAAAAGCCAAGTAGTCCACTTTTTCGCCGTTTTCCAGAAATGGGAGAGCTATGCTAAAGATTGAATTTACTAGGGTTGGTATCACAGCTCTTCATGATTGGAATAGTGCGGGCTGTTTTGAAGTTTTAGTCTGAAAACCGTGAATTGCGGTTGAGCGATCGTGCGATCGCTAGCGCCACCCTCCTAATGTTCGCCCTGCAACCCTTCTTCTACGGCGGGTTATCAAAAACTGTCAGAAGTGTTGCGATCGGCGATTTCCTGAAAGCCCATCCTCGCGTGCGACTGAATACTATATCTTTTCTCCTACTCACCCCACTTAAATTTGATAGAAAGCTTGTAAAGTTTTGTCAATAAAAATTGTCTCTACTCCAAGTATTGCGGAGATTCTTTGGGTTTAAAACAGCAAAATCTGACTTGCTCGCGCCAAATACTAGGACTCATAAACAAGATTTAGATTCTCTTGTGATTTTAAAGTTTGAGAGATTTATGTCCGATCGGTTAATGACAAAAAGCACTCTGCTAATGATGATCGCGGTCAAAGATAGTGCTGATTATAGTCTGACCTTAACCCTCGGAGTGTAGCAATACTAACTAATTGATGCAGGAGCGATCGCGCGACTGACAATATGAAGTCTACGAAAGGGAGCATCTCAATGAAAGCAGCCCTCCGCTTGAAATTGGAGCTAGGAGTCAGGAGTCAGGAGTCAGGAGGAAAGAGTCAGAAGGAAGAAGGAAAAAGTCAGAAGGCAGGAGCCAGAATCAGTGTTTTTACAAATATGAGATGCTCCCTCTACGAAATCCCCCAAAAGATCGGGGGCAAAATTTAGATGCCGAGGGCAAGGCCTCCTCTCGCCCTCCCAAACCAACAGATTTAGGAGTTACACATTGACAAATTAAATGGAATGTGTTATGGCAATCCTAAATCATTTGTGATTTTCTTACTCCCTCCTCTTGGGTTCGGAAAGGGTTGGGGTGGGGTAAAAAATTTACGACTCCTGCAAGGATTGCTATATGAGGAGCCTCAGAAGCAAAGAAATATTCAGGTAACATCTGCCGGGTGGGAAGGTTTTCGCGCTATTTTCAGAGAACGGGTATTGAGCTTGAACGAGTTAATTGAACAGATTGGTAGGCGAAAGATTGCTTGAGCTGACACCGAGAAACAGAGCGGCAAACAACCCATTGCTAAGCTTTCAGGTATGGCGGGGCTTTGAATAAAAATGCACGTTGCCTTCGGACGACGAACAAACACAATGGTTCAATTACCTCCAAAACTTATAACTGTTGATGAATTTATTACCAACTACGGCGACAGCGATGGTTGCAAACTAATTGAGGGTGAATTAACCGAAATGGAACCAACAGCGCCTGACGAGCCAGTATCTGGGTCGATCGGACGAAAACTGAATGTAAAAATTCACCGCCTGGAGCTACCCTACTTTATCCCCCTTCGCTGTCTCATCAAGCTATTAGGAACCGCAACAGCCTTTCCCCCCCCGATGTCCTTGTATTAAACCAAACTCGACTAATTAATGAACCTTTGTGGCAGCAATAAGCTGTAATTACATCAGGTTCTTCGATCGAACTCACATCTTGCACCATTCTCAATTAGCCTTTTATGAACAAGCTTTCCGGCCTGTGAAGCGAGAAAATTTACTCTTCGCTTCACGGGCCGTCGGGCCTTTTCTTGAGAATTGGGCAAGATATCAGATTAAACCGATCGCTGAAGTTGTTAGCACTAACTGGCAGAACAATTACGCCCGCCGGAAAGTTGAAGATTGTGCGCGGCTAGGAGTGCCTGAGTATTGGATTGTTGACTATCTGGGCATTGGGTAGAGAATATATTGGCAAACCCAAACAGCCGACAGTTACTGTTTGTACGCTGCAAGAGGATGAGTATCAAAAACATTTGTTTCAAAATGACGATCGACTGATTTCCTCAATCTTTCCCGACTTGCAATTAACCGCACAAAAAGTATTATTCGCGACAGGTAAATATGCTGTTATGTAGCTTAGATGCAGGTAACGTCAGTAGGATGAGAAGGAATTCGCGCGATCGCAATTGAACGGGGTTCCTTGCGATACACGATCTATTCAGCACTATCTAGGACACAAAAACACTCAGCACAAGGTGCCCTACACAGAGCTGTCTCTACAATGTTTTAGCGATTTCTGAGCTGATTAGGGCATCTTGAGGAAATCGTATTTAACTAGCAGTCTCCCTCACAGCTTCTGGCAGCGGCTCCACATCGCGCATCGGTGGTGCACCAAAGAGCCGCTTGTACTCGCGGTTGAAGTGCGAGGCATCGTCGTAACCCACTCGGTAAGCAGCACTGCTAGCGTCCAGGTTTTCCCCCAGGATCAGACGGCGAGCCTCCTGGAGCCGCAGTTGCTTCTGGAACTGCAAGGGACTCATGGCAGTGACCGACTTGAAGTGACGGTGAAAGCCGGAAACACTCATTCCCAGCTCTCGTGCGATGCTTTCAATCTCGATCGGCTCGTTAAAGTCTTTACGAAGTCGATCGACGGCAAGAGCAATTTGGTGGGTAGAGCCACCCAGAACTGCAATATGACATAGCCGACTACCTTGCTCTCCCATCAGAAGTCGGTAAATGATTTCCCGCTTAATCAATAATCAATGGTGCGAGAACATGAGCTTCAGCAGGGGAATCGAGCAGCCTGACGAGCCGCACCACAGCGTCCAAAAGATTTGCATCCAACGGACTTACGTCGATCGCTTTCACATCACCGCGACTGCGCGGTGAGGGTTCGCCCGCCTCGACCATCACTGAGCCAACGAGGATGGGGTCGAGATCGAGGCGAAGGCTCAGGTACGGTTGCGCCTCGGACGCTTCCAGAATTTGGCTGGCAACGGGCAGTTCGATCGTAGCCAGCAAATAATTCATCGGGTCGTACTGATAGCGATCCGTGCCCAGAAGCACTTCTTTGCTGCCCTGAGCGATCGCGCAAAAGGCAGGGATAGAGACACCATGAACGCATTCCGAAGGTGAGGATGCGCGGTAGAAGTGCAATCCTTTGAGCGGCTCGATCGTCCCGTCATGATGAATAGCCTGTGCTATACGCTGGGTCAGTTCGTCTCTATCAGCTTGCGCTCTATCTGCAAAGCGCTTTGCCTGCTGGTCGTTCATTAACGACCTATCGGGCTTTTCACTCGGTTTGGCAGCGTTCATTTCTAAGGAAAGCAGGATTGTACAACAATCTTAGACGATCGTTCTATTGCTTGACCTTGAGAATTCTTAGAATGAGGCTAAAGCAATGAAAAACCATTTCTGCTTCTTGTAAGCATTCTGGATTTTTATACAAGAGTAAACTCAGTTTTGATTGGGCAAGAGATTCGCCTACTGACCACCAAAAGGGCATCAAGGCGAACCTTGCTTCTTAAAAAATTCATCCCTATTGATAGAGCAGGCGCTCGCGTGCTCGATCTCTACAATTGGGGTAGCCAAAGGAATTCAAACGGCGAACATCAAACGAAGTGGCGCAAAGCCTTCTGCCAATGGATGGGTCGAGTATTTTACCGGCACTGTCCAGGGCGTTCGATCGCCAAAGGGTCTGTTTGCTGCTGGCACTGAACCGACAGGACGAAAATGAAACAGCTCACCGCAACGGTCATATCGCTTTCTCTGCTCGCTTAATGTCGCCCTTGATTCCACATTCTAGCCCTTTGGTGCAGTGCGGCTATATATTGATGTTACGTCGGGCTAATTTGAGGTGAACGCCCGATATAGATGTTAGCCAATGCTCGTGAAGAAGCGAATTTAAAATGACTAAATCTGTTAGTGAAGACTGCCAAATCAGGACAATACTTAGCATTGCCGACAAAAATGGCTTCATTTTGGACGCAGACAAGTTAAATATTAACAAATCAGGAATGGACTTCATAACTACGTTTGCTACTGCCAAAGAGGATAATACCCAATGGGTATTGCGATTTCCCAGAAGACTTGATGTGATTGAGCGTATGTATTATGAAAGAGAAGTTCTTGAACTGGTTAAAAGCCAAGTCGATGTGAGCGTTCCCGTCTGGAAAATTATTTCGGATGAACTGGTTGCCTATCCGCTATTAAAGGGAATTCCTGCCGGAACCATAGATCCAGATATCGGCGATTATGTATGGTACATCGATCCGAAGTCCCCGCCTGCTGCATACATTTCTTCGGTGGCAAAAACACTGGCGCAACTCCACAGAACACGCATTGAGGTAGTGAAACAATTCAGTATCCGAGTTCAAACAGTCGATCGAGTGCGGCAATCTATGGCAGAGAATATGGAGAAGACCAGAGAACTGCTGGGTGTCTCTGATACGCGCTGGGCACGTTGGCAGGACTGGATTGCCAATGATGCCTTGTGGCCTCAGCATTCGGTTTTGATTCACGGAGACTTTCACCCCGGTCATACGCTTGTGGACAAAGAGGGAAATTTGATGGGACTAATCGATTGGACAGAAGCCGCAGTAAGCGATCCTGCCAAGGATTTCGTCTGTTTCTATGCCATCTTCGGCGAGCAAGTTCTCCAGGATGCGATCGAGCATTACCAAAATGCTGGTGGGATCGTATGGTCTTATATGAAGGAACACATCATAGAACTCTGGAATGCTAATCCCGTGGAATACGCCTTATTCGCCTTGCTAACTGGAAAGGAAGAACATATCGCCGGGGCTCGAGCCTCTTTAGCTTGGAGTGGATGATATTGGTTCGATACGGGTGGCCGCCGAGATACCTGCAAATTGGGACACGCTGTAAATAAAAATATTGTAGAGAAGCGCCTTCGGTAGGTGCAGACCGTTAGAAGAGCCGGCGCGAAAAACAAACACTTGTCCAAGGGTTGTTTGAGAATTTTGCAAGGAGAATTATGGACGACAATCAAGAACGGAAAGATTTCAGTTCAACCGAGAGCGATTCGCAGCTCAGCGCGGACGAAGAAACACTGCTCGACCAACTCGGAATTTCCGGCGCTGCCCGCCGCAAATTCTTGGGGCAAAGCATGGCTGCCCTACTCGGCACCTTCGCCTTCCACCTGCTGGCTAGAGAGGAGACCTTTGCCACGCTCGCCGCTTCGCCCGAAGCCGTGTTCGCCCAGACCCCTGGGGTTGAAAACGCCGTTAAGGTTCTTTTGAAAATCAACGGCTCGACCCAACGCCTGGAAGTAGATTCGCGCACGGCGCTGCTCGACGCCCTGCGCGAAACACTTGGATTGACCGGCACCAAAAAAGGATGCGATCAAGGACAGTGCGGCGCTTGTACGGTGATCGTTGACGGCCGCCGCGTGCTTTCTTGTCTGACACTTGCCGCTAGCTGCGAGGGGAAAGAGGTGACGACGATCGAAGGGCTCGCTGACGGCGACAATCTTCATCCGATGCAGGCGGCGTTCATCAAACACGACGGCTTCCAGTGCGGCTACTGCACGCCGGGGCAGATATGTTCGGCGGTGGCGCTGCTGCAGGAAGCCAAAAACGGCGACGCGAGTCACGTCACTAACAATTTGCGGACGATCGCGCAGAATGTAAGACTATCTGATGAAGAAATCAGAGAACGCATGAGCGGCAATATTTGCCGTTGCGGCGCGTATCCGGGAATCGTGGCGGCGATCGGAGAAGTTCAGTCCGGGCGCGAAACAGCCCAGGCCTGGCATTTTGCCAGCGATGAAGAAATTGCCGCTGCATTAAACCAGGAGGGCAAAGCCGATGCAACCGTTTAAATATTCCAGGGCCACCGATGCGGCAAGCGCCGTTGGCACCGTTTCCGCGAATCAAACGGCACAGTTTCTCGCAGGCGGGACAAATTTGGTTGATTTGATGAAAGAATACGTCGAGCGTCCCAGCGAACTTGTTGACATCTCAGGTTTGAATCTGGCGGAAATTCGATCGACCTCGAACGGAATTTCGATCGGCGCGTTAGCCAAAAATACCGACACGGCTAACCATCCGCTCGTCCGGCAAAATTACCCGCTGCTGTCAATGGCGATTTTAGCCGGCGCCTCCGCGCAGCTTCGCAATATGGCGACCAACGGGGGAAATTTGATGCAGCGCACCCGCTGCCAGTATTTTTACGACATCGCTATGCCCTGCAACAAACGATCTCCCGGCAGCGGATGCGGAGCGCTTCAGGGGCTCAATCGCATTCATGCCATTTTTGGCTACAGCGACAAATGCGTGGCGACTTACCCGGGCGATATGGCGAATGCGCTTTACGCGCTCGACGCGGTAGTCAGGATTCGCGGCACTTCCGGGCAAGAACGCACAATCCCGCTTCAGGATTTTCATCGCTTGCCGGGCAACACGCCTGAAAAAGATAACAATCTTCAGCATGGGGAACTGATCGTCGCCATCGAAATGCCGAAGAATAACTTCGCCAACAAGTCTTATTACCTAAAAGTTCGCGATCGCGCTTCCTATGCTTTTGCACTGCTTGCCGTGGCTGCTGCTTTAGAAACAAGAGGCAACAACATCACACAGGCACGTGTTGTTTTGGGAGGCGTCGCGCATAAACCTTGGCGTTCGCCCGAAGCCGAAAGAGTTCTGATCGGAAAACCTGCGACGGAAGAAACCTTCAAACTGGCTGCAGAAGCGGCTCTGAAAGATGCCAAACCGCTTGAACATAACGGTTATAAAGTCGAACTCGGAAAACGCGCCATTGTTCTGGCTTTGCAGCGATCGATGACGAGCGGCGCGGCCTAATTATATCAATTCCGGTTGCACTGAAATGATTAAACCGCAGAGTACGCTCCAGGACGCAGAGAAAGAGAAGAGAGAGATGAGTAATTCCGATGAAGGGCGGATTTGATATTAGGGAGGATAAACGAAATGGCAAGATACATCGGAAAAGAAATGAGCCGCGTGGACGGCGTGGCCAAAGTTACGGGTCAGGCTAAATACGCGGCGGAATTCCAGGTTCCCAATGTCGCTTACGGTTTTATCGTGCTCGGAACCGTAGCAAAGGGCACGATTAAATTGATCGACACGCGTGAGGCTGAAGGCGCCTCCGGCGTAATTCGCGTCTTCACGCACCTGAACGCACCGAAGCTCGGTCCGAAGCCTTCCACGGAGCAGTCCCCGCCCAGCGCCACCGAGGAGGAAGACAAGTCGTTTCGGGCGCTCCAGTCCGACAAAATCTTCTTCAATATGCAGCCCGTGGCACTCGTCGTCGCCGAGACCTACGAGCAGGCGCGTTATGCGGCACGTCTCGTTAAAGTCTCCTACAACTCACAGCAGCACATGACCGACACTGAGGCGGTGCGCGCGAGCGCGCGCGTCCCCGCTAAAGAGCAGCCTCCGAAGACGCGCGGTAATCCCGAAGAGGCGATGCGCTCAGCGGCGGTGAAGGTAGAGGCCGAGTACCGCATCCCGATCGAACACCACAACCCCATGGAGCCCCACGCGGCGATCGCAGTCTGGCAAGGCGACAAGCTAACAATCTTCGACAAGACGCAGGAGGTCTATGGCGTCCGGGAACATTTGGCTTCGAGCTTCGGCGTGCCCGAGGAAAGCGTGAGCGTGGTCTCGCCCTTCGTCGGCGGGGCGTTTGGAGCGTCGCTGCGCCCGAACTATTATCCGGCGCTGACAGCGATGGCGGCGCGCGAACTCAGGCGCCCGGTCAAGGTTGTCTATACGCGCACGCAAATGTTCACCGGCCACGGTTATCGCCCGCACACGATTCAGAAGATCGCGCTCGGTGCGGAGCGATCGGGAAAGCTCTCGGCGATGGTTCATGAAGCCGTGCACAACACCTCCACCATCGAGGAGTTCTCAGACAACACCACGGGTTTCTCGCGCCAAGTCTACGCGTGCCCGAATCTCTACGCGCCGCTGAAGATTACCAACACGGACCTCGCCACCCCGACCTGGATGCGCGCACCCGGGGCCGTTAGCGGTATGTTCGCGCTCGAATCTGCGATGGACGAGCTGGCCTACGCGCTGCGGATCGACCCGCTCGAACTTCGGCTGATCAACTATGCCGAAACCGACCCCGAGAGCGGCAAGCCATTTTCGAGCAAGGCGCTGCGGGAGTGCTACCGGCTGGGCGCGGAAAAATTCGGTTGGAAGAATCGCAAGTTTGAGCCCCGATCGATGCGCGACGGACGCCTGCTCGTCGGTTGGGGTATGGCGACAGGCGTCTGGGGCGCTTTCCAGATGCCCGCTGCAGCCCTCGTCACGCTGCGGGCGGACGGCACGGCGCAAGTCGCAAGTGCGACGAGCGACATCGGACCCGGCACCTACACCGTGATGACTATGATCGCTGCCGAGTATCTGGGGCTGAAGTTGGACCAGGTGAAATTTGAACTCGGCGACACGAAGTTGCCTCGAGCGCCGTCGCAGGGGGGCTCTTGGACGACGGCGAGCGTCGGCTCGGCCGTGTGCGGGGCGGCTCTGGCGATCGGCACGAAGTTGCTCGCCCTCGCGAACCAGGAAGCGAATTCTCCGCTCAAGGGGGCAGCCTCCTCCGATGTCGAGATGCTCGACGGGCAACTGCGACTAAAAAGCGACCCGGATCGTTCCGTCAACATCTCCGCAGTGATGAAGCGTAATAATCTCACTGAAATCACGGAAACATTCGAGTCGCGTCCCTCAAAGGAGCGCGAGAAGTATGCGACGTTGGCCCACGGCGCGCAGTTCGTTGAAGTGAAGGTCGATCCGGATGTGGGGACTGTCCGCGTTACGCGCGCCATTGAAGTGACCGCCTGCGGCAAGATTATGAATCCGAAGGCCTCGCACAGTCAGGAAATCGGCGGCGTTGTCTGGGGCATTGGTATGGCGCTGCAGGAGGCGACTGAAATCGACCACCGTTACGGGCGGATTATGAATCCGAATTTGCAGCACTATCACGTACCGGTTAATGCCGATGTCTTGGAGATCGAAACGATTTTCGTTGAGGAGGAGGATAAAGTCGTCAATCCGCTCGGTGTCAAGGGCATGGGCGAACTCGGTATGGTGGGCATCCCGGCGGCGATCGCCAACGCTGTTTTTCATGCCACGGGCAAACGTATCAGGGACCTGCCGATTACGCCGGACAAGCTGCTGTGAGTGAGGTCATTTGTTGATTGATATCGATTCCGGTTGCACCGTCTGTCATTGTTGACTGTTGGCTGTTGGCTGTTGACAGTCAACAGTCAACAATAATTCCAGTGCAACCGGAATTGATATGAGATACAAAAATTTTTAGGCTGAGCAATGAAAGAAATACACGATATTATGGCTGCTTTAGAGCAAGTAAAAGACACCACGAAAAAGCTAGCCTTGGCAACTTTAGTTAAAGTGGAAGGTTCAACTTATCGCCGTCCTGGTGCGCGAATGTTGATGGGTGCAGATGGATTGATAGTAGGTGCAATTAGCGGTGGCTGTTTGGAAAGCGATGTATTTGAGAAAGCACAGCAGGTAATGAAGACTGGTAGTCCATGTGTGGTTAAGTATGACTCCACCTCCGAGGAAGATTTAATTTGGGGATTGGGGCTTGGCTGTCAAGGCATTGCTTATGTTTTGATTGAATCGTTGCCAGTAAACGAGCCGAACCAAATTAGTTTTCTCCACAAATGCCTTGATGCTCGGGTTGAGAGTGCTATTGCAACTGTATTTAATATAGAGGGTGAAAGCAAATCTCAAATAGGCGATCGCTTGCTACTAAATTCAGATATCATCAACCACATCAGCGATGAGGACTTAGCAGCAGCGGTTTTAAGGGATACACAAGCAGCACTTCAACACAAAACCTCGATAGGCAAACAATATCAGTTAATAGGCGGGAAAGTTGAAGTTTTTATTCAAGTCATTGGGCCGCCGCTGTCGCTGGTAATTTTGGGTGCTGGATATGACGTTCTTCCCGTTGTTCGGTTTGGCAAACAGTTAGGATGGCATATTACTGTAGTCGATAACCGCCAACGGGAAGCAAGCCGAAAGCGTTTTCAAGAAGCCGATCGAGTTAAATTTTGTTCTCCTGAGGATGTATTAAAAAAAATCGATATAGATGAGCGTACTGTTGCTGTAGTTATGACTCATAATTATTTAGACGACCTGGAATTGCTGAGAGTGTTATTGCCTTCTGGCTTAAAATACTTAGGCGTACTCGGCCCTAAGAAAAGAACAGCTCGATTATTGGAAGAACTACAACAAGAAGGAGTTATCCCCACTCCCCAACTGCAACAAAATTTATATAGTCCGGTGGGACTCGACATTGGGGCAGATAATTCCGAAGAGATTGCTCTGGCGATTATCGCCGAAATTCAAGCAGTAACAGCAAAGCATCAAGGTGGTTTTTTAAGAAATCGCACTGTACCAATTCATGCTTCAATCAACAGTCAATTATCACAAAATTAATGGCTAATACGAGTATGTTTTTAATAATCAAAAAGTCAAAACTTTGGCATGGTATTTAAAATTGGTCTAATTATTCTCGCTGCTGGCTCTGCAACCCGCATGGGAAGACCAAAACAATTGCTTTCTTATCAAGGACGCAGCCTGATACTCCATGCGGTTGAAGTTGCCTTAGCTTCTATGAGCCAACCTATCATAGTAGTCCTGGGAGCTTATGCAGAACAAATTAAACCGGAACTAATGCCAAAGGCCGTGCAAGTTGTAGAGAATTCCCAATGGCAAGAGGGAATGTCTTCTTCTATTCGCGCTGGTATTAGTATGCTACTGAAAACTAACTCTCAACTTGATGCAGTTATCATCTCACTTGCAGATCAACCCCTAGTTTATCCCCAGATTTTAAATCGCTTGATTCAGTCTTATCAAGAAACGCAAAAAGTAATTATTGCCTCAAGATATAACGAAACTACAGGCGTACCAGCCCTGTTTAGCAAGACCTTATTTCCCGAACTGATGCAGCTTGAAGGAGATAAAGGTGCAAAAGCGTTAATACAAAAATATATAGATGCAGGATTGATTCTGCCAATACCAGAAGCTGCGATTGATATTGATACCCCGGACGATTACCAGCAGTTGCTATTAAAGAATTTTAAAGAGTGAATAAATCATGAAAACTAACGATCGCCAAATTTACCAACAAGTAATTTTGACACACGCCAGAAAACCGCAAAACAAAGGAAAAACTAACCCAGTACACCGTCAACACCGAGGAGAAAATCCCTATTGCGGCGATGTGGTTGATGTAACGCTGGTACTAGATGAAGCTGAAAGTAAAATTGCCGACATTAAATTTGAAGGTGCAGGTTGTGCTTTGTGCCTTGCTTCTGCTGACTTAATGGCGATCGCTATCAAAGGTAAAACTATTTCACAGGTGCTTTTAATGGTAGAACAGTTCCGCGAGATGGTAATGGGAAATACTCAGTTTGATCCTCCGTTGGAGAAACTCAATATCATGCAAGGTGTTTCCCGATATCCGATGCGGGTTAAGTGTGCAACTTTGGCTTGGCATACCCTCAAAGCGGCGCTGAGTTCGGTTGAAACTAGAAATGAACAGGTATAGTCACATCTCATACTGATAGCGATCGCAGCCCAGAAGAACTTCTTTGCTGCCCTGGGCGATCGCACAAAAGGCAGGAATAGAGACACTATGAATAGATTCTGACCGTGAGGAGGAGCGATTGAAGTGCAATCCTTTCAGAGGCTCAATTGTCCCATCATGACGAATAGCCTGTGCAATCGGCTGGGTCAGTTCGTCTCTGTGGGCTTGTGCTCTGTCTGCCTCGCGAAGAGCCTGCGGGTCGGTCATTAACAACCTATCGGGCTTTTCACTCGGTTTGGCAGCATTCATTTCTAAGGAAAGCAGGATTGTACAAGGATCTTAGACGATCGTTCTATTGCTTGCCCTTGAGGATTCTTAGAATGAGGCTCAAGCAATGAAAAACCATTTCTGCTTCTTGTAAGCATTCTGGATTTTTATACAAGAGTAAACTCAGTTTTGATTGGGCAAGAAACCTGCTGAGTGACAACCAAAATGCCATCAAAGCTAACCTTGCTTCCTCAAAAATCCATCCCTATTGATGATAGAGAAGCGATAAATGCTCAATCTCTAAGATTGGGCTAGCCACCGAAATCGCATCAAGTGAAGGAATTCAGAACATGGACATCAAACGAAGTGGCTCACAGCCTTCCGCCAAAAGACCTGCTGAGTATTTTACCGGCACTGTCCGCATTGACCCCCTGTTCCAAGCAAACGATCCGGCACGCACGTCTGGTGCCAGTGTCACGTTTGAGCCGGGTGCTCGAACACCCAGGCACACCCACCCGTTAGGACAAACCCTAATTGTGACGGCTGGCTGCGGTCTCGTACAACGCTGGGGTGGAGCGATCGAGCAAATTCGACCGGGGGACGCGATCTGGTTTGAGCCGGGTGAAAAGCATTGGCACGGTGCCACGCCAACCACAGCGATGACGCACATTGCCATTCAGGAGGCGCTCGACGGCAAGCCTGTGGAGTGGATGGAAAAGGTCAGCGACGAACAATACCAGGCATCAAACGTAAATCAATAGGAGCATTCATTCATGTACAACACAAAAGCTTATACCATTTTTTTAAAGATGTGATAGAGATAAAGCCTGTAAAATCCAGGACCATCCGGTGAGAAATCCAATGACGCGATCGGTGAAAGATGCTAAAATTTCCTGAACTTTTGTGCGAAGTTCATCAAGATTACTAAACACCGACTTTCGCTAAGAAATTTTTGAGATATTCCCACACTCTCTCTCTGGGATTTACTTCGGGACAAGCCGGAGGTTGAAACAGTAAAATAATATTTTCTGGTAAGTCAGATGAGTCTAAATTATGAGCGGGTGCGTTATCGACTTGAATGATGTGTAATTCATCGGGATATTGTATTGACAAAAGTTGCAAATATGCTTCAAAACAAACTTTATCTAAATGTGAAAACTCCCAAAAAAAACTTTTGCCAGTAGAAATCGATACAGCGCCGTATAGCCAAAAGCACTCAAATTTCCATTGGTGCTTACCTTGGGGCTTTACGCCGAAAAGAGTTAGCTTTCGCCTCCGAATTGTATGCAACTATAATCGAGTTTCATCGCTGCACCAAAAGTTGAATTTTTTATATTTGTTTACTTGAGGTGAAGCTCTCTCCAGCAAAGCTTTTATTTGGTAGTGCAAGCTATTTTTGAAGTCATTAATTGCCGTAGCTTTTTGAGAGATACTTCGAGGTATCGGAATTTTTAATTTACTTTTAAATTCACCTTTCGTTAAAGAATATACAGCCGAATAACTACTGGCTATTCCTTTGACTAACCAGAGCCATAACCGAACTTCTTGGTAACTGCAAAATCCTTCGGGATTTCTCAATTCTTGTTGCAATAAAGCGGCTACTTCAACTGAGAACTTTTTTGGGCGACCAAAAACAGAAGAGATTTTTTAATAAATTTTCCAGACCGCCTTGTTTGTATTGAAAGAGCCAGCGATGAATTGTTGCCTCACCTTTACCTAAAACTGCTGCTACTTCTCGCACAGTTGATACTTGTTTCGATTGTAATAAATAAAGCATTTGTACTTTATTGTAGGCAAGGATTCTTGTTTGTTTCTTAAGAATCATTTGCAAATATTCTACAGATTCGGTAATTTTTATGTTAGGGCGACCAGACATTTTTATTGGCTCTTTTACTTCTTACATAAGTCTATCACATCTTTAAAAAAATGGTATTAATTGACGATCCTAGGCGCAAATAAACTAGTTCATATAACAGAATGTAAAGTGAGCGTAAGCCCGCTCGATTGCTGATTGCTTCGCTTCACTTCGTTTCGCTCGCAATAACATACTTGTGTATTTTCATCAGGGGGAACGCATCTTATTGAACACTGTTCATCAGTGGCGAGTATATTTTGAGATAAATTCACCATTCTTAGAAGCTACTGCACACGCTTTGTCATAACTTTTATAATAGAATAGGAACTGATTAATGGTGGTTTTTACGCTCTTGCTACTTTTGAGAAAATAAAAATATTACAACCGCTGTTTCAAGTTGTATAAGAGTTAGTAATTAGTTATTCATGAGAATAGAGTTAACTCTAACAGCGATGCTCTTATAGCAATCTTAAATTATTTGTGAATCTCTTACTTCCGAGCGAGCGGGTTTGGCGAGGGTTGGGGTGGGTAAAAAAAATACGACTTATTTAGCATTGCTATATATGGTTTGAGTTGATTGAATAAATCTTTTGGTTCAGAGATTTCTCTCAATCAAAAACGGTTCGCGCTGTCGTGAGATCGTCCATCTAAAATTTCGGCCAATTGACAACAACCTGAGTAGTTAGATTCGGCTAACAAAACATGGGTGTATTTTTCTAAGTCGCACAAGGCAGTGGATGGCTTAATCCTGGTTCTAAAGTTTGCGATCCCAATGATAACTTGAGTAATTTTTACTTAATTATACCTGCTCAGGGAATATCGATCGCCTCTTGGGGAAACTATACACAGTATGAACATTCTGTCAATGCCTAACTCCTAAGATTATTGAAATGCACAGCAGCTTAGGAGCGGGTTCAGGGGATCGATCGCCCCATCTAACCAATAACTTTTGTAAAAAAACTGCCCGACACTTCGAGAAATATCAATTTTGCACCTGCATGAGAGCCAAAAAGATTGTGCTAGAATCCATCAATACGCAGTCGTAGGTTGGGCACAGGCCGAGAAGAGCAATCTTCTTGCAGTCTAGGGGAGGTTGTAGGTCAGCCACCATTTGGGTCTTCCCAGTTGAAAGCCACCCTGCAACATGAGCCTGGAATCTGCAACCGCAGCCGAGTGCGGCAGATCGGTTGGGAGTGTCGCGCTAGAATAAGCAGTACGACGAGTAGGGACACGTCATTGCCGCGTCCCTACGAGAACACAAACGCTCCTTAAGTGCGAGCGTGACCTCGAAACGGGCACATAGCAGCAGGTGATGGGAATAAATCATGTTTGAACGCTTCACAGAAAAAGCAATAAAAGTAATCATGTTGGCCCAGGAAGAAGCTCGCCGCCTGGGTCACAACTTCGTAGGGACAGAACAGATCCTCCTGGGTCTGATCGGTGAAGGAACCGGAGTGGCAGCTAAAGTCCTCAAATCAATGGGGGTCAATCTCAAAGACGCTCGGATTGAGGTCGAAAAAATCATCGGCCGCGGTTCCGGCTTCGTAGCAGTCGAAATTCCGTTTACTCCCCGCGCCAAGCGGGTTCTAGAACTATCCCTAGAAGAAGCTCGCCAACTCGGACACAATTATATAGGTACCGAACACCTGCTGCTGGGCCTGATCCGCGAAGGTGAAGGAGTAGCGGCCAGAGTATTAGAAAACCTGGGAGTAGACTTGTCGAAAGTCCGCACCCAAGTGATTCGGATGCTGGGAGAAACCGCAGAAGTCGCAGCCACTGGCGGAGGTGCCCGCACCAAAACCCCAACCCTCGATGAATTCGGTGCCAACCTCACTCAAATGGCGGTCGATGGCAAACTAGACCCAGTAGTCGGACGCCAAAAAGAAATCGAACGGGTAATTCAAATCCTCGGTCGCCGCACCAAAAATAACCCGGTGCTCATCGGCGAACCCGGAGTCGGTAAAACCGCGATCGCCGAAGGTCTCGCCCAGCGCATTGCTAACAACGATATCCCAGACATCCTCGAAGAAAAGCGCGTAGTCACCCTCGACATCGGCTTGCTGGTTGCGGGGACGAAATACCGGGGCGAATTTGAAGAACGCCTCAAAAAAATCATGGACGAAATCCGCACAGCGGGTAACGTGATTTTGGTGATTGACGAAGTGCACACTTTGATCGGTGCAGGTGCGGCTGAAGGGGCGATCGACGCGGCCAACATTCTCAAGCCGGCTTTGGCAAGAGGCGAACTCCAGTGCATCGGCGCCACCACCCTCGACGAGTACCGCAAGCACATCGAGCGCGATGCAGCCCTAGAAAGGCGCTTCCAGCCCGTGATGGTCGGCGAACCCACCGTTGAAGAGACGATCGAGATTCTCTTCGGTCTGCGGGAACGCTACGAACAGCACCACAAGCTGAAAATTTTGGACACGGCCCTGGAAGCTGCAGCCAAACTCTCGCATCGGTACATCTCCGACCGCTTCCTCCCAGACAAAGCAATTGACTTGGTAGACGAAGCTGGTTCGAGAGTCCGCCTGATCAACTCCCAACTGCCCCCGGCAGCAAAAGAACTCGACAAAGAACTGCGCCAAGTCCTCAAAGATAAAGACGAAGCGGTGCGTTCTCAAGACTTTGACAAAGCAGGCGAATTGCGCGATCGGGAAATGACGATCAAAGCCGAAATTCGCGCTATTTCCCAAGCCAAAAAAACCGACTCGGCCCGCACCGGCGAAACCGACCCATCGCCAGTAGTCAGCGAAGAAGATATCGCTCAAATCGTGGCAAGCTGGACGGGCGTCCCGGTAAACAAACTGACCGAATCCGAATCCGAAAAGCTGCTGCACATGGAAGATACGCTGCACCAGCGCTTGATCGGCCAAGAAGAAGCAGTGAAAGCCGTTTCCCGCGCCATCCGCCGCGCTCGCGTCGGCTTGAAAAATCCCAATCGCCCGATCGCCAGTTTCATCTTCTCCGGGCCTACCGGCGTCGGCAAAACCGAACTCACCAAAGCCCTAGCCGGCTACTTCTTCGGTTCCGAAGACGCGATGATTCGGCTGGATATGTCGGAGTACATGGAACGGCACACCGTCTCCAAACTCATCGGTTCTCCTCCAGGCTACGTCGGCTACAACGAAGGCGGCCAACTCACAGAAGCAGTCCGCCGCCGTCCTTACACCGTCGTGCTGTTCGACGAAATCGAAAAAGCCCACCCCGATGTCTTCAATATGCTGCTGCAAATATTGGAAGACGGCCGCTTAACCGATGCCAAAGGTCGCACCGTAGACTTCAAAAACACGCTGCTGATTATGACCTCAAACATCGGTTCTAAGGTGATTGAAAAAGGCGGCGGCGGCCTCGGTTTCGAGTTCAGCGACAACCAAGCCGATGCTAATTACAACCGCATTCGTTCTTTGGTTAACGAAGAACTCAAAAACTACTTCCGCCCCGAATTCCTCAACCGACTCGACGAAATTATCGTCTTCCGCCAGTTGAACAAGGAAGAAGTCAAGGAAATCGCGGTCATCATGCTCAAAGAAGTGTTCAGTCGTTTGACAGAACAGGGCATCACCTTGGAAGTGACCGAAAAATTCAAAGAACGGCTGGTAGAAGAAGGCTACAATCCCAGCTACGGAGCTCGACCCCTGCGCCGCGCCATTATGCGCTTGCTGGAAGACAGCTTGGCTGAGGAAATCCTTTCTGGCCGCATCAAAGACGGCGACACCGCTGTTGTGGATGTGGGTGAGGACGGAATTGTTAAGGTGCTGCAAGGTCAAAAGCGGGAATTGCTGCCCCAAGGCATTGAGTAAGTTTGAGTGGCGTGCGATCGCGAGTTAAGTTGGGAAATAACCAATCTCGCGATCG
Organism: Microcoleus sp. F8-C3; assembly: GCA_036704825.1. Lineage (GTDB taxonomy): Bacteria > Cyanobacteriota > Cyanobacteriia > Cyanobacteriales > Microcoleaceae > Microcoleus. Next base: position 58,347 of record JAUBSN010000030.1, on the reverse strand, counting down.
CAAACAACTCAAAATCCTCACATAAAAAAGGTAGAGAATTTAAATTCTCTGCCTTTTTTATGAGTTAATCTCAAGAGGAGAGTTATGGCATCAATCTTTGATTGATAGGGAAACCGCAGGTGCAACGCAGATGCCTTTGAAGATACTTTACAAAGGGAGCATCTCATATTTGTAAAAACACTTATTCTGGCTCCTGCCTTCTGACTTTTTCCTTCTTCCTTCTGACTCTTTCCTCCTGACTCTTTCCTCCTGACTCCTAGCTCCAATTTCAAGCGGAGGGCTGCTTTCATTGAGATGCTCCCCTTTACAAAGGCCTGTACTTCACGTCTAGTAATTAACAGCGACATTCTGCAACGGTAAGCTCTACTGCATTTAAATTGTATATTTTGGGCCGGATAGCGCGTGCAGCCAGCTCATGGTTTGATTGTTTGTGGAGATGCAGTTTAAATGCTGAGCGACTTTAATCAGATAATTAGTGGCAACTATAATAGCGAGGACTTTCATGACATCTGAAAAAAAGAATTTGGGTACAGAAGTAGCAGAAAATTCGCCTGCTGAAAGCTGGTGGCAGAAAGCGTGGAAGTCTAGCTTTGAAAATCTTCAGATAGTGATTATTGCTTTGAGTCTAGCAATAGTGATTCGAGCCTTGGTCGCCGAACCGCGCTACATACCCTCAGATTCTATGGTACCAACTTTGCACGTGGGCGATCGCGTCGTAGTCGAAAAAATCTCCTACTACCTCGAACCTCCAAAAACTGGCGACATCGTAGTATTTTCTCCCCCCGAAAAGTTGCAAGAAGAAGGCTTTACCCAAGACCAAGCATTCATCAAGCGGATAATTGGCTTACCGGGTCAAACCGTCGCCGTTAAAAAAGGTTTAGTGTATCTCAACGACAAACCCCTCGTCGAAAAATATATTGCCGAACCTCCTAAATACCAGTGGGGGCCTTATCGCGTCCCAGAAAATGAATACTTTGTGATGGGAGACAACCGCAACAACAGCAACGACTCCAGCAGGTGGGGATTTTTACCCAAGCAGAATATCATCGGCCGCGCTGTAGTGCGGTTTTGGCCTCTAGAACGCATCGGGGAAGTTTGAAGAAGTCATCAGTCATCAGTCATCAGTCATTAGTTATTGGTTATTGGTTGGTTGTGAGTTTTAATAACCAATAACCAATGCTTTTCTGGCCCGATGCCCGATGCCCTGTTTGGCCGATGCCCGATGCCCGATGCCTCTCCTGTACGGAAATTTCTACTGATTCTTGTGCCTTAAGGGGTAGGGACTTCCTCCGGCAACTGATAAAATAGTACAAAAAGCAGCGGGGTTTCTCGCCTAGATCAAAATTAGTAGAATATTAAAAAATTAGGAAAGCTATGGGATTTTTTGATTCAGAAATTGTTCAGCAAGAAGCCAAGCTGTTGTTTGAAGACTATCAATCTCTCATCAAACTAGGTGGCAATTACGGCAAATTCGATCGCGAAGGCAAGAAAATGTTCATCGCTCAGATGGAATCGATGATGGAGCGCTACCGTATTTTTATGAAGCGCTTTGAGCTGTCTGAGGACTTCATGGCTCAGATGACTGTAGAGCAGTTAAAAACACAGCTCAATCAATTTGGCATCACGCCCCAGCAGATGTTTGAGCAAATGAACTCAACGCTGGAGCGGATGAAATCTGAGCTGGAAAAACAATCCTAGCGAGCAGAAGGAAGAAGGAAGTTCGGCAACGGATTCGCTCGACGGATGTAACGGATGTCAGGAAGAAGGAAGAAGGAAGAAGGAAGAAATTATTCCCAATGCCCCATGCCCCATGCCCCATGCCCCATGCCCCATGCCCCATGACTAATGACTAATGACTAATGACTAATGACTAATGACTGATGACTAATGACTGATGACTAATGACTGATGACTAATGACTGATGACTGATGACTGATGACTAATGACTGATGACTGATGACTGATGACTAATGACTGATGACTGATGACTGATGACTAATGACTAATGACTGATAATTAAGGCCGCTCAAAAGATGAAGCAGGTTTGAAACTTTCTGCTGGAACTCCCTGCAAAGCTTGGCTCATAAAATCGCGCCAAACAGGGGCGACAATAGTACCGCCAGTAGCACCGTAGCTCATCGGTCTATAGTTGTCGTTGCCCATCCAAACAGCCACGGACAACTGCGGCACGTAACCCACAAACCAGATATCCCGTTCTGAGGAAGTTGTACCAGTTTTCCCAGCAGCCGGTCGGCCAAGTTGAGCCGCCCTTGCCGTTCCGCTGGTAATTACTCCTTGCAGGGCGCTGTTGACTGATGCCGCCGCCCAGGAATTGAGAACTAATTTGGGTTTGGGCGTATTGTCGAGCAACACGTTGCCGCTGCTGTCAGTAACTTGCACGATAAATGTGGTGTCAGAATGCCAGCCGTTGTTGGCGAAGGTAGCAAAAGCTCCGGCCATTTCTAAAGGAGTGAGGTCAACGGCACCCAAGGGCAAAGAAATCACTGGTTCCATTGGACTTCTGATGCCGAGCACGCGGCAAATCTCAATCACTTTATTCAATCCGACTTCTTGACCGAGCTTGACGGCGGGAATATTGAGAGATACTTCCAAAGCTCTGCGGATGCTGACTGCACCGGAGAAGCCGCCACCGTAGTTTTGAGGGTAGTAGTAGCCGTCGCCGTCGCGGTAGCCGACAGGGGAGTCGTAGACAACTGAATCGGGGCTGTATTTGCCGCTAGCAAAGGCAGCGTAGTAGATAAAAGGTTTAAAAGAAGATCCGGGCTGGCGACGTGCTTGAATGGCGCGGTTGAACTGACTCTTTTCGTAATCGACGCCGCCAACCATTGCTTTGACGAAGTGGGTGCGGGGATCGACGGCGGCTAGGGCAATTTGACCTTCGTCGCGATCGTAAAACAGCCCTTGGTAGTAAAGCCTTTCGTGCCACGCTTTGACGGTTTCTTCGGCTATGCGCTGCATTTTGAGGTCGATCGTGGTTTGAACGCGCATTCCTCCCTTAACCACGGCATCTCGCCCGAAACGCCTCGTCAGTTCTTGGACTACGGCTTGTGTTACGTAAGGAACTTGAGAGCCGCCAAAAGAGGTAATTTTGCCTAGCTTAATTTTTTCCTGGCGGGCAGCAGTTTCTTGGGCCGGCGTAATCCATTTGAGCTCCTTCATCCGTTTTAAAACGAGAGTTTGCCGCTCTTTTGCCAACTTGTAATTGACGAAAGGACTGTATTCTTCGGGGGCAGAAATTAAGCCGGCCAGCATCGCTGCTTCTGAAAGAGTCAAATTACTTGCTGATTTGTTGAAATAGCTTCGAGAGGCTGTCTCTACGCCGTACAAGTTGTGACCTAAGTAGATTTGATTCAGGTATAGTTGCAGAATTTGGTCTTTGTTGAGAATTTGCTCCAAGCGGATAGACATTACCGCTTCAGCTACCTTGCGACTAAATTTTGACTGGGGAGAGAGAAACAGGTTTTTGACTAGCTGCATAGTCATAGTCGAGCCGCCTTCAACGGTTCTACCTTTCTCTAGGTTGACCATCAGAGCCCGGGCTATCCCGCCGGGGTTGATGCCTTTGTGGGTGAAGAAGTTGCTATCTTCGATCGCCAGAACAGCTCGTTTCAGGTTCGGGGAGATTTGGTCAAGGGGTACGACATCCCGGTTGGCTTCGTCGTGGATGCTGGCTAGCGGCTTGCCGTTGATGTCGTAAATGTGGGTAGTTTCTGTGGGAGAGTAGGTTTGCAAGATCCGAACATCTGGCAAATTGCGGAAGCTGATCGCTAAGCCAACCAGTCCGCCAGCGACTACGGAACTGGCAAGCATTGTCATGCTGAGTATGGTTCCGGCGGTCACTTTACTGACTGACTGAACAAACTCGAATACGGGGGCTGAGTTTTCCGTGTTATTATTGCGGACTGCGTTGGTTGACACGTGAATTTCACTTCCTCACTCGATTTGGGGTTTAAGACTTTTAATTTTAGATGCGAACCCTAGAGACTGTCAGTCGATTTTAGATTTTAGATTTTAGATTTATTCCACAGATGAATCTGGGAGTTTGAACAAGAGTCTAAAATTTGGGGATCTCCACGACTGTTGTCGGGGGCTGGTATCCGTTTTTGGGCGGGGTCAGCTAATGAAAGCCGGTCAGCTTTGGGATTATAGTAGCTTGATAGTTATGTTTTTATGCGTCAACCAGTGAGTGTAACTAATTCTGATGCACTTTGGCAAAATATGATGGACGATCGCTCCCCTATGATTTCTTCTAACTTTTCTGGAATTTACCGCGGTATCAGCGAGATTTTTCCCGATCGACCTGATTCTAGCAACCCTGACGAAAATTTAGCCCAACTGCTGGCAAAAGTCGATCGACCGTTGCGCGTCAAACTGGGAATTGACGCCACAGGCGCGGACATTCACTTGGGACACAGCATTTGCTTCCGCAAGCTGCGGGCTTTTCAAGATGCCGGTCACACAGCGGTACTGGTCATCGGAGATTTTACCGCAAGAATTGGCGATCCGACAGGTAAGTCGGAGATGCGCCCCCAGTTGAGTGCCGAACAAGTGGCGGAAAATGCCAAGACTTATTTAGACCAAGTGCGTCCGATTCTAGATTTTGACACGCCCGGGCGTTTGGAAATTCGCTACAACTCCGAGTGGTTGTCAAAATTGGACATGGCGAAGATTTTGGAACTGCTAGGCACGATGACGGTGCAGCAAATGCTTGCTAAAGAGGGATTTGATAACAGGATGCAGCAGGAAAATGCGATTTTCCTGCACGAGTTTCTGTATCCAGTAATGCAGGGTTACGATTCAGTAGTCTTGGAAGCGGATGTGGAGTTGGGGGGAACCGACCAAAAGTTTAATATTGCGGTGGGGAGAGATTTGCAGCGGCATTTTGGGATGAAACCGCAGTTTGGTTTGCTGATGCCGATTTTGATCGGGACTGACGGCGTACAAAAGATGTCGAAGTCTTTGGGCAATTATGTGGGTTTGTCGGAAGACCCGCTGACGATGTATTCTAAGTTGGAGAAAATTGCTGATAGTTCGATCGCCCAATATTTTGAACTGTTGACAGATTTGCCACTTGATGAATTGCCAGAAAATCCGCGAGAAAAACAGAAACTTTTGGCTGTGGATGTGGTGCGCCAGTATCGCGGTTCGGAAGCGGCGGAACGCGCACAACAAGATGCAATGGCGCTGGTTAAAGGTGCTGCTGGACAAGCTGATGCAGTGCCCGAGTTTTCTTTGGCAAACGTCCAGTTTCCGGCTAAGTTGTTTTATATTCTGAGTGCTAGCGGGCTTTGTAAAAGCAGCGGTGAGGCGCGGAAGTTGATGCAGGGCGGCGGGGTGAAGTTGGAGGGCGATCGGGTTTCTGATGTTAACCTTAGTTTTGAATCACCGGCTGATTTATGCGGTAAGGTTTTGCAGGTTGGGAAGAATAAGTTTGTGCGATTGGTGTCTTGAATCTCTTTTTTAACCGCAGATGAATACTGAAGATGAACGCGCTATGAACGCTGATAATCGAATTATTGTTGCTTTGGATGTTTCGAGTCAAGAAGAGGCGATCGCACTTCTTGACAAACTGCCTGATGTATCTTTCTGGAAAGTGGGTTTGGAACTGTTTGTGAGTTCCGGGCCGGGGATTTTGGAAATTTTAAAACAGCGGCAAAAGCGGATTTTTCTCGATTTGAAGTTTCACGATATCCCGAATACTGTGGCTGGTGCTTGTCGGGCTGCTGCTAAGTACAATGTGGATTTATTGACAATCCATTCTACTTGCGGTAAAGATGCTTTGAAAGCGGCACAGTTGGCTTTGACGGAAGGGGCGGCGGCTGTGGATAAACCGAGTCCTAAGTTGATTGCAATTACTCTATTGACGAGTTTGAATTCGCGACAGTTGGCTTTTGAGTTGAAAATACCTTTGGAGTTGCCGGAATTTGCTTTGCACATGGCATTGTTGGCTAGGGAAACGGGTTTAGCTGGGGCTGTTTGTTCTCCGCAAGAAGTGGAACAGTTAAGAATGAGTTGCGGGGATGATTTTCTGTTAGTTTGTCCCGGTGTGCGTCCCAAATGGGCTGATGGAGGCGATCAAAAACGATCGATGACTCCAAAGGCTGCTTTGAAAGCTGGTGCGGATTATCTGGTGATTGGGCGGCCGATTACTGCTGCGCCAGATCCGGTGGCGGCTTTTACCCGTATTTGTGAAGAGTTGGAGTAACAATAGGAATGTTTTTTTTAACAGCAGATGAACGCCGATGAACGCAGATAAAATTCTATCTGCGTTCATCGGCGTTCATCTGCTGATATCTGCGGTTGCAACTCCGGCTTTGGCAGTTAATTTTGTGACAAATCATGCTAACAGTATAAATGCCAGTCGGTATGATTTGTTAGTGCGATCGCCCTGTCCGGCTGATTTAGAAACTTTGGTCGATCGCCTGTTGCAAGATTTGCCGAGTTATGCTAATCGCGTTATTGTGCGATCGGGCTTTTCTCCTAAAACTTCTACACCGGCCGGTTACGCGCTGCCTCAAATAATTTTAGTCAGTCGCCCGGAGTTTGAACCGTTACCTTTAAATTTTGAAGATGCACTTCCTGAAAATGCCAGTCAAGTTTTCATTACTACTTTGGAACGGCAGTATCGCGGGGGAAAACCAGTCGAAATTCAGCAATATCATTGGTTGTTTTTTATAAAAACTGCGAATGGGTGGGAATTAGTAAAAATTGTTTCTCGGTTTGGTACTGCGGCGGATAGTCGTCCTTTATTAGGTCAAGATAGTAAAAGCGAAATTGCTGAGGCTATTCGTTTGTGGTTGCGCGATTGTCAGGCAAAATGAGAAGATCGGACGGCGGTTTAACTACTGAATTCTCTAGACAAGTTCTGTTTTATTTCCAAATATGCTGCTTCTTCTAGTTCTAGTCGTTCTCGAATTAGGCGAATAATCCACGCCTGAACATCTGTTTCTTGATGCAATCCCGCTAAAAAAGCTGCTTTTATGGCAAGTTCAGAGGGAATGGATAAAGAAGTCAGCGGTTTGTGAACAATAATGGGAGTTTCCCAAGCTGAGTCATTGTTAGCTTGGGTTTCAACTATTAGGTCAATTTCTGGGTCAGAGAGTGTTTCTTCGGTTGTGGGATCTATCGAGTTCATATTGGCCATCCGGTAATAATCCGAACTACGTTATTTGGCTTTAGTTGAAATATAATTTTGAGGGTGCGTCCACCGTAGGTTGTACCAATCAGTTGATAGCGATCGGGGTAAGACTTGTTGCGTCGCACCTCATAGTCAGAAAAGAAACATTGAACAGCTTCATTGAATGTAACTCTGTGTACAGTCAGTTTGTCTTGCTCAAAGTCATACTCAAATTCATAGGGGGTGAAGTTATTCCAGTCTACCACCGTTTTAGGAATTGCTTAGAATTGCCATTTAATTATATCAGAGCGATCGCATCGCTAAAGAAACCCGGTTTCTGCGAAATCTTATGTTAGTGACGAGACATCTAGGAAGAAACCCGGTTTCTGGGCCCCTGTGCGTTTTTTCAAATAAAAATCGAGCCACCACAGGTGACAGAGATAGGGAAAATTTAAGCAGTGTAAAGAGCAAAAGGGCAAAATTGTCAAGGGTTAAAAAGTTCACGGCGCAGCAAACACAACTCGAAAACCATAGTCGTGTGTGCGTTCGTCCGGAAAATCGAAGCTACGATACGCAGCGCGGCAAAAATCGGGAAAGTGGGAGCACGAACCCCCGCGCAACAGCCGCTCTCGGTTATCATTTTTAGATTTAACTAATAAATCAATATAATTTTTCTAACGATTATCCTTGCAATTCTCATCCCAAACAGTACCATCAGTCGGCGATCCGTGATAGCTATTATGCCAGGGGTCAGCACACCATTCCCAAACATTACCGTGCATATCGTATAAACCAAAAGCATTAGGGGGAAATTGACCTACGTCTAAAGTTTGTTCTCGATACTCATCTTCTGGTGAATAATCGTAAAAGTATTCGGCTTCATGGTTAACCTGATTAGTTGTAATTGTCTGGCCAAAATAGAACGGTGTAGTCGTACCAGCCCGACAAGCATATTCCCATTCTGCCTCACTAGGTAAGCTATAATTGTGTACAGTCTTTTTAGATAACCTAGCACAAAATTCCACAGCATCATACCAAGAAACTTTTGCTACTGTTGGATTTTTACCTCTCAATTGAGAATGATCGGGGTTGAGGTAACGTTGAATTTTTGGAAGATTAGCTACAGCTTTCCACTGAGACTGAGTAATAGTATATTTTCCCATAAGGAAAGGTTTAATTGTCGCCTGATGTTGCGGTCTTTCATGATCATTGCTTTTAAGTTCATTCTCCGGCGCACCCATTATGAAAGTTCCACCGGGAATTGCAACCATTTCTAGAGTGAGGTCATTACTCAAGTATTCAGTAAATGATTGATATTGAGATGGTTGTGGTAATTGACTCATAAAATATTATTTTATCAAGAATATAGTCAGACTGTGCGACAGTTAGCAATTCCGAGAATCCAATATTGAGACATAAATTTTAATCCCTGTTTCATACCTAAAGTCCTCGACCGAGGACTTTAGATTAGTCTTTTAGTCGCTTTTAATTCACATTGTACACCAATTTCAATAAATATTCGAGTCCTCGATTGAGGACTTCAGCTTTGAGGCAGGGGTTTAAACACCTGCAGAACTATCGGAGTGTTTAACTGCCGGACTGTCGGACGAGCAAACTATTGTAACAGGTGCCAAATATGAATTTTAAGCCAAGAGATTGCAAGTTAATTTTCGGAGAATTAACTTACTGTTTTAATCTCATCCAATTTTGATTTTACTGCCTGCATATCTTGCCACATAAACCATTTCGGACTTTCCGGTTCGCGGGAGGGGTTTCGCAGCAAGTACGACGGGTGGAAAATTGGCATACACAAACGATTTTCCCATTCAATCCACTGACCTCTAATTTTACTAATCGGTCGTTTGTCGCTTAGCAAACCTTTGAGGGCTGTTGCACCGGTTAATAAAATAATTTTGGGGTCTAAGATGCGAATTTGTTCGAGCAAGTAAGGTTTGCAAGCTTCGATTTCTTTTGCTGTCGGAGGGCGGTTGTTGGGAGGGCGACATTTGATGACGTTGGCAATAAATACGTCGATTTCTGCACTCAATCCCACGGATTCTAAAATCTTATCTAACAGTTGGCCCGATCGCCCGACGAAGGGCAATCCGGTTTCGTCTTCGTTTTGTCCGGGCGCTTCTCCCACAATCAAAATCGAGGCTTGAGGATTGCCGCGCCCGATGACAGCGTGAGTGCGCGTATTGCCCAATTCGCAGCGGTGACAGCGGTTGCAGTGCTCGCCGATTTGTTCCATATTTTGATAAGTGCCGGGAGGAATGGGAATTTTGGCATTTGCTGGTATTGAGTCTGTTTGGAAAGTGGCACTTTGATTGTTGTCAAAAAGGCTCAGTTGCAAGTCGCTGGACATAAATTTTACAATTAGGGAGATTTTTTTGAGTCTAGAGTTTATAGTTTAGATCGGGTTTGGTGATTTGAGTTTGGCTGGAAGCTTGTGTGCGATGCTGTCGAGCGCACAATCTCCAATTAATACTCGTAAATCTCACATTATTTGGTTGAGATCGTACAGGCAAAAATATGTTCTCTAACCCGTTTTTTGACGATCGCGCCGATGCAGGCGAAAAACTGGCCGAGGCAGTTCTGGGCGAGCTCGGCAAGTTGAATTTAACGGCACAGGAGGCTGTTAAACCGATTGTTTACGCCTTGCCGCGCGGGGGTTTGCCCGTTGCTGTGCCGATTGCGCGCCGCTTGGGCTGTCCTTTGGATGTGGTTGTCGCCAAGAAAATTACTCGCCCAGATAATTTAGAATTGGCGATCGGGGCTGCAACTGCTGACGGCCACGTCCTCTGGCACAAGCAAAAGCAGCACAATTTGCGCTTGCAAAAATTAGCACTGCCGGTGGCTCAAAATAATGCTCAATCTCTGCTGGCGGATTTATCTGCGGGACGCCCCAATGTCAGCGCGGCGGGGGCTTTGGCGATTGTGGTAGATGATGGCATTGCTACGGGGATGACGATGGCTGTGGCGGCTAAGGCTTTGGAGTCGCAGCAACCGGCGGCTTTGTGGATTTGCGCGCCTGTCGCCCCGGCAGAGTTGATGGGATTTTTGGCGCAGATGGGCGATAAGTCGATTATTTTGGAAACCCCAGACCCTTTTTACAGTGTCAGTCGCTTTTACGGGCAATTTCAGCAGGTTGAGACTGCGGAAGCTTTAAGGTGTTTGCAGCAACAAACTGAATGGCGATCGTGAGTTAAGCTAGAAGGCTAAATCCAAAAGCTCGATCGCTAACACATGAGACCTTGGCAATATTGGTTGGATACTTTGATTCTGTCTACTCAGCACAATCCGCCTCGCTTTGTTGAGTTGGTGATGTTGAGTTTGGCAATGATTTTGCTCGGGCTGTGGAGTCTAACATTGCAGTGGCAGTATTTAACGCTGTCTTTGAGTTATATAATTGGTTCGTCTTTTTCAATTTTGGTGCGGGAATCCCTCGGCCCGCGGCCTCAATTTCAGCTAACTCACCTGACAGCCTTGCTGTTATTAATTATCAGTTTGTATAGTTTTGCTGAACTAATTAGATAGTTAAGGCCGTTTTGATTTGTAGGGGCGGGTTTGACAATGTCATGGCGAAGGTTGCGAAGCAATTGCAGAGCTGATATAGCAATCCTTAGCGGGTTGTGAACTAAATGTTTTTTTGAACGAACCGCTAAGACGCGAAGGAAGAGAAGATCGAGAGTTCACCAATTATCAGCCATCATCCGACACGATCGTGGGATTGATGTAAAATTATGCGGTTGCCGGCGGGATCGAAGGCATATATTTCTAGACCGTGAGCAGCTTTGATAATTTCTCCCTTCGGCGGATAACCTAAAGCCCAAATTCGGGCGATCGCAGTTTCAATATCGCTGACTTCCAAACACAAACTCATGCCTGTTTTTGCTCGATTGGCAAATTCTGATTTGTGGGAATCTTTGGGTTTGAATATGCCGAGTCTTACGCCGGGGAGTTGAAATTCAGCATAAGTATTGGGAATATAAGGGTTTGGTTCTAGGTCGAGAAATTTTGTGTAAAATTTAACTAGAACTTCCTTATCAAGGTCTGCTAAAGTCACTAGGGCGGCGCTGTATTGGAAACTCATATAAATTGGTAAAGTAATTGGTAATGGAAAACCGCTTTATATCTACAAGAGATTAGCCTTCTCCAGTCTTTCTAGCACCCAATTTTCAACATCATCTTCTGCAAGAACTTTTGCACCGAGTTCTAAGTACGTCGAGGTAGCTTGCTGATAAGTTTGCTGACGTTCTTTATAGTTTTCAACGTCTTTTTTTGGCTGTAGAGCCACAATTGCAATAGGAAAATCAGGCTGAAACTGTTTTACATCAGTAATCATCCAAGACAAAGAGTTTTGCAGGTGTTCGGGTATCTTCACCTCAAATGATATAGCGTGTGCTGCCAAGTAAGGTCGCCCATTAGCAACAACCGCATCAAACTTGTGATCCGCATGACTACCCTGCACCGAATAACTTGTTTTTAGGATCTCTTTCGCATCATTTTTCACGTACTGTTGAAGAACCTTTCGGAATTTAGCAGTGGTTAATCTAGCAGCAGCTTCGCGATCGCGCCTATGAGGTTTTTGATAATTCAAATCCACCAAAAAATTACTAGCAATATCTTCTAGTAAGCTATCCACATCCTCCAACGAGCCGCGAGGTTCTGTCCACTGAATAGCCGAGAGCCAATCACGGGCAATTTTATTTAAACGTTCCTGATAAGGAGCATCTCGATTATCCCCGGGAAAAATCAACCCAGAGTCAGCGGCTTGGGACATTCGCTGAGCAAACTCTTTCAAGAAAGTAATATCTTCCATGCCAAAATGCCGCACCCGCTCCCAGTTTGTGAGAAACTGGACGCGCACCTCTTCTTCGTTGAAAGCAACAACGCCAATATTAATCCGTTCGTTAGCAATTGGATTGGGAACGTATTGAACGATACTATACTTACTTGCCATTGTTTCCGTTTTTTTGTCTTACGAGCGTGCTTATCAGAGCGCCAGTAAATCCTGTCTTCTGTTAACAAGATACTCTACCAGGGTAACACGCTCGTCAATTGTAAGTCCCCATTCGCTGGGTGGAGCAGCCACAGCTTGAATAATGGTTTCTTCGCTGACAGCATCGAGAAGCGGAAGTCCCTGGCGAATCTCCTGTAGTTTTAGTTTACAATTAGAAACAAGACGAGTGTCGATCTCAGCACTAGCAGCTTCGAGCAAGTCGCGCTGCTTCCACTCTGGGCCGCCTGGAAAAAAATGGCCGTGATCGACAGAGTAAACTAAATTGGGGCGAGCATTTTTATAGATGAATTGATAATCATTAGCATAGACCCATCCGTACAACAAAATTAGCAAAGCAAACCTTTCGCGGTTTTCTGGCTGGTTTGTGTAGTTGATTTCTTCTCTTTGGGAAGAACATTTAGGTATGTAAAGCGTAGCATGAGCCGTCCCAGGAGTCAAATAGGAAAAACTAGAATCTTCAGCAATTAGTTCCTGAGAAATTTCCACAATACAAGGTTCTCCCACAGGTGCTCCGATTGCCATACCGAGTCTTGCTACCACCTGATCGTTGACGATTTGACGCCCAGCTTGTTGCCCCTTAATGACATATTCGCGCTTATCAATACCGCGTGCTAAAACTGGACGAGCCGCAGAATCCCATCCTGAACGAAAGGTAATGATAATTATAGGATCTTCACCTCGATCGATTCCTGCTTCTAAACAGTCTTTCCACCTTTTTCTTTTCTCTTGCTTAGTTTCTGCGCGATCGCTCACAATAATATTTCGCAGTCATCAATCTGCTGGAACTTTATACATTATCACTTTATATAGCAAGACTAAATGATTTGTCAAGAAAATCTTTTATCATGCTGCGAAGAACGCAAAGGAAGAGGAAAGCAAGAGTTCATGAATTCGGCAAGGATGGCTATACCTTCTTAAAATCCTCCAATTCGTCCGACTATTTCGATTTTACCTTGTCGAGACCCTCTGAGAATCACAGCTTCCCCGCTTTGCGGTACAATATCAGTAATAGCGGTAATATTTACTTGATGAGTTACCAAAATAATCGCGCCTTTGGCGTTGCGATTGTCAACAATTAATTTGCGGAGTGTGGCTGTTTGTCTGGTTTCTTTGCTGCTGTCGCTAAAGAACGAGTTCAGTGCTGGGAACGGTTCGACTTTGCCTAAGTTTATCAGTTTTGCTGTTTCCAAACACCGACACCACTGACTCGATAAAACTCTTGTAACTTTGATGTTGCGGTTGCGAAATTCGGCTCCAATTTGCTTGGCTTGGGTTCTTCCTTGTGCTGATAAATTGCGCTGGGTGGAACAGTCGCCCAACTTAAAGTTAGCAGGATCTCCCGTACCTGGGGCGATCGCGTGTCGCATTGCTACCACCAACCCAGTCTCGCCCCGCTGCAACAATTGCCACCCTGCTTGAGTTTGCGCGTTTGTTGCTGCGTCAGAACTTGCAGTTGCAGTAATTAAGCCGATCGACAATACTAAAGCTAGCAAACCGAAAAAGCCTTTCCATTTGAGGTAAATCCGCGCAACCATTGTTCCAGAAGTTAGAAATTAACTTATCATATTCTAATACAACAAATATTGCTCTATGGAACTCACCAATTTTATTGCTCTGTCTGTCATTATTGCCCTGGTGCTGGGGATTGGGTTTGGAACAATGACTTGGGCTTACTTCGGCAAGGGCAGCATTTCTGTACTTTTTAAAGAACCAAATTTAACTTCCCCAGAATTTCCAGATACCGACAGGGGTAGCAAAGCTTCCGTTTATTTTCAACAAGGAATTGAGGCTTATCAGTCGGGAAAGTACCGCAAAGCCAAAGATAAATTTACCAGCGCTGTAGAACAAGTTTCAACTTTGGCAGAAGCTTACCACAATCGCGGCTTGGCTTTTGCAAATTTGCGATCGGATGAGGAGGCTGTTGCAGATTTGCTCCGTGCCAGCGAATTATACCAACAGCAGGGGAATGGATTTGCGATCGACACGATCAAACAAAATCTTGCAGCATTGAAGCAGCGCAAATTAGAGCGAGAAAAGCAAAAAGCAGTAGCGACATAAATTATTAGGTTTGGGCGTGGAACAAACCCAATCCTAAAGTTTTGGTCTGAAAAACCCGGTTTCTTTAAGGGTTGGGAGAAACCGGTTTTTTTTGCATAATTTTTATTAAAGTTTAAAATCAAGATTTAACCTTCTCCTGTTCAACTAAATTGTTCTGGAATCTTCTATTTTGTCGATTTTAGCAATCATCATTTCTCGGCTAGGCGCCACAACTCGATAATTAGTAATGGGATCGTAAGCTTCCCATTCTTGAGTAACTTCGCTGTCTTGCCACAAAAACCATTCCCGATAAATTTCGCCGTCATCAATGTCGCCGCACAAGGGAAGCCAATCATCTCCTCCCAAGCTATCAAAATCTCCTCCTACTAAATCAATCCAAGCTGCCAGAATACAAGATTCAATAGCATTATCGTTAACAGCAACGGTGTTAGATTCAATAGAAGTTTCGGGAAAACAAAGTGTGGATTTCATAAGCTGTACCTGAATGTTATGTTATTAATTTATAAAAAAATCCTCTACGGCAGTGACAGCAGAATGCCGCTATCCCAACCTCCACAGTTCCCACCTCGAAAAACCTTGACACTCAAAGCGCTCAAATGCCTCTGCTGTATGACTTGAGACCGCTTTGAGTCAAGTCGCTAGACAGGCTAAATTGAGCCGCTTTGCCAAGTGGCATACAAGAAAGCCCGATCGACCGAATATGTCTGGCGAAGTATCTCGCGCATTAAGGAGCGAAGACAGCGCGACTGGCAATTGTATACTGGGTAAGTTGGCGAGTTTCAGTACAGTTTTTGTGGTAAAATTACAAGTAACCGGACTTTCGTACCGACAGCCTGGTTTGGTCAAAAGCTTTCCAACGGTGGTGCGATGCCAGTTTGGATTTATTGTTAATTTTGCACGAGTCCCGATCGACTGTTAGGGAAAAAAATTATGGAAGCAACCAACCAAGAAGGAATTATCAATTTGATAATCCACTATACCAACGGCAAACAGCAACACTTCCAGTTCAGTGCGCCAGAGGGAACAGTAGGAGAACAAGCAACTTTAGGCACTCGCCTGCACAAAATGTTGACGGCAGACCCGATAATTCTCGAATTGGCAGATAAACTGGTAGTTATCCCAGTTCACAACATACAAAGTATTGAAATATCGCCGATTCCTCCGAAATTGCCAGAGGGTGTCATTTCCCCAATGCGAGAAATCAAGAAATAGCTAAGCTGTTCTGCATCCAAATTCAACTGAAAAGGCGGGCTGAATATCCATGTCATGCTGAGTTTGAATAAGCATAAATGTACCAATTAAAGGCGCAATAAGTTATTACAAACAACGATAAAAATAAGAAAAAAATGTTGCGGGCAGTTAAACCTGTTCCGAAAAACAATGCAACAGCAGACAAACTCCCAACCGTTATATCATAACTCATTCCCAATCTAAAATCTAAAATCTAAAATCTAAAATAGTTATGACGCTATATCTCACATGAGTGAGGGGAATAATTGCCTTTTTCACAGACTTTAACTTACCCGAAAAAATGCTAGAACTCCACTGTCACACTACTTATTCCGACGGCACTCTCACCCCTGCCGAACTCGTAGCCGCCGCTGCGTCTTCGGGGGTTCGCGCCTTGGCCGTCACCGATCACGATACGATGTCGGGTTGGGATGAAGCCTTCGCCGCCGCTGCTTTGTACGGTATCGAAATCGTGCCGGGACTCGAACTCAGCACCGTTCACAACGGCCGGTCGCTGCACATTTTAGGTTTTTATCCCGATGCAAATAAGTTGCAAGTTCCTTTGAACGATCGCCTGCAAGGACGGTTTCGCCGATCGCAGGAAATGGTAGAAAAATTAGCAGCAATGGGATACGCGATCGAAATGCCAAAAACATCCCCAGGAATGGCACCGGGACGGCCTCACATTGCCTCTGCACTTGTAAAAGCCGGTCACGCCAAATCATCGCGGGAAGCATTCGATCGCTGGCTGGGAGATGACGGCCCGGCCTACGTTCATTACGAGAAATTCTCGATCGTCGAAGGCATTGATTTACTGAAAAGTTGCGGCGCAGTACCGGTGTGGGCTCACCCTTATTTATTTCGCGGCGGCGCTGTTGAGGAAGTCTTACAAGAATTAGTAGATGCTGGTTTAATGGGAGTTGAAGTATACCATCCCAGCCACAGTTCCAGCGAAATCCAAAAGTTGAAAGATTTGTGCCTTCATTACGGTTTGCTGGCAACTGGTGGCAGCGATTATCACGGCCCCGATCCTGAAAGGAAACCAGCAGATTGCACCCAATTGAATATGCTGCATTTGCCCTTAGAATTGCTCGAACCAATTAAAGTTGCTGCGGCGAGTTTGAAATAGTTTTTTAGGAGGCTTTTTGCGGATGTATACAGTTGTCACTCAAAAATCCTTGGCTTTTTGAGTGACGGGTTTGCCGGAAGTAAATCATCAGCAGAAGACCGAGGTCAAGCAGAATATAAATTAATATGAAGTTAAAGGCAATTGCAGGCGAGTTGATTTTACAATGTTACTAAAGCAACTTGCCAAACGGAGCTTATTATGAGTGCAGAAGACAGAGCAAAGGCGATCGGCAAAAATTTAGAAGGCAAAGCTCAGGAAATTTTCGGTAATATCACCGGCAACAAGAAAGACCAGGCTGAAGGCAAAGCAAAACAAGCGGAAGCTGCGGCCCGCCACGCAGCAGAAGATGCTAAAGATGCAGTGAAAAATCTCACAGATAAAGCCAAAAGGTCGATCGACAAATTGTAGAAACCGCCCTATACCAAATCCTGGCTAATAGAATTCGCTTCATATCAAATCCTTTGCTATCAATTAGGGTTTGATATGATTTATTTTTGGAATGTGCATAAACTGGGTGACTCCTGCGACATCTCTTCAAAAGCGCAATGGAGAAGTCCCTATTGTAAACCCGCCCCCACCCAACTCAACCCTAAAATTCATGACAATGAATCAATAGAAAATATTTAATTGAAAAGACATGACTCAAAATAATTTACTGTCTCGCATCTCCATCGACTCTAATATGTGCTTTGGCAAACCCTGTATTCGCGGCCATCGCATCTGGGTTTCTCTGATTCTTGACTTTCTCGCTAGCGGCATGACTTTGGAAGAATTGCTTGAGGAATATCCGGGAATTGAACGAGAAGACGTTTTGGCTTGTATTGCTTGTGGAAGAGATAGGAACGATAGTTATCAATGTTAATCTGCGCTTAAAAATCGGGTTCCGCGGCTAAAAGCTCGATCGACAATTCCATCTGTTCCTTCCCCCGCGCCAAAAAGCTTTCGCACTCCTGCAAGCATTCCACAGCCACCCCAAACTGCTCGAAAACCTCCTCTAGAGGCAACTCTCCCGATTCCACCCGATCGATAATCGCTTCAATGCGATCGACCGTTTCCTCATAATTCCAGTCAGACTGGCGCAACTGCGAATCAATCATAACTTTTCTTCCGCATTTAATAGTTCTAGAATCTTAACTTTCAGCACGCCCCGACTCAACCTCACAGTCAATTCCTCTCCCAATTCCAAACCGTCAGTTGTGCGGACGATCGTACCGTCACTTTGGATTACCGCCGCATAGCCCCTTTGCAATACCGCAGCCGGATTTAGGGCGGATAACTTTTCTTGCAATAGTTCCAGTTTACCAGTTGCTTGCCGCAAAGTTCTGGATGTCGCAGGCAAACGTTTTAATCGATTTTGTAACAGTTGCAAATGCTCTTCTTCTGCCTGAAATCGGGTTCGCACAGCGTTTGCTAAATTGACCGTTCGCTGCTTGTGTTCAAAGTAAAGATCGGCTAAAATTGGTACAGCTTGAGCCGCCGCCGCAGTGGGAGTGTGGGCTCGTTTATCTGCTACTAAATCGGCGAGAGATTCGTCTCTTTCGTGTCCGATGCCGGTGATAATTGGAATCGTACAATTGGCGATCGCCCTGACAACTCTCTCATCATTAAAACAAGCCAAATCTTCCGCAGAACCGCCGCCCCGCCCTAAAATTATCACATCGGCCCTGCCGTCCAATTCTACGCGGACGATCGCCCTAGCAATGGCAGCAGCAGCCAATTCTCCCTGTACCAAAGTCGGCGACAGCAACACCCGCAAACCGGGATATCTTTGGGCTAGAGTGCGCTGAATGTCTCCCCAAGCAGCCCCAGTATCCGATGTCACCACGGCCACAATTTGCGGGTGTGCGGGAATCGGGCGCTTTCTGGCGGGATCGAAGAAACCCTCAGCTTCCAAGCGCGATCGCAATTGCTGCAACCGCAAAGCCTGCAATCCCGCCCCAGCCGGCAGCGATTGCACAACAGTCAACTGGTACTCGCCACGATTTTTGTAAACCCGGATGCTTCCCAAAACCAGTAACTGTTCGCCTTTTTCCGGGATTTGCACCAATTTTTGCCGCTGAGAATTCCACACCACGCAGCGAATCGCAGCGCTTTTGTCGGTGTCGCAGAGAGTGAAAAAGCAGCCGCTGGGGTGGTGCGAAACGTTGGACACCTCGCCTGTCAGCCAAACTGATTGCAGGTTGCGATCGCCCTCCAACAAGTCTTGCAGGTATGATGTTAGTCCAGCAACAGATAAAGCTGTATCGGGAAGAATTGAAGTCATCCAATTTTAGATTTTAGATTGTAGATTTTAGATTTAGGCTACTATCAATACTTCGGACAGTGTGTGATTGCCAATCGTAAAATAAGGGTTTCAGGGCGATTGCAGAATCGACTTGCTAACGAAAAATCACGGGTTTCCCACTAGAATCTCAAAATAGTCCGGACTATTGTAGTATATCTAAGGTAATTTATTTGTAGGCTGAGCGGGCGATCGTAAATTTAACTGCAAACAAACTAATGATATCAGATACAATGACTTCGATGAATGTGCTGCGCCAAGAGGCTGCGGCGATCGGCATTACTGAGGAAGAAGCCAGAAAATATGGCGACCTCCGACATAAAAGAACTTGGTCTTTGGCGATCGAACATCACCTCTCTATGCAAGATTTTGCCGTTGGCGAAGCCCTCGAAGAGGATCGCATAGAACAATCCTTCACAAGTTCCGAACCCGATTCTTCCAGCGCACTCAACCACTCTCAGAATGAAGAGTCAAAAGACTACGGTATTCAGCTAACTGCGAATCTAGGGGAATCTAGAGTAACCAGGGAGAACCAAACAGCCTCTCTTGCTTCGCCACAACAGCAAGCAGTAGCAAGCGGGCGATCGCACGGTAATTCCGACCGCTGCAGCAACCAAAACCGAGGTTTTAAACAAGTAGTTCAAAATCATATTAAAGCATTAACAATTGCATCCGCATCCCGCACAAACCTGCCCCATTCACAACTGGGCAATTGGGTTTGTCCTGAGTGTGGGCCGGAGGGCGAATTGGGTTGTTACCTTTGCGCCGGAGAAGGCACTGTCGGCGATATTCCAGCTATTGGCTGGACGCTAGCTTATATGGAAATGTTGGGCTGTTCTGCTCGCGAAATTGAACCGTTGAGAAAAAATTCGCCTTCATTGAATATTCTGGAATTGAATTTAAAAGTTTGTGTTGCTATCAAACAAAGTAGCGAAGTTTTAGCCAGGACGGAGAAATGGGTAAGATTGCAGGAAGAAGGAATGCACGACACTGATTTTGACACGGATACACGGATGAATTCTCAATGGTGATTCAGAAGTGAGAAGAAAAAACAACTATCAGTGTATCCGTGACTTCCGTGTCGTGCAGTTGGGCATTAGTATCAATAAAACTTCAAAATTCACTCATTTACACCTAAAAATTACTCCAAGTTAAGTATTGATTCTAGCTTTTTCAAAGCAACTTCCAAATCGTCATTAACAACTTGGAAATCGAATTCCCCCGCAGCTTCAATTTCCTCTTTAGCCCGCACCAACCGACGGGCGATCGCACTTTCGGAATCTTGACCCCGACTCCGCAAGCGCCGTTCCAACTCATCCCAAGAAGGAGGTAAAATAAAAATTCGCAGCGCCTCTGGAAAATTATTCCTAATTTGCCTCGCCCCTTCCAGTTCAATTTCCAGGATTACCGATTTTCCCTCACCGATTCCTTGTTTGAGACCAAAATAAGGAGTACCGTAAAAATTACCGGCAAACTGGGCCCATTCTGCCAAATCTCCAGCCTCAACCATTTGTTCAAAGCGGCTGCGGCTGACAAAATAGTAGTGCTTTCCGTCAATTTCTCCTTCACGGGGCGATCGAGTTGTCGCCGATACCGAAAGATACAATTCGGGATGGCGATTGAGGAGCGATCGTACTAGGGTGCCTTTCCCCACACCGCTAGGCCCCGTCAGAACAATTAATTTACCGGATTTCATTTTTAGAATAGAAACGTGTAACAATTTAAGTTTCCGCTCACTTTAGACTGTAAACGCTTAAATTGCAACTGACAAACCTCAATCATCCCGACTTTGACTGTCTTTGCCGATCGCAAAACGATTAGCAACCGTTTCCGGCTGAATCGCCGAGAGGATGACGTGACTCGAATCTGTAATAATTACCGCTCTCGTGCGGCGGCCGTAAGTAGCGTCAACCAGTTGTCCCCGTTCCCGCGCATCAGTAATAATCCGCTTAATTGGCGCTGACTCGGGACTGACAATGGCAATCACTCGATTAGCAGACACAATGTTACCAAAACCGATATTAATTAATTGAATATCCATGAAAATCTTAATCTATGGGTTAACGACTAACTATCAATCCTTCCTTACTTTTTATCATATATACAAATATTTTTTCTGGCAATCCTAAAATTAATCCCAACTAATTTTTTTACTTTCTACCTAAAATTTTTACCCTTTTGACGCCAAGTACCCCGTTCTTTATCAAAAATTTAAAAAAGACTTGCTGTTGCCGCTCTATATTAAAGATTCGGTAAAAGCCGAGATTTTTCGTTGCCAATAAAAGCATTAGCTGTATCGAGAAAACAGCCGATAAATGTTGAGAAATATAAACTTAATTTACGGGACAAGGAAAGTTAAGTATAATCAGTGATAAATGACAGCAAATATTCGCTAATGCTGGTTTGATGAGCCTTCAACTTAAACTAAAAGCTGCTGGCGATCGCACTTTTTACCCAATTTTCCACAAAAATAGGACTAAGGCTTACTGGCACAAAGGTATGTAGTTGCGCTTGGGCGCTCTTCGCCTAGGAAAGAGCGCTCTCCTGGACTTTTGGTGAAAAAGAGGAGGGTTACTGATAGCTTGCTCAAAGATTTATATGAAACCTTTACAGGACAACGATTTTGCAATCAATAAGGTTGGCTTATAACCTGTACATCAGGAGAGCCGGAAAGAGCGCCCAAGCGCAACTACGTACCTAAAATTTAACCCCTATTTGTGACAGTTGGGCTGAGTCCTAAAAAATATTAGGGATGATGTGCCAAACTACAGAGGTTTCTGGCATCCAGTTCTACAATAAAATTGGTTTGTACTATTAATCTTAATTCAAAAAACTGTTGCTACAATTATCAATTTTATAACAACTATGAAAACTTGGAGAGTCCCGCGCCGGACACGGCAATGCCGTTTCCCTACAGATGCTCGCACGATTAGTATGTAGCAATAGTTTTTGGAATTAGTATAAAAATTTGAGGACTAAAGCGATCGCTACAAATATTTTGAATTCAGCAAAAGTTACGAAAACAGTGTTTTTTGCATGAATTATAGCAGCAAGACGCGCACCCTACACATACAGTATCTGCGTAAATCCTGTTCAACAAAAAACCGGGATTAATGCAGATAAATCCACCTGCCTTAATCCCGACTTATTCCACACTTAAATTAAGCCGCAACTAAACCGCTGTGTCTCAACAAAGCTTTAGTGCTCGGTTCGCGTCCCCGGAAATTTTTAAACACTTCCATCGGGTGCAAACTGCCGCCCAATCCTAACACAGTATCTCGGAAGCGCTTGCCTGTAGAGGCGATCGCGCTTTCATCTTCCAAACCCGCTTCCTCAAACGCCGCAAAAGCATCAGCGCTGAGCACTTCCGCCCATTTATAACTGTAATACCCCGCCGCGTAGCCGCCCGCAAAAATATGTCCGAAAGCGCACAAAAATGCGTCTTCTTCCAGAGGAGGCAAAACAGTGGTAGTTTTAGCGATGCGGTTGCGGACATCGGCCACTGTTTCGCTGCCGCCCGATCGGTAGCGGTGGTGCAATTCGATGTCAACGCTGCTAAAATGTATTTGCCTCAGCATGGCAGTGCCGCTCATGTAGTGGCGCGCTGCTAGCAGTTTTTGGTAGTAGTGTTCCGGCAAAGTTTCCCCGGTTTGGTAATGCTTTGCCATCCCGAACAAAGTAGCGCGATCGTAACACCAATTTTCCATAAATTGACTGGGCAATTCCACCGCATCCCACTCAACATTATTGATGCCCGAAGCCCCCGGATAGTCTACCGTTGTCAGCATATGCTGCAAACCGTGACCGAATTCGTGAAACAAAGTTTCGACTTCCAAAAAAGTCATTAAACTCGGTTTGCCGTCAACCGGAGGACTTTGGTTGCACACCAAATAAGCCACCGGCAACCGTGTTGTTGTCTTGGACGCTTCCACAAATTTAGCGCGCACTACGCACTCGTCCATCCAAGCACCGCCGCGCTTTTCCTCGGGGCGGCTGTAGGGGTCTAAATAGAAATTGGCGATCGTATTTCCTGCTTCGTCATCTATTTGGAAATAGCGCACATCTTTGTGCCACACAGGAGTTTGACCGTCCGCCGCAGTTACTGTCACGCCGAACAGCCGATTTACTAATCCAAATAACCCCTCTAATACCTGCGGCAAAGCAAAGTAAGGGCGCAATTCTTCGGCACTAAAAGCAAATTTTTCTTCCCGCCGCCGTTCCGACCAAAAACCGATATCCCAGTGCTTCAAATCCCCAGCTTCCGGCGCGCCTTTTTCGGCAGCAAAAGCTTTCAATTCTTCTAAATCTTTGACAGCAGCATCATAACTAGCCTGGCGCAATTCTTCTAACAAAGCTTCCACTGCTGCAACATCGGGAGCCATTTTGCTCGCCAAGCTCAATTCGGCATAACTGCTAAACCCTAGCAATGCAGCTTTTTCGTGGCGCAAAGCTAAAATGCGATCGGTCAAAGGCCAGTTATTCAATTCTCCGCTACTTGCTTTGCTGATAAAAGCTTTGTACAACTTTTCGCGCAAGTCGCGGCGGGTGCTGTGCTGCATGAAAGGGGCGTAACTCGGAAAGTCTAAAGTAATCCGCCAAGGGCCGTTTTCGGCATCTGCATTTTCTTCGCCGGCGCTGCGAGCGGCTTGAGCTGCTAAACTCAACAAACTCGGCGGCAAACCGTCAATTTCGTCTTTGTTTGTGAGGGTGATGCTGAATGCTTTGGTAGCGTCGAGAACGTGATTGGAAAATTGGGTAGTAATTTCGGCCAATTCTAATTGAATGGCATTAAAACGCTCTTTTTGTTCGCCTTCTAAACCGACGCCGGAGAGTTGGGCGTCTCGGAGAGCGGCTTCGACAATTCGCTTTTGAGCTGACTCTAAGCTGTCCCAATTTTCGCTTGCCCGCAGCGCTTTAAAAGCTTCATAAAGCGGTTTGCTTTGACTGAGCTTGCTCCAAAATTTTACTACTTCCGGCTGCACTGTTTCGTGAGCCGATCGCAGTTCCGGGCTATTTTTCACACCCATCAAATGTCCGACAATGCTCCAGCTCCAATTTAAACGCTCTCCGAGCCGCTGCAACGGTTCTACTAAGCCGCTCCAAGTCGGCTCTACAGACGATTCTAAGGCAGCTAGCTCGGCTTCTAGTTCCGTCAGCAGTTGGGTAATGGCAGGGACTACCTGTTGGGGTGCGATCGCGTCAAACGGTGGCAATCCTTTGCCAATTAGTAACGGGTTATCAGTAACAGTTACGGTTGCAGTCATTTAATTTTCTTGTAACAGGATGAAAACAGGTGAACTAGACAGAGTAGCTTTTCATTTTGTAACACAATTGTCGAAAAATTTGGGATCGATCGGGCGAGAGTCAGAGAATGTCCGAATGGAAAAATCTTCCTTCTGACTGATGACTGATGACTGATGACTGATGACTGATGACTAATGACTATTCTCTTGTGTGTGCTGCAACTCCTTGACAACCGAGATTAAGCGCTTGAGGTGAGGTTTGACAACTTCTTGCTGTTCGTGTTCCAAACGGTGAATTTGAGCTTGGACTAAAGACAAATCTGCAGTCGATTGGTGTGCGGGAGCTTGCAGTTGGCTTTGCAGATTTGCCATGACTTTCTGGATTTCCAAAAATCGAGTATTTACTGCTTCCCAGTCGTCTCGCGTGAGAGAAGTTTCTGCCAAGCCTTGCGTGGCGCTTTGCAGTTGCTCTATAGCCTGTTCTACAGCTTGGAGATTCGCCCGTTGGCCTTCTCGAAAATCTTGCAGTTGTTCGCTCACTTGCTGGCGGACATCGAGGACAGCAGACGCCACGATTTCTTGCAAAGAAGCTACCGAATCTCCCAAACTCAGCAACTGCCGCTGGATATCTATAGAATCCTCAAAGCCTTCTGCCCTAGGCAGTGCAGCCATTTGCTCGCGCAGCGCTGCAATATCTGCTGACAACTGCTTGCGTAATTTAACAATTACCGTCACGGCCGTTTTTTCGACTTTATTGACAGACTTTTGGACTTGGGCCATTTCCGAATTTTGATGCACCCGCACTTGCTGCTCGAACCGATAACGGTTAGCAACATTCAGCGACAAAGCCAAAGTTAGGGGAGCCACCCCGTAAAAAGCTTGACCCGACACAGCCACCGCCAGGGAACCGACACCAGAGGCCGCCAGAGAGGCGTACTCTGCCAGTTCGAGCCAGTGCCTTTGAGGAAAACTTGGTCTCAAGTGGTTTGCAACAGAGGGTTTTGGCTTCCGCACGGCTCTTTGGGTCATAGTATTTTCTCGTTGTTGGTAAGGTTGCGAGATTGGGTGGAGCATCGATTTCTATCCTTTTTTCAGTTATATGTTTTAGATTATTTCTTGGCACTCTTCTATTTTTACCTTTGTGAGTAAGTTAAGGATGACTGCCATATTATTATGTATTTGGGAGCCTGTGACGATCGCCCCTAATTCCGGCTGTTAAAAGCTTCGCCCCAACGCGCCCTCTATTTTACAGGAGTTAGCGCCATCGGTTTCGGGCGATCGACTTCGGGCTGTCCGGGCTAACCGAACAATGCCTGAGACTATTTTAGATTTTAGATTTTAGATTAAAAGTTAAAAAAATGGGACCTACTGAGGGCGATCGGGATTTGGAGCTTGTCGGGAGTTGCCTTTTTCTTCGCGCATTGGTATAATTTACTCTTTCTCAATTGCCCGGATCGAATTTACTGCAAAAATTGACCGATGAACTCAGAAAAACCCGGAATTGGCGATCGGCTAAAGTCTATTTTCAGTATCGCAATCTTTATCATTCTCGTACTAGGAGTAGGCTTTTTAAGCGTTAATTTTATTTCAGCTCTCTATGCAAAACTTTCTTAAAATTAGGACTTACGGATGGAATTCATAAACCTGTTTTTTTTACGATAATAGTTCGTCGGAACCCGCATAATCGGTAAACAACCCGTTTTCTTTAGTATTTATGCGTCCAAGACTAATTTGGTTACAACCCTTTGATATATTGCTTCAGTACAGGTGGCAAAGTGTAAAGACTTTCCTGTTTTTCGATCAAACAACGCCGCGATAGAGATTGCAATGCGTTTAGCAAATCTGATGATGATATTTGTCCGTTTTGTAGCAATTTCGCGAAGTTGACTGGCTGGTTTTCTGTCGCCAACAATGACATAACTTGTTTTTCTAGTTCGGAAGTGCGATCGTACTGCTGTTGCAAAACATCTTTCAAATCTTCCGGCAATAATATGGTATCATCTATTAATAACTCTGTCGCGCCGATTCCCAACTCTTGAATCAAAGTCGCCACGCTTTTTAACCATAACGGATTGCCTTGGTAGCGGTGAATGAGTGCTTCGCAGTTATCGATGTCTGTTAATCCTTTATCTCTGAGAATTTCCCCGGCGGCTGCGGTGTCTAAACCAGTGAGTTGTAAGGTACGAATGGGAGTATTTTCGCTGGTGAGTTGAGGCACTTCTTTCGGCGGTTCCCAACCGACTAGCAGAAAGCAACTTTGATGGGATAATTTTTCTATCTGTTTGAATAAGGAGCGATATTCTTCGTAGTCTGGTTTATACTTTCCGGCTAATTCGCGGCTACAGAAAAGGTTGTGAATGTCATCTAAGACTACTAAACAGCGATGCTTTTGCAAATACTTAATCAGCGGTAAGCGTTTCTGGTTTGTTGGGGATGAATCTAGGTTTTCTGACTGGGAAAAAAGCTGTGTTAGGTTAGATTGAAATTTATCGATGGTGGGGAATTCGTCTAGTGTGTACCAAGCTGCGTATTCAAACTCGTGTTTGATTTGTTTTACGAGTTGTACTGCTAGGGATGTTTTGCCGATGCCGCTGATACCGGTGAGGGTGATGAGGCGGCAGTTTTGTTGTAGAATCCAGGTTGTGAGGGTGTTAAGAGAGGGGGTGCGATCGAAGAAATTGCCCAATTCCGGCATTTCGCTTAAATCTTGATGCGATGTTTTAGATTGTTTTGAATTGGATGTTTCTCCATTAGGTGAGTGTGGTATATCTGGCGGGTGTCTACCTTCTCCACAGATGTTAATGCTACCAGCTCCGACATAATCTTGTACAACATTTGAAAATAGGGAGAGTTGGAATCTCTCCATTGCCGATCTAAAATTAGTTTTACTGATATCTTCCCCTAACTCCTCTGAAAGGATTTGCCATAACTTTGAGCCAACATCCCTAACATAACTCTCGTTACAGTGAATATCCTCGGCAATTTTGGTGTATTTTTCACCTTGCATGGTTCCTTGCACGATCGCCTCTTGCAAATCATCAAGGTGCTGACCCGTCTTGGCAAACACCATCTCGTCAGCCATTTTTAGCACTTCCTTAAGATTCATGTAGCATCGTAGATGTTGTGATTTTCCGTATTCTACCCAACATTTTCCAACATTTTACCGCATTTTCCAACTTTTTTCATGTGGCGAGTTTAATTTGCAGACAAAATTGCCAACAAAATTGAGCTTTTTTGGATAGACAAAATTTTGAACAATAACGAAAATAGGATAAGTATTAAAACGTAATTTAGGGATTAAACTCTTGGCGTTTTATACCCGGGTCTTCAGTCTAAAATCCAAATTATTCAATAATCTACGCAAATGAGTAAGTGGTATCCTGGTGCAAATAGTTGGGAGAATAAAGGTTCTTACAAAATCAAATATCAATTTGACAACAATGGTAAGTGTACCGATATTCTTATGGCTCGCTCAAGTTTAAGTGATAAACAAGCTGACAAAGATCACATTCATATTTACAAGGTTGGAGAAACTGGTCAAGGTGCTACTTTTAGAGACGAGCAAGGTAGGGTATACGACTTATCTGATTATGACATCCAGCAAATTCTTTCTGGGGCGAGACCTCTTTGGTAGGAAGTTTTGCTGAAAGCGATCGTTAAATATACTCGATTCAATGGAGTAAGACATGGTTACATATAGGTTCTATGCTCAATTGCAGAAGAATACAGATAATTTAGCTACATCAGACAAAGCATTTTCTCAGCCCCCAAATTATAGCGAAGCTGTCGCTGTGGTTGAAGGGTTGAAAAGTAAAGGAAAATCTGAACTGCCTAGAAAAGCTCATGATGATTTTGAGCGTACTGTAGATAAAGTAATTAGTTGGCTCGGAAACAATAGAGCAACAAGTTACGGCGGTAATGGAGATATACCTGCTGCACGGAGAGAATTTAAATATTCTGGAGAAACCTACCGCGTTGATATAGGTATAGGAGGTGAAACAGCCAATAGTAAATGGTTTGTTTAGACACCTAACCTAAATGCTGAGAAAATTTAGCCAAAACTAGCACAACTGGCAAGATTATCCCTGATCCGCAAATCAGGCATCTACTGTAATGTAATTTAAAGTCATAATTATCATTAACTTGAGGAGTAGCATATGGCAATTGAAAAAGACTTGTTTTCGTCTAACAACTTTCAGGCAACAGTCAGAGGATATTGCAATCAAATTGGCTGGAGAATTGCTGACATCAACTCTAACAATGCTATCATAAAATTTAATATGAATTCTGGAAGTACGCAGACAGTGTTTATCTTGAGATACGACACAACCTTGGAGTTTTCTTGTCCGAGCGGTTTAAAATTTGATAGTTTTGATTATATTCCTCATCAAATTTCCTCATATCTTCTTAAGGAAAGTAGTAAGTATAAAACTGGTTTTTGGTGTCTAGAGGAAATTAATGGGAGGCAGGTTTTTTCGATAATGCACAATGCAGAAATCAGTTTACTGGATATCAATTACTTCATCAAAATTGTGCAAACCCTGATCAACAAATGCGATGATTTTGAGAGAATGACCGAACAAGCAATTAGAGGATAGTGAAGCTGTAAAACAAACTCTTTGCATTCGATCCAGTATCCGTTTGGGGTGCATGCACCTGTATAAACCAGAATAAAGTATAGAGGTGAACAAATGGCATATTCTAGTTGGCAATCAGCAGGTTTTTCTGATGATGAAGGTTATGATCTCGAATACAAGGTACGTGATGATGGTCGTGCCTACCTGTTAAAAAGAGCGGGGCAGAGCAGTGAGTATCCACACTGGACTGTGAAATACTCAAGAAATGGAGATGTTGAGGATGTTCACTTCTCCGATCCTCACAACGATGGTTATAGATGGGGAAAAAGAGAAATTCAAGCTGCATATCCAAGCCTTGTCAGTCTTGCTGTATCGGTAGCTCTCTCCCTGTAGCGCGCTCACTTGTAGGTTGGGTTGATGCAAGGAAACCCAACCTCTTTTTCCATTTACAATCTGCTCCATTTCCACTATTTCAATGCGATCATTGTACGAGTTGCGATCGCCCCAGCACGCATCAAGAGCGATCGCCCTTTGTTGTTTCTGATGACCGATCGCCTAAAATGAAAGAGCGATCGCCCCTCACACCAAATACCAAACAGTACGATGATTGTACCCTGATCGATCGCCCCTCGCACCAAATACCTTCTGACTGCAATTACAGTATAATGAGTAAGCATGATAAGCGTAAAAATTGCACAAAAATCATGACTATCGATCTACAGATTTTTCAAACTGTCGTCAAGATGCCAGAATCTCTCAAACAAGAGATATTGCATTATGCAAAATATTTACTTGAGAAACACGCAAAAACTGAATCATCTGCAGAACAACTTGAACAACCTCATGGTTATGGTAGTTGGGCAGGTCAAATCGTCATGTCTGATGATTTCGATGAGCCGCTAGAAGATTTAAAGGAATATATGTAACATGGAATGCCTTTTAGATACTCATGCATTTTTGTGGTACTTGCTTGGCGACTCCAATCTAGGTAATAAAGCAAAAGAAGCGATCGATACTAAAACAGGTTTGTATTTTAGTATTGCCAGCCTGTGGGAAATATCCATTAAAATTAATGTTGGCAAGCTTCAACTGAATCGATCGTTTGAAGACCTGCCGAAAGAATTGGAATACATTAACATTCAAATTCTACCAATTACAGTTGAAGACACTGAGATTTATACAAGTTTTCCTCTGCATCACCGAGATCCTTTCGATCGCATTTTGGTAGCACAGACGATGAATCATTCGCTTGTTTTGATTAGTCGTGATGAGGCTTTTGATGCTTATCCAATTCAGCGGGTGTGGTGATAAACAAGGCAAAAAGTTTATACTTGCGATCGCCTCTCACAGCAAATACCAAACACTGCGATGATTGTACCGAGATCGATCGCCCTTTCTATCAACTCCTGAAAACTTGAAGTTTTTCCTCTATGTCCAATCCCCCTTCGTCTAAAGCATCAGCCGAAGAATGACGAGCGATAAACTCATCTAACAGCTCAAAAAACCGATCGAGTGCTTTGCTTTCATCCTCAGAATAAAACAGAATAACGTTAGCCCAAGATTGGCTAGTCTGCACGTTGAATTTTTTTCGTATCCACTCAGGAAACTGCATAAAATCGCTATCTTGTTTCGTTGGCTGTTCTCCTAACTCATATTTAGCAATGGTGTAACCCGATAAAAAAGCCTGAAGACAAATAATTGAATGTCGTCCCAAGTACATTGAAGGAGCTTTCTTAATTTTCTCAATCAGCGTATATAAATCGTGCATTTTTTACCTCAATATTTTTTAAATAACTGTAAGTTTTCAACTCAAAATTCCTCTTCTCTAAGTTTAAAACTTCCCATCCCCAGTTCCAGAGTAGGTGATGTTAAATTTTGCAGCCATTCCTGCCGAGTCACGCCACTACAA
This sequence comes from Microcoleus sp. F8-C3, assembly GCA_036704825.1. Classification (GTDB taxonomy): domain Bacteria; phylum Cyanobacteriota; class Cyanobacteriia; order Cyanobacteriales; family Microcoleaceae; genus Microcoleus. Next base: position 27,758 of record JAUBSN010000030.1, on the reverse strand, counting down.
TCTATATTATCAAACACAATTTCCTGTTCGTCGATTGTAATTGATATCCCTTGATGGTAGCCGTTAGTAGCAATTTGCTGCTGTCGTCGTAAATCATAAATCACTGACCAAGGTAGGTCTTGCCTTTCTAAATCCAGTTTAATCTGCTTACCATGTAGGTTTCTGATGGTCAAGAACTCTTTGATAGCCTGACTGCATTCAACACATTGAAAAACTCCATAGCGACTGGCAATTTTAGCTATATCTTCTCGAATTTCATCTAAACTACTCGGATCTAAACTCAAAGTAGAAAGTTTACCTTCTATATTTATGTAGAAGTACATCTCAAAATCATTGCCCTTGAACGATCGCCCGATCGCGCAAGAGCGAGATCCCCTCACACTAAATACCAAACACTGCGATGATTCTACCAAGAGCGATCGCCCTTCACACCAAATACCAAATTGATGTCTGCGGTACAATCAAGGTAAAACTCATGATTAATCTTTCAAAAATTAACACCCTCGACTGACTGCTGACTAACTAATGCAAAAACTTGCGAACTTGATATTCGCGACTTTCGGCGATCGCAATTAGCAAATCGCCCATTTGGCGATCCAACTCATCTATTGTGCTTTGCGGAACAGACTTCCACTTCTCCCTAGTTTCCCAGCGAATCAACATCACCACCTCATTTTCCACCGCATCCACCCAAATTTCTTTGCCCAAATAACCTGCGAAATTTCTTAGTCCGGCAGTCCAAACTTCTTCATCTCGCCGAATAAACGCCTCCCACTTTTCTGGAGGTACTTTAAATCTCAGCCACTCAATTATCATATTATTTTCCCCCTGTAAATCACTCGATTTTAGATTTTAGATTTTAGATTTTAGATTTGACTCAGCAGCCTCACTTGGGGGCTTAAACAATCCAGGAAGAAAAAGTAGTTTTACGCGCGAATTATAGCCGTAAAATGCGCCGAATATCACCCTACATAATTAGGTTCTGCGTAAGCCCCGATCAACTAAAATATCAAGTTTTTGCTCGGGGCGGCTTTTTGCGAGAGCTTGTCTCCAGCTTTGGGCGAAGCCAATTAATCGTTGTTGCCGATCGCAATTTTAACAATCAACTCCGTTCCCTCTCCCGGACGCGAAACACAGTGCAACTTACCGCCGTGCTTTTCTACTACTAAATGCTGGGATATTGCTAGACCCAAACCAGTGCTCGTATCGGGACATTTAGTGGTAAACAAAGGTTCAAAGATGCAGCCGAGGACTTCTTCAGTCATCCCCGGACCGTTATCGCTAATGGCGATCGCAACTTCGTTTTCCCCTACCACGGAAGTCCGAATCCGAATTTCTGGATTGAATATTTCAGAGTTCGACCTGGCTGAAGACAAGCAAGACTGATTTTGCATTTTACCATACTTTTCGGGATTTCTCCCTCCTTCTTCCAAAGCATCGATCGCATTTGTCAACAAGTGCATGAACACTTGGTTTAAGTGTCCCGGATAGCAGCGGACTAGCGGCAAATTCCCGTATTCTTTAACTAGAGAAATACCCGGCCGTCCCCCTTTAGCTTGCAGGCGATTTTGCAAGATCAGCAAAGTGCTGTCCAAACCTTCGTGGATATCAGCAGGCTTCATTTGGGCTTCGTCGGTACGGGAGAACAAGCGGAGCGATCGCACCACATCCCGAATCCTTTCCGAACCGACTTTCATTGAATTTAGCAATTTTGGCAAGTCTTTTTTGATAAATTCTAAGTCTAATTCTTCCATCCAATCTCGAATTTCCGGCACGGGATGGGGATAATACTTTTCGTAAAGCTCGATCGAGCGCAGCAGTTCTTGAATGTAGCCAGTGGCGTGACCGACATTGCCAGAAATAAAACTAACTGGATTGTTGATTTCGTGAGCTATTCCTGCTACTAACTGCCCCAGAGATGACATTTTTTCTGTTTGAATCAGTTGAGTTTGAGTTTGCTGCAAAATTAACAGCGTCTGCTCTAATTTAGCCGCTTGTTGTCGCAGGCGTTCTTCTGATTCTTGCAAAGCTAAAAGAGACTGTTTGCTTTCTGTAATATCCAATCCCACAAATACCGCCGCCGTATTGTTATGATATTTTTGAGCCACTATTAGATAAGTTTTATTTTCTCCTCTGATGATCGCTGTTACTTCTTGAGATGTCTTCTTTTTATGGTTGGCAAAGAAATCGTATACTAAATCGTTAAATTTGGGACTTGTTTCTAAAAAACCTACTTTTTGACCGAGAAATAGTTCGGCCGGCATTTTGTAAGCGCTAGCTAAATGTCGGTTTACTCCCAAGTAGCGCAAATCTGAACTTACCCAAGAAACTAATCCGGGCACGGCGTCCAAAACGGCTTGAAGCTGCTCTTTTGCCTCTACGAGCGCTGATTCTGCTGCGAGGCGAGCGGAAATGTCGCGGGCGATCGCGCAGCGGTATTCGCAGCCGCCGTATTCTAAATAATTGACTTTAACTTCGACGGACAAACTGGCGCCGTCTTTGGTTTTGTAACTGGTTTCAAAAGTGAGGTTGGTTTGCTGCTTGAGTTGAACCCAGTGTTCTCGCCAATCCGATGCTGGCAAGTGCGAATCGATGTCGCTAACCCTCATGTTTAGCAGTTCCGATTCCGAGTAGCCGAAAAGATGGCAAGCGGCTTTGTTCGCGTAGCAAATTTGACCGTCGGAGGTAGTAAAAAAGATTGTATCAGCAGCATTTTCGAGGGCAATTTGAGTTAGTTGCGGTATTGTTGCTAACTGTTTGCTTTTGACCTCGGACTGAAATTTATTATAGCAATTGGTTTGAGCGGGAGCCTCAGCTATCTTAGATGCAAACAAAATCAAACCGCCGATCGCACCTTCGCTATTTGTCCAAGGCTGAAATGCCCATTTTACTGACTCGCTGACATAGCCGCTGGCGATTTTTCCTGATACAGATGCGATCGATCGCCTTGCCACAAACTCGCTGTATTCCAAAACTCCCGTCAAACAAGCCCGGGCATTTTGCTTCCAATATTCCGGGAGATTCGGGAACAGTTCCCAATGAGATCGGCCGATGACCTCCCCGCGGCCCAACCCGCAATCTGTTTCCCAGCGACGAGAAACGGACAGATAGCGCATTTCACAATCTACCATTGCCACGGCCTCGGTGGAGCGCTCCACAAACCGCCGAAATCGGTCTTTACTCTCCAACACGGCTGCCTCTGTGGGTTGTTGGGCGATCGGGACATTCCCGTCAACGTACCTTCCCAGTCCCTGACTTTTTTGCTGAACTGGCTTAGTTTGCACGATTTGGGATTTCCTCCATAGCTGTCAATTTTGAAAAATTCTGTTTGAGACCAAAAACTCTGTTTTCCCCTGATTTCCTCTCTCGGACAATACCCTTAGAGGGTATCACCCATCATTGATATCATTTTTGATGGGGATATGTCTATAGGCATTAGTGTCAACTTAAGAACAAATCTAGTGTCCGACTGCTGTTTGACGATTAGGCACAAATCGCGCTGGCGCCCCCCGAACAGTCGGAGGGGACTGGAGTGCTCTGTTGTGTCCCCCGACTATTCCGGGGCGCAAGAGGGCAGCGAGACTAGGCAAAAAACCAGAAATAAAAAGGGTTTTAGGCGATTGTTGGCACCAACGGTCTATAGATACTCAAGAAAGTTTCCCCCAAACTTTGATATTCAGAAGATTTGCTGGTGATTGTTCTGTATGAGATCGTGTACTCAGTGCGATCGCCAGATAGCTTGAGAATGCAATAGAGCGCTCAAACAAACTTGTGCGTAAATTCACTGGTAAAATCCACTCTCCCTTTCCGCAACATTGCAGGATCTAATCTTTCAGTGGTGTTGCAAGTCATCAAAACTACGAGTTTTTGCTGAAATTGAATGCCGTGTTCGTCGATGACGCTTTGATACAAAGTTCCATCCAGCAAACTCAAAATATGTTCAGTTTTGTTAGTGCGTTGGGCCTCTGCGGTCGATCGATCTTGAGCCAAATTATCAGCCTCATTGATAATAATACAAATCCGCTCTAAATAACTCGGCGGCACAAAATTTTCCACAGCATCGTGGTCTAAGATAAAAATCACATAACCCAGCGGCACTAAAATTTCCTTTGCTACCGCTTGCGTCCAAGCAGTTTTGCCCGTCCCCGGTTCCCCGCTGACCAAAACAGCCAACTGATTTCGATCCAAAATTGCCTGCTGAACTGTATCGGTAAAACTTTGAACCTCCTCCGTAAACGTGCGAATAGGGAACTGGCTGTGAACCTGTCCGACGCGGCTTTTGTACCCCCCCAGAATCACCGCTAAATTATAAGTTGCCTTGCTAACTAGCGGCGCAATATCTTGGCAAATCAGAGTGTAGCAGCGTCTTCCCCTGTCGTAGCTGTCAATTTGCAGCCAGCAGCCGCATCGGGCCCAAGAAGCATAAACAGTACCCAAAACTTCCAAGCGTTCCCAGCTAACAAACCGCTCCGGGGGATAAGAAAAATGTCGCTCCATAAAAGACTGGGTAATCGCATCGGGTTTTCCCAGCAAATCCAGAACTTTAAAAACAGTAATCTCTTGGAGTTTGTTGAGAACGTAGTCGATGGGAATGCTAGCGCGGCTGACCAATTGCACCACAGGCGTTTCGGTAACTAAAACGTCTTTGTAGCGGTAATCCGGGTAAACTGGCTGCGGAGTAATGTAATCCCAAAATTCATCCATTTCGTAGCGAGTATTTTCCGAGAATACATTTAAAATATTTGCCCACCAAGTATATTGGTGTCGTCCCATTGCGTCGGCAATATCGCTAGCAGCCCCTAAAGTTTTTTGAGCTAGTTCTAGTGGGTCGCTAGACGCTAAATGTACCAGGTATTCCCAATCAAATTGACGGTAAAAAGGTCGCCAACCCGAACCTAGCAGACCTCTACTTTGAGAATTATTTTGATGAAAATTGTTTGCACCATTGCCCATATCTTCCGCACTCATTTTGCCAAACTCCTACTTACTCTTATTTTACATTTTTTGCGGTACATATTCTACAAAAACAGTGAATTTTATCGACTTATTTTGAGATAAGCGGGCGGCACAAAATCTACTAGCCAAACTTTGTTTTCCGAGCAGAAAAATGTATGACCGTCGCGTTGCATGGCTGCGGCATCTACAGTAAAGACTGCCGGGATGCCGTGTCTTGCACCTACTTGGAGCGCCGTCTGGATATTCACGGACAAATGAACGTGATGCCGCGACATTTTCCTAATTCCTTCACTGAGAATTGACTCGACGGCAGCGCTACCTGTTCCGTGATATAAAATATCCGGGGGAACAGCGGGTTCTAACTGCAAGTCTACCTCTACGCTGTGTCCTTGGTTGGCACGAATTAGAGTGCCTGTGGAGTCGAAGGAAAAGCGCTGTTTGTCGTTTTGCGCGACTACTTTCTGGAGTTCGGCAAGCTGAACAGGAAAGTTATTTGTTTGGCACGCATCAAGGAGTTCGCTCACAGCAACCCAGCCGCCGGGAGCGATTTCAATGCCGATGCGCGAGGGGGCATGACGCAGGTGTTTGCTGAGATATCGACTGATTTTTACTAATCGAGAATCGTTCATAATTTTACTTTATTTATTGAGCTTTTAAATCATATTTGAAAAAATGTCAGTAGCGGGTTATGTCGTTTGGTGGGGGCGGGTTTATTTAATCTGTTGGTATTGCCAGAGAACGGTTGAGTGAACCCACCCCTACAGGTTTGTTGAAAATCTGGACTAAGGCTAAAAGATAGTTTGACGCGCGAATTATAGCGGTAAGGCGCGCATTGCACACCCTACATATAGAGGCTTTGCACAAGTCCTGTTTGTCTTTTGAGAATTATCAAAAACTCTGCCTTCTACCTGGGGATAACTCCGCCAAAAATAGCAAAGTTGAGATAGCGCCAGTGACATCCGGCGTCTGCAAAACCAGCTTCTGCAAGCCATTTTGTCTGCTCTTCCACAGAGGACGGAATATCTTCTTCTAAATATTTTTGAAACCAGGCTGCATCGTCTTCTCCGTTAGCTTTCATGTACTGCCGCCACAACTGTTCGTATTGCTCAGTCAGCCTGGGGGTAGCACCTGTCACAATATCTCGAATTAGCAAGATTCCCCGTGGATTCATCGAGTGGAAAAGTTTCTGAAAAAGTTTTTGTTTCCCTTCGCTATCTAGGTGGTGGATTGCCAAGCCAGAAACTACCAAATCGTAACCGCTGCCGAAATCATCTTCGGCAAAGTTTCCCTGCTGCAATGTCAGGCGTTTTCCGAAAGCGGACAAATTAGTTTGGCATATTTTCAGCATATTTTCCGCGATGTCAAAGGCCGCAACATTGGCTTGCGGAAATGCTTGCAAAATCAGAGCCGACAGTATGCCCGTCCCTGCGCCTAAATCCAGAACTTTTATCTTAGCATTAGTTTCAAAAGGGATTAACTGCAATATTAAATTGTGTTGCTCGCAATAGCGCGGAATGAGCCGAGGAATTAAACCGTCATAATCAAGTGCTCTTTGTTCAAATTGCTCGCGTACAGCGTCTAAATTCACAGACGATTTTCCTCAAATTGTTAATAGTTGAGTGCGCCAATGCAGTTTGGCGGTTCTATTGTATGAAATATGTTACACGATATAATACAAAAATTATACAGAGCTGTCAAGATGTTGAAAAAAATAATTTAAAAGAAGTTACGGACGATCGCCAGCCAGGGACTTTGTGCGCCCAAACCCGCCCCCGATCGGGGAACTGTCTAGCCCTGCACATATATCTCCTTCAGTGCAGGTGAGACAGAATGCCACAGACGCGAAAGCCTGCCGAAGACGAGACTTTGTGCCAGATACTAGGAGTAATTGTGAGAAAAAAGTTGACGGTTGCGATACCAGTTTCAAACAAGAATGCAAGTGTCGGTGTGCGATCCACGCCATAAATTTATCAGTGATTCCCCCTAGTAAAATATAAAAGATAAAAAGGAATGAGCCAGCAGCCGATGCTCGGCTAGATATCAAAAAATCAGTCCTCAGATTGACAAACTCTAGCCAACTATAAACAAAAATTGAGTTGACTCCCGATTGGATGTGGTACCTGCAAATTTTTCAGGAAGATGAAGAGATACAAAATAGTGCACCAGCCGGTGCGGCAAAGAAAATTGTGATAATGAAGCAGGATGCGAGTAGATTAGGTGTCAGCCGTCAGGGGAAAATAGAAACAATGGAAATCCAACAACGGAGTAAGGATAAGCCCGATCGCGAGCAACAAAACGCGTCCGATCGGCTCAGTCAATTTTCTACGATCGAAGAACTAGATGCGTCGCTGCAAGAAGGTTTAGATTTTAAGAGAGCGATCGACCGATCGGTACTGGCAGTCAGGACTGACGCGCGAGGAATTATCAACTATGTCAGCGATCGAGTTTGCTCCATATCCAAATATTCCCAGGCAGAACTAATCGGCTGCCACTTCGGCATCCTCCATTCGGAATATAAATTTTCGGAAATCATCAACAATCTGCTGTCAACTGTTGCCAAAGGTGAAGTTTGGCAAGGAGACATTAAGAGTAAAGCCAAGAATGGAAGTGATTATTGGGTGTACGCAGCAGTGGTTCCACTGTTGGGGTGTAAGGGAAAACCCTCTCAGTATTTAGCGCTCGGATTCGACATCACCGATCGCAAAGCCGTTGAAGCAGCCCAAGCCGAAGCCAACCGCGCAAAAGACGAATTTCTGGCGATCGTCTCCCACGAACTGCGATCGCCCCTGAGCGCGATTTTGGGGTGGGCGCAGCTAGCTCGATCGCGCAATTTAAACGAAGCCACCACCAGCCGCGCTTTGGAAATTATCGAGCGCAACGCCAAATTACAAAACCGGCAAATAGATAATATCCTCGACCTCTCGCTGCTGCTGCGGGAGAAAGTGTGCCTGAACATCGGCCGAGTTCACCTCCCGTCGATCGTAGAATCTGCGATCGACACTCTCCGTCCCACCGCCGATGCCAAAAACCTCCGCGTAGAAAAACATTTCGACCCCGCAGTCAGCTACGTTTTGGCAGATGCAGAACGCTTGCAGCAAGTAGTCTGGAACCTCCTTGCCAACTCCATCAAATTCACCCCAGAATCGACACCATACCCAGTTCAAGTGCGGATCGAGCCTACCGAGTCGGGCGTGTTGATTCGGGTCAGCGACAGCGGTTGCGGCATCGACCCCAAATTTCTGCCGCACGTCTTTGACTACTTCCGCCCTGCAGACAGCTTCCAGAACAACGAACAAAATCGGCTCGGACTCGGGCTCTCAATTGTGCGGCAGTTAGTGGAACTGCACGGGGGAAGTGTTTGGGCTTCGAGTCCCGGTCTCGGACAGGGTGCGACCTTTGGGGTGCTGCTACCGAGCGGCAACAAAAATGCACCCGACGATCGCACTGCTGCGATCGCCCAAAAGGAAAGCAGACCCGGCTCGGTTTCCAAACCCCTAGCGGGAAAGCAAGTCCTGGTTGTCGAAAGCAGCGCCGAGATCCGGCAATTTCTCAAAACTGGCCTCGAAGCATTTGGAGCCAAGGTAACAGCGGTGAGTAGCGCTGCCGAAGCGATGGCCGAGTTGGAACAGTCGCGACCCGACGTGTTGGTGAGCGATATGACGGTATCGGGAGCCGACGGCTGCGATTTGATCCGCCGCATCAGAGCAATGGAAATTTCCGAGCACAGGGAACTGCTGCCGGCCGTGGCGCTGACGGGAGGCATCGAGGAAGAAGATTCGGCATCGGCGCTGGAGGCGGGGTTTCAGAGGCATTTGTCGAAGCCGGTGGAAGCTAATCAGTTGGTGAGCGCGATCGCCCAATTGGCTGGACTGACTGGATTCGGTTCCGCAGAGTGGGGTTCGGGAAATGTCTGGGCGACCGCACCCGGGGCCGCGCTACCGGAACCTAACAGTTTTGACGACAACAATCATCGGGAACAATTAACAAGTGACAGCCGAGAATTACCGCTGTTGCTGGTAGTAGAAGACAACAGTTTTCTGCTAGCTTACCTCCAAACTTTATTAAGTCCTTACTATCGAGTGGCGGTGGCGATGGACGGGGTTGAAGGTTTAGAAAAAGCCAAAACTTTGCAGCCAAACTTGATTGTTAGCGACCAAATCATGCCCAGACAAAACGGACTGGATTTGCTCAAGGAGATTCGGAACACGCCAGAATTGAAATCGACTCCGGTAATCTTTTTGACAGCGCGATCGGGGATGGAAGCTCGGATCGAAAGTTTGGATGCGGGTGCTGATGATTATATTTCAAAGCCTTTTGACGAGAGGGAATTGCTGGCGAGGGTGAGAAATTTGTTGCGATCGCACTCAGCCGAACAGCAGTTGGCGGAACTCAACCGTCAGTTGCTGCAGCAGAAAAAGCAGTTAGAAACAGTGAATCGAGCCTTGCATTATTTGGCAAATTACGACAGTTTGACTGAGGTAAGAAACCGCCACTCTTTTAATGAATACCTCAATACGGAATGGCGGCGTTTGGCGAGGGAAGAAGCTCCGCTGTCTTTGATTATGTGCGACATTGATTATTTCAAACTTTACAACGACACTTACGGTCATCAAGCGGGGGATGAATGTTTGCGGCAAGTGGCGGCGGTGATCCAGCATTCGGTAAAGCGAGCGGCAGATTTAGTAGCGCGTTACGGTGGAGAAGAATTTGTAGTAGTTTTGCCGAATACGGATATTGAAGGTGCCACTTGCGTAGCTGAAATGATCGCACAACAGGTGCGGGGTTTGCACATAGCTCACGCTAAGTCTGCTGTCAGCGAGTATGTGACGCTGAGTTTGGGTTTAGCTTGCTGCATTCCAAAGGCGAAGTCGCAGCCCGGGGATCTAATTGCAATGGCCGATGAGTCGCTTTATCGGGCGAAAGAAGCAGGGCGCGATCGGGTTTCTGTTGCCACATTTCAAGAATAATATAGCGATCCTAAATGAATTGTGTAATTGTTGTAGGGACTCTTCCCCCCCCGTGGCTGCCCCGATCCGTGGGGATAGGCACTCTTAGAACTACCCTAAATATTTGTACAACTGATGCGAGGATGGCTATATTGATGACTTCAACAGGACTTACGCAACAAAATACCTAAAAGTCTTGCGACAGTTGACATTAGTGCTGTAATTTTATCAATTGTTTTAGTTTTTAAGTTAATTAAGACTAAAGTCATTACTACAAACTTGTGAAGACTAAAAAGTTTGTAGTGAGGACTTTAGTTTTTATATTACTTATTTCCTGAATCTGTTTCCTTGCGTTTCTTCTTAGATGCTGGTTTGCGATTTTTCGGAGCCGGGATTGTCTCTGATTCTTGCTGTGCGAAGTTGGGGGTTACTTTACACAAGTCATTTAAAGAAAGTTTTTGCTGAGATTCAAGTTCGTTTAGCAAGTTTGATGCGGTTTCTAATATTTGCTTTCCCTGTCTGGCTTGAATAGTAGTTTTATTTTCGATCGCATCTAGCAACACAAAAATCGAAACTGTTTGCCAAATCTCTAAATCGTCGCCGACGACATCGCAAGCAGAGACAATTTTGCCGTTTTCTGGGACGTGAATTCCTAAGCCGGAAGCTTGAATTAACGGCTGGATTTCTGCTATACTTAAATCGGCAAAGTCGGTAATTTTATGATCGAGCGATACTAAATCTGCTAAATCTGGCAAGTTGACCGATTCTGCGGCTAAAGCATCGAATTTAAAGCTAAGAGTTTGATTTAGCGGATCGGAAATGGCATAAATTGATTGAATTTGCGATCGACTAACCGCACCTTTCTCGAAAAAATCTCTACCTTGCGGGGCGATCGCAATTTTCCCATTTTCAGCCACCTCCAAGCTTTCCAAACTAACCAGAGTCGCCGCCGCAGTCTTCACAAAAATCTCGTCCAACCCCAGCAAATCCGCCAATTCCTTCAAAGTGGGCGCAGGTTCAAACTCAACACCCGCCCGCAAAATGAACTCTTCCAACACGTTAAACTCGCGCGGTTCGCTAATCGCCACTTCCAGCGGAGTTTGGCGGATTGCAAAGCGGAATTGACGCGCCGCCAACACTGACAAACCCGGATTTTGTTGCTCAATTTGTTCCGCTAGCGAACTTAAATTTGAGTCAATTGTTTTAGTTGAGGACGCTAGAAACATCTACAAAACCTCCGCAGTGACGCACCGTTTTTGAAACTTCCTGATACATTTTTCCCACAGTACCTAGTTGTTGAGTAAATAAATCGTGACAGCCGACAACTACCAGCAATTCTTGAGCGCGGGAAAATGCCACATTCACCCGTTCTGGTTCCTTAGCAAATCCAATATCGCCCCTAACATTATTGCACACTGTGCTGACAATAATTACAGGTCTTTCCATGCCTTGAAATATGTCAACCGTACCAGTGCGGATGCTCAAAGCAGGGAATTTTTCGCCTTCGATTCTGTCTTTAATTGCATTTAATTGAGCAGCGTAAAAAGTGATAATTCCGATTTCTTTCGGCGGTTCACCGCCGGCAACTTTGGGCCGCCAAGCTATCTCCATTTGTTCGCACAAAAGCTCGATCGCATCAATCTCCTTGACATTCAACCGGGAAGTACCCTGTTTTTCCTCTTCAAACCCTTGTGCCACGGGCGTTTTCACCCACAGGATATGATTGTTTTCTTGAATGATTCTACCTGCGAGGTTGTGGGCGCGCTTGGTGTCAGCTTCCTGAATGCCACAGTTGAGTTTTTGCTGGTAAAACTGATTGATTGCGCCCATGATTTGCGGGTGCATTCGATACTGAGTTGTCAGCATTTTTTTGATGCTGTCGCTGGCATTTTCAAACAAAACTTTGAACAAAGATTCTTTGATAAAGCTAAGTTCGTCTCCGGTACAGCCGATGTCATCGGCAATATCGTCGATCGTACTTTGATTAAACATCGGCGGCAATTGCCTGTGATCGCCCACTAACACTAACTTTCTGCCTTTCAAAGCGGGGATTAACAACTCTGGCGGAGTGCATTTGCTAACTTCGTCAATGATGACTGCATCAAAGCTGGGAAAGTTTTTAGTAAAATCGAAGCTAGCAGCCTGCACGCAAGTAATGCCGATCACGTTGGCATTGTCAATATAAATTTGCTTTAAATCGTTGCGGTCTTTTTCTGATGGATTGCGGAGTTTTTGAATCCAATCGGTAACAAAGTTTTGAGAACGATTTAGCGCTGTTTCTTCTTGTTCTAATTTCCGCTGCCAAGTTTTGAATAAACGCTTAATTTTGTTTAAAAAAGCTACGCTGAATAATCCTGTATGCGGAACTTCTGGCTGGTATTGAGTCGGGATAGTTTGCCATGCTGACTCCCACCAATTTCTCTCAACCAGTAATGCTGCTGTTGGTTGCTGCTGTTGCAGTTGAGCGTTAATGTCGCTCAATTCTGTTTGAAGTTCGGCGAGTTGCTGCTGCGAAGTTGCAGCCGCAGTTTGCAGCGGAGATAAATGCTCGTCAAGAGTGTTTTTGATTGTCTCCAAAACCCCAAAAGGGTCTATGTCAGCAATGGATTTTTCAAGCTGAATCGCGCTTGCTTTCCAAGCCTCAACTTGCTTGACAAACTGCTGCGGTTGCTCCCAAATATTCGATTTTTGGGCGAGATATTGTTCGGATAAAATCCGCAATTTTTCAGGTACATTTGGCTGTTGGACAATTGCTTGCAACAAATTAGTAACTTCGCTAATTTTTAAGTTCGCCTCTTGCTGCGCTGTTTCTACCTGAAGTTTAGCGGCGGATATTTGCTGCTGGTTCAAGGTTTGACCGATTTTATCTAATAACTGTTGCTGTTTGATAAGCTGCTGTTCGGTTTCGGTTTTGAGGGGAAGCACGCACTGACGGGCATTGGCGAGGATACTGTGCAGCAATTCTTTGACTAGGCGATCGAAGGTAGCCTGGATATTATTTTGCTGCAAGGATTGACTGTAAAATTGTTGAATGCTACCTAAGAAAGTGCGAGCTTTTTCTACGATAAATTTGCGCTGACTCGGGCTGATTTGGGAATAGGTGGCGAAGTCTTTGGCTAGTTGTTGCCACTGTGTACGATCGCCCGCAGAGAGCACGATCGGCGTTTGACTCAAATTTAGGTGCAGAAACTCGCTAAACCGGAACTGTTGCCCTTGTATGTCCTTAAAACCTGCGCTTTCTTCGTGGGATATCGCCTTTTGCAACCGATCCAAATCGGGCAAATTGATTTTGCATTTGGGCGGGACGATCGGCAATTTGAGCGATCGGGCAATTTTCAACAATCCTGCGGGCAATTCTACCATATCATCCGTGAGCATTGCGCCCGTTTCCCAGCAAGATTTCACAACTTCATAAAGTCCCGTATCCGCTGTCTCGATCCACTGTGCAACGGCGACGACAACGGCTGCAATTTCCGCTTTTCGCAGTTCCAAATTCTTGATTTTCTGTTCGAGATTGTGGCGGTGTGTCTGATTTTGCCGATCGCCCAATTCGAGTTGATTCACAGCCTCAGACATCTGCCGCGACACCCGCAACGACTCCGCAACCGCCGACATAGCGTGACAAACATCATCAGCGCGATCGAATGCCGTCTTAAATTCCGATATTTGCGCTGCTACAGTTTCCTGCAGCCAAACCGCAATCCCAAACGCCCCGCAAGCAGGGCGATCGAAACCTATTTGAGTAGCATTGCTGGCGGCAATCCGAACATTTGCCATAAAGTTTTCTACTAAAACATTCCCTTCTGAATAAAGTTTTAGTCTGGGCATAAACTCGGCAACTTCTGGAGATTCCCAGTTAACCTTCGGCGCATCCAGCAAATCTCCTAGCCCGCTAACTAGAGATTCAATCTCGCTTTTTTTGGTTAAAATCTCTTCATAAGCTGCTGCTTGCTGGCTGCACTTTTCCTCAATATCTGCTTTACTGTCGTGCAGATGTTTGAGTTCATTAAAAAAATCTTTTTCGGAGGCACAGTAGGCGGTAAATCGCTCTGATTCTGCCACCAACTGCCGCAAAGATTTGACATTAGTCAGGCGCTGCGAGAGCTTTTCTTCGCAGTCAGCCGCCGTATTTTGCAGCCAAGTGCCGATCGCATTTTCCTCTAAAAACGGCTGCCCTTCTTCCTGCACCTTATTAGCTTTTCCCTTCCGCAAAGCCCGAATCGCCGGATTGTGAACTAACCGACTCAAAGCATTGTCTACAGCCAAATTTGCTTGGGAAGCAATCAGCGTTTTGCCGCCCTGACGGGCAATTTGATAGCAAATCTCCGCAATCACAGTTGTTTTGCCCGTTCCCGGCGGCCCTTGAATCAAAATTAAATCCCGCGCCGAAAGCACCGTTTCTACGGCAGCAAGTTGGTCGTCATTAGCATTGCGGTTTAATAAGTTTTCCCGATCCAATTTAATCATTTTTTCGGGCATTCTCGCCTGAGAAGAGTCGAATAAAAACTCGCTCAAATAAGGATTTTGAGCGCGGCCATCTGTCAGCATTTTTAAAGCTTTTTTCTTGCGTTCGATTTGACTGATATCGCCGGCAGCCTCAAAATACAAGAATCCTTGTTTGGGCAGTTGATATCTGCCACCCGCCATGCGAAACCCTAAATCAACATCTAACTTAATCCGTAATTTACCATGTTCAAAGTCAATTTCGGCGATGCTACCCAATGTCTCTCCATCGCGGCTGCTTCTGCTTCCGGGCGGCGAATCAAACAGGATAATTTCTTCATTTCTGGCTTTTTTCAGCCTGTCGCGAAAGTCGCCCAATTCTAAGGAATTTTCCTCGTAGCCGTCAAGAGTTGCGGAATTACGATCGATTTCAAAAGTGACGATTTTGAAGCCGGAACCGTAATTGTGTCCTCGGAAAGGTACACAAAATTGACGCGCTTCCGCGATGCGTTTTTCCACATTTAAAAAAGTGTGCCAAACTTTTAGCTGTTCGGTAGTTGGTATGTGTCTGTTGTCCCAAAATGGCATTTGTTGGACGCGGGCGATCGACTTTGCAGGAATTGGCGATCGACTGTTAGCCAAAAGTCTTAACTGAACCGGCAAAGCGTACCCATCTTTCCTCCCTCTGGGAACCGCCACCAAACCAGCATCCAGCAGTTTTAAACCGCCAATTCCGTCTTCACAGCGTACAGTTGCTAACAACCGCAAAGTGCGATCGGCTTTTTGCAACAATTGAGGTAATTCAAAATCCTCTCCATCCGTAGCAAGCAGCAGTTCCCAGATTTCTTCTTCGGAATATCTCTCATTGACCTTTTGGCGGCGCACGTAGAAAAGATTGTGCGATTTCCCAGCTATCTCCGACATTAGAATTTCTGCACGTTCTTTGCATTCCCAATCGCAATATTTCGCTAAAGCTGCTTCCCCTTCTACATCTCGAATAAACTTATTAATTGTGCGATCGCCGCTAAATTTATATCCCCAATCTTCTGTTACTAAAGATGGCATATTTTGATTTTTGATTTTTGATTGGATTTAAGATTAGCACATTGGAACTTGTGCTGACAGAACCGCTACATCCAAAAAAAAATTAAGGTGTGCATTGCACACCCTACGACTATCGCAAGTTACCGTACAGGCCACGGGCGATCGTATTAAATATTTGAGAATCAAAAGGGCGAACGATGGGACTTGAACCCACGAATGGTGGTACCACAAACCACTGCCTTAACCACTTGGCTACGCTCGCCGTATCAGTTTTAACTATAGCATCAGATCTCAGCACAAGTCTAGGGGTAAGGCAAAAATATTTTGAAATATTTTTGAGCGTCCCTGAACCGGACAGATCGATTGTGCCTCAAGTTTCAAGCACAGTAAGAGTTTAGCACAATTTTCGCTCGGTGCGATCGACTTGCGCGATCGGCAATTATCCCGCCGCCTGGAGTCAATCGATTTTAGATTTTAGATTTTAGATTTTAGATTTTAGAATTGACCCCACGGATAAATTCGGGGGATCTTTTATCGGATACAGGTTTTTTATTTATGGACGGATGAATCCGGGGGCTTGTATCCTGGATGCTTTCGGTCATGCAGCCTGGGTTAGGCCGATCGGGCAGCGTCCCGATTTTGCCCAGCGCATTAAAATAGCTTTATCAGCCCAGGTGCATCTAAATTTTACACTCCAGTTGGATACAACTCACCTCTGGCACCATTTTTAAGAACAGGCTTTCCGGCCTGTGAAGCGAAGAATAAATTTCTTGTGGGGAGTAGGGGTTGGGCATCCTGCCCCTAAACGCCTGATTGAGAATTGTGCAACATCTCAGATGAAATGCTTGTGGGGTGTCCCGCCCGCCCGAAAAATCCAACCCAAGAAGCGGGACAGCTTATCCCACACCGCATGAGTGCTCGACCATCCTTCTTCTCTCTCTTCTCTCTTCCCTCTTCCTTCGCGCAGCTTCGCGTCTTCGCGGTTCGTTTAAAAAAAAGTCTTGTCCGCAATATAAAATCTAAAATCGATATGAGCTACTGTATCAACCCAGAATGTCAAAATCCTCAAAACTCCAACACCGCAAAATTTTGCTTAAACTGCGGCTTTAACCTGTTGCTGAGACAGCGATATCGCCCGATTGAACTTTTAGGTAGAGGCGGATTTGGTAAAACTTTCCTAGCAATTGATGAAGACATCCCATCTCTACCCCGCTGTGCAGTCAAGCAATTTTATTTTTACGACCGCGACCCCGAAATTTTTAACAAAGCCCTTGAATTATTTCGCCAAGAAGCCGTCCGTTTAGACGAACTCGGAAAACACCCGCAAATCCCCACATTATTAGCGGGATTTGAACAAGAAGGTCATATTTATTTAGTTCAAGAGTTTATAGAGGGGCCGAATCTTAAACAAGAATTAGACAAGAGTGTATACGATGAAAATCAAATTTGGCAACTGCTGCAAGACTTATTGCCCGTGCTGCAATTTATCCACGACAAGCGCGTCATTCACCGCGACATCAAACCCGAAAATATTATCCGCCGCCAATCGGACAACAAACTCGTATTGATCGATTTCGGCATAGCCAAACTGCTGACTGATTCAGCGATACTCCGTTCAGCAACGCTCATCGGCAGTCAAGATTATGTAGCTCCCGAACAAATGCGCGGCAAAGTATTTCCTGCTAGCGACCTTTACAGTTTAGGTGTTACTTGCATTCGCCTGATGACGCAAGTTCCTCCCTTGGATATGTACGACTGCAAAAACGATCGCTGGTGGTGGCGCGAGTTTCTCCCCAAAGCCACGAGTATTAGCGAGGAATTAGGTGAAATTTTAGATAAATTGCTGCAAACTCATCTCAATCAGCGGTACAGTTTTGCTGCGGAAGTTTTGCAAGATATCCAAGCAGCTTTAGATATTCGCCGTCAAAATTTGCTTTCGCCCAAAAAGCCGATCGCCCCCGATCTCAATAATAGCGATAGCTCAACCGATCTCAGCGCGCTTCCAACTCCTGATTCTCCAACTTCACCCACCAAGGCCGTCCCCAATTCAGCCGAAAATTTTTCCTTATCTGTTACTTCAAATCTAGATCCGACTATGATTTCTGCACGGGGAGTTGATTATACCAAACTGCGCGATTTTTTGTCAAACAAAAAGTGGAAAGAAGCCGATCGCGAAACTTGGGGCTTGATGTGTCAATCTCTTTCCCAGCCACCGGGAACTCAGCTAGAAATAAGCCAAATTTACCAGCTACCCTGCGAAGATTTGCAAACAGTCGATCGCCTGTGGCTGCACTACAGTCAAGGTCGGTTTGGCTTCAGCGTCCAAAAGCAGATTTACGAAAGCGTTAAGGGAGACTATATCAGATTTTGCGATCGGGTCAACTGGCAAACCTACAATTCTGCTAATACTTTAGGGCAGATTAAATTTAGTCAGCAAGCACCAATCGGACACCTCCCCTCTCGCAGTTGGGTTGGCGGCATTCAGTGGCTGCGGCACCTCGATGTCCTGTCAGCAAAATTAACCGAGTGCGACAATAATGCTGCTCCTAAATTGTAATTTAGTCTCCCGAATAACTAAGTAAAAATTTAAATTTAAACTCTACCTGAAAGCAGAGAAATTTGTCGAGCTAGATGTATCCATTGACCGAGGCTCGGTGCGATCGCTTATCGCACAATGGATTCTGAAGGCGAACACAGATCAAGTCTGCAATCCTTTAGACTTTAACAACCGAACTAAACAGAGGTATCGATCCATGTTTTTTCACAAAAAACAATTAATGGCTGCGGTGACAGTAGACGAAGCCAACCCCCGTTTTGCCCAATTGCTGCTAGAACAGTTTGGCGGAGCAACCGGAGAACTGACAGCAGCTCTGCAATACTGGGTGCAGTCCTTTCACTGTGAAGATGCAGGGATTAAGGATATGCTCCAAGATATTGCAATAGAAGAATTCAGCCACTTAGAAATGGTGGGCAAACTCATCGAAATGCACACCAAAAATGTTGACCAAACAGAAGCTTATAAAAGCACTTTGTTTGCCGTGCGCGGTGTAGGCCCGCACTTGCTGGACAGCCAAGGTCAAGCTTGGACGGGTGCTTATGTCAACGAAGGCGGGGATGTGGTGCGCGATTTGCGCGCTAATATCGGTGCGGAAGCAGGAGCTCGCCAAACCTACGAAGAGTTGATTAAACTAGCACCGGATACGGGAACGAAAAAGACCCTGCACTTTCTGCTGACTCGCGAAATTTCTCACACTGAAATGTTCATGAAAGCTCTGGAAGCGCTGGGTAAACTCACCGATCCTTTGTTCGGTAATATTCCGCCAGATTCCACTGTGGATCTATACTTTAACTTGTCTACAAATGGCAAGGATGAACGCGGCCCTTGGAACTCGGAACCTACTTTCCAATACATTGCCGAGCCAGCTCCCAAAGGTTAGTTTGAGAGTTGTGTTACTTGCGTGGCGAGTGAAGATTTAAGCGCAGTGTTAAGTAATTTTTAAGCTGCGCACCTTCTTTTGTAAGGTGGGCGGCTTAGAAACTTTAAGCCCAGTGTTGAGTAATTTTTAAGCCGCGCACCCTAGGATATCGAACTTTTGTGTTGAGTAATTTTTAAGTCACGCGCCCTACGGTGTTATAATTATTTGAAATTCCGATCGAACCTTAACATCCTATCTATATTGAAATTGCGATCGACCTATTTATTAGTTGCTCACGGCAGCCGCGACCCCAGACCCCAACAAGCTTTGGAAAACCTAGGTCAACTGCTGTCTCAAAATTTGGCTGACTCGTTCCCCGCAGTAGCAACCGCCACCTTAGAACTCGGGCCCGCACCGCTGCACGAACAAATTTGCAGTTTTGGCGAACGTACCCTGTCGCTGGGTCTGACAGAATTGCAAATACTGCCTGTATTTTTATTGCCGGGAGTTCACGTCGCCGAAGACATACCGGCAGAGGTGGAAATTGCCCGACAAACTTTTGGTCACAAGCTAAAAATTGCATTGCGCCCGCATTTAGGTTCCCAGGAAGCAGGCTTAACAAAATTGGTAAAAAGTCAGATGGAAGAGGTGACTTTTCTACCCAATCTGCTACGGCCAAAATGGATTTTATTATCTCACGGCAGCCGCCGCCCCGGAGGTAACTCGACAGTTGAGGAAATCGCCAGCCAACTCGGTGCGCTGACAGCTTATTGGTCGGTAAAGCCGAGTTTGTCAGAGCAAATTGACAGTTTGGTTCGTGGTGGACAGCAGCAAATAGGGATTGTGCCATACTTCTTATTTAATGGAGGAATTACAGATGCGATCGCCAAAAATGTCGCACAGCTAAAGCAGCAATTTCCTGCGGCGGAACTTCATCTCGCCAATCCTCTAGGCCCAAGTGTAGAATTAGCAGACTTAATTAGGGATTTAATTCAAAAATGAACCGCAGAGGCACAGAAGAGGTAAAGGAAGAAAAAAAAATGTCTTTAGGAAAAGTGTATTTAGTAGGTGCGGGGCCAGGAGATCCGGGTTTGATGACATTGAAGGGAAAAGCTTTGTTAGAGTGCGCGGATGTGGTGATTTACGACGCTTTAGTCAGCCCTCAAATTTTGGCAGCAATCAACCCCCAAGCAGAACGAATTGATGCCGGAAAACGCAAAGGCCGCCACTCGTTAATGCAAGATGAAACAACTCAGTTAATGATACAAAAAGCTGGAGATAATGCGATCGTAGTTCGTCTCAAAGGCGGCGATCCGTTTATCTTCGGCCGCGGCGGCGAAGAAATGGAAGAGTTGGTAAAAGCTGGAGTGTCGGTAGAAGTCGTCCCCGGCGTAACTTCTGGGATTGCGGCCCCTGCTTATGCGGGAATTCCTTTAACACATCGATCGTACAGTTCCTCTGTCACCTTTGTCACCGGTCACGAATCAGCGGGAAAATATCGACCGGAAGTAAATTGGCAGGCGATCGCCCGCGGCTCCGAAACCATTGTAGTATACATGGGAATCCACAATTTGCCTTACATTATCGGTCAGTTGACCGCAGCCGAATTGAGTGCAGAAACGCCCGTAGCATTAGTGCGCTGGGGAACGCGGCCGGAACAAGAAGAATTGATCGGGACTTTGGGTACAATTGTAGAGCAAGTTGAGGCGGCAGGATTTGCAGCACCTGCGATCGCCGTAATCGGAAATGTCGTCAATTTGCACGGCTTATTGTCTGGATGTCGCCCTGTTTATCAAACTGTAGAACAAGCAGGAAAATAGGATATATCCACTCCAGTTGCATCGGAATAATTAAACCGCAGAGTACACAGAGAGCACAGAGTCAGAGAAAAGAGATGTAAATAATTCCGATGAAGGGCGGATTTAAGATCGCTCTCTCTGATTGTCTGCGATCGCCATGACATGATATTAAGCAACAATCTGGAAGTCGCTGACTGTCAGGGACGGCGTACCGTCAAGCGTGGCAAATAGCGCACCCGTTCCCAAACCAGATTGTGCCCCATTCTGGTTGAAGAATAATTTGCCCGTGGCGCGACTGTAAACAATTAATTCATTGCTGGTTTCTACTTCTAAATCGCTATTTACAAAGGCAATCTGAGCAGAAGTAATTGCTCCGAATGCAGTTTGACCTAAGAGAATTTTGTCTGTACTAATGGTAAAATCAGTAATGCGATCGCTCCCAAAATCAGCAGCATTAAAAGCACTGTTTGATTTAAACAGAAACCGATCTTGACCAGCACCACCAGTTAGAAAGTCATTGCCTGCATTCCCTGCAAGTTGGTCGTTGCCATCGCCACCAATCAGCGTATCATTGCCATCGCCACCGGAAACACTGTCATCACCTAAGCCACCATTAAATGTGTCGTCGCCACCTCCCATGTCAACAACTGAATTGGCATAGGTTCCCAACAGGTTAATTACATCATTACCATCAGAATTGGAACTCGCAGTTTCATCGCCCTTGATGTTGATAAAGAAGCGAAAGTCGTTCATCGTAATAGTAATGCTGTCGTTACCGATGCCGCCGATAATTTTGTCCTCGGAACTCGGTGCATCGTCGGGATTGGTGTTGTTGTCCCAGATTTCAGCAAAGGTGATGCTGATGCTGTCATTGCCAACGCCGCCTCGAACATCATTTACGCCGTCGGGGTCGGTAATGGTGTCGTCGCCAGTACCGCCGAAAATGCGATCGAGATTGCCTAAACCGCCGTTGATGAGGTCATTGCCGCCCTGGCCATCAATGAAATCATCCGCGCCGTCGTCCTTGATTGTGTCGTTGCCGTCCGCGCCCATCAGTGTATCTGGATCGGGAGTACCGCTGAGAATCAAAGGGGTAATCGGGGGGTTTGTATTAGCCGGATTGACGGTGAGGTTAACAGTGGCTGTCGCTGTCCCCCCGTGACTGTCGTCAAGCTGATATGTAAAGCTGTCCTCACCCGTGAAGTCACCGTGGGGCTGGTAAGTGATGAAATCATCAGCCTTGTCCAGCGTACCGTTATTGTTGATTTCGGCCTTCCCACCGACTCCATTGGTCAAAACTTTGAAAATCAGGGGGTCGCCGTCTGGATCGCTGTCATTTGCTAACACTGGAATATTGACAGCAGTGACTCGATCGGTGATGGCGCTGTCATCGATCGCGATCGGCAATTTGTTGGCAAAATCGATCGTTACAGTAGCTTTCGCTGTACCCCCGTGAGTGTCATCGATTTGATAAGTGAAGCTATCCGCCTCCCAGAAGTCACCGTGGGGCCGGTAAGTGATGAAATCATCAGCCTTGTCCAGCGTACCGTTATTGTTGATTTCGGCCTTCCCGCCGACTGCATTGGTCAAAACTGTCAAAATCAGAGGATCGCCGTCTGGATCGCTGTCATTTGCTAACACTGGAATATTGACAGCAGTGTCTCCGTGGCTGGTGGCGCGATCGTCGATCGCGATCGGCAATTTGTTGACTGCTTTAACTGTCACCTCAACCTTGGTAACGTCCGACCCTCCCTTACCGTCGTCAATTTGATACAAAAAGATATCCTCCCCGCTAAAGTTGGCATTGGGAGTGTAGGTGATGAAATCATCTTTTGGATTGTCCGGCGTACCGTTGTTGTTGACTGCTGCTTTACCGTTGTGTGCAGCCCTGAAAATGCTGAGGTTCAGGGGGTCGCCATCGGGGTCGCTGTCATCGTCGAGGACGTTAATATCGATCGCGCTGCCAGCATTTACAGTCGCAGCATCCCCAGATGCGATCGGATTTCGGTTGGGATCGACAGTCACTTCAACTTTGGTAACAGCCACGCCTCCCTTACCGTCTGCGATTTGATAGAGAAACACATCCTGCCCGCTGAAGTTGGGATTGGGGGTGTAGGTAATGGAATCGTCTTGTGGATCGTCCGGCGTACCGTTGTGCCTGACTTCTGCTTTGCCGTTGTCTGAAGTCTTGAAAATGCTGAGAGTCAGCGGATCGCCATCCGGGTCGCTGTCGTTAGCCAAAACATCGATATCGATCGCGCTGCCAGCATTGCCGATCGCAGTGTCGCCCACTGCGATCGGTAAGCGGTTGGGATCGACAGTCACCTCAACCTTGGTAACGTCCGACCCTCCCTTACCGTCGTCGATTTGATACAAAAAGATATCCTCCCCGCTAAAGTTGGCATTGGGAGTGTAGGTGATGAAATCATCTTTTGGATTGTCCGGCGTACCGTTGTTGTTGACTGCTGCTTTACCGTTGTGTGCAGCCCTGAAAATGCTGAGGTTCAGGGGGTCGCCATCGGGGTCGCTGTCATCGTCGAGGACATGAATATCGATCGCGCTGCCAGCATTTACAGTCGCAGCATCCCCAGATGCGATCGGATTTCGGTTGGGATCGACAGTCACTTCAACTTCGGTGACAGCCACGCCTCCCTTACCGTCTGCGATTTGATAGAGAAACACATCCTGCCCGCTGAAGTTGGGATTGGGGGTGTAGGTAATGGAATCGTCTTGTGGATCGTCCGGCGTACCGTTGTGCCTGACTTCTGCTTTGCCGTTGTCTGAAGTCTTGAAAATGCTGAGAGTCAGCGGATCGCCATCCAGGTCGCTGTCGTTAGCCAAAACCTCGATATCGATCGCGCTGCCAGCATTGCCGATCGCACTGTCGCCCACTGCGATCGGTGGCTGGTTTGCGATCGAGAGAGGGGGGAGTGAGGGAGATGGTGTCGGAGATGGTGTCGGTGTCGGTGTCGCAGAAGGCGGGAATGACGGAGTGGGCAATGTCAGAGAAGGCGGGAATGACGGAGTGGGCAATGTCAGAGAAGGCGGGAATGACGGAGTGGGCAATGTCAGAGTGGGCGGGAATGACGGAGTGGGCAATGTCAGAGTCGGCGGGGGTGTCGGAGTCGGCGGCAGTGGCGGAGTGGGTGGGAATGACGGAGTGGGCAATGTCAGAGTCGGCGGGGGTGTCGGAGTCGGCGGCAGTGGCGGAGTGGGTGGGAATGACGGAGTGGGCAATGTCAGAGTCGGCGGGGGTGGCGGAGTGGGCGGGAGTGGCGGAGTGGGTGGTGGTGAGGGAAAGAAAGTCAAGTTGACATTAGCTGTTGCTGTAGCCCCTTGACCGTCACTGACTTGATAGCTGAAGCTCTCTGTGCCACCATTAAATCCGAGATTGGGAGTATAAGTAATAAAATCATCATTGGGATTGTCCGGCGTGTTGTTATTATTGACGACTGCCTTCCCATTCACCGGATTGGTAACAATGCCGATCGTCAGAGGGTCGCCATCGGGATCGGTGTCGTTGGACAGGACGTTAATATTGACTGGATTTTTGCGATCGGCGATCGCGCTGTCGTTTGCTGCTGCAGGTGACTGGTTGGCGATCGCAAATCCTGGGGAAAATTCCGAAGTATTATTAGCAGGATCGATCGCCGTTGCTGTAATAAATTGACCGACGGGTAGGGAACTGCCATAGGTATAGGCGAAACTATTTTTACCGCTCTTGTCCGTAGTGACAATCGTAGAACCGAGGAAGGTTTTGCCTTCGCCAAAGCCAGTCGGATCGAGACTTGAGTTAGAAAAGAATTCCAGCCGAAACGTCCGATCGGGAGTGCTATTGAAAGTGCCTTTAATATCAGTTTTCTTGCCATTGGAGTGGGCAAACGTGATGGTGGGAAAGTTTTGCCGGTTGTTAGCACCCGTGTCAGTATCGTTTAGATCGTTAGGGGTGACTCCATTATTACCTAAGTCAATTCCCAAACCATTATTGTTGAAGATACTATTGCCTGAAATCCCATTCCCTGTGCCAGAGATAACAGCAACTCCAGCTAAATTGTTGTAGGCGATCGTATTTCCAGTTCCCGGATCGATACCGCCGATCGAATTGTTAGCAGCACCATCGTCGATCGAGATACCGCTGCCTTGATTGCCAGCGGCAGTGGCTCCATCTGCTTGCGTGCCGATGTAATTGCCTTGAATTTTGTTGTTAATAGCATTGCTGCCAGCGATATTGATGCCATTAAGAATATTGCCAGAGATAATGTTGCGGTGACGGGAATTAGGGCCTCCTATGATGTTCGAGCCAGCATTCAGATAAATGCCACTCAAACTATTACCTAGGGCTGCAACACCCGCAGCATTCGTACCGATAAAGTTTCCTGCTATTGTCGAGAATTTATCGATCTCGTTAAAGTTGCTGTCAATCGCGATTCCGTTCCCTAGATTGGCAGAAATTACATTGCGTTCGGCAGCATCATTAAAGCCGTCGCCGTTGGTACCAATGCGATTTTCGGTTCCGGCAGTGCGATCTATTAAGATACCATCTCCACTGTTACCGCGAGCGAGATTACCACTTAAATCAGTGCCGATGTAGTTGCCATAAATCCAGTTTTTGACTGCACCGTTAGATAGCTTAATGCCAGCAACTCCGTTTAATGATTCAGATGAAAAGTTGTTAATTGCCAGTCCTCGGATCGCAGAATTGCTTGCCTGAATGTCAAGTCCTACAGGTGAATTCGATGCCGCGCCATTGAGTTCAATTCGCGGTGCACCCTGGAAACCTGGCCCGCCTTGACTCCAGCCGTCGATGGTGACGGTATCTGTAATTATTGGCAAAGCAGATGCGAGGTTGATAGTTTGAGGAAGGTTAAACGCGATCGGAATCTGGATCGGACTCTGGAATGGTAAGCGCGGAATCTGGATGAAATTGGTAATTTGGAATGCGATCGTATCCGAACCAGGATGAGCATTGGCATTGATAATTGCCTGTCGCAACGAACCAGGCCCGCTGTCCTTGGTATTTGTCACCAAAAAAGTCACGCCAATATCGGGCTGGACGCTGACAGTAGCAATATTGCTGTTTGCGGTGCCGTCGCTGACGCGATAGGTGAAGCTGTCGCCGTTGAAGTTCGCACCGGGGGTGTAGCTAATGAAATCATCGTTGGGATTGTCGGGCGTGCCGTTGTTGTTTGCAAATGCCCTTCCCTTGGTGGGATTCGCGACTAGAGTTATAGTCAAAGGGTTGCCATCGGGGTCGATGTCGTTGGAGAGAACATCGATCTTGACTGGAGTGTTAGCAGAAGTTTTCGCGCTGTCGTTTTCCGCTACAGGAGGCTGATTGGCGATCGGAATTTTCACGTTGATGTTCCCAAAAACATCGTTTCCATCCGTAGCAGTCCCCCCAGCATTCGCAGCGCTGTTGCTACTGAAGGTAGGCAAAGTGTTCATCGCTGTCACCATTGGAGTCGCAGCTACCCCTGCCGCACTGGCGAGGTTGGGAGTAACGGCAAAAATTGCGCCTCCCTTTCCCTGTCCGTTGGTGCCTGACTTACCACCAGAATTGGCCGGGACGATTCCGCCCAACCCACCTATTGCCCTGTTATTGAGAAATCTGCTGTTAACCAAGTTAAGGGAACCACTGCGAATAAAAACCGCACCCCCCAGTCCGGCACCGCCGCCACCGCCACCAGCAAAATCATAGGCATCGCTGTTGCCGCCACTCTTACCGCCGTTACCGCCGAAGCTTCCTCCACTACCGGGAATACCACCCGATCCAAATTGGCTGGAACCGCCACCGCCACCGCCACCACCAAAGCCACCGTTACCGCCCAGTCCGCCAAAGTTTAAGGGACTCGTACTGGCATCACCGAAAGCGCGACTGCCGTTCCCACCACCACCGCCAAAGCCGCCATTGCCGCCAAGCCCTCCACCAATACCCAATCCCCCGCCACCGCCACCCCCAAAGTCGCCACCATTGCCACCAATACCACCAAAATTGCTGGCGCTCCATCCGCCACCACCACCCCCACCGCCAACGCCACCAATACCGCCTTTACCTGCAAAATTGCTATTGTTACCCCCGCCACCGCCACCGCCAATACCACCGCCCCTGCCACCATCACTGCCACCATCCCCTGCTGGGTTGCCGCCAAAGATAGTGCCTGCACCACTCCCACCTGGTGCGCGACTATCGCTTTCGTAACCGCCTTCCCCACTGAAGCCCCCGCCACCTGCCCCGGCATAAATACTGCTATTCGCGCCATCGCCACCAAAGCCGCCACCGCCACCGCCACCATAACTGCCACTGCCACCAGAGCCACCAAAACCACCACCGCCACCGCCACTGCCAAAATTTCCATTGCCACCAATTGCTCGGTTATTTGAGAATGTGACGTTATTGGCGGTGACGCTACCACTATTGATGAACAGTGCGCCGCCCATGCCACCACCACCACCACCGCCGTCGCCGCCCTTTCCCCGACCATTTGCCAGGGTGAGGTTATTGAAGTTAACGGTGCCTTGATTGATGAAGAAGAGGCGGACATCGCCATTGTCGTTGCTGCCATTGTTGTTGGCATCGCCACTAATAGTCAGGTTATTGAACCCAGGGCCTTTGATGGTGAGGCTGTCGTTGACGATGAGTTGTGTGGAAAGGCCGATCGTTCTGGGTATTGCAAAGAATATGGGGTCGAAGATAATTGTGTCTGCACCGACTTGGGCATTAGTCTGTTTGATGGCATATCGCAGAGAACCCGAATCGTTTTCGTTGTCGTTGGTATTAGTGACGGTGAAAGTAGCCATAATTTTTGTCCTATACTTTTGCTTTGGTTTAAACAATACAGAACTCAACTTCTTGAAGAAATCTGGAGTTTCTGTTCGAGAAGCCTGCTTTTTGAGTTTTTCGTAATCTATTACTTTTTATTCACAATCCGAGCCAAGCACTCAAATATCCGTACACTTAGCCCAGACAAGCTCGTCACCCTGACTTAACAATCCGCGATCGCCCTGAAATAATTTGTGTCTATCTGTCAAAAATAGCTAATTTTTTATAGATCGCACTCGACTGTTACGTAAATTTACGTAGAAGTTCACGGGGGTAGCAAAAACCCAAAAAATCTGATAAGGTGAGGCACATGGAGAAGACAGTGCCGGAATTA
>JAUBSN010000029.1:48222-84580 GCA_036704825.1 Microcoleus sp. F8-C3 | reverse complement strand
CAGCTTGCACACGCGGAGCGTTCAAACCAGTCAAAGTCTTTTGATGTAAAGGTTTTAGGCTTTTTCAGCAAGCCCTAATTAAAGGTTGCAGGATTAATCTCAAGTTATTGAGATGGCTCTTCCAACTGTTTTTTTCATCAAGCGTCTTGGTGTTGCTCAAAGCGGTGGAGAATTGGGCAGTTTTTTGCGGATGAAATATTGGGTAATGAAGTCCGGGAGTTGACGGCTGTATGAGACCTAGTATAGAGACCGATCATCAGGTAAGCACTACAAACGATTTCCCATCATTTTTCAATCGGTGAATATTGGGTGACTCGGAAATCCGCCCATCCTAATTCGCTCTTACTTTGTCAAAAACCATATTCAACCCAAGTCCTATTTCCATACAAGTTCCCAACTTTTTTAGCTAAGAATCCCGGAATTTGTGTCATCACATACCAGGTTGAATTTTCGGGAATGGTCTCTATATCCGTTGCGATCTCCCAGTAACGCAATTCTCTCTTCTTTCCATAAATAATTTCTCGAATATAGCGGATTTCTCGGCTCCCATCGGAAAATATCCATTCAAAATTACGCCATTTATTAGCTCTCACCCTTTGCTCTGCGGGCAACCGCACGCTGTGATTACTCCGAATCGCAGAGCGCGAATTGAAGGTTTAATCCTTGTAAATAGCGAATAAATGTACTTGTACTTTCTCCATATAAGCTATCAGCCAGAACGCAGTCTATTTCAAATCCCATCGCTTTTATTTCTCTAATCATTTGGCTGGATCTCTGGGGTTTGCTTAGGTAACTATCATTGAGTTTAAGTCGTTTTTTATGTTGATAAATGTAAAACTTTAATGGGAAAGTTAACCCATCTACTAGACCATAGCTGACCACAGCCACTATGCCATTGTCAACTTTTCCAAGTCGCCTTAAATCTTGTCTAGCTACATAATCTGTGGCTTTTCCCTTCTTTGGATCTCCTGTTTCGTCAATGATGATAACTATTTTTTTTCTTTAACAATTTTTAATATTAATTCTAGCCTTTGCCTTCTCAAGGCTTGAGCCTCCCAGGGTGATTGGGTAAGAAAGTGATGCAGCCTTCGAGCATTTTCTAGCCCCATTATCTCTGCAATGGCTGGTAGTGTCTTACGTTTAATATCAGAAATTATACCAGCATGAAGATGTGTAAAAGCTTCAAAGCTTCTGACTTCTGAAAACAGATTTCTGTAATAGTGACAATACTCATCAATCAATTTCAAGGTCGAATCAGCTTGGCGAGGCTTAACCATAGATCCAGCTAGGGTTTGAGAGATTTTGTCCTATTATGCTCTGCCTAGAGTGACAGAAGAGGGATATCTTCCTCAGCGTACTCTGCGCCCTCTGCGGTTCATAAAAAAATCTCCTGCACAACTGGGATAGGATTGAAGAGGATTTTATTTTAACCGCAGAGACCGCAGAGAGCGCAGAGAAAGAGAAGAAAAAGTTTCACAAATTATTCAGGGTTGCTATAATTAGTAATTACCATTTATTAAGTGACTAAACCTCAAAGTCAATAAAAAAAAGGAGAATAAAACATGGTTTCTACTTTACCGAATTTAACCTCTGTCGATTTATCTCAATTGCGGCTGGAGATTAGAAATTTGCAGCCTCTGCTAGTCGAATGGCGTCGCCTTTTGCACCAAAAACCGGAGTTGAGTTTTGATGAAAATTTAACGGCGCAGTTGGTCTCGCAAAAGTTGCAGGAATGGGGCATAGATCATGAAACTAATATTGCTAAAACTGGTATTGTCGCCACTGTAGACAGCGGCAAACCGGGTCGGGTTTTGGCAATTCGGGCGGATATGGATGCTTTGCCGATTCAAGAGGAAAATGAGGTGGATTACCGATCGCAGCATGATGGAATTATGCACGCTTGCGGTCACGACGGCCACACTGCGATCGCCCTCGGTACTGTCTGTTATCTCGCAAAGCACAAACACAGCTTTTCGGGTAAGGTAAAATTTATCTTTCAGCCCGCCGAAGAAGGCCCGGGGGGCGCAAAACCGATGATTGAAGCGGGAGTTTTGAAGAATCCTGATGTTGATGCGATCGTCGGCTTGCATTTGTGGAACAATCTGCCTTTAGGCACTTTAGGCGTCCGCAGCGGCGCGCTGATGGCTGCTGTCGAAGTTTTTGACTGCACGATTTTTGGCAAAGGCGGACACGGCGCAATGCCACATCAGACTGTGGACTCGATCGTAGTTACAGCCCAAATTGTCAGCGCTTTGCAGGCAATCGTCGCGCGGAACATTGACCCGATCGACTCAGCGGTAGTAACTGTCGGCAAATTCCACGCCGGCCACACCCACAACGTCATTGCCGATACCGCTCAAATCGGTGGCACGGTGCGCTATTTCAATCCTGCATATCAAGGTTATTTTGTCAAGCGAATCGAGCAAGTAATTGCCGGAATTTGTCAGAGTCACGGGGCAAATTACCAATTCGATTATTGTTCGCTTTACCCGCCGGTGATTAATGATTCGAGAATAGCTGAATTGGTGCGCGGCGTGGCAGAATCAGTTGTCGAAACTCCTGCAGGAATCGTTCCCGAATGTCAAACAATGGGCGGCGAGGATATGTCGTTCTTTTTGCAAGAAGTCCCGGGTTGCTATTTCTTTTTGGGTTCAGCAAATTCCGAGAAAAACTTGGATTACCCGCACCATCACCCGCGCTTTGACTTTGATGAAACTGCGCTGGGGATGGGTGTAGAAATGTTTGTGCGGTGTGTGGAAAATTTTTGTGCGAATGAATGAAAGATTGTGGCATCCGGTGGGGGCGGGTTTATGAGATTATTGATTTTAGGTAATGATAGTTTGTAAAACCCGCCGCTACAGCGATCGTACCTATTTAACCGGATCTCTTGCACCCTCCGTCAAAAACCTGTAGGGGCGGGTTCATCAAAAGATTTAAAGAATGCAGACAGCTTAAATAAACCCGCCCCCACCCCGCGCGAGAGTCTTGTTAGCGAGTTTGAAAGATATTCTGCACCATTTTTTTATCTACACTCGCCGCCGCCTTATCCAATTCTGCAATCTCGCCCGAGTCTAACTCCCACCCCAAAGCACCAATATTATCCCTCGCCTGTGCCGCAGATTTAGCCCCCGGAATCGGAATAGTTTCTTTGCAGATACACCAGTTAATTGCTACCTGCGAAACAGTCTTGTTTCTGAAGGCGGCTATTTCTCGCAAACACTCCAAAAGCGATCGCATTCCCGGAAGTAGCTGCTTGCACGCCAAACCTCGGATACCTTGAGGAAGAGGGCCATTTTCAGAGTATTTACCCGTCAGCAACCCCAAGGCTAGAGGACTGTAAGCAATCAATTTTACCCCCAATTCATCGCAAACATCTTTCAATCCTAGTTCTGTCACCGGATAGGTAGAAAGTAGCGAATATTGCACTTGTAAAGTAACAATAGGAATTTGGCGCGAGCTAAATCTTTGATGCACCCATTTCAGCCGTTTCGGCCCGTAATTAGACAAGCCCACTCCCTTGACCAATCCTTGCTCGTAAAGGTCAGCCAAACCGTCTAAAAGAGCCCCCTCTTGCCAAGGAGCGTAATTAGCTGTAGACCAGTGCATTTGCACCAAATCTACATTTTTTCCGAGGCGCGCTGCAGAGGCTTTACCCGCAGATATCATTGATTGTCGCGTCAGTCTCCAAGGATAAGCAGCCAGTTTTGTCGCAATACAAATACTGTCTTTGTTTGCACCTTGATATTGTTGAGAAAACTGCCCCAAAAGCTGCTCGCTGCGTCCGTTTAATTTCCCCGTTCCGTAAGAGTCGCCGGTATCGAATAAAGTGACGCCATTACTAACACAAAGATTGAACGCGGCTTGCAATTCCTCGTCCATACTTTCATTGTAGCCCCAGAGGAATCTGTTGCCCCAGGCCCAAGTGCCGCAGCCCATTTTTGGCAGTAAAATTTTTGGGTTAGTTTGCATTTTTTTGATGGTTGTTGTTGGTAATGCGGATATTTTATAGGAACATAACTCGGTATCCCCTAGCCCCAGTAGATCTGTTTCATTCCGCCACGGGCCGCCAGGGAATCAAGTCCCTGTCTAATAGCATAAGTCGGTTAAAACCGACTCAAATAGTTATCTCAATTTTCAAAAGTAGAGTTACACATATATTCTCCGCTAACTCTATACAAAAACAGCTTTGATAGAATTGCTACAGTCGTCTAAAGACGACTTCAGCTATGAGACAGGGGTTTCAACCCCTGTCGGACTGTCGGACTAATGGCACACCCTACAAAATTACCAATGACTGATGACTCTTTAAATCTTGTACGTGGTTGGTGATGGCGAAGGTGGGCTGTTTTTGGTAGGTTGTTCTGGCTTAGCTTTGGGGTCGGGTTTGGGTGGCGCAGGTGGAGGGAAAGTAGCCGCGCGTCTGGGTATTTGTAGTGCTGTGCGGAATGCAGAAGACGGGAAGAAATCGCTAAATTGAGAAAGTCGAACTGCGATAGGTTCGGGTGCATATTCCCACAAGCTTTCGTAGTAGAAGAAAGCGACGCCTAAGCCGTATCCTTGGACTGCTTGCACCTGAGATTTAATTTGGTGAATCGGTACTGGGTTATTTCTCAAACCTGTCATAATCCCAATTCCGGTGGGAATTTTTTGCTGTGCTTCTTGCATTTCTGGACGGTTAATCTTGTCCACAAATGATTCTAGATTGGGACGGTACACTTGCACGATTAGCTCGTCGGCAATATCCAAACGCACCCAAGCCAGCCAATCTTGCAGGTGATGTTTGTAAGCAAACTCGTAGTAATTGGGAGAAATTGAGAAAATTGCATTGGGTTTGACTGCTTTGACGGCTTGATTTAGCTGCGACATAAAAGCGGTAATTTTATTGGCTCGCCACTGCACCCATGCTGGGTTTTGAAAATCTTTGGGCGGAGCTTTTTTTGTTTCTTTGGTATACAAAGCAACTGTGTAGTCATCGTAGCCAAATTCCGACGGCAAACTCATGTGGTCGTCAAATTGAATGCCGTCTGCGTTATATTGAGCGGTGATTTCTAGTACGAGTTCGGTAATGAATTGCTGCACTTCTGGATGAAAGGGATTGAGCCAAACTACTTCGCCACCTACACCGTTTGATGTTTGGCTGCCGTCCTGTTTTTGTGTCAGCCAATCGGGATGATTTAAGGCTAATTCTGAGGTGGGAGGAGCCATGAAACCAAACTCAAACCAAGGAATTACTAGCAAGCCTTGGCGGTGAGCTTTATCAATTAAATCTGCGAGCATATCTTGTCCGTCTAACCCTCTGTAAACAAAGGGTTGAATGTCTCTTTGCTGCGCTACATAGCTGGGATACATTGCATAGCCAGAATTCCAGACAACGGGATAAATTGTGTTGAAATTTAACCGCTTTAATTGGGTGACAGCCTCTCCTAGTTTGCGACGATCTCTGAGGATGTCTTTGTCGTTTGTCGTCATCCAAACGCCGCGAATTTCCTGGCGGGGTTGCTGGGCGATCGCCGGAATGAAGTTGTTCGCCAGCAATACTATAATGAATGAGAGGGCAAACAGAAGCGGGAAAAGAGTTTTAATCGATCGCTGCCAACTGCGCGGAAGGATGCGTAATGTCATAGTTTTCAATGGTGAGTTAGCTATTGAAACACACCCCGGCATAATTTGGTGATAAAATTTGGTCGCTCTACAGTCTACAGCCATTTGCGCTGAATGTGGAATCGGTTAACTGAAATGGGTGGATTGATGTTATGCGATCGCAACTGACCTCAGTACAATCTCTGAGACAGAGGGTAAGTGACAGCATTCTGTCTAACTGCTGGGAAATCATTAATTACGCACTGCCAGCTATCCTTACCGGACAGTGCGGCCCAAGGAGTGCAAGTGCTGTACAATATTGGGGAAAGAATATCTCGATCGAACATCTGTAATTGTGAAAGATTTAGTCTTAATTGGTGGCGGTCACAGTCATGCTATCGTATTAAAAATGTTCGGCATCAAACCGCTGCCGGGAGTGCGTTTGACTCTGATTAGCGATGTCTTGCACGCGCCTTATTCCGGGATGCTGCCGGGGCACGTTGCCGGGTTTTACAATTACGATCAATGTCATATCGATTTGCGATCGCTCGCTGAATTTTCCGGGTGTCAACTATTGGTCGATCGGGCGATCGCGATCGACCTTAACAAAAATTTAGTTATTTGTCAAACTCGCCCTCCGGTTAATTTTGATGTGCTTTCTGTGGATATCGGCAGCACTCCCGCGACTTTATCTGTACCGGGCGCTGCAGAATATGCAATTGCAGCTAAACCCGTACCGGAGTTTTTAGCTAGCTGGAATCAGTTAATTTTCGAAATGCAAAACCATCCCCAAAAACCGCTGCGAATCGCGATTGTCGGCGGCGGTGCCGGCGGTGTAGAATTAGCATTGAATATGCAATCTCGATTGGGGAAGGAAGAGGGGTTCGGCAACGAGCAGTGTACGGGATTTAACGGAGGGATATTAAGGTACAGCAAAAAACGTAAGAGAGAAAAGGGAAGGGGGAAGAAAGAAGAATTAGAAATTCATTTGTTTCACAGCGGTGCTGAATTAATGCCTGCACATAACCATCGAGTGCGTCGCCGCCTTCAAGAAATTCTCATCATTCGCGGGATTCAATTGCATTTAAAGGAAAAAGTTTGTGCTGTAAAAAAGATTGAGAGAGAAACCAATACTCAATTCCCTACCGATTACCAAATTTCCTGTAAATCAGGTTTAGAATTAGAGTGCGATCGCATTTTTTGGGTGACACAAGCATCGGCAGCCAATTGGATCGGAGAATCCGGTTTAGCAGCCGACTCAAACGGCTTCATGCAAGTCAACGATTGCCTGCAATCCGTCTCTCACCCCAACGTATTTGCGGCTGGAGATATCGCTGCGATGGTTAATTATCCGCGTCCCAAAGCAGGCGTGTTTGCCGTGCGTCAGGGCAAACCGCTGTTTGAAAATTTGCAGCAGTTTTTATTGGGAAAACCGCTGAAACCCTTTGCACCGCAGGAACAATACTTAGGGTTAATTGGTACTGGGAATAAAAGGGCGATCGCCTCTCGCGGCAATTTCATGTGGGAATCGCCGTTATTGTGGTACTGGAAAGATTGGATCGATCGCCAATTTATGCAAAAATTTAGCAATCTACCCAAAACCAGCAATACCAAATAGCAATACATTCAGATATTCTCCTCTCTTCTTCTGCGTACTCTGCGTCCTCTGCGGTAAATAAAAAAAGTCTTATTCAAAAAACCCTTTAAGCTTGCTATAGTAATATCAGAAGTAAGAAAAACTCACTATGTTCAGAAAAATTGGATTTGGGCTGATTTGGATTGCATTTAGCACCTACGCCTTTGTATTTGCACCACCCGACAGCCCAGAAACCATCACACTAATTACCAATCTTGCCACAGGCAAAATAGCAGGTATCAACCCTTTAATTGTAGCTTTATTCAACATCATGGGAGTATGGCCGCTCATCTACAGTTGCGTCTTGTTTGCTGACGGCAGAGGGCAGAAAATACCTGCATGGCTATTTGCCACTTTATCCTTTGGCGTCGGCGCATTTGCCTTGCTGCCTTACTTAGCCCTGCGCGAACCAAATCCAGAATTTTCTGGCAAGAAAAATATCTTTTTAAAGATATTAGACTCCCGTTTTATTGGAATTTTCTTAACATTAGCTGCTGTTGGTTTAGTTGCCTTTGGCTTGACAAAAGGCGATTGGTCTGATTTGATTGAACAGTGGCAAAGCAGCCGCTTTATCCACGTAATGAGTTTAGATTTTTGTATGCTTTGCCTGCTATTTCCTGCCTTATTAGGAGACGATATGGCGCGCCGAGGAATGCAGAACTATACAGCATTTTGGGCAGTAACATTAGTACCGCTGTTCGGACCGCTGGCTTATCTGTGTACGCGCAAACCCCTGCAGGAAACTAATACTGAAACTGTTACAAATTAGACAGCAGTGCAAATGATTTTCAGTTTAATGTAGGAATAAATTACAAGTAATCAGACAAGAAACAGGCTTTCCGGCATCTTCCAGAATAAGTAAGTTTTATTGTGAGCAGTTGCTCCTAGCCCGCCTAGAAAACACTGATTACAAATAGTGCCAAATCAGAGTATTAATGTAAATAATTATCTCCCCGTCTCTAGCAAATGAAAAAATTTCCTATCGTTGGCATCACAACATACAACCGCTGTCCAGCAGGCGAATATCGCTTAAATGGAACTTATATTGATGCAGTTCAGGCCGCTGGTGGCATTCCGATTTTACTGCCGCCCCATCAATTAGATCCGGCTAGTATTTTGGATGCAGTAGATGGTTTGATTTTTTCCGGTGGCGGAGATATCAACCCAGAACTTTATGGCGGTTATGTCGATCGCACTGTTTACTCGGTTAATGCAGAACGCGACAATTTTGAATTAAGCTTAGCAAAGCTAGCTTTGAAGGCTGACATACCTGTGTTGGGGATTTGCCGGGGAATGCAAATGTTGAACGTAGCCAGCGGCGGCAGTTTGGTGATTCACGTACCGGATGCTTACGGAGACGAGGTTAATCACGGATCGGGAATTCCCCCGCGTGCGATCGAGCATACCATTGAAATTGAGCCAAACAGTCGGCTCGCCAAAATTATGGGAAAAACTTCAACAACAGTGGTTTCCTGGCATCATCAAGCAGTGAGGAAGGTAACATCCGATTGGCAAATAGTAGCCAATGCACCTGACACTTTGGTAGAAGCAATGGAGCACTGCTATCACCCTTGGATGGTAGCAATTCAATGGCACCCGGAAATGTCGCCCAATTGTTCGTTCAACTCTCGAATTTTTAAGGCTTTCGTAGAAGCAGCAGCTTCAAAATTTATGAATTCTACCAAGTCAGAATCAAAGGCAATTCATACATTTTTATAGTCACTTATTCTTGATAGTCAGTATCTATTTCAATATCCAGGGTATCTTCATCTATTCTGACATACAGAACATTCGGGCGACAGCAAACCTGACAATCTTCGATATAAGATTGTTCCATACCACCGCTGATATCAACAAAAGTTGTACTCGGTTCGCCGCAGAAAGCACAGTAATATTCAGCCGTTGTTTGCATTTTTCTCGCACTCTCTTTTTGTAACTTCGTGGCGGTAGCGAAACATATCTGTTAACCGCATTTCCACCCACCAACCTAACAACAAATCGACAATCGGGCCGCCCGGTATCGAAAATGCGTTAGCGAAGCCCTCGAAGAGGATCGCATCTGTCAATCTAGTCTTGCCATTTTCTGAGGTAAACTCGTGTCGGTGAGTCCAACGTGCCATCGGCCCCTCAGTTTGTTCATCAACAAACAAGCGATATTGTTCGCACTCAGTATGAGTCACCACCCATTTTACAGGAATCGGCCCCAATAACAGGCGAAATTCTGATACAGCACCCACATCGAGTCCTCCTTCGCGGCGAATGATTTTCACCGGTTGCCAAGGCGGAGTCAAAAGTTGGAGAATGTCCGGCCTTTCGTGAAATTTCCAGACAGTTTCAACGGTGGCATTAATCAGCGACGAGTATTTAAAATTGGGCATTTTCTAGATTAAGTTAAACAGTTATTTCGGATTTCGTTTCAGCATTTGCAGTATTATCCTCTGTATCCGTACAAACAGCAACAGTTAGTTTCAATCCTAAAGCATTCAGCCAAGTTCCCAGATTGTAAATCGCATCACTTCCTTGCTGCGACAGCAATTCATCCAGTTTTTTTAAGTGCAATTCATATTGTTCAGGAGTCATTTTTGGTTGACCTAGAGCTTCTGCTACATTGTTAAGTACCATTTTTAGCAGTTCTGCCTCGGGATTTTCTTCTTCAAAAAAAGCCTCTAGATACATAGCAGAATCTATTGGGTTTTTGAGAGATTGTATTAGTGAAGGATGGTAAGGTAAACTTTTAGGCATTATCTTCACTCCTGTAATCAGTCCAGTATTTGATAGCTTGCTGTATGTCTCGGTCCTGAGTGCTTTTATCCCCGCCTATTAAAAGCAGGATAATAGTTGTGCCGACTTGTCCGAAATAGATTCGGTATCCAGGGCCATAATCTATTTTTAATTCATAGACTCCTTCTCCAACAAATCGATAATCTCCGAGATGGCCGAGTTGAACTCTGTCTAATCTCAACCTAATTCTAGCTTTAGCTTTGCCATCTCGGAGAACATTAAACCATTCCTCGAAAGGCACTCTGTTGTCTGGCGTAGTATAACGCTGAATTTCTTTCGGTTGGACTTCTGGCATAATTGTATTATAGTATGTCGCTCCTCATCTTATCTTGAACCGGTTGCCAAGGCGGAGTCAAAAGTTGCAAAATACCCGGCCTTTCGTGAAAGTTCCAGACTGCTTCAACGGTGGCATTAAGCACAGATGAATATTTAAAATTGGGCATTTTCTAGATTAAGTTAAACAGTTATTTCCGATCGCGTTTCAGCATTTGCAGTATTATCCTCTGTATCAGTACAAACAGCAATAGTTAGTTTCAATCCCAAAGCTTTTAGCCAAATCCCCAGATTGTAAATTGTATCGCTTCCTTGCTGCGATAGCAATTCATCCAGTTTTTTTAAATGCAATTCATATTCTTCAGGAGTCATTTTTGGTTGACCCAAAGCTTCTGCGACATCGCCCAGAGCAAGTTTCAGCAATTCAGGTTCCGGGTCGATTTCCTCTATAGTCGCCGTTATATAGGCGGCTGACAATGCCGGGTTTTTTCTCAGAGATTCAATCAAAAACGGATGATCTGGAATACTTTTAGCCATTGTTTTAAATCCTGTTGTAATCTGTCCAGTATTCTTTTGCTTGGAGGATATCTCGGTTTTGAGTGCTTTTATCTCCACCGCAGAGAAGAAGCACAATTGTTGTTCCAACTTGCCCAAAATAGATTCGGAAACCAGGGCCATAGTCTATTCTGAGTTCGCAAACTCCTTCTCCAACTGAACGATAGTCTCCCAAATTACCAGTAACAACCCGATTTAGCCTAGATCGAATCTTGGCTTGAGTGTTTGTATCTTTGAAGGAATCAAACCACTCAGCGAAAGGTACTCTGCCGTCTGAGGTGACATAACGCTGAATTTCCTTGGGTTGGACTTATGGCATAATTGTATTATAGTACGTCGCTCCTTATTTGCTCTTGTTAAGTTAGCTTTCAATCTGCTTACTTGCAAAGATGCGATCCTCTTCGAGGGCTTCGCTAACGCACTTTCGCATCCGCTATTTCTTAACTCGTCAACTGCAAATCCTCCGTCCTAAAATGACTCATCGCCTCCGCTAAATGCTTCTTCAAAGTCGCCTCCGGTAGCGGTCCTTTTAAATGACTCCAAGGCAAAACTTGCTCTAAATCCCACTCTTGAAAAACATAAAAATCCATCTCCGGCAACTGTCCCCGCAACTCCTTAAAAGCCCGCCGATAACTGCCCAAAGTATCGCCGTAATGCCGCACTAATTCCAACAGCTTTGACAACCGCCGATCGCCCTTTGACAACAAACCCTGAATCACAGACCAGTTATAGCTTTCAGGTCTAAATTCTAAACCTAACTTCCGCAATTCTTTATCTAAAAACTTCAGCCTCTTCTCCGCATCTTTATTCACTCCAAACCACTGAAAAGGAGTGTGAGATTTCGGGACAAAAGAACTGCATCCCAGAGTCAACCGCAAACCGGGAACAGCTTTTCTAATCGCCCGCATCATCGCCACCGTTTCCTCTAAATCCTCCATTTCTTCACCGGGAATTCCCGCCATCCCGTAAAGTTTAATTCCCTTTAATCCGCCAGCCTTAGCATTGATAGCAGCTTGAATTATTTCGTCATTTGTGAGTTTTTTGTTAACGATTTTGCGGAGGCGATCGCTCCCGCTTTCCACCGCAATTGTCACAGATTTGCTGTCTCGGTTGGTCAAAATTTCGGCCAATTTAACTGTAACTGTATTCGTCCGTACCGAAGAAAGACTCAGCCGCACGCCGTCGTACTTCGGGTGATTCAAACGATCCAGCAACTCTTCAAATTCCGGGTGCTGAGTCACCGAAGCACCCAACAAACCCAAACGATTAGTCACAGCTAAACCGCGATCGATCGCCGGAATTAGCGAACCCTCCAAACTCGCAGTTCTAAACGGCAAAGTCAGATAACTTGCCAAACAAAAACGGCACATTTCTGGACAACTCCGAACCACTTCCACCATGTAAATATTTTCCCAAGCAGCTTTTTCTGTCACCACAGTCGAAGCAGATAAAGTATTGCCGCGATAAGTCTGTTTTTCCACCATACTGGGAATTCCCGAATCGACAGGCTGAATCGATTTAATCCCCTCATCCGCATCCAGATAAGTTACTTCGTACAAACTGGGGACGTAAACCCCCGGAACTCGGGCTAAATGCCGCAATTTAGTTTGTCTGTCTGCTTTACGGACTTCTTTACAAGCATCAATAAAATTGTCTATGAGATGTTCGCCATCTCCCAGCAAAATCACATCAAAAAAATCGGCAAAAGGTTCTGGATTAGCAGTAAAAACCGGGCCGCCGCCGAAGACTATCGGATGATTGTCAGTTCGTTTTGACGCCCAAATCGGAATTTCTAGAGATTCCAATAAATTGAGAATATTTACATAGTCTAGTTCCCAAGAAAGCGAAAATCCCAGTAATTCTGGATGTCGGGGAAGTGGTTCGCGGATATCAGTAAATAAACGGCCCACTTCAATATCCGATCGCACAGCCAAAGTTGCCCACACTATCTGATAGCCGAGACTGGTAATACCTACCGTGTACTCGTTGGGAAAAGCAAAAATAGTCGGGATAGCATCTGCATCGGGCGTTGCTGGGGCAAATAGTAAGCGTTCTCGGGCAAATTGATTAGGAGTCATCCGATTTTAGATTTTAGATTTTAGATTTTAGATTTTAGATTTGGGAATTTATCCGACGGATAAATTGGGGATTTTCAACCAAAGTGTTTTGAAGGGGGAGCGAGTTTAGGATTAGCAATAAAGAATATAATTATAGCTCATAAATCACTCTAACTTTAAGTTGATACCTATACCTTCTGACAACAGACAACTGACAAATGACCGAAAGCAATTGGTGGCGAGGCCCCTGGCTTCATTAGTGGATCGGCAAAAAAAGCTCTGCATCCGATAAACCTGAGAACGGTACAGCAAGTGCGTGGGTTAATCTAAAATCTAAAATCTAAAATCTAAAATTGATTGACTTGTTGAAAGTTACTCTGAAATAGAATTGCCATCGTCTTGGCTTCTCGGCGGTGTACTGTGAAAAGTTGCAATCAGCAAACAGACAATCCCAGCATTAATAAACACATCGGCCAGATTAAACACCGGGAACCGAATCAGCCGAAAATCGATAAAATCTACAACATGGCCAGAAACAAATCGATCGATCCCGTTCCCCAGTGCTCCCCCCAAAATCAAACCGTAGCCAGCTTGTTCCCAGCGGTTAATTCGCGGCCCGAACCAAGCCAGCACTATCAATCCCAAACTAACGCCCAAAGACAGCCACCGCAACCAATTCGCCCCGCCATTGCTGAACAAACTAAAAGCCGCACCGGTATTAACAACATAAGTGAAGTGAAACACTCCGGGTAACAGCGGCTGCGTCTGCGGAGGAACCGTCAACTCAAAATTTTGTACCACCCAAAACTTAGCCAGGTGGTCTAAAACTAAACTGATAACAGCAGCCACCCAGAACAAGGGATTTCTTTTAAAACGCATGAATTAGGCAATAGAAAATGGGGCATCGGGGATGGGATAATTTACTCCAATCTCACTTGTCATTGCGAGCATAATGCAGTAAATTAAAGCAATCCCAGCCGCAGCGAGATGACTCTCCCCTTGGGCAATGTATAGTATAACCTTATTTTGCACAATTATCAGTTACATCATCCTTCATCCTTCATCCTTCATCCGTTTCATCCGTCGAGCGAATCCGTTGCCGAACTTCCTTCGCACTTAATAAAACATCAAGCGGCGTAAAGTAAATGACAGCACTGCGATCGCACAAACTACCGCCAATTGTCCCGGCAGGGGATAAACCGAATATTTAAGAATCTCATCGAATAAAGGTGTTTTTTTTGCCGGAGGCAGCCAGTAAGTAAAAATTAGATAAATTAAGCCGATCGCGTGTACTGTGAACAAGCCGCACAAACAGCTAAAAGCCATAGATTCCAGCCGCGAAGCCACCTTAAAAGCCACCCAGCCGCACACCCAAGCACCAGGCACAAAACCCAGCAAATACCCAAAACTCGCTTCTTTCAGATAGCCGATGCCGCCGCCTTGAGAAAAAACTGGCCACAAAGTTAATCCTAATGCCAAATAGGCAATTTGCGAGAGAGCCGCAGCATTTTTTCCCCCCATGCAGCCTACTAGCAAAACGGCTCCAATTTGATAGGTAACACCTAAAGAGTACGCCTGAAGTCCTCGATCGTCCCACAACCCAATCGGAATTGTGACAGATGCAGGCAAAAAAGTGCCTCCTATCGTCAGGAGCAAACCAATAACAGCCCAGATTAATTCAATAGGAGCAGGCATTATACCAGAAGGAAGATGAAATAAGGAAGAAGAAATAAGGAAGACGGAAGTTGCAATCGACCGTTTATGTTTGTGCAATTAAGAACGTCCTCACCGTCACGGCGGTTGCTGTATCATCAAACGGCATTTGTCAGATGCCAGCTTCCATGCCCGCAGCTTTGAAATTCTTAATACTAGCACTACTGTGAAAATAACCACCATTGTATGGTTTTCTGGTTCTCAACCCTGGATTTTATGATAATTTAATCGGGAATTTTTCGCGATCGGGCGATCGAGTGCTGGTTTCCGTACCAATTTATCCGTTCTATACCTTACAAAGTCAATACTGTCAAGTTCATTAATCACATTAATAATATTAATTAATATTAAATTGCGATTAAGTGTAAAGATTCTTAACCTAATCTTTACTTTTGCGCGCTATGCTGATGCGGGACACCCCTATAACGATCGCAGATTTTTTATACCTATGCTTTTTCGTCTCAACTTGATTAATCCAAACCGTCTGACTACAGCAATTTCCGCTATGGCGATCGCCCTGAGTGTAGCAGCTTGCACCAGTCCCAGCACACCCACAGGCGGCACTACCAGCCCAGGCGGCGACACCGCAGCATCCCCCGGCGCATCCCCCGTTGCAGCCACCGGCACAGCGGAAAACACCAAACTCGCCCTAGCCTCAGACGTAGCCATCACCGCAGCCGGCGCCTCCTTCCCCGCCCCTCTGTACCAGCGTTGGTTTCAAGACTTCAACAAAATCAACCCCAAAGTACAAATTAACTATCAATCAGTAGGCAGCGGCGCCGGAGTTGAACAATTTACCAAAGGCACAGTAGACTTTGGGGCCAGCGACACCGGCATGAAAGACGACGAAATCGCCAAAGTTCCTGCAGACAAAGGCGTGCTCTTACTGCCCATGACAGCCGGCAGCATCGTCATCGGCTACAACCTGCCAGACTTAACCGAACCGCTGAAACTGCCACGGGATGTTTACGCAGATATCTTCGCCGGTAAAATTACCAACTGGAACGACCCCAAAATTGCAGCCGCCAACCCAGGCGCGAAATTGCCAGACCAAGCCATCACCATCGTCCACCGTTCCGACGGTAGCGGTACCACCGCCGTCTTCACCAAACACCTGAGTGCCATCAGCCCCGACTGGAAAAGTGCAGTAGGCGACGGCAAAACAGTACAGTGGCCCGTAGGCGTAGGCGCAAAAGGCAACGAAGGCGTCACAGCCCAAATCCTGCAAACCGTCGGCAGCGTCGGCTACATAGAATACGGCTATGCCAAAAACAACAATGTCAAATTTGCATCTTTGGAAAACAAAGCAGGCAGCTTTGTCGCACCTACCGACGAATCAGCTTCTCAAGCTTTAGCGACTGTGCCGATGCCGGAAAACCTGCGAGCATTTATCGAAGACCCCGAAGGCGCTCAATCCTATCCAATTGTCACCTACACTTGGATGCTCGTCCCCAAAACAGTTTCTGACCCCAACAAAGCCAAAACCATCGAGGCAATGGTTGAATACGGCTTGAATGAAGGTCAAAAAGTTAGTTCCGAATTGGGCTACGTTCCTCTGCCCCAAAACGTTAAAGAAA
Source organism: Microcoleus sp. F8-C3 (assembly GCA_036704825.1). Lineage (GTDB taxonomy): Bacteria > Cyanobacteriota > Cyanobacteriia > Cyanobacteriales > Microcoleaceae > Microcoleus. Next base: position 68,408 of record JAUBSN010000029.1, on the reverse strand, counting down.
AAGTAGCCGCAGCCGCTGACGGCATCAGCCCAGACTACAAGATTGAGGTTGCCAAATAGCAATTGAAGTCAGTTGGCAGTTGACAGTTGGCAGTTGTTAGTTGACAGTTGGCAGAGGGAAAAAAGGAAGAAGGAAGAGAGATATTTCTGTAGGGGCGGGTTCACCGACAATAATTGCCTAAAATCAATAATCTGATAAACCCGCCCCACCCAACGGTACATTGCCCTCTACCTCTTTCAAAATACAACGGGCGGGTTTTACGAGAAATATTTGTTGAAAAGTCAGGGGATTAATCAACCCGCCCCTCTGTGATTTTATTTATCGTCTTTCTTTCTGCTTCCTTCCAGCTTTTTCCGAAACAGGCTATTTTCCGCTACTATATATTTGGTTTTTTTTTCTATGATTTCAGATAGTAACAGCGCTCAATCACAGAGCCGATCGCGCTCTGGGGCAGAAAAATCCTTAGACCAAGGCTTTATCTGGCTCACGCGGATTTTGGGCATAGGAGTTGGCGTAATTTTGCTGGTAATCGCCCTCACCGTTGCTTACAGGGCTTTACCGGCGATTCAACAGTACGGTTTGGGCTTTCTGTTTGGCAGTAGCTGGAATCCGGTTAAAGAAGAGTACGGTGCGCTGCCGATGATTTACGGGACGATCGTCAGTTCGGCGATCGCGCTCCTAATTGCAGTACCATTAGGAGTAGGGACTGCCATTTTCTTGAGCGAAGATTTTTTGCCGCTGCCAGTGCGCACAGCTTTGGTTTTTTTAGTAGAACTTTTAGCAGCCATTCCCAGCGTAGTCTACGGTTTGTGGGGAATTGCTGTACTGATTCCCCTGATTACCACTCTCGGCAAGTTTCTCAACGGCACTTTCGGATGGCTGCCGATTTTTAGCACCTCGCCAGTGGGCCCGGGAATGTTGCCAGCCGGAGTAATTTTGGGAATCATGACTTTGCCCATTATTACTGCTATCTCCCGCGACTCTTTGGCAAGTCTCCCGCCCGAATTGCGGCAAGCATCTCTCGGTTTAGGAGCTACTCGCTGGACAACAATTTTTAGAGTGCTCGTACCGGCGGCTTTTTCCGGCATTGTCGGCGGAATTATGCTCGGACTCGGCCGCGCTATGGGAGAAACAATGGCAGCTACTCTGTTAATTGGCAATTCCAATCAGTTAAGTCTTTCTGTGCTAGCTCCTGCAAATACTATTGCTTCTTTGATGGCAAATCAGTTTGCGGAAGCATCGGGGTTGCAAGTAGCAGCTCTGATGTACACTGGGCTCATTCTGTTTATTATGACACTGATTGTTAATATTTTGGCAGAGTGGATTGTTTCTCAAGTAAGAGCAAAATACAACTAGAAGTTTGCCGCCATTTCCTACACAGTTTTAGTTTATGTCAAATAGCATCTCCGATGAGAATCCTTTGGTATCGAAAACAGGCAGTTTGAAAAAGGTTAAAAACAGCCCGCAAGCGCTGTTTAATCTGGCAATGACTGTACTGGCTGGAGCTAGTCTGGCAATCACTCTCCTGCCTTTGTTTGCAGTGCTTTCCTACGTCACGGTACAAGGCTTTAACCGCCTGAATTTAGACTTGTTTACCAAGCTGCCGCCGCCGCCCGGACTGTCGGGAGGCGGGATTGCTAATGCAATTCTCGGTACATTGATGACGGTAGGAATAGCTTCTTTAATTGCTGTTCCTTTTGGTGTATTGGCAGCAGTTTATTTGTCGGAGTTCAGCAGCGGCGAAGTAGCTCGCTGGGTGCGCTTTGCTACTAATGTCCTCAGCGGCGTTCCTTCGATTATTGCCGGGGTATTTGCCTACGGTTTGTTCGTGGTAACTATGGGAGGTTTTTCGGCAATTGCAGGGGGCGCGGCGCTGGCTGTGCTGATGTTGCCCACGATTGTGCGGACTACTGACGAAGCTCTACAAATCGTCCCGCAAGATATTAGATGGGCGTCGGTTGGTGTGGGTGCTTCTAATTATCAGACGGTGTTGCAGGTGGTTTTGCCTGCGGCAATTCCGGCTATTTTAACAGGTGTGACCCTGGCAATTGCTCGCGCTGCTGGAGAAACGGCTCCTTTGATTTTCACGGCGCTGAATTCGCCTTTTTGGCCGGCAGGATTTGATAAGCCAACTCCGAGTCTTTCGGTTTTGGTGTACAACTTTGCAACGGTTCCTTTTAAGGCACAGAAAGAATTGGCTTGGGCTGCATCTTTGATTTTGGTGTTTATGGTTTTGCTGACGAGTATTCTTTCTCGCTGGGCTACTCACAAAAAAGTGTATTAAAGGGTGAGTTTTAAAAAGACATTCATGCACTTATGGTGAAGGTCGAATGTAACCCAGGTTTTGAGTAAAAATTCAGAGGATTGTTACCTGTATGATGATGGATTTAGACAAGCAAACGGAAACAGTTTTGCGGACAGAGAATATCAATATTTTTTACGGCGCTTTTCACGCAGTTAAAAATGTTTGTATGGAGATTCCTAAAAATCGGATTACTGCCTTGATCGGGCCGTCTGGCTGCGGTAAAAGTACAATTCTGCGATGTTTTAACCGCCTCAACGATTTAGTTAGCGGTTTTCGTTTAGAGGGTAGAATTGATTACTACGGTCAAAATCTTTACGATCCTGATGTTGATGCTGTGGAGGTGCGCCGCAAGATTGGGATGGTGTTTCAAAAGCCGAATCCTTTCCCGAAGTCGATTTATGACAATATTGCTTACGGTGCGAGGGTGAACAATTACAAGGGGGATATGGATGAGCTGGTGGAAAAGTCGCTCCGCCAAGCTTATTTGTGGGATGAGGTGAAGGATAAGCTGAAGCAAAGCGGTTTTTCTCTTTCGGGCGGTCAGCAGCAGCGTTTGTGTATTGCTAGGGCGATCGCGATTAATCCTGATGTAGTGTTAATGGATGAACCTTGTGCTTCTCTTGACCCGATTTCTACGATTAAGATTGAGGAGTTGATGCGGGAACTCAAGGAGAAGTATACTATCGTGATCGTTACTCACAATATGCAGCAGGCTTCTCGGGTTTCTGACCTAACTGCTTTTTTTAATGCTAAACTTTCTGACGACGGGAAGCGGTTTGGCTATCTGGTGGAGTGTGACAAGACTGAGGTAATTTTCCAAAGTCCGAAGGAAGAGTCTACTTTGGATTATGTCAGCGGCCGTTTTGGTTGATCCCCCCGACAGCTTGAAACCATCGCGCTACACAAACTCTCGTCTCTCTCGCTCGAGACTAAAAATATTGAATTTGCTGAGTCTGGTAGCGACTAAAAAAACTGCGTAAAACTTTTCTGAATTGAGAATCCCGCTTTCTTGGAGACAGCGGGATTCTGGATTTTATGATTAAAAGCTAGATCGTACTTTTTGCAGATACAAGGCAATGATTTTTGTGAAGAAATGCTTGCATAGTTCACATATTCTTCATCCAATGCTTTAACAGGTTTTCTTTTACCATGTTTTGCCGCATAACTTCGAGCAAGTATTCCTGAGCTTGGTCTTGGCTTAACCTTTTGACTTCTTCGCGCAGCACTTGAAGTTTGAACTGCTGTTCCATGCTGAGGTTGGTTGTAGACATATCCATAAGTCGCTCCTCCAGTTTGCTGAGATTAATGCGAGATCGAAATTACGTTTTGCAGGATTTGTTGTCTCTCCTACATTGTAAACTATCATAACATTCCCTTGACAATATGTCCAAAGTAGACATTTTGAGACTAATTTGTGTAGCAAAAGTACATCTAAGTGGGGGGAGCTTTATCATAAAAAGGCGTAAAGACCGGGAAGCCTAAGCCAAAGGAGATAGTTTGTATGGATGCAATGGAGTTTTTTCAGAGCAGTGCTGGGGAGTGGCGTTCTCAGCGCAGCACTCACCACCTGGCTTTTCGTCAAGCGGAGATAGGGGATTCAAATATTCAGGTAACGGCCCTAGATGCGGATGACGCCAGAGTCGCCGAGATTTGCAAGATGCACGAAGTCGATCCGAGCCGGGCTGCTGGGGGGGCTTTTGTGACTTGGCACGGCTCGATGGCGTGGGATAAGGATGATGAGAATCATAAAGGGTCTACGGTGTTCGCGATCGTCCCCGATCCTGAAAATCCGCGGCAGGGTTTGATGTTGCGGGAACGCGGCTATGCGGAAATTGTGCCGGTAGCTGGCCGTTTTGAGATGGATGACGAGGATGGGCTGCTGCTGATTACCGAATACGAGACGATGAGTTCGATCGAGCGTTTTTGGTTTGCTAATCCGAACCTGCGGATGCGGACAAGTACCGTAAAGCGCTTTGGCGGTTTCAGCACATCGACATTTTGTACCGAAATTCGGGTGCAACCAGACTCGGATGCAGCATCAGAACCCGCAGCAGATCGAGTGGCCGGCAGCGAGTTTTATTCGGCTCTGGGGTGGTAATTTAGTCATTAGTCATTGGTCATCAGTCATTAGTCATTGGTCATTGGTTATTATTTTGCCGTCGTTTCGAGACTCAGCCGACTGCTGAGTGCTCACTAATGACTACTGACTGCTGACTAATGACTTCCCGAAAGTCAACAAATGTTACAGATTGTTGCAAAAATTCAGGAAAATCAGATTTAGATTGCGGGAATCCCCTAATCTGTATGTTGGTTAGTTGTATCCGTTATGCTGGCAGCTCGCGGTGTCAACTATTTCTGAAATTTGAGATAACGGAGATTTTAACGTGGCGCTACCTTTGATAAACTACGCCCCCAAGAGCCAAAACCAGCGCGTAGCTGGTTTTGAAACAGGGAGCGACGAGCAGCCCAGAATTTTCACAACTGAAAATGTGCTCTCGTCTGGAGACATGGAAAATTTGATTTGGGCTGGATATCGCCAGATTTACAGCGAACACCAAATCCTCAAGAGCAACCGCCAAAAGTCTTTGGAGTCGCAACTCAAGTTCGGCCAAATTACTGTGCGGGACTTTATTCGCGGTTTGGCGATTTCGGCTCCTTTCCTAGAGCGGAATTACCAAACTAACAGCAACTATCGGTTTGTAGAAATGTGCGTGCAGCGCATTTTGGGCCGGGATGTGTACAGCGAGCGCGAAAAGATTGCTTGGTCGATCGTCGTAGCCAATAAGGGGCCTCAAGGCTTTATTGACGAGTTGCTCAATAGCGAAGAGTACCTCGATAAGTTCGGCTACGATACCGTACCTTACCAGCAGCGCCGAATTTTGCCTCAGCGAGTTGGAGGGGAAACTCCTTTCAACTTGAAAACCCCCCGCTACGGTGAGTACCACCGTTCGCAGCTTGGCTTCCCGCAAATCATCTGGCAGACAAGTGTCCGCCGTTTTGTTCCTCAAGAACAGCAGGCGAAGGCTGGCGATCCGTCGAACTATTTGGGTATGGCGCGCAATATGCCCCTGCCTGCTACTCCGCCGCAGCGCGTGCCTCTAGCTAATATCAATATCGACACGATGGTTCCCCGTCGCCGGTAATTGATGCTGCCCGGATGCGATTATTTGTGTCGGGCAATCGACTGAATCGATCGGCTTTTAGGCTGAAAGAGTTTTGAGTCTTGAGTTTTGAGGTTTGAGTTTTTTGATAAACTTGGAATCCAAAACTCGGGACTCATACTTTTTTGGAAAGAAGTTTGGCAACAAGCAATGTACGGGATTTAACAGATAAATATTATAATAGTTGAATAGAAGCCCTTCTTCGCTCTCCTATCTTTAAATGTATCTGCGTTCATCTGCGTTCATCTGCGGTTTTCTTCTTGTATCAAAGATTTAGGCAAGAAGTTTATTAATGAAAAAAAAGGCAGGGGAAAAAATGTTTATAGTAAGGACTTTAGTCATTAAAAAGGTAAAGTATCTGGTTCTGACAGTAACAGACTTACGCCAGTATAAGCTGATTGGAGTCGATCGAAAATGTATTCAAAAGCTTCTTCAAAGTGTCTGGGTTCATCAATGAGAATCTTGAATTCGTGACCCCAAGGATAAACCGTGACAATGAAATTGTCAATAACTTTGTTAACACTCAAAGATATTTCGACAGTTTCGCGATCGCCATTTTGGGGATTTTCTGGATTTTCGCAAACATCGATCGCACCATCAAAATACAGTATGCCATTGTCATCAAACTTCTGATTTTGGTTGTGAATCGGGCATTCCAAATAATCGCTCATTTGCTGGATAAAAATTTCACTAAAATCCTGACAAGCTTCGCAGGATTCACGGTATGCTTGCCGGGATGCGGCGTAAGATTTACAAAGTTCCTCAAATTTAGACATAGAAATTACCAGTGTTAACTGCCCAAAATATCAAATATTAGCCCGCAACCGCAATATTTTCAACAAAGTGTTGAATTGATCGGGTAAAGGCGCGATCGCCTCTATTAATTCTCCGGTTACGGGATGCTGCAATGTCAGCCGCCATGCGTGGAGGGCTTGTCCGGTTAAATTGACGCCGATAGAACGGTTGGAACTGTACATCGGATCGCCCACAATGGGATGTTTTATTTCCGCTGTATGCACGCGAATTTGATGGGTGCGGCCTGTTTCTAATTGATAGTGCATTAAGCAATAGTTGCCGATTCTTTCTTTGATTGTCCAGTGAGTAACTGCGGGGCGACCGCCTTTTTCTACTGGTACTACTGCCATTTTTTTGCGGTCTGTGGGGTGCCGGCCGATGGGTAAGTCTACTGTGCCTGTTTCACTGCTGGGAGTGCCGTAAACTATGCCTAAATATTCGCGGCGGGCGGTTTTGGCTTTGAGTTGGGCTTGCAGGTGTTGGTGGGCGATGTCGGTTTTGGCGATCGCGATCGCACCCGTTGTATCTTTGTCTAATCTGTGTACGATTCCCGGCCGCTGAACTCCGCCTATTTCTGCTAGGGGACAGTGGGCTAAAAGCGCGTTGACTAATGTACCGTCTTGGTGTCCGGCGGCTGGGTGGACGACTAATCCGGCTGGTTTGTTGATGATAATTAGGCTGTCGTCTTCGTAAAGGATAGAGAGGGGAATTGCTTCGGGCTGCAAGGAAGTGGCTTGGATTTCGGGTAGGATAATTTGGATGCGATCGCCCGTTTTTACTGATATTTTTTTCGAGGTGCAGGTTTCGTCGTTGACTTTGACGTTACCTTGTGATATGAGGGTTTGGATTCGCGATCGGGATAAGTCCGGTATTTGGTTGGACAGCCAAATATCTAATCGCTGATTGACATTATTTTGATTTAATTCCCCTGTATTTTCAACTGTGTACATTTGTTCTGTGTCTGTTTCTATCATTTAGTTTCTTTGGTAATCGGTAATCGGTAATAGAGAATCGACGATAGATTTCTATGCAGTAAATATCTTGTAGGGGCGGGTTTTACCAACAATAATTGCCTAAAACCAATAATCTCGTAAACCCCCCCCAGCCAAATGATAAATCGCAATCTAAATCTTTCAAGATACAAAGTGCGAGTTTCACCAACAATACGCGCCTGTAACTAACAATCTCGTAAACCCGTCCCCACTTGGGCGGTAAATCTAAAATCACCGACAATTATCGCAGTGGCCGCAGCGCATTGATTTAGCTTCCTTGGCAAACCCAAAAGCTTGCAGCAAAAATTGCCACCTGCACTGCCGATGTTTCAAATATTTTACCATTTCCTCAGCAGCGGTAGAGTTTTGTTTTTCACCTTTTTGCTGTGGCGATTTATCGATCGCATAATTAAAAGGATCTTGCCATGTTAATTGTCCGCTGCTGTGGAGAATCGAAAGGGCGATATCGCTTTCGGGAAATTCGCGGGAAACTGCTTCTATATCGCCTTTAACTGGCAGTTTTTTAGCTAATTGCTGAGCTTCTCGGTATTGCGATCGCAATTTATCTTGAAAAAATTCCTTTCTTTGTTTATCTTCGGGATAAAGCAAACCCGTCGGTTCGCTAATCAATGTCAGGGCGATCGCCGATTTGCCGTCGCGTCCGCCTCTACCAATTTCCTGAATGTATTCCGATAATAGCAAAGGTGCTTGAAAGTGAACAACCCACCGGACATCCGGCTTGTTAATTCCCATCCCGAATGCTGAGGTACAAGTCACAAATTTAAGGTCATTGTTCAGCCAAGCTGTTTCTATTTTTCGCCGTGATTCTGGACTCAAACCTGCATGATAAGCTGCTGTTTCATAACCTGCTGCTTCCAACAAATCTGCCAAGCTTTCGCTATCTTTTCTCGTGCGGACATAGACTAAACCTGCTTGTTTTGGTCGAGCTTTGATAAAATTTAATAACTGCTGCTTGCGTCCTCTCGGCGTCCAGACTGTCTGCACTTGCAGGTGGAGGTTAGAACGGTAGGGACTTAGCAGAAAGGCTTCGGGTTTTTGCAGTTGCAAGACATTTTTGATTGTTTGCTGTGCTTCCGGGTTGGCGGTAGCGGTGAAAGCTGCGATCGCAATTTTACTGTTTGCTGGTTTAGCTTTCAACAAAGCAGGTCGCACTGTTCCCAAACGGCGGTAAGCTGGTCGGAATGTATCGCCCCACTGCACTAAACAGTGAGCTTCATCTAATATTAAACCGTTGATTTGGATGTGGGGCTGACTGATAATTTCCCAAACAGGCTTGCTGAGTAATGTTTCGGGAGACAGGTACAGCAATCTTAATTTGTTTTGTTGCAGCGACTGCATAGTTTGTCGGCGCTGCGCTGTTGGCAGTTGACTGTGGATGAGGGAAGCGGGCAGATTGCGATCGCGCAATTCTTGTACTTGATTTTCCATCAGTGCGACTAACGGCGAAACTACCAACGTTAAGCCTGTTTGTAACAAAGCTGGCAGTAGAAAGCAGATTGATTTGCCGCCGCCTGTCGGCATAATTATAATTGTATCTTTTCCGGCTAATAAACTGCCGACGATTTCTCCTTGGGGTGGTCGAAAGTCGTCGTATCCCCAGATTTTTTGGAAGGCGGCGCGGGCTTGATTTAATGATGTGGGTTCTGGTTGGTATTTCATTTGATTTATCCAAATCAGACGTAATGCGAGCAGTGCGTGCCCTATATAATAAAATTTTGTGTAAGTCCTGATGTACCAATAAACTGGGTGGCTGGTTTCATAGTATGCAAGTATCGATCGGAAGAAGTGTTAATTTAATAAGAGTTAATAATTTTACTCTTTAAATTATGAACGCAACCACGTTAAGCGAAGTTTTCAGCTATCGGCAAAAGACTTGCGATCTTTTCGACACAGCAGGGGCGGTAGAAGCGGTGCGGGAAGATGGTTTTGCGCTGATTCCCGGTGTACTCAGTCCGTCGGAAGTGGCGCGGACTAGAGAAGCCCTCGATCGCCTGCAACCCTTCGGACTCGACGGCAGCCGTTGGAGTGAATTAAACAAACATTTTAAGTGCGTGTTTAATCGCGATCGGCTGTGGCTTTCCTATGCCGATCGACCGGGTATAATTGAATTAGCAGAAGGATTAATGGGCAGCGATTGTCATATTATCGGCATGACTGCGTGGAAAAGCGAGCCCGGTTATGACGGTTGGCGCGTCCACGCCGATCGCGTATTCGTACCTTTGCCCGAAAGCGTGTTTGCCGACCGCACTTTTCAACTCCCGGTATTGATTTGCACGGCCCATTTTTATCTCAGCGATGTCACTGAAGACCTCTGTCCTACCTATATTATTCCCGGCAGTCACAAGTCGGGTCGCCAACCCGATCGCGGGGAAGAAACTTGGAACGGACAATCTCCCGAACCAGTTTTGTGCAAAGCAGGAGATGTGCTGTTTTTCCGCAGTGAAATTTGGCATTCCGGCGGCAGAAATACGACAACAGATCGCACTCGTTATATGCTGCAAGTCCATTATTCCCACCGCGACATTGCCCAGAAATTTTCGCCTTGGCCGTGGCACTTCAATCCCGAAATTATTGCTACCGCTACTGAACGGCAATTGCGACTTTTAGGCAAACATCCTGAGTCAGGTTACGGTTAAAATATATGATGAATATGAGACTTAAATTGGATTAATTGCCTCGCCATAATAGGCACTTATCTGCGTTTGTCTGTGTCGATCTGCCTAGCATCTGCGGTTGACCGGCTCTATCAAAGATTTATGTAATTGCTCGTATATTTGAGATTTTGAGTTTTGGATTTGAGATGACGATCGATTCTAGAGGCTGGTAAATCTCCGAAGATCTCGATCGATCCAAAATCCCAAATCCCAAATCTAAAATCGCTTAAGATTGACCGTCTCGGCGGCCGAGCTCGTACACGCCGCCGCCAATACAGGCGATCGTACCCATAGATACCGCCCAACCAGTACCCAGAGACAATTCGACGCCCCAATTGCACAATCCGCCCGCAATCAAAAAGGGCACAATGCTCAACAGCGAAGCGTAAAAGGCATTTTGGGCTTCTCTGGCTTGGCGGGTTCTTTCAAACTCGGCTTCTGAGGTGTAGAGGGATCTCTCGGCAAAATTCATCCAGCGGTTGAGTTGCAGGATTACCCATTCTGTGAGGGGCGACAGGCCCCAGTACAGGGCCAAAGACCACAAGGACGCACCGGCGATCGCAGTTGCGTCTATGGCAAAGCTAAAAGGAAAAATTTCAGTAAGCATTGCTTGATGTGTTATGAATTTGAAATTTTGGATAACATCCAAAATCCCGGAACTAACTAAACTATAGTGTCAAGCAAAAGCTCGATCGAATTCAACCGCAGCACCAATTCCTCGGCCAATTTTTTTCGATCGCCCCCGGGCATTTACCCGGAAGCCTTGACACCGGTTTTGGATGGAGTAAGATACACGTTGTTGATAAACTGATTCGCGATCGCGGGTAGAGCTCAAAGCCAATCTTGCAGCGAATTGGCATCACTTACATCTTGCACCCTTCTGAGAAACGGGCTTTCCGGCCCGTTCCACAAAGAATGATTTTTTTGTGGGGTGGGCCGGAAAGCCCGCCCGTGAAAGCTTTATTGACAAGGGTGCAAGATGTGAGCCTAACAGACAACGCAAACTCACACACATTTAACTTTGAGCCGTGAAAAAAATCCTGCAAGACTCTAGAGGCCCGCTGACGGCAAAACGCTTTTTTCGTCTCAGACAGATGCTGCTGCTGGCACTTTCGATCGGCATTGTGTTGATCGGCCCTTATTTGCAGCAGCAGGTGGTCAAAGCTCAGTCAGGCTTACCAAGCAGAGTAGCGACGGGTAATTTGTGGCAAGAAGCTTCTTTTCCAGTCGAAAACTTTGAAACATACACTTCCGCCTTCGGCCCCCGCGGCGGGGATTTTCATTACGGTTTGGACTTGGCCGCCCCGGAAGGCAGCTATATCCGGAATTGGTGGGGCGGCCAAATTGTGGAAGTTTGGGAAGATGGCCGATGCGGCACAGGTATGGTGGTGCGATCGGGAAATTGGGAACACATCTACTGTCATCTCAGAGGCCGAGCGCTAAGGGCTAACGGCGGGCGTTATTATACCGATCCCGAAGGTAGCTTGGTAATTTGGCAAGGTCAAACAGTACCTGCGGGTGCGAGAATTGCCAGAGTTGGGATGACCGGCCGCACGAGTGGGCCTCACTTGCACTGGGGATTGAAGTACGGCGGCCGCTGGGTAGACCCGGCTTTGGTACTCCGGGAAATGTACGCGCAACAATCTTAATTTGTCATTAGTCATTAGTTAGTAGTCATTAGTTAGTAGTCATTAGTTAGTAGTCATTAGTTAGTAGTCATTGTTATTGGTTTGTAGTAAGGACTAAAGTCCTGATTTTTTTGAGAAGAAGGAATAAAGTTCTCACTACAAACTTGAATAACAAATGACTAATGACTACTGACTAATGACTCTTTACGTTGGTGCTAACTCTTTTTTGTTCAACTGGGTGTACCGCTCGACAATTTGGCGAAATTCGTCGCCGTCGATCGTTTCTTCATCCAACAGCACTTCGACAAGTTTATCTACCAAAGCGCGGTTTTCGCGGATAATCCGGCGGGCTTCTTCGTAGCACTCAAAAGCAATTTCCCGGACTTGGCGATCGATCTTGATTGCCATTTCTTCGGAATACTCCGATCGCGAATTCCAGCTTTGGCCCAAAAACACCTCACTGTTCGGACTTTCCAAAGCCACAGGCCCCAAATCCGACATTCCGTAAAGCGTTACCATCTCCCTCGCGAGACTGCTAACTTTTCTGAGATCGCTACCGGCACCGGTGTCGATTTCAGCATCGCCATAAATTTCGGCCTCCGCCGCCCGTCCACCCAATGCTACTGTAATCCGGTTTAACAGCAAAGCCCGACTCCTCAAACCTTCGCTGTCGAGCATTTCGTCGTCGAGCACAAAGCTAGTAAAGCCTTCGATGCCGCCGGAACGGGGAATAATCGTTACTTTTTCCACCGGGTCGGCATTTTTGAGCATGGTCGCGACTAGGGCGTGTCCGACTTCGTGGTATGCTGTCATCCACTTTTTCTTGCTGTCGAGCAGCGGGTTGAGGGTAAGCCCGATCGTGATCCGGTCGATGGCGTCGTGAACTTCTAGGTTACTAATAGTGTCTTTGCGACGCCTCGCTGTGAGAATAGCTGCTTCGTTGAGCAAGTTTGCCAAGTCGGCGCCGGAAAAGCCCGGAGTGCGGCGGGCGATCGTGTCTAGGGCAACTTCTGGGTCGAGTTTTTTGTTGCGCGCGTGAACTTGCAAAATCCCTAAACGGCCTTTGTAGCTGGGCAAATCTACCGTTACTTGCCGATCGAACCTGCCGGGCCGCAGGAGGGCGGTATCGAGTACGTCGGGCCTGTTGGTAGCTGCAATCACAATCACGCCGCTGTTACCCTCAAAGCCGTCCATTTCTGTCAGCAACTGGTTGAGAGTTTGTTCGCGTTCGTCGTTGCCGCCGCCGATACCAGCGCCGCGCTGCCTTCCTACGGCGTCTATTTCGTCGATGAAGACGATGCAGGGCGAATTTTCTTTAGCTTTGCGGAACAAGTCGCGGACGCGGGAGGCGCCAACTCCGACAAACATTTCGACAAATTCGGAACCGGAGATGCTGAAGAAGGGGACGGCTGCTTCGCCGGCGATGGCTTTTGCCAGCATTGTTTTGCCGGTTCCCGGAGGCCCGATTAACAGAACTCCTCTGGGAATTTTGGCGCCGATGGCGTTGAAGCGTTCGGGTTTTTTGAGGAAGGTTACGACTTCTTGGAGTTCTTCTTTAGCTTCTTCGATGCCTGCTACGTCGTCGAACATCACGCCGGTTTTGGCTTCCATTTGGAAACGGGCTCTGGATTTGCCGAAGTTCATGGCATTTCCTTGAGATTGGGTCGATCGGCGCAGGATTGCCATCAGCACTGCCAACACTGCAAAAATCACTAGCAAGTTTACTACTAAACTGACTGCTGCGGCGTTGTCGGCTGTTTGTTTGACTTCAAAGTCTATCTTTTTGGCGCGGATTTGCGAGTACAGTTCTCGGTTGTTGTAATCGAACAGACTAACTGATTGGGTTTGATCGCTTTTTTGATTTTTTAGCCTAACCTTGGCAATTTTTTGAGTTTCGTCTACTTCGATTCTACTGACTTGCCCTTTTTCTATGTTGTCGATTAGTTGGCTGTAACTCATGGTGTTTGGCGCGCTGTCGGCAAACACCGGGGTCGAGAGCAATATTCCTTGAGAAATCACCAAACTGCCCAGGATGCGCCAAAGATTCCGTCCTGGAATTGATTTTTTAGTATTCTGGCTCGACTTGTCTTTGTTTACAGCTAGATGCCCCAGCCATGCGTGTTTCCAAGAATTTTTCATATTGGTTTGCCCAAGGTTGAAGACTGCCAAGATTGACCGCTTGTGGTTTGCTACGTTCATTTATTTTAACAAGATGGCGGGTGTTGAAGGGGTTTATCTCTCGCGGGCATCTTAAGAGACCGCTCGATATGGCTGGTTTTGAACCCACTCCTCCTCAAGAAACCGGGTTTTTTGCTAAATCAGTCGGGGAGTATCTCAATGAAAGCAGCCAAGCCCAAAATTGGAGTTAGGAGTCAGGAGTCAGGAGTCAGGAGTCAGGAGCAAGGAGAAAAGAGTCAATCGATTGCGCGATTTTAGATTTGAGATTGAAGAATTGACTTGCGCGAGATAAATTCGGGGGGGCAAGTGTCATCGGATACAGGTTTTTTATTTCTGGACGGATGAATCCGGGGGCTTGTATCCTGGATGCTTGATTGTCAGAAGGAAGAAGTCAGGAGCCAGAAGAAGTGTTTTTACAAATATGAGATGCTCCCAATCTGTCGGCGATCGGGATTTTGGTCAAAAAACCCGGTTTCTCGGGCCCGTTCTTGAACTTGTGCGCTGCGGCTCATAAACCGGGTTTTCCCCCAAATCTGTGGCTTTTACAAAGAATTTTGGCAAAAACCCGGTTCCTCGGCCGCGTCCGTAAATCTAAAATCTAAAATCAATGGATTTTGCTCAAAAAACCCCGTTGCTGGGCTTTGTCGGTAAATCTAAAATCTAAAATCTAAAATCGATTGACAGTTGCCGATCAAACTTGCTATCTTATTCATAGTCGGAATGAGTACGTTTTACTCAGACGGTGATTGTTTGTGAGTCTTATGGTAAAAATTGTCGGCATTGGCGGAAGTTTGCGGGCTGGCTCCTACAGCCAGTTAGCGTTGAAGGTAGCAGCAGAACGGGCCTCTGCCCTGGGCGCGGAAGTTGAAATATTCGATTTGCGATCGCTCAATCTGCCCTTCTGCAATGGTGAGAATGATTATATCGATTACCCGGATGTGGAAAAGCTGCAGAATGCGGTTAAGCAAGCCGACGGCTTGATTTTGGCAACGCCGGAGTATCACGGTAGCGTCAGCGGTGCTCTCAAAAATGCCCTGGATTTGATGAGTTTTGAGCATTTGGACGGGAAAGTTGCGGGTGCGATTAGCGTTTTGGGAGGACAAGTCAACAACAACGCACTCAACGATTTGCGAACCATTTTGAGATGGGTGCACGCTTGGGTAATTCCCGAACAAATTGCGATCGGACAAGCTTGGAAAGCTTTTAGTCCCGACGGTAAATTGTTGGATGAAAAACTGTCTGAAAGGTTCGACGGCTTTGCTCGGAGTTTAGTAGAAAATACGCGGAAATTGCGAGGAATTTCCTAGCAGACGGCTTACTTTCGCCAGTAGTCATTGGTAATGGGTAATTCGGAATTAGTAATAACCAACCAATGACAACTGACAACTGACAACTGACAACTGACAACTGACATCAAAATGGCATATCGATCGTGTCTCCGAAAGGATGGGGTACGTCGATCGCCATTCTTCCGGGTTTTGACTCATATTTGTCTATCCACTTTTTGGCCAACTCCAAAGCTTCCTCCTCAGTTTTGGCATTTTGGACGGCGACGTGGCGGTTGCCGCGGCTATCCCAAACCTCGACGTAGAAGACTTTCTGAGATTGAATAATCCAACCTTTATAAGTGTCTGCTGGTTCCATAGTGAAAATCCTAAAATAATCGGGCGGGGAGTTCGAGTGGCGAGCTAATTGTAAATATTGCCCTGTGTAAAATGAATTTTACGGGGATTTCTATAGTATTTTTGGAAAAAAGTCAGTTTTACAGTTAACCTCATGACTAGACTCCTCAAACAATTATTTAACTGGAGAAAATATCTCCAACCTTTGGCGGCGGCGATCGCGATCGCCCTAATCGCATCGCAGATGGCGGTACTGCCGGCATTGGCGACGGGCGTGTACGAAATGCCGCTGTTGTCGGCGGGCGATCGAACTTGGGTGTTCGACAAAGGCGACGTGCTCAGCCGCAGCAGCGAAAGCAATATCAGCAGCGTGCTCGACAACCTGGAAAACAAAACAGGGAAACAAGTCAGATTTGTCACCTTCCACCGCTTAGACTACGGCGAAACGACTGCCACTTTCGCCGACCAACTGTTTGAACAGTGGTTTCCCGCAAAAGAAGACCAGACCAATCAAATTTTACTCGTTCTCGACACTGTTACCAACAACGCGGCAATCCGCACCGGCGAAGGGGTTAAGTCCCTGCTAACCGATGAAATTGCCCAGAGTGTAGCTGGGGAAACCGTGCAAGTGCCGCTGCGCGAAGGCAATAAATACAACGAGGCATTGGCGGCTGCAAGTACGCGCATTGCAACTGTTTTGTCGGGCGAACCCGATCCGGGTCCTCCTGAAGTTGTTGACAACATTCAAGTTGAAGGCACGTTTAAAAAAGCTGAAGAAACAGACCAAGGCAATGCCACAATTGTTGTGGTTGTGCTGTTGGTATTGGCGACAGTGATTCCGATGGTGACTTATTTCTGGTATCAAGGTTTTTCGTGATCGGTTGCTGTCTGATGCAATAGACTTGCATTGGATAAATCTTTGATAGATCGACCGCAGATGACAGGCTGATACACACAGATGAACGCGGATAATTTCAAGAATAACGATCGCCTGAATGCAATGCCAGTCTAGTAAGTTGCCGTTTTGTCAAGCAAATATGGCAGGGTTCGACTAATCTTGAACGTATTCTCGATCGCTCAACAATGCAATTTCTGCCCGTACAAATTCCCGTCCCAGATAAGCCGCGTGATCTAACATTGTCACCGGGCTGGGGCGGGTTTCTTCTAGGATTTTTACGCAAAGTTCTTTGGCGGTTCTGCCGCTAAAAAGTGTGGATTGGGTGCGTTCTACTTTGCCGCGGGCGGGGATGGGTTTACCGGTTTCGGGATCGACGGCGAGGCCTCTATCGTCGATGATGTTGGTGAAATGTTTGGCACAAATTAAGCTGGTTTCGCGATCGAGATAAATGATGAAGTAGCCGCCGGGATCGAGGTCGAGGTGGCGTTTGGATAGGTTGTCATCGATTGCGGTGAGGTTTTCCAAGGTTTGACTCATGGTTGGTGAAAGAAAGTAGACAATAGCTGTAATTTTTTCTGCTATTTCTAGTTTAGTGGGCTGCGGGACAAGTTTGGCAGGTTTGTTGATTGAATGCGGGGGGAAGTTTCGGGCGATCGACATTCTACGCGATATCTGTGGGGACAGGGCATTGCCGTGTCCGGCGCGGGGTTGTGCGACTTTTAACGATCGGTATAAGATTGAGGGCTGTAGCAATAGTTGTTGAATTTGATAGAATGAACCGCAGAGAACGCAGAGAACGCAGAGTCAAAAAAGAGAGATAGACAAAATATGTTATCATTGGATTGAGTGATATTTTGGATTAAATTATATATGAAATTTATAGATTTGTTTTCCGGAATAGGAGGTTTCAGACAAGGGTTTGAAAAAATAGGCTTTAAATGCGTTTTTTCTTGCGAGATTAACAGCAAATGCCGACAAGTTTACACGGAAAATTTCGGTGAAGTTCCTTTTGGAGACATCAGTAAAATTAATCCCACCGATTTAGCAGATTTTGATATTTTAGTCGCCGGGTTTCCGTGCCAACCTTTTAGCATCTGCGGCAAAAAGCTCGGTTTTGAAGATACTAGAGGTACGCTATTTTTTGATATTTGTAAAATTATAAAAATAAAGCAACCTCAAGTTATTGTTCTCGAAAATGTCAAGCACTTAATCCATCACGACAAGGGAAATACCTTAAAAGTAATTATTGCCAGTCTTGAAGATTTGGGATACAGCGTGAATTACAAAATGCTGAATGCTAAAGACTTTGGAATTCCTCAACATCGTGAAAGAATATTTATTATTGCAACTCAAGGTAAACCATTCAATTTTTCTCGGCTTAAAACCCAGGTGACTCCAAAACTCAGGGAATTTCTAGACAAGACAGGGGATTTTGAAATGTTGGACAAATCCGAGTATACTTTAATTGATTATCCGAGAAAGCAAGATTCGGGACTTTTGTTTGTAGGTTACAGAAATAAAGGTACTTGGAAAACAGGCGTGAGGCCGAACACAGAACATTTATCAAGAGTTCACAGACAGCCTAATCGCATTTATTCGGTAGATGGAGTTCATCCCACCATTCCTTCGCAAGAAACATCTGGCAGGTTTTTTATCTACATTCCCGAGCAAGATATGGTGAGAAAGTTGACGCTGAAGGAATGTTACCGTCTTATGGGTTTTCCTGAAGATTTTAAGAGTTATCCAAGTGCGGGGGAAAGTTACAAGCAAATTGGGAATTCGGTTTGTGTACCGGTGGTGGAGGCGATCGCGCAAGAAATATTAAGTCAAAATTTATTGTATGATGAAATGAAGGAATTGCCCTATGGTGCACTCCGAAAAGATTTATCGTTCATGCTTCATTAAACCACTTTAGGCGATCGACTAATATTGCCGCTGAAGTAATATCTTTTGAGCCATATTCCTCACTCTTATGATGATAAATGTAAGCTTTGTCATCAGCATTATGCGGGCAGAATAAGCGGACTGTAAGCTCTGGTTCTAAGCTTGTCCAATCTAGTGTAATACTGCCTCGGTCATCTGTACCTGGTGAGGCTTTTGGAAAACTGTTTCCCATGCTGTCGTAGGCTTCTACAACTAATTTCATTGCTGTCTTGAAAGCATATTCAGTCGGTCTTAAAATCCCGTATTCATCCTGTTCTTCTAAATCTAAAAGCTCGATCAGACGTTCGACAGTGATTCGGAAATTCAATAAACCGCTATTGCTACTGCTATCAGTAATCTGTTCTTTCGCTACAGTCATAAGATTAAATCCCTTAAGTCGATCGCTAATTTGATGGTGAATTACGTGAGTGTCACACTCAAATCAACTTGTATGGTGCCGGGCAACGAAGTTCTAGGGCGATTATTCAGGGTCTCTGATTCCGGGACACCCTACTCATTGGGTCAGTTGACCTTAGTCCTATTTATGCTAACACAGCCTGGGACGGGTTCAGGGCGGGGAAAATCAAAAATCAAAAATCAAAAATAGATTGACTTAGTTCAAAATTCCTGTAAAATATAAAATATTAATCAAGATTTATACATAAATAAAAATTAGAGAGGTCGCAATTTGAACTTCTCCCGTAAAGATTTATCGGTAAGTACGAACCCACTGTCCCTGACGGTGACAGACTTCGATCGAGATGGCAAACCAGACTTAGTTGTACCGAATTTAGGCAGCAATAGCATCTCATTGTTCGCTAATTCTGGCTCCGGCAACTTTGCTGCTTTAGAATCTGACGAATCCGTGGGAAGCGCCCCCACCATCGTTTTAGCCGCAGATTTTGTTAGTGGAGACAACCGACCAGAACTCTTGGTAGCTAATAGCGGAGATAAAAGTATATCAGTTCTGTTAAATACTAAATCTGGCTTCATTAAATTTCCTACCTTTAGCTTTGGTAATCTGCCTTTTCCCGACGCGGCGCTCGCGGCTGATTTCGATGGAGATAATAAACTAGATTTCGCTGTCGTCAACGGGATAGGGAATGTGGCGGCTTTGATGCTAAACCGTGGTTTGAGCTTTATTTTGCAGCCAGCCATTCCTGTTGGCAGCAATCCCCTGGCGATGACGGCGCTCGACTTGAATGCTGATGGGAAAATTGACTTGGCGGTAGCGAACCAAGGCAGCAATAATGTTACATTGCTGCTCAATGCTGGTGGTGGAAATTTGACAAAACTGCCAGATATAGTTGTTGGAAATTCTCCCCAGGCGATCGCCACAGCCGATTTTAATGGTGACAGCTTCCCTGATTTGGCGATCGCGAATGCAGGTAGCAACAGCATTTCAGTTTTGTTGAATTCTCAGGGCAGCAGTTTCACCAAACAGCCAGATATTACTGTTGGTAATTCTCCAAGTTCGATCGCCACAGGTGACTTGAATGGCGATGGTTTCGGTGATATCGCGATCGCAAATACAGGCAGCAATAGCATCTCTGTACTGCTAAACTCTGGTTCTGGCAGCTTTACGAAACAGGCAGACATTCCAGTAGGATCGCGTCCCTCCTCACTCGCGGCGGCTGACTTCAATGGCGATGGCAAACTCGATCTTGTTGTGGCGAATGAGTTGAGCAAAAGCTTCACAGTGCTCATCAATGAGGGTAGTTTAACGCCAACTCCAACTCCAACGCCAACTCCAACTCCAACTCCAACTCCAACGCCAACTCCAACTCCAACTCCAACGCCAACTCCAACTCCAACGCCAACTCCAACTCCAACTCCAACTCCAACTCCAACTCCAACTCCAACTCCAACTCCAACACCGGCGACAACTCCAACTCCAACACCGGCGACAACTCTAACTCCAACACCGGCGACAACTCCAACACCGGCGACAACTCCAACACCGGCGACAACTCCAACACCGGCGACAACTCCAACACCGGCGACAACTC
>JAUBSN010000029.1:0-48122 GCA_036704825.1 Microcoleus sp. F8-C3 | reverse complement strand
CAACACCGGCACCAATATCTGTAGTAAATCCAACGCCGATATCAATTCCTACACTACCTCTTACCCTCTCAACCACACCCACTGAAATTACTCTGCCATTAAATTTCCTCGATCAGACTCAGATCGAGACGATAATTCCCGCACCCGCACCGACTCCTGCACCCGCACCAGTACCCGCCCCAACACCCGTTCCTGCGATCGCCCCAACCCCAACGCCCGCCCCAACGCCCGTTCCTGCGATCGCCCCAACCCCAACGCCCGCCCCAACACCCGTTCCTGCGATCGCCCCAACCCCAACACCATCACCATCACCAACACCAGCACCTGTAGTTTCTATCAAAACCCCTCTCCCCAATGCCACCGATAGTGGCGAACCGACAGGACTCCCTGAAAATCTACGCGGAGAAGGGTTTTGCCTGCTAACAGACGGATCTGATACTGCCATTCCAGAAGTGGCCGCCAAGACAGGAATTTCTGCTTTGTCGGGTAATGACTTTCTCACCGGTACAGAAGATGACGGTCCGATCGCTGGAAATCAAGGGGCAGATACGCTAGCCGGAGTTGGCGGCAATGATATTTTGCTTGGCGGCAAAGGTTCTGATTTTCTCGACGGCGGTTCTGGCAATGATTTTCTCAGCGGTAACAATGATAATGACACCTTAGTCGGAGGAGATGGTAATGATGTTTTGCAAGGTGGCAAGGGAGATGATATTCTCAATGGCGGTGCTGAGGATGACGTATTAATTGGCGATTTTGGTCAAGATATTCTCATTGGCGGTACTGGAAATGATGCCTTTATTTTTGCGGAGAGTCAGGCGATCGCATCCATCGATCGGGCTGATGTAATTATCGATTTTTCTAAGGGTGATGCTATTGGTTTGAGTGCAGGCGTTGCCTATTCTCAACTGTCCTTTGAGCCGGTGTTATTACATATTGATAGCGGGATGCCAGTGGATTCTGTTGCGATTAAATTTAATTCTGATTATTTGGCGATCGTCTTTGATATTGATGCTAGCTATCTAACTGCTAATGTTTTTTTTACTGCGTTGTAGACTATTGAATGTTGATTTGTCTGCCCGAAAGCGCTTCAAACATCTTTGCTGCTACCCCCGGATGCGCTACCATTCCGAAACCGACAACGCTAACTTTGGCAATTTGTTTATCGACTGCAACTTCGCCCCATCCCAATTCAACCGCAGATTTTCCGAGGGTATTTTTAGCAGCTTCGGCGTCAATTTGCGCTACGGTAAATGCAATGTCGCGAGTTAATATGCCGTCGATATTGTGGCAGCGCTGCGTGAGCGTAAAAAACCAGGTTTCTAAGGTTGCCATATAATTTGAGACTGCTGTGCTAACAAATCAGCAAGCAAATCAGCCCTTTCAGTATCATCTTCAGCGTAAGGTAGACCTGCGATCTCAGCGTGAGATATAGAGTCAGGAATTACATCTAAACCTAACTCGCGAATCCCACCTACCTCCAAGCGAGCAACTCCATAACACGTTCTGAATCTTGCAGCACATTGTTCGGGAGAACAAACACTAGCAATGTTTACAGAAAGACCCTGTTCGTTTTTGTTCTTACGCAAGTAGTAAGCTTCAGATTGAACCAGTCCAGTATCCTCATCTATCCACTGTTTGCGAAGTAATGCCCGGTAGACAATAGCCCTATTAGGTAATGGTTCAAACTCTGCATCACTACTAAAATATTGTTCGTTCATGCTTGATTAAACCACTTTAGCCGATCGACTAATGTTGTTGCTGAAATTACCTTCTCTGAACCGTGTTCATCATTTCTGCGATGATAAATGCGAACAGGTTGCTCGTCATCGTCAATAAACGGACAAAACAAGCGAACTTTACAAGCTGGATTTACACTTGTCCAAGTCAGGCTAACACCGCCTTGATGATCTGTACAAGCTGACGCTTTTGGGAAACTGCTTCCCATAACAGAATGTGCTTCTACAACTAAATTAAGTGCTGTTTTGAAAGCAAAATCGCTGGGTTTTAAAATGCCATATTCATCCTCATCATCTTCGCCTTCATAAAGTTCTCCAAGACGTTTGAGAGTGATACTCAATCCTGAGCGGCTGTAGTTGCTACCGCTATCAGTAATCTGTTCCTTCGCTACAGTCATAAGATTAAATTCCTTTTAGCCGATCGCCAATTCGATCCTAACACAGCCTAATCATCTGCAATAAGGACACGGCACTGCCGTGTCCCTATTTGATTAAGCGGGAACTTGGATTCTTTCGGTGCCGGCAAGTTCAAAGGCTGCGTGAATTGCCTTCAAAGCAGTTACGCCTTGTTCTTCATCCACAACGCAGCTAATTTTAATCTCGGAAGTGGCAATCATTTGAATGTTGATTTGCTGGCGAGAAAGCGCTTCAAACATCTTGGCTGCTACTCCCGGATGCGCTACCATCCCAGAACCGACAACGCTAACTTTGGCAATTTGTGTATCGACAGCTACTTCGCCCCATCCAAAGTCGGGGGCGGCTTTTTTCAGGGCGTCTTTAGCAGCTTCGGCGTCAATTTGTGCTACGGTAAATGCAATGTCGCGAGTTAATATGCCGTCGATATTGTGGCAGCGCTGGGACTGAATGATCGTGTCTACGCTGATATTTTCCTCGGCTAAAAGTCCGAACAGTTTTGCTGCTACTCCGGGTCGATCGGGCAATTGGCGAATTGCGAGACGCGCTTGATTGAAATCCAACGCAACGGCGCGGACTGCGGGCGGTTTGTGGGAGGATGAACGCAGCCCAATAGGAGAGTTGGCGACATCAAATGCTTTGCAGAGTTCGGCAACGGCCCGATCGCAATCTTCGGCATCGATCGCACAACTAACTTTCACCTCGGAAGTGGAAATCATTTGAATGTTAATTCCTGCATCCGCTAAAGTCTTAAACATCTGGGCCGCTACCCTCGGACGCCCGATCATTCCCGCACCCGCAATGCTAACTTTAGCGATCGGCCTTTCTTCTGCTTTGACTTCCGGTTCTCCCAATTCTGGGCGAGAATTCTTGCCGAGGGTGGGCACGATCGCATCTGCAACGGCGACAGCTTGATTGAGGGAATTTCGCCTCACTGTGAAAGCAATATCGTTAGTATTTCCTTCGTGAATTGACTGGATAATTAAGTCTACATCGAGATTTTGGTGGGCGATCGCACCAAACAACCGCGCTGCTACGCCGGGGCGATCGGGCAAACGCAACAGCGACACCCCCGCCTGATCCAAGTCAAATTCCACCGCATCGACCGCTTTTGCGAGCTCCAAGCCCTCCAAAGGCCGGGGTTGCGCGGGCGGGGACACTACCCGCGTACCGGGGGCGTCACTCCAGCTAGAAAGCACTACCAGGGGCACGCCGTAATTCTTGGCAATTTCTACCGCGCGCGGGTGGAGGACTTTTGCACCCAAACTCGCCAATTCCAGCATTTCGTCGCAAGTGATTTCGTCCATCAATTGGGCGTCGGCAACCAAGCGCGGATCTGCAGTCAGAATTCCGGGCACGTCGGTATAAATTTCGCATCTGTCGGCCCGCAGCGCTGCGGCGAGGGCTACTGCTGTCGTGTCGGAACCGCCGCGCCCCAAGGTGGTAATTTCCAATTCTCCGGCATCGGCGATACCTTGGAAACCCGCAACCACAACGATTTTACCGCTTTTTAACTGACTCTCCAGCCGATTCGGGTCGATTCGCAAAATCCGGGCGCGGGTGTGGGCGGCTTCGGTGACAATGCCGACTTGGGCGCCGGTGAGGGAAATTGCGGGCTGTCCCATTTCCTGCAATGCCATACTTAAAAGTGCGATCGAGACTTGTTCCCCCGTGGAAAGCAACATATCCATTTCCCGCTTGTTGGGATTGGCGGAAATTTCCTTGGCGAGTTTAACTAAACCGTCGGTAGTTTTGCCCATCGCCGAAAGTACGACAACCAGAGAGTTGCCAAGCTGTGCTGTTTTGACAACTCGTCGGGCTACTTCCAAAATGCGATCGACTGTACCAACCGAGGTGCCGCCATATTTCTGAACAATTAGTGCCATAGGACTTACACAAAAAGTGATGCAATACTTAAGTTAATATACGCAAATTTTTGATAATAACCGATGAATGTTTATATCGTTTCTGAGGAGGCTGCTAGGCGATCGGGTTTTTACAGCACATGATATTCCTAGGGACACTGAATTGCCGTGTCCCTACCGGAATCGGCGACTTATGCGAATTTAGCTTTTTGATTGAAGAATTGAATAATTGCGAATAACTTATGAAGAATCCAATCCCGATCATCATCAGTCATCCCCAATCTAAAATCTAAAATCTAAAATCTAAAATCGAATTACTCGCCTTCTAACTCTCGCAAACGCGCTTCCAAAGCTTGAATTCGCAACTCAGCTTCTATGCGCCTCTGTCGTTCTCGTTCTGCCGCCAATTCGGCTTGTTCTGCCCGTTCATCAGCAGCCAGCAGCAAATTCCCCTCAGCATCCCACCAGCGCAGCCAAGGCAGTTCTACGCCCTGATAAACCCCTTGCCAAATGCCTAATTCCAATCCCATTGGCTCGATTTGGTAATGTCCGCGCTGATTTTCCGGCAGTAACTCAAATCTATCTTCTACCAAATGATACACTTCAACTTGTGCTTTTTTGACTTCATAAATGCCGTAAAAAGCAGGTCTAATAATTCGCTCGTAAATCCAGAATTTGCCCTGGCGAGGAGTCCTATCTCTTTCTTCACTGCCATCGCCAGAAACAAATTCAAGGACAATCAGAGGCGGCATTAATTCCCGCCACATTACATAGGATCGGCGAAGATTTCCGTCAAGAGTTGGCGGCACGTCGGGCACGTAAAACCAATCAGGCGCTTCGGCTCCTCTTTCTGGCGGTTCTGGGGGCCTGGCCACTCGCCAGTAAATACCGGAATCTTGACCGATGCAGTATTGTCCGTCGGGATGAATTTGGTCTAAAATCGGTCGAATTGATGTTGTTAACAGGATGCTTTGAGGATGTTCTTGAAAGTTTTTTACAAAAGTACCGTCGGAGTCTGGTAATTGAGTGTGGTCGGGAAAATCTGTTGCTAGAATTTCGGGTTTTTCGGTGACACTCATGTTGACCTCTTGAATGTGGAAAATTTATACTTATAATTGGTGGTCTAGAGATTAATCATGTTATTATGTCATTGGAAGCCTCCGGTTGCTACAGATAAAATTTTCAGAAATATGAGTCAGTACAAGTTAATTATTTTTGACTTTGACGGCACTTTGGCAATTACTCACAAAGCTATTGTATTTTGCTTTACCAAAACTTTTGAAAGTTTCAACATTACCCCGCCTGCTGCTGATACTATTATAGGTACGATCGGCATCAATTTACCAAATAGTTTCAAAATCCTGCATCCGGCGATCGAGGAAAGCGCAATTCCCGAATGGGTGGAAACTTACCGCTCTTATTATCGGACGGAAGGTGAAAAGCAGGTAGAGTTATTTCCGGGAACCAAGCAAGTCTTGCAGTTGGCGCGCCAGTCTGGATTGAGCCTGGGAGTTTTCAGCAACAAACACGTTAATTTTGTTAATGTCTTACTAAATAATTTGAGAATTCACAGTTTTTTTGATTTGATATTAGGTGATAACGGACAAATAATTCCGAAACCAAACCCGGCTGTTTTTCACTCGATTATTAAACCGCTGTTCCCGGAGTTGGATAACAGTCAAATTTTAATGGTTGGCGATACAGCGATTGATTTGCTGTTTGCTAAAAATGCTGGGATAGATGTTTGTTGGGCAGCTTACGGATATGGCGATCGCGCTCAGTGTCTCGCCCTAGAACCGACGTTCGCGATCGGCGATATTTCAGAACTTGCTGTATTCGTTCAAAATTAATTTTTTCTCGTTTTTTTCATAAAGTTTTGAATTGTTTAAGTAAAAAACATTAATTAATAAATATTGTAATAGAGCCGGAAGCTCTATTTTTTTGATTGAAGTGAAAAAATACAGGTCAGAACCTGTAAGCCGCCCAAAGGCTGCAAAAGAAACCATACCAAAGATAGAGTTATCGCGGTAACAGCTATTATAAATTAACAAGTAGGATTCCTGAGAAGGTAGAAGGCAGAAGGCAAAAGGCAGAAAGAAAAAAACGAGGGAAGCTAGATTTTTTCAGGTAAAATTTACAGCCAAAATTCTGCATAAGAGCCTTCTAAATTCTGCCTTCGCAAAATAGGAAATTATGTTGAACTCTAGGGTGCGGCCAGTCGGGATAGACAATAAACTCAATTTATAGAAACTCATGCAGATCGATATCAGCAGTCATTGTGAAACGCTATCGCCCACTCGCACTGGCGGCAATCCACCGAATTTAATAGAAGAAGTCTGGAGGCTGTACGATCGCGCCCTGGCAGCTACCAGCAACGGCATCGCGATCGCGGACGCTACTTTGCCCGACAAGCCTATAGTCTACTGCAACCGAGCTTTCGAGCGGATTACAGGCTACGATCGCACAGAAATAATCGGGCACAACTGCCGCTTCCTGCAAGGCCCGGATACCGATCGCGCAGCAGTCGATCGAATCCGCGTCGCCCTGAAAGAACAGCATGACTGCAAAGTAGTTCTGAAAAACTACCGCAAAGACGGCACCCCCTTCTGGAACGAACTCACCATCTCGCCCGTCCGCGACAGCAGCGGGATCGTCACCCACTTCATCGGCGTCCAATCTGATATCACCGATCGCTTCCAAGCAGAAGAAGCCCTCAAACAAGCCGAGGCAAAATACCGCAGCATCTTTGAAAACGCCACCGAAGGCATATTTCAAACCGCCCCAGACGGGCGCTACCTCAGCGCCAACCAGGCACTCGCCCGAATGTACGGCTACGATTCCCCGTCAGAACTGATCGCCAAATGTTCGGCAAACAACCTTTACACCGATCGCACCCGCCGCGCTTCCTTCATGGCAGAAATCAGCAAATATGGCTGCCTGAAGGAGTTTGAGTCCTGCGTCCGCCGCAAAGACGGCAGCACTACCTGGATCTCGGAAAATGTACGCGAAGTCCGCGGCGAAAACGGCGAACTCCTTTACTACGAAGGAACCGTCGCCGAAATCGCCGATCGCAAACAAGCCGAAGCAGCCCTGCGCGATCGAGAATACTGGCTGAAAACCGCGATCGACGCCGTCCCCGACGCCATCAACCTCACAGACAGCGAGGGGCGCTGGCTGATTGCCAACGACTGCGCCCTCCAACTTTTGGGCTGGGAAACCGCAGACTATCAGGGCAAAACTACTGCCGAACTCGCTGCCGCCGCCGATCCGAGAGTCAGAGAAATCCTGCTAACTTGGCAGGAAACCGACGAAACCACCTGGCAAGCAGGCACTCTTACCGACCGCCGCCAAATTGTCCCCTTGCCCACAGGCGGCAGCAATTTGTTTGAAGTGCGGAAAGTGCCGCTGTTCAACCCCGACGGTTCGCGCAAAGGCATGGCAGTGGCGGGGCGGGACATCACCCAGGAAGTGGCAGCGGATGCAGCTTTGCGGGACAGCGAACAGCGGTTTCGGGCAATTTTTGAACGCGCTGCGATCGGGATGGTAGTCGCTACCCTCGAAGGTGTTGCGATCGCGACTAATCCGGCATTTCAAGCTATGCTGGGGATCTCGGAAGCCGAACTGCGGGGTGTCGGCCTCGACGACTTAGCGCACCCGGAAGACGCACAAACTTCGCGCCAGTTGCGCCAACAGTTGGCCGCGGGTTCCCGCGAAGCTTACCAAATCGAGAAGCGCTACCTCCACAAAGACGGCAGCATCAGGTGGGGACGCCTCAGCGCCTCTGTCATCGACAGCAGTCAGGGAACGCCGCAGTTTATTTTGGAAATGGTAGAGGATATTACCGATCGCAAACAAGCCGAGTCAGCTTTGTTGCAAAATGAGGCTAAATGGCGATCGCTGATTCTCAACAGTTCCGACATCATCACTATTCTCAACAAAAGCGGTCGCATTGTTTACGAAAGCCCTTCTGTAAAAACAGTTTTGGGCTACGAACCAGAGGAACTCGCAGGTCAAATGGTTCTCGATTCGATCCACCCTGACGACATTCCCTCGGTGATGTCCGACTGCGAAAAAATGATCGCAAATCCAGGCGATCCGATCGCCCTAGAAGGTCGGTTCCGCCGCGCTGACGGTTCTTGGTGTTTTCTCGAAGGCGTCGGGATCAACTTGCTAGCAGACCCCGCTGTCAGCGGAATTGTGATCAACTCCCGCGACATGACGGCGCGCAGGCAAGCAGAGTACCGCCTCAGCAAAATCAACGAGTGCTTTTTGGCATTCACCACCGACGCAGGCCAGAACATCCAGCGCCTGACATCCTTAGCAGGCGAACTTTTGGGCGGAAGCAGCGCTATCTACAGCCGCGTCGGAAGCGGTCTGCTGCGCGCGATCGCGACTTGGCAAGTGCCGCCCGACTACCCGCCGGTCGATCGCGCCGAGGGCCACATCTGCACCGACGTATGCAGCAAAGGAAGCGATCGGGCTGTGGCGATTCCTGACTTGCAGAACACGATCTACGGCAAAATCGATCCCGCTGTCATCCGCTACCAACTGCAAAGCTATCTGGGGCAAGCAGTGCGGCTGGGCGACAATTACGTGGGTGCGCTGTGCGTTGTCTACACCGAGTCGATCGCGCCCACAGAAGCCGACTGCAAGCTGATCGGAATTATTGCCGCGGCGATCGGAGTTGAGGAAGAACGGGCCGCCGCCGCCTCGCGCGATCGGCAAAAATCCCAAGAACTGCAAACAGCTTTGTACGACTTGCAGCAAACTCAAATGCAGTTAGTACAAACCGAAAAAATGTCTTCCCTCGGACAGGTGCTAGCAGGAATTGCCCACGAAATTAACAACCCAGTTGGCTTTGTCGCCGGCAACCTCTGCCACGTCCGAGGCTACGTTCTCGACTTGTTAGAAATAGTCCAAGTGTATCGAGAAGAGTACCCCAATCCCCCAGCAAAAATTCAGCAACAAGCCGAGGATATAGACTTAGAATTTCTCGCAGAAGACCTGCCCAAATTGCTCAATTCGATGCATATAGGATGCGAGCGAATTGTAGAAATTATTCAAACTCTCCGCAATTTTTCGCGGGCGGACGAAGCGAAAATCAAGACAGCCGACATTCACGAAGGTTTAGAAAGTACCTTGTTAATGTTGAACAGCCGGCTGAAAGCCAAGGCCAACTGGCAGGGCATTGAAGTTATTAAAAAATACGGAGAACTGCCGCAAATACAATGCCATCCCGGACTGTTAAATCAGGTATTTATGAATGTATTGGCAAATGCGATCGACGCCTTGGAAGAAAGCAGCAGCCAAGCAAAAAATACAGCCGATACTATCTTTCCCACAATTACGATTCAAACTGAAATGATTGATAACAATAGCATTTGTATTCGGATTAAAGACAACGGTCCGGGCATTCCCGAAGATCGGGTCGTGCGTTTGTTTGACCCGTTTTTTACCACAAAACCCGTAGGCAAAGGCACTGGTTTGGGTTTATCAATTTCGCACCAAATTGTCGTTGAAAAACACAACGGCCAATTGCAGTGCCTCTCGGAACCAGGTAAAGGCACTGAATTTATTATCGAAATTCCAATTAAGTAGAAGAAATCAGGAAAAAGGAACAGTCCTGGACGCAGTTCGATATCTAGAAACCGGGTTTTTCCAAAAAACCCGGTTTCTTTTGGCTGCAACATGGGTATATTGCAGGGTGCGTCGCTACCATATTTTCTATTTTAATTGCAGATTGGAGGGTAGCAACGCACCCTAGGGTATCTACTTATGCGTGGAATTAAAAACTAAACTGCGTCCGCAAATTGCCCACAAAAATTGTCGGGTTGTTATCGAAATTATTTGCATTCCAGATCGCATAAAATGCCGGTACGATCGAAATATGATCGGTGAGAGGCAAATAATAAGTAGCTTCAAGTTCGTACTGCTTGCCACCATTTCCCCCGCCCGAAACCAGAAACCTCCGACCGCCAGTAACGTCGAAAGGTACTAAAAATGAGGCCGTAAACAGAGCTCCTTTTTTGAAGAAATCAGGAAGTGCAAATCCTAACATATAAGATTGAGTTTTGATCGTGCCGTCGGGTCGGTCAGTCTTGGGAAATATATTGGTTTCGGCGTAGCCGTAGCGGCCGAAAAGACCGAAACGGCGGCTGAGCGACCAATCGAAATTAAAGCTATAAGTATTGGCAGTAGCATTGCCGAGACGGCCACCGAAACCGTCATCTGCCAAACCGTTAATCGGCCTGCCATTCGGTGCTCCAATTAGCCCGCCAATTTGCTGGATGTTGGAACGGCTGTACAGAAAACGCAAATTTGCCCGATCGCTCGGACTGAATGTTAGTTCGGCGGTACTCGTATTTGTCCCACCAAACAAGCCTTGAGACGGATTGGAAGCGGAATTAAACACCGAAGTGGGCAAAAATTCCATACTCTCGCCCAAATAGCCCAAACGCAGTTTCAATCGGCGGCCGATATCCCACAAAACCAAAGCACCTGCACCGCGTTTGGTAGCAGTTAACAAAGTGCTATTGTTTGAATTAAAACTGCTCGCACCGTCCACGAAAAAGCTAAAGTTATTGTTGTCAAAGTAGCGGTAGAAATTAATTCTCGGGCCGAATACTACTTGCAAGCTGTTGCTAAGCGGGAACCGATAGGAAAGTTCGCGCAGGATAACTTCATTGGGATTCACCCCAGCAGTCTGGTCTAGAAAAGGAGTGCCAAAGGTATTAAAAAGACCCGGAGAAGTATACTGATTGGCTGGGGAATTGCCGTTACCTACAGCTAGCTGGGTAATCAATTCGTCTTTCCCTGTAAAGGAAGTAGTGAGAGTCAACCAAACTAACTGGCTGAAAGTGATTTCTGGGTCGTCCACTCTCTGCACAATTGGTCTGTTGGTGACAGGATCGCGTCCGGGTACTCGATCGAGCGGAGCAGCATTTCCATTTATTGCTTCTACTCGGACTCGCTTGCCCGCAAAAGCTCCGCTCAGGTTAAACCAAGCAAATCCGTTAAGTTTAGTAGTAGTTGAAAATTGGTTGGCTTCCAATTCGGCAGTGCGGGCTTCTAAAGCATCTACTCTACCGCGCAATGTAGCTAATTCTGCCGCAAATTCTTCTTGCAATCTTTGCAAAGCAAGTAAATCTTCTCGCTTGACTAAATTCCCCGCAGAACCGCCAATTTGTTTGGTAATTTGGTCTAAGCAAGCGTTTAATCCGGCGGCAAATTCATACCGAGTCATTGCCCGATTGCCTCGGAATGTGCCGTCTGGATATCCCGCAATGCAGCCGTATCTTTCTACTAGGGATTGCAGTGCTTGAAAAGCCCAATCTGTCGGCCGCACGTCGGACAGTTGAGAAACAGAGGTGACTTGTGCTGCGTCTTCTTGTATGCTGAGGTCGTCAGCGGTGCCAGTCTCGCTGCTGATGTCGGCAACTTTGCTGGCTTCAGCAACTTGTTGAGACTGAGAAGAGTTTGCAATTTCTAACTTCTGTGAGGGCAACTCGCGAATTGCCTCCGTTATTTCTGGGGTTGTTGTTGCACGATCGACTGTTGCTATATCTGTTTGCGGCGGTAAAGCACGATTCATCCATGCTATATCTGTTTGAGGTAAAGCGCGATCGACTGCTGGATCTGTTTCGGGTAAAGTACGATCGAGGGCGGCTGTATCTGTTTGAGGTAAAGCGCGATCGACTGTTACTGCATCTGTGTCGGGTAAAGCACGATTCACCCATGCTGCATCTGTGTCGGGTAAAGCGCGATCGACTGCTGAGTTAGTCTCTGCGGTTATCGCAGCTAACTGCGGTATCTCAATCTTACCTGCTGCGGGCGCTGCGTCTGGGGTAGCCGTAGGGACGGCACTACCTTCTAGCGCAACTTCTGGAGTTAAGGTATCCTGAATTTGAGCTGTTGCTGCGATCGGCCCCAAAGGCACTGCCGCACCAGAAATCAAGAAAGACAGCCAAAAAGCTTTAACGGAGGTTGAATTATTCACAAAAACACTCACACCACTTGTGGAAAATTAAATTTGGCCCATCTTAAACGATCAGTTTGGTTATAAATGTGCTTGGTTTAACAAATTCTGATAAATACTTAAAATAATTTTAGGAAGCGATCGATTCCCAATCACTAATGACTGATGACTAATTTCCCAAATGAAGTTTTTATTAGTTACAGATTTAGACAATACGCTAGTCGGAGATGACGAAGCAACTCAAGTTTTAAACCAGCGCTTGCAATCACTGCGATCGCAAATTTGTTTGGTTTACGCTACCGGGCGTTCTCATGCTTCAACTTGCGAATTAATTGCCGAAAAGCAACTGCTAGCACCGGACTATTCGATCGCAGGTGTAGGCAGCGAAATTTACCAAGACGGAACCATCGATTTAGATTGGGCGGAATATCTTTCTCAAGATTGGGATAAAATGGCGATCGTCTCTTTAGGTCAGCAGTTTTCCCAGCTTAAACCCCAATCCCTAAAAGAACAAAATCCTTGGAAAATCAGTTATTGTTTGGAACCAGCAGCAGAAAATCGCTCGACTGTCCGGGCTTTGCAGCAAAAGTTAACTGAATCGGGATTGCCAGCTCAAATCATTTTTAGCAGCAATAGGTATGTAGATATTTTACCGCAAACTAGCAATAAAGGCAATGCCCTTACTTATTTACAAAAGCGCCTGCAAATTCCATCTGAAGCAACATTAGTTTGCGGTGATTCTGGGAATGATATCAGTATGTTTGAACAGGATGTCCGGGGAGTAATCGTCGCTAATGCTCTGTCAGAACTCTTAGAATGGCATCGCGAATGCGGCACTGAAAATCATTATTTAGCTGGTTCTGCTTGCGCTTGGGGAATCATCGAAGGAATGGGATATTTTTGGGAATTTTGATTGCAAAAAAATCGGTTTGATTTGCAGCCATCGCTGAAGTCCTCAGTACAAACGCACCCGAAGCACGCCAAGTCCTGCAAACCGTTAACATCTGTTCGCGAATCTCAACCGCGTATCGATCGAACCTGCCAGTTGCGATACCATCAGCGTGTACTGCTTTATCAAAGTTAATCAAGCTTAAATTTAGTTACCTCAAGCGAGTTGAAGTTTATTTCCTAGCCTGTTGGGAAGAAGGTCGTGGAGGGAGTCGGCTATCCCCCGATCGCCAAAGGTTCTATAGTTAAGTTTAGCGCCTCAACCTAAATTACTCTGTCTAGAAAAAGTTATCTTTCTAGATGAAGAAGATATAGGTTTAGTCAACTATTTGCCCCTTTAGTTCAGTTCGCGAACGCACCGCCACATGGAACAAAATACTTTACCCGTAGAGGTGATTCTCTCTCACCCCCGCCAATTTTTAGGTAGCATTCGGCTGGATTGGACGCCACAACCGGGGAACTATCTAGATTTAGAGGGAGAAACCTACGCTGTCTTGGAACGCCACCACCGCTATCAACTCAAATCCGGCCGCTACCAACTGCAAAAAATTGCCCTGTACGTGCAGTCGGCCACACCGCCGACGGAAAGAACTTTTGTAAGCGGCATCTGGGTTATCGGAGATGCTAGCTGTCGTTTTAATGCTCGATCGGAAATTCTGCGCTGTGCTGTCAATCCCAATGGCCCGTGCAACTGCTGCTGCGATTACCAAAAGTCTTGAACCATCAAGTCAATCGATTGCGCGATTTGAGATTTGAGATTTGAGATTTGAGATTTAAGCATTGACCCCACAGATAAATTCGGGGACTCCTCGATCGGATACAGGTTTTTGATTTCTGGACGGATGAATCCGGGGGCTTGTATCCTGGATGGTTGATTGTCAGTACACAATTCCACCTCGCCCAACCGAAAATGCCGAGATTCTAGGCTTCTCCCTGAGTTACAAGAAACTCTCAAAACCAACTAGCAACTCTGGAATCGAATTTAACTTCTTCAGGAAGGCGGTAATCTATCTTCTGATAGCTGTGGAGCACTTCGCGAATACCAGTATGAATCAAATTTTCTATGTGCAGCAACTGCTCCGAAGAACAGCGAACCTGAACTTTTTGGTTTGACACAGACTCGCCGGAGTCGATCGCAGTATATCTATTAGGAACTCGGCTGAGCACGTAAGCAATTAAATCTTGTCGCAATCCCGAAGGCGAAAAAGCTTGTTGGTAGGGGTGCTTCGGATAAGACTCCAAGATAATTTCTATTTCCTCTGTGACTACAGCTAAAGTAATATTGACAAGATTTTTCTGCATTTTCCCTGTCCCCAAACAGTCATTAACTAATATTTTTGAGCTTGTTCTCGATCTCGTCTGATTTCTCATGAATTTTAACCGGCTAGTACCGCCAATCGTTCTTCGGTCATCACCAGCTCGAACTCGGAACTTACCTCTTCTATAACCCGCAGCACGTAGCAGGGAATCTTGTCCGATAAAATAGCACTTGCCACCGTACCAGTGTGAATTTCCAAGACTGCTTCTGCAGCAGCTTCAAACATCAGTCGCTGTCCCGGAAAAATCACTTTTTCAAAGTACCAATTAGGAATGTTCTCAATCCGAACCACCTGAACTAAGTTGGTAACATTTGCGTAATAGCACAGAATCTGGTTGTTACCTTTATAAGATAGCTGCTCAGACATTAAAAAAATCTCCACACTCTTTCAAAAACTTACTGAGACTTGACTTTGCCTGTTAGTGGCAATTGCGAGTTTGGCTCTCGATCGAACGACAGACTTATTTTTGTGTGTTATTCGAGAGCGCAAATCACATCCTCAGTTATTAATTTTTTTACCATTGAGTTATCCTGCCAACAATTAGAGGACTGGAGCAGAAACCCCGTTTTTCCCAGTTAAAAAACCCGGTTTGTTTGGTATGCAGGGCCTAGATATTGACTTATTGAGGTTGGTTGTACTGTGGCAGCAGTTAATCGAAAGTACCGTCACTGGCCCGAACTCTCCTGACAACAGGTTCGCTCTTTGGCAGCGGAATGGTGCTGAGAGTGCGATCGACCTTCAGATTTTGAGCTTGAAGTAAACTTTATCTAAAAAATATGAGGAAATTATGAAGACCATCATTTTTTTTGATAAATAATACTTTGGCCGCAGGAGGGATTACAACAGTTAGGCAAAAACCTGGTTTTTTAGCCAAAAACTTGGCGGCCTCTGCGATCGTGGGTTAAAAAACTGGGTTTCAGAGGGAAATCTGCGTAAATCTTCGATTAGCAGGCCCAAACAGAGTTTTTTAGCAAACAACTTGGCTGCCTCTGCGATTCCAGGTTTAAAAAAACCGTTATTGAAGCAAGTGTGCGTAACTTCTGGAGGAGGTATTCTGCCTCTAAATACGGTATTAGCCGATCGGCTTTGCGGGTAACAAAAAACCCCGACTCCCTGAGATCGTCTCTAGAATTTCTAGGGAATCAGAGTGTGAAATACCTAGCACTGACCTTCGGTACAATGTAGGCTTCGTGTCTCATTTGCTGCTGCTCTGTTGGGTATCCCATTACTGGGTATTCGTCACCTAAGACGATCCGAGTCTGACACAGCATCTCTGGGTTTTTTATACCCTTTATCCCCTTCATAGAGGAACCCACACAGTCGCCCTGTTTCCCAAGGCAAAAATCTTTCTTCGTACAACAAACTTGGGTTATCTTTTACAGCAGGACATACCTTACTAACCAGCGGTTTGCTTTTTCCTCCTTTCTCTCGCAGTTATCCAAGGTCAAGCATATTACTGCTACTGTGACCTGTTGTTTGCAGTCGAGTGAGTGGGTCGCAACCAATTATATTATATAGGTTTCTGTTGGAAAACTTGGGAATTGTAGGTTTTCTTTATAAACCTTGCTCGGCTTATATCCCCGCGCTTGCGCGGAGTACCGTTAAGGCGGGGGACTTACGCCGATTTAGTTAAATTAATTAATCATATCATGTCCGATTGATTAACCATAATATCGCGGTCTGGGCGGGTTTTTGAGATTGTTAATTACTGACAGGTATTGTTGGTGAGGGGAGCCCCTACGAAAATCGCGGTCGATCGACCGGACATGATATCGCCGATCTCAAAGCTAAATCAAAAAAATGAGGAAATTCTGAAAACAGCCGGAAAAACTAGGACTTTCCTGGACGCATCAACCCGGCTTATTAAGATAATTGCGTAATTTTCGCAATAATCAAGAGAATCAGCAAGCGGATTTTCGATCGTCATCCGGCTTCAATGCCCCCTTGATTCTTCCGTCGGGCTGGCCGACTTTGTTTGTCTAGTAGCGGTTTCAACTGCCGAGTTTGATCTGGTATCTGCGATCGCATTTTACCCCTGTTTAGAGCAACGGTTCCCAACCCAGAATTTCCGCCACTTGCTGTGCCAAACTCAAAGGATCGAAAGGCTTTGCAATCACCCCCGCTACCCCCAAGTCAGCAAATTCGCTCAAATCCATCGCCTGCACCTTAGCCGTCAGAAAAATCACGGGAATCCCCCAAGTAGCCGCATTGTTTTGCAGCAAACCAAACACAGTAAGTCCGTCCATATCCGGCATCATCACATCTAACAGAATAGCGTCAGGGAGTTGAGTTTCAGCTAAAAGCAATCCTTGGCTGCCGTCGGGCGCGCTTAGTACCGTCCAGCCGCCTAAATGTTCCAGACAGGCCTGAATCACGCTGCAGAGGTTTTTTTCATCATCGATTACCAAAATGCGCTTTGCTGACATAATTAAAACTCAAAATTAAAATTAATCACGGTAAACTGAAAAAGGACTTACGCGCGCTGCCTCATCAACCGGGTTTCTTCACAGATATAGCAAAAGGAAGAAGCAATAAAATTAAGAGTTTCAGCACTTAAGAACTTCCTAATCGTCGAGTGCTGTTGCTATATTTTGCCCCTCACCTACTTTCACCCCGAACAGAAAACAGGAACTTGAGCTTTCGCGAGATATTATCAAAGCAATCTCAAACCTCCAAACTTTTTCCCCCTTCGCCTTCTAACGGTGCAGGCACTGTGAAATAAAAACTGCAGCCTTGTGAGACAACACTTTCGACCCAAATTCTGCCGCCGTGCTGCTGCACGATGGTGCGACAGATAGCCAAACCCAAACCCGTACCTCCTTTTTGGCGGGAGTCAGAAGCATCGACCTGTTGAAACCGTCCAAAGATAGTTTCTAGTTTATCAGCAGGAATCCCCCGCCCTCGATCTTTGACTTCAAATAAAATCCTATCGCCCAAATCTTCAACCCGGACAGTTACTGTACTCCCCGGAGCCGAGAATTTAATCGCATTGCTCAACAAATTTACCAGCAGTTGAACGATCCTGTCGGGGTCTGCCCAAATTTTTGCCGTTTCGGGTAAAATCGACAAATCAATGTTATTTTCCGCAGCCAAAGCAAGTACAGCTTCAGCAGACTTCCGCATCAAAACCCGGGCATCGCACCACTGCTTGACGAGGGTAACTTGGCTCGAATCGAGCCGCTCTAAATCTAGAATATCGTTGACCAAACGCACTAACCGTTCGGTATCGCTCGAAGCGATTTCTAACATTTGTTTGGCAGTTTCCGGTCGATTTTTCAGTACCCCAGCCGCCAGCAAACCTAAAGAACCGCGAATGGAGGCAAGCGGAGTTCTCAGTTCGTGGCTGACAATCGAAATAAACTCATTTTTCATTTTTTCAATTGCCCGACTTTCTGTGATATCTGTGACTGTGCCGACGTGACCGATTAGTTGAGATCTGTCGGAAAAAATCGGAGCTGTTTTAAGCCGACAAAACCGGATTGTTCCGTCTTGCTGGATGTGGCGGAATTCGCAGGAAAATTCCCCATCTAGCGATTGCGATTGGGACCACTCAGACAGAATTAGTTGGATGTCTTCGGGGTGAACAAACTGCATCCAGCCGTCTCCTAAAGCTGCTCCCGGTGCGAAGCCGCCAATTGCTTGACAGCGGGGATTTGTATAGGTACATTTTCCCTCAGCATCGATTTTGAAAATGCCGACGGGGGAACTCTCGCTCAAAGAGCGAAATAAAGCTTCGCTTTCCCGGAGTTCTGCTTGAGATGTTTCTAGTTCTCTGGTTCGCTGCAAAACTCGCATTTCTAACCGTTCGTTGAGCTGTTGGAGGGCGGCTTCGGCAAGTTTGCGATCGCTAATATCCCGGTGTACTGATACCCAGTGGGTAAACTCACCATGTTTGTCCGCTATGGGCACAATGCTCATTTCTACCCAAAATTCTGTCCCGTCTTTGCGGTAATTGATTGAGTCAACCCGCACCGGCTGCCAGGTTTTCAAAGCTGTCCGAATTCGATCGAGACTGGCGCGGTCTGTTTTTTCTCCTTGCAAGATGCGCGGCGTTTTGCCCAAAACTTCTTCTAGCGTATAGCCGGTCATCCGCGTGAAAGCTGGGTTGACATAAAGAATTCGCGGGCCCGGTTCCTCAATCGGTTCAGCTTCGGTAATTAACACGGCGTCGTTAGTGGTGGTGACTGCTGATTCCAACAGGCGCAACTGTAATTCTCTAGCTTTGCGATCGGTAATTTCTGTAACTGTCCCCACCATCCGCACTGCATCGCCTGCTTCGTTGTAAAAAAACTTACCTTTCCCCTCAATCCAGTGAATGCTGCCGTCCGACCAAACCACGCGGTATTCGTGACAGTAATCTCCTCGCTGGGCCAGGGCCTGATTTATAGCATTCTGAATACTGTTTAAATCTTCTGGGTGAACGCAACCTACAAAACTTTGATAAGTTCCGGCAAAGGTTCCCGCAGCCAACCCAAACAACTCTTCGTGTTCCCTCGACCAAACAATGCGATTTTTCTGCATATCCCAGTCCCAAAATCCGATTTTGGTAGCCGACAAAGCTAAGCTGAGCTGTTGATTCATTTTCCGCAACTCAATGCTAGTAATCGCCACTCGAAGTTCTCGGGCTATTTCAATTTCGCACCGCTGCCAAGGCAAAGATTTTAACCTCACAGTTTCTTGCCACAACTCAAAGGAATTGCGAGGAGACCTCAGCCTGCTGCCATCCGGTTTTAATTTAATTGACCACTCTAGTTCACCTGCCCAGTTGATAGTTTGAATTACTTCGGGACGGAACCACAAAATATAATAATTTTTTATTTCGGATATGGTAAGCACCAGCAAACCGCTAGCAACTTCTTTAAAATTCCCGGATGGCGGATACAGTTTTGAAAGAAAATCTGTATAAAAAATATCATTATTTATTTGAGTTTTTACCCAAGCAATTAAGTTTTTGATTTCTACCAAGTCCGGGGTTTTGCCGATGGTTGTTAAATTTTCATTAGCACACACAACTCCACCGCTAGCACCCACTAAGGCCAGCAATTCATCTCGGTATTTAAGTAAACCTTCTATAAAAGAGTGTTTTTGAGAAATATTCGTGACAAATTTATGACAAAGTTCTTTTAAATTAATTGCATATTCCCGGTCTTCGCCCTCTTGTTTGTAGCTGAGTTCCAGATTCACAAACTTTGCTAGCAGTTCGCAAGCAGCTCTTGTTTCGTAGTTGACATACTTTCGTGTTGGGTGGTGACAGGCGATCAATCCCCAGAGTTTTTTATCTTTAATTAAAGTCAGGGTCATGCTTGCGGTAACGTTCATGTTTTTGAGATATTGAACGTGGCAAGGGGAAACTGTTCTCAACAAAGAGAAGCCCAAATCTAGGGGGCGACCGGTCAGCGGATTGCACTCAGGAATTAGTTCTACAGGCTGACAGTTAATATCGGGAATAAACCGAATTAGATTCATGCTGAACAGGTTTCTTGCCTGGGGGGGGATATCGGCAGCCGGATAGTGCAGTCCCAGTAAAGGAGGCAAACTTTCTACTTTGTCTTCGGCGACAACTTCCCCCGCACCTGTGGCATCAAATTGATAGACGATCGCCCGATCGAAACCGATCATCCTCCGCACTTCTGCCACTGCTGTCTGACACAGCACTTGCAGGTTGGGTGTTTTGTGGATTTTGTCGATCGGCTCTTGGACTAAATGATAGCAATTAAAACTATCGCTAGCTTTTGGGGGAAAAACCGACTCTAATTCAACAATTAATGCTGAACTAGATTGATGCAGCGTTCCCTGAAAAAAAGACTGGCGGTTTTGACTTTTGAAGGATAATCTGATACCGTTAGAGTGATGACTGTTTTCAAAGAAAGCTTTTTCTATAGCCTCAATTTCCTCAGTCTCGACAAATTCATGTAAAAATTTGCCCAAAAGTTCGTCGGGGTAAATGCCGAGTTCCTCAAAAGTATTGTTGCTAACTTGCAAAATTTTCAACACAGGAGATTCCAGCACTAAAAGGATGCCATGAGGTTGGATCGCAGCCCGGGCGTAAATTAGTTCGCAGTCGCTTTCATTCAGGTTGTCTGTGTCTGAGGGCAATACCATTGCTTTCATCTGATTAATACTTCTCTAAATTAGTCTGTGTTCTCGCTGGGCGGGCAAGCATCAATCAACAGCAACGCGTCGCAATCACACAATCTAACAATCCCAAGTCTTGGCGAAGGCTTCCTGATTTGTTTCGGACACGCATTGCATATTGGCTCCTAGTTATACCAGTTGAAAAACAGAATTCAACTGTAGGTACGCGATCGAAACCCATATCTCATCAGTCATTCCCACTTCTTCAATTCTTTAATTCTTTAATTTTTTAAATCTAAAATGGGATTAGCGCTGTGCCTGAGCCAGTCTGTTTCTGAGTTGAGTCCGCTCCAAACGATTCAGGAGGCGAGCAATTAATTCCGGTTTCACGATCGGCTTGTTCACGTAGTCGTCAGCACCTGCGACAAACATTTGGCGCACTATTTCCGATTCGGAATGAGCTGTCAAAAATAGCACGGGGAGCTTGCTCCAGCGGATATCGTTGCGAACTGCCAAACACAGCTCGATACCGCTGTAACCGGGCATCTCCACATCTAAAATTAGCAAATCCGGACAAGTCGTTTCGAGTACCTCCCAGAACTTTTCGGGATCGTCCAATGTTGTTACTTGAAATCCCCAAGGTTTTAGAATCACTTGCAGTGCAGCCAATAGATCCACGTCATCGTCTACCACCATAACTTTAGCTTCAGCCGGACCAGTCTGGTCAAGTAGTTGGGCGACTGCCTTGAGTATATCTGCTGGGGGCATAGATTTGTGTAAAAAGCCCGAAGCTCCCAAACGAGCAACTTCTATTCGATCGCTCAATTGATTGAGCCCGCTAAAAACCATCACCGGAATTTCGGGCTTTTCACTGCGGAGTTCGGCTAGGAGAGAAAGTCCGTTTTCTTGATATCTGGAAAATGTTAAATCCAGCAAAATCGCGTCGGGAGGCTGTTGAGAAATCGCATTTCTTGCTGCTTGCGGAGAGTTGGCAACTTCTATCTGGAAGTCGGAACCGGATGCTACTGTTTTGAGTCGATCGCTCCCAAAAGTATCATCATCAACAATCAGCATTCGGCGCTTTTGGGAAACCGCAGGAACCAAATCGCCTTCTGGTTCGCCCGACGGGCGATCGAATATCTGTTTGAACTGCTGCAGAAATCCTTCAATCTGCTGAGCCGCATCCGGTTTCCAGATGTTTTCTGCCTTGAACAAATGTTCTATCTCGCGCGCAACTTCCGAACCTTTCGGCAGGCCTAACGTTCCCAAAGAACCGACTAATTTGTGAGCTTGAGCCTGGGCTTCCTGGCGCAGTTCGCCCTCCAAGGTTCCGCTTTTGAGTTGAGCGATCGCGCGATCGAATATCGCCACCTTTTCTAGAAAATTAGCTTTTAAATTTTCCCGCATTTGGGCAATCGCATTCAAGACTTTGAGACGGCGGTCGTCTTTGTTCAATTCCTGGCTCGACCCGCTGGATTCAGTAGATAAAGTCTCTGGAGTTTTAGCAGTTTCTGCCGTTTCCTGCCCAACTTGTTGGCTCTCAATCTCCTCCGGCAGACTTTTGAGCCGATAGCCCAATCCGTACACGGTTTCCACTAAATCTACAGTCATCCCGGCTGCTTTCAGCTTCTGCCGCAGCCCCTTGATGTGAGCGGTAACGGCTTCTTCTTGAGGAAATTCGCCGGCCGACCAAATGCGATCGAGGATAGCGCTGCGACTGAAAATGCGCCGGGGATTTCTCAGGAAAAGTTCTAGCAAATTGTACTCTTTGGGAGTCAGGTGCAGCACTTTGTCCCCATAAGTTAC
The DNA here is from genome assembly GCA_036704825.1 of Microcoleus sp. F8-C3. Lineage (GTDB taxonomy): Bacteria > Cyanobacteriota > Cyanobacteriia > Cyanobacteriales > Microcoleaceae > Microcoleus. The sequence goes on along the minus strand of JAUBSN010000029.1, from coordinate 25,984 downwards.
TTCCGTAGTGTCCGGGTTGACTTGCAGTTTTTCCCAGGTCAAATTTGTACTCGACAAAGTTACCTTGCCCCGGCGCAGCAAAGCCCGAATTCGAGCGATTAATTCTTCGAGATTAAAGGGTTTGACCACATAATCGTCTGCACCAGCCTCTAAACCTTGGACTCGATCGTTGCTGCTATCTAGCGCTGTCAGCAGTAAAATCGGCATTTGGCAGCCGGACGCTCGCAATTTCCGACACAAACTAATACCGTCGAGTTTAGGAATCAGCACATCCAAAACAATCAGGTCGTAATCGTATGCTTGCACCAAATGCAACGCTGTTTCACCGTCTGCTGCCGCATTCACGTTGTAATTGTGAGAGTTCAGCGCTTGAGTCAGCAAACTGACTGTAACTGTGTCATCTTCTACCAGAAGGATTTTCATAAAATTCACCTGTCCTTCCAACTATTTGTGGAACTTTTTATCGGTTTTTGGGGGCTAATTAAATAGCCTTTTTACAACTGAATTTCAAAATTCCCCACTTTCAGTATAACAAATATTATTCTTCAAATAGTATAAGCGTAAATTATTGTTTGGATTTTATTGGTTTTCCTCTCGAAATATTTCATTAGATTCTGGCTGGGATTTTATTGCTTTTTGGACTTCAGCGCCTGCTGAATCTTTTGAATCAGATATTGCGACGAATCTTGATGTTTAACTAAGTCTTCCAACTCCGAAACCGCTACTTCTGCGTGTTCTATATCTCGAACTAAAGAATCAGCGGTAACACTTTTTATGACTCCCAAAGGTTCTTGGATAGCAGTCCATGAATTGAATTTTTTTTCCGCTATTAATTCTTCTAACTCTAACAGAGCCATTTCGGCGCGATCGATCTTGATAGTCACAGATTTAGCCACATTCGCACCCGCTCTTGCTGCCTCCGTGAGTTCGTGAACTCGAAGTTTAAACCGGCTGGCAATTTGCTCCATTTGAGTCCCCAATTCAAAAGTTTTACTGGCCAGCCTGCCAATTTCTAGACTCACTTTGCTCAGACCGCTGGGCTGACTTCCCATTTGATTGGTAACTACAGCTACCTGTACTGCTAAATGCCTGACTTGTTCGATCGCCTCCCGGATGGTTCGGGAAGTGCGGTTGACCGTTTCTAAATCATTAGCTATTGCTTTGCCCACGCCCAAAATTTTCTCTGTATTGTTACAAATAGAATTAGCACCTTGAAAAGTAGCTTGAAATGCTTGGCGACCTTCGGAAGAAATCAATTTCGCAATTCTCACAAATCGCTGATTCATTTGAGCAATTTCTTCAGCTTTTTTGACCAGTTCTATTTGCTGGAAACTGGGAGTGGCTTGCAACTTCTCTGTTTGACGTTTTTGGATTTTTAAAAGCTCATTACATTCGTGAACCTTAGCCTGTTTTTGTTGAAGTAACGCCAAATACTTGTGTCTTTCTACTCGGTATTTTTGAATAAGTTTGTTAGCTTGCGCTAAAAGTTGTGACTGGGCTACCACCAGAGTTTGAACGTCTAAAAGGCGGTAGCTCTGGTCTTCCATTACCACAATAATCGGTTCATAAATCAAGTTTTTGTGCCTGTTGAAAGACGCTCGGACAGCATCGTCAACTTTCCAGTTTTCTGAAAGCAGCAAAGGCGGAATTCTAATAAAATCTAACAAGGCTCGAATCGGGTGTGACCCGTAAAGTTCTGCGCGATCGGGAAAACTCATTTGCTCTCGAAATCTGACGCGAGAAATCATGCCCAATACCTGGGATTCATGAGTAATAATGACTCCCGGCAGGTCTGGTTCTTGCTCAAATCTTTCAGCCACTACCTGTCCTAGAGTTGCAGCGCTCACTTGGAAGTCGTGACACGGCAGATGTCCGATCGTGAAATCGGGGGTGAGTTGAGTTGGATTGCTCATTTACCCGGATAGTGTTAAGTACAAGTTAACAAATTATATATTAATATTATACTGGAATAAGATTGTTGAAAGCAGTCAACGACCCAGCACGGAAGTGACTGGGCTTGGGGCCTAAAACTTCCTTTTCAGTTGAGCAGCCTGATACCTTTGATGTCTAGGTTTTTTGAGTAATGACACCAAGCGGATGCGTAGCTAGTCCCCTGTTCTGTCGTTAAGGGTTAAACATCTTTATTTGGGTTAAGGACGTGCCATTAGCCGAATCAGCTCAGAAAACAAAGGCGCGTGCTAACTTCACCCCAGCTATGGGAGTGGAATTGCTTAGTTTCCATCAACAAGCCGATTCACAAACACAACCAGAAGCGCTCGATCATACAGCCGTATCCCTTCCCCCCGTTTCCTCCTACCGCTTTCGCGATCGTAAAGTGCAGGAACGCGGGTCACTCCCCCAGAAGAAAGAGGACAACTGTAGGGAGAAATTAGCTCTCTGGGTCCGGGGCCTTCTATTACCTACTTTCTGACTAAGCTGTTAGTCATTTAAATTTCTTGCCTGAACCGCTTACAGTATGGGACATAGACCACAAATAGTGCAGTTTAAATGTCGAACAGCTTACTGTCATCTCAAGTCTGTTGGATCGGCCGCGCCTGCGGTACCTTGGGTTCCGTCCTCACAACAGGGGCATTCATATTTTGTTCTTTAAAACAACCGGGAAAATATCTAGATTGAAACAAAAAACCTTAAATCGGACTTTGCCGCTAGCAGCCTTTGAGGCTGCTTACCAGTTGTTACAGCAAATGGCTGAAATCCCAGGGGCGATTTGGCTGACCGACGATGCGATCGCTGATTCTCTAAATCTGGAAAATGCGTCGGAAAGGTTTGCAGCAGTAGTATCCGATCGGTTTAGCGCGCTGCTGCGGGGCAATCTATTAGATGAGTTCGCAACCGGCGGACACAAGCACAGCGAAAAAAATCTTCATTCGCAATTAAATGTGCAGTTGACTTTCGACCCCGGGGCGATCGCCAATTTCCTGTCTCCCCTCGCCGACAAACTCGCAGAAATAAAGCCCGCACCCTCGTGGAAAATTGACATTCGCGCCCTCAAAAAACGAATTAAAAATATACAGCCCAACTCGGCAGTTCTTCAAAGCGAATTCACCCTAAATTTGCTGGATATTCTCGCTGCCAATGCCAGCCAAAATAATCGCCTGCCCCTACACAGCAAAACAGAAATAGAGGGAAAATCCGCACCCAAAGTTATAGCTCCAGAAACGCTGCAGAGCCAGATTGCCGAAGCCGTCAATCAATTACAAATTGCCAATCCCTGCATCTCATTTTGTCAGCCAGTAGAAGATGCTTTGCAGCAGCAGCTCGAACAAGAGCGGCTTTTGAATCAGGTCACAACTCAAATCCGCCAGAGTTTGGAATTGCCTGTAATTTTGTCAAAAGCAGTCGAGCGAGTGCGAGAGTTTTTGGAAGTAGATCGCCTGTTAATTTATCAATTTGAAAAAGTGCCAGCGCCGCACAAGGGCGAGTTAGCTAAAGAAATACCTGCGGCGGCTTCTGAGTCTGGCGAAATTCCAGAAAATTCCGGGTCTTACTTGTATTTAGGTCGCGTTACCTACGAAGCTTTAGCCAGCGATGCTATCTCGTCTGTACTGAACTTTAGTGACGGCGCGCAGTGTTTTACCAATGGAGTCATTGACCGAGAGAAATATCGCAAAGGTTTTGCTTTGTGCGTCGCGGATGTGGAAACAACTTACTCTTCGCACCCTTGTTTTTTAGAGTTGATGCGGCGGGCGAAGGTGCGGGCGAAGTTGCTAGTGCCGATCGTAGTTCAAGACGACTTGTGGGGGCTGCTAATTGCCCACCAGTGTACTTTTCGGGAGTGGGAAGAAAGCAAAAAAACATTTTTGCGGCAAATAGCAGAACATTTGGCGATCGCCATTTACCAAGCCGAACTTTATGCACAAGTCCAGCAGCAAAAGCGCACCTCAGAACAGCGGGTAATAGAGCGCACGCAAGAACTGCGCGATGCACTGGTTGCCGCCCAGTCTGCCAGCCTTGCCAAGAGCGAATTTTTGGCAGCTATGAGCCACGAATTGCGGACTCCTCTCACTTGCGTCATCGGCATTTCCGACACGCTGCTGCGGTGGTCTTACGGCAAAGTTGGCAGTAAAGAAGTACCGGTGCAAAAGCAGCGGCAGTACCTGCAAACTATCCGAGACAGCGGCGACCACTTATTAGAATTAATTAACGATATTTTAGATTTATCGCAAGTAGAAGCGGGAAAAGCCATATTAAAAATTAGTGAATTTTCACTTTCTAAATTAGCTTCTCAGGCATTGCACGCCCTCAAAGAAAAAGCTGCGGCTAAAGGCGTGAAACTGCTGCAAGAACAGCGGATAAAACAAGAGTGCGATCGCTTCATCGCTGACCCGCGCCGTTTGAGACAAATTCTATTCAATCTTTTAGGAAATGCGATTAAGTTTACCCCCGAAGGCGGGCGAGTCATCCTGCGAGTTTGGGTGACAGAAGATAAAAATCGAACGCCTGCAGTGCGGCACTCAGGTACTGCACCTGCTGGCAGCACCGCTGTTTTTCAAATCAAAGATACCGGCATTGGAATTCCCGAAAATCAGCGATCGCTTTTGTTTCAAAAATTCCAGCAGTTGGATTCCCCCTACCGCCGCGAATACGGCGGCACCGGTCTGGGATTGGCTTTAACTAAACAGTTAGTAGAGCTTCACGGCGGTGCGATCGAAGTTAACTCTCAAGTTGATATCGGCTCTACTTTTACCGTTTTTATACCCATCCAAACTCTCACCAAAGATGAATCCACCAAATTCACCTATGAAAAATCTAATTCATCTTTACCCCTGCATTCTTCCTCCTTGCGAGGCAGTCTCGTGCTGGTAGAAGAAGATGAAGAAACTGCCATGCTGATTTGCGATATCCTGACAGCCGCAGGACTGCAAGTGGTGTGGATGATTGAAGGTTCGGCGGCGGTGGAACAAATTGAACTTTTGCAGCCGAATGCTGTGATTGTCGATATGCGTTTGCCCGGCATGAATGGCTGCGAAATAATTCACCAACTGCGCCAAAAACCAGCTACTGAAAATATCAAGATTCTCGCTTTAAGCGCTAAAGAAATTCCGCCAGATCGGATATCTTTCGTGACGGCGGGAGCTAACGATTGTTTGGCTAAACCGATTCACCCCGAGCAATTGCTTGACAAAATTATTTCTTTAATGGCTGGGATTGGTAATGGGTAATACAATTTTAGATTTTAGATTTTAGATTTTAGATTTTGGAATGACCAAGACTTTCAAAGGTGGTACCCGCCACGCGATCGAGCGGTGGGATCGATCCCAAATCGAAAATCGAAAATCCTTGCGTCCCCCGAATTTATCTGTGGGTTCAATCCAAAATCTCAAATCTAAAATCGCGCAATCGAATTACTCATTGGATATGGGTTGCGATATGGTCTACAGTTACATTCTTTTTTTGAACTGGTATAATTTGTAGTTCCCAATTACCAATTCCCCATTCCCAATTCCCCATGATTAATTGTCAAATTCCTACAGGATTAATTGTTTCTTGTCAAGCACCTATTGATTCGCCGCTGCACGATCCGATCGTAATTGCGGCAATGGCTCGAACCGCCATCAATCGAGGAGCTGCGGGCGTGCGGATTGATACTCCGGCTCATATTGCGGCGGTGCGAAAACAGGTATCCGCTCCCATAATTGGGATTTGGAAGCAGCAATTGCCGGGTTGCGAGATTTACATTACTCCTCGGTTTGAAGACGCGCGCGCGATCGCCGCTTCTGGAGCCGATATTATCGCCGTTGACGCTACTTTGAGAAACCGTCCTGCTGGCGAAGAGTTAAAGACGTTAATCGCGCGAATTCACAGTGAATTGGGCAAATTAGTGATGGCAGATGTAGATACAATAGAAGCTGCGATCGCAGCAGCCCAAGCTGGTGCCGATACTGTAGCAACTACTCTTTTTGGCTACACTGCCCAGACGAAAAATTTCTCGCCGCCCGGATTTGATTTGCTTGCGGAAATGGTAGAAAAGCTTAAGGTTCCCGTTATCTGCGAAGGCGGAATATCCGGGCCGGAAATGGCTAAAAAAGCATTGGATTTAGGAGCGACGGCTGTTGTTGTCGGCACAGATATTACTGGGATCGATATTAAGGTGACAGCCTATAAGTCGGTGATTGGGAAGTAAGAAGGAAGTTCGGCAACGGATTTTTTAACGGATGTAACCAATTGAAGAAAGTTCGGCAACGGATTTTTTAACGGATGTAACCGATTGAAGGAAGTTCGGCAACGGATTTTTTAACGGATGTAACCGATTGAAGAAAGTTCGGCAACGGATTTTTTAACGGATGTAACCGATTGAAGGAAGAAGCGAGAAGAAATATTCGGCGATATAAATCGCTTGTAGGCACAGGAAACGCGCAAGGTAAGGGTGGGAAATATCGGGCGATTTCAATCGCCCTTTTTCTAGGGGAGTTGCTAAATCAGTGCGCCGTTGATAAAGCTGCTAACTGCAGCCAAGGCGATCGCGCCCAGTACCGCGCTCCAAAGGCCCATCCGCAAACTAAATCCTTCAACTAGCTTCGCCGCCGAGGCAAAAACAATCACGTTCATTACAAAAGCAAACACGCCGGAAAGCAACCCCAGCGTCAGCAGGTTCGGCACGAAAAAAACTGCTTTTAGAATTGGCAAAATTAAAACATTCAACATTCCCAAAACCGCAGCGGAAACTACTGCTTTCGGTGTGCTGTCAATGTCTACGCCGATCGGCAGTTGAGAAATTAGCAGCAAGCTGCTGCCCGTCACCAGCCAAGCAATCAAAAAATCGATCGGTTCCACAGCGCCCCTACCTCCTTAACAGTTGAATTGTCAATAAAACCTGATATTTAACCTCTACCTTAATCAAAAAAAACGGCTGATTCCTCTACCAATTGACAGAATTTATGTCTGTGACTAAAGAGTTAGAAGTTATCATAGCTGTATCCTCCGCCAAATAATCCGGATCGCAACCCGATCGACCTGTTAGTTGAATAAAAAGAGCAGATTAATTAATATGGCTGGCGATTTTTCTTTTAACTCTCAAGTCCGATTCGACAAAAATGGCTTGGACAATGCTTCGCGGCAACGCAGCCGATCGCTCCAAGTTATGATTTTTATGCTGCTAGTCACTACCTTGGTGACGCTGCCGATATTTCGTCTAGCCGAACTGCAACTGATACAGGGAGCCTACAACCGACAGCGGGCGGAAAATAACCGCATTCGCCCTGTTTCAGTCGCGGCGAATCGCGGTCAAATTTTAGACCGCAACGGCAAAATTTTTGCTGCCAACCGCGTATCTCGATCGGTCTATGTGTGGCCAAAAGAGCGATCTGCCAAGGAGTGGCAAGAGATCGCCGCTACACTGGGCCCGATCGTCAAACTTCCCGCGGCCGAAATTATCAAAAAGATCGATGGAGCAGGCTACAAATCCGCCCTGCCAGTGCGAATTAGTAAGGATATCGATGTCGGTACTTTCGTCGCTTTGGGAGAACAAAGTAATGCTTTGCGGGGAGTTGAAATTCGCGTAGAATCGAGCCGAGACAATCCCAACCAGCAATTAGCAGCTCACGTTTTGGGATACGTCGGCGAAGCTACTTTAGATCAATTAAAAGCTAATCCTGCATATCCGATGGGGATGATTGTCGGTCAAATGGGAGTGGAAAAATTAGCCAATTCAACTTTAGAGGGCGTTTGGGGAAACCGTTTAATCGAGGTAAATGCTAAGGGCGAAGAAATCCAAGATTTAGGTGTAAAAGACCCTATTCCCGGCAAACCGGTGCAGCTAACTTTAGATTTAGATATGCAGAAAACAGCAGAAAAAGCTTTGGGCGATCGCCTGGGTGCAGTTGTGGCGATCGACGTGAAAACCGGAGCTCTTTTAACAATGGCTAGTTGGCCGACATTCGATCCCAATATTTTCACCCGCAAGGTGACTCAACAAGAATGGGATCGACTGCAAGGGCCAGACAAACCATTTTTAAATCGAGCCGTTCAAGGCTATCCAGTCGGCAGCACTTTTAAGATTGTCACTTCTGTAGCGGGGATGGAGTCGGGCAAATTTTCTCCTGATTCGACTTTAGTATCATCTTCTTCAATTTCGATTGGTGGCATTTCTTTCAACGAACACGGCGCCGGTTACGGCGTCATCGGTTTCCGCGATGCTTTAGCCTACAGCAGCAATACGTTTTTTTATCAAGTAGGCATGGCTGCCGGCCCCGAACAAATGGCGAAATGGGCTAAAAAAATGGGCATCGGCGGTACTATTAATTTAGATATTTTGGGGATAGACGGCGCCAATCACGGTCAAGTTCCGATCCCAGCAGAGAAACAGAAAATGTATGGGGAAGATTGGTACGTTGGGGATACGGTAACAATGTCGATCGGTCAGGGTTTGGTACTTTGTACTCCCTTAGAATTGGCCGTGATGGTGTCAACTATTGCCAACGGTGGTTGGCGAGTGCAGCCGCATTTATTGGCTTCTCAAACCAATACTCCTATAACTCAAAAAATTCAAACAGGTATTAAGCCTGCCACTTTAAATGTCGTTAAACAAGGATTGATTGACGTGGTGAAAAAAGGTACAGGCCGCGCCATGAATGACGGTACTATTCCTTTAAGTGCGGGCAAAACTGGGACGGTGGAAATGCCCGGTCATCCTGACAATTCTATGTATGTGGGTTTTGCTCCGGCGGACAAACCTGAAGTTGCGATCGCCGTTATCGTTGAAGGCGGCGGATATGGTGCTGTATCGGCCGCACCAATTGCTCAAGAGGTATTCCGAACCTATTTTCAAAAGCAGGGTTTTAAACCTACTAATAAGCCTCTCTAGTCATGAGTTGAGTGTCGACTGTTGACAATTCATATTTTGTTGTGTAGGGTGCGCCTAGCGCACCTTTTTGCTGCAACAAACAGGAGCGCTATCGAGTGAATAAACTATGATGGATAGTATAAAAACAAAATACACTTACTCGGAGATTTATGGACAAAGAAGAATTGCTTCTACGCTATGCCGATGGGGAGAGAGATTTCTCGGGAATCAGCTTAGTCGATGCCAATCTAGCAAACACGGACTTGAGCGGCATCAAGCTCAATGGTGCTGATTTGAGAGGTGCTAATTTGAGAGAAATCAATCTCAGCGGAGCCAATCTAGCTCAAGCTAACCTGAGCACTGCTAATCTCAGTCGCGCTAACTTAAGTAATGCTTGCTTAGAAGAAGCTGACCTCAGTGATGCTGACTTACGAGAGGTTGATTTGGAAGCTGCTAATCTGGGCCGCGCTAATTTGTGGGGAGATGATTTGAGTGATGTTCAGTTGATTGATGCTAATTGTACATCGGCAAATTTTAGCATGACATTCTTGCTTGACGCGAATATTGAAGGTGCCAACTTTGAGGGAGCGCAGATAGATACCGCTATTTTCCACATGCAAAAGATGCAGGGTAAGCTCATCAAATTTGGCAACAATTGTACTTGACAGATAAGAAGCGAGTATGGTAAAGCAGTGAAACATATTTTTTTTAATCTATAGGAAACAGAATTATGTCTCAGGGCTTTAAAATTAAATCTGTTGATGCTAAAAAAAATTATGGCACTGCGAAAAATCCCAAAGCTGTGGTAGAAATTGGAGTTATTCAAGAGAGTTTAGTCAAGCACTTTGGAGGACTCAAAGACCCCAGAGTAGAGCGAACTAAGAAACATCAACTCACCGACATCTTAGTAATTGCAATCTTAGCCATAATTGGCGGCGCGAGCGGGATGGGAAGACATCGAGAACTACGGCATCAGTAAACAAACCTGGTTAAAAGATTTTTTGGCATTACCAAACGGTATTCCTTCAGATGATACGTTTCGTCGGGTATTTGAGTGCATAGATCCAGAAGCCTTAAATCAGTGTTTTCTCAATTGGGTAGAAACCTTGGTCACGAAGATGGCAGGAGAGATTATACCTATAGATGGCAAGACAATTAGGGGTTCATACGACCGAAATCAAGGCAAGTCAGCCCTGCATCTAATTAGTGCCTGGTCGAGTACGCAACGTCTGGTGTTAGCACAGATGAAAGTAGAAGATAAATCTAATGAGATTACAGCCATTCCCGCATTACTAGAGTTGCTGGATATCACAGGCTCGATTATCACCATTGATGCTATGGGGACACAAACAGAGATTGCCAATAAGATTATCGAGAAGAAAGGTGATTATGTCCTAGCACTTAAAGCCAATCACCCAACTTTATACAATCAAGTTCAGCAATGGTTTGAAACCGCGCAAGCGCAGAATTTTCATGGCGTTGATGTTAGCTATGCCAAACATATTGAAACAGGACATCACCGCAGGGAAATTCGGAAAGTTTGGACTGTACCAGTTACTGCTATTCCTCAACTTTATCAACCTAAAATCTGGACAGGGTTACAAAGCCTGGTAATGGTTGTCCGTGTACGTCACCTTTGGAACAAAACTACTCGTGAAATTCAGTTTTATTTAACTTCTTTACATAGTAATGCTCAACTTATTGGTCAAGCTATCCGTAAACATTGGGGGATTGAAAACCAAGCTCATTGGACTTTGGATTGTACTTTTGCGCTCGGATGCTTGCCGGATTCGCTCTTTCCACAGTCCGCGCAATTTTGCTATTCTACGACGTATTGGACTCAATGCTCTCAATCGCGAACAGACTTATAAACGTAGTCTCCGACAAAAAATGAAACGGACATCTATGGACAACGATTATATGATTCAAGTTCTCAGTTCTTGTTTCATAGACTCTACATTAGATTCCTTGGATTCCTTATGTCAACCCTAATTGAGATGCTCTTACCCTGGTTCGCATCAGTCAGAATCTGAAAGTCAGCAGCAACACTAACCGCTGGGTTAATATTATCGATCGGAATCGCCGACAAGTCAGCAACCGTAGCATTTCGTGCCGTAGCGCTGTCAAACAACGGCAGCCCGACACCCCGACCTTTATTATCTACTTGGAATTGACTGGGGTTGGTCAGCGTTTTGACAAATTCCTCCACATCAAAAACATAAACTTTGCCGCCAGCACCGCTTAAATTTGGATAGGAAGCGTAAAGGAATTTGCTATCACTTGACAGCGCTAAATCTGTAGCGAATCCATCTGGAATTGGTCTTGTTCCCGCCACTAATTGCGGATTGGTCAGCGGGTCTTTGATAATGCCGATGTTGCTGCCGGCCCGCGGGTCTCCATCTACGCTGGGTAGTTCTTGACCGAAAAATTTCGTGTCCGCATTGCGGCCGACAACAAAGGCATAACTGGTATCCGGCAGTACCGTTACCGCGACTCCCTCATTTACATCGAAGTAATCAAAAGTTGAACCCAGCCCTAAATTTGTATATCGGGTGGTAGCAGCAAAACTTACCGGGTCATTATTAGTAATATCCAGTACCCCAAATCCTTTGCTATCTTTCCCGCTATTTGTAAACGTCATCTTCAGCGGATCTACCGTAGAAGCTAATCCTTCTACGCCTTCATCGGCTGTTACAGTTCCGATTAATTGATTCCACTTTTGAGGGTTCTGACTGGGGTCGCTGGGTCGGTCTTTGGGGTCAATATTTACAACGTAAATCTGGCTGTTCAAACCGTTAGGTGCGGTAACAAACAGCTTTTTGCCGTCGCTGCTAATGGCTATTTGTCGCAAACCGCTTGGGGCTGTACCGACTGGGATGGTTTGGGTGACTTGGTGATAGGTTGAGGAAAACGGGTTGATATCGAGAACGTAGATGGAGTTGCTGCCGATTTTTCCGTCTGCGATGTAGGCGTATTGGTCGCGGGGGTCTATGATTATCGATCGAGGTTCTGCACCGCTGGGCAAATTTATCGGGTTAATACCAGCGGTATTCGGCTGAGTGTCTATCTGTTGCCGCGTCATCGGATCGACCACAGCAACGCGCCCGGAACGATCCATCGCGACATAAGCACGGCTGCCGTCGCTGGTTACAGTTAGTTCTCGCGGTCGATCGAGTATATCATCCGTCCCTACAGAAACGCTGGCAATCGACAAGTCGCTGCTATCAGTGGCTGTGACGACTGATTCGGGATTTGCACCGTTAATAATTGCAACTTTATCTGTTGTCCACTGCGCGGCAAAGATGTATTCTGTATTGTTTTCTATTCGGTAAGGACTGCTATCGTATTTAACTTCTTTGGCTGGTTCTGAGGGATTTGGGTTAACTTTTTCGTTTTGCTTGCGGCTGATAACGATGCGGGATTCACCTAACGGTAAGGTGTTGGGAAATTGAACGGCGATTTCAAATTGATTGTTTGCCAAGGTGCGACTTTTGTCTGTCAAAACTGTTCCTTCGTAAACTTGTTTGCCGACTACAAATTTAACGGTTAAGTCGCTGAATCGGCTGCCTGCGGGGTCGCCAAAATTGTCAACTAATACATTAGTACCCGTGATGAAGAGAACGGGTTGATTGTTGGGAAAAGGTTGATTGTTGCTGTCTGTAAACTTAAGTTCGGCACTTTGGATGATGGGAGGTGCTTTGGGATTAGAAGCTGTTGGTGCGAGTTGGGATGCGCGTCTTTCGCCGATTAAAGCATCTTTGTCGTAAGAGTCGAGATCCCTTTCGCCTATAAGTTCCCCAGTCAGAGCATCCAGTGCGCTATTTTTTGCGGGGGGTAAAATCTGTGTTGGGGAAGCTCTGACTCAAACTGAGGGAGTTGGAAAAGCTGGCGATGTCTTCAGCGCTATTGTTGTCAGCGGCCCGAAGTGGAGCGAGTGTTTGTTCTGAGATGTTGCTAGCGTAAGCTTGACTCTTGAGTAAGTTTTTGGTATCAATCTCGAATTCTGGGGCGAGGAAATTCTGAAACGGATCTTGAGAGTTAAAAGGTGAATCTTTAACAAGTTTTATGTTTAATTTCCGTAGATGCGAGTGAGCTGTTTGCTTGTGATAGTTTCAAACTAACTAATTGATGCACTTCACCCTTCATTCAAGAAGAATGTGTGGATTCGGACTTAATCAAGTTTTTAGTGCTTGATTTTTATTTAGCTGCCAAGCTTTTATTAAGAATAATGTTCCCGTATTTTCTGCTGCCAGTCAATCAGGGGAATTACTGATATTTTCCGTCGGCTACTGGAAAACTGGCAGTGTCCGCAACAACTTAATAGCAGAGCATATGTGAAGGTTGCTGTGCTAGTTAGTTTGTTTGTTTGACTGATAAATTGTGATTTAATTGTTAAAATTTTACAGATTGTTTATCAAAGTAATGTACGTTAAGCTGTTACGCATTTAAATTGGAAATTCGGGACAGAGTCGAAGCCCGTCCCACAAGAGTTTTATTAATTTTTGACACACAATTTAAATGTAGAACAGCTTACTGAGCAACAATACTTAGATAGTTGTAGGCTCGCATTTCAAGCCTACTTAAATTTACTGACTGAAAATTACGGAACAACGGGAGCCTATCTGTTTGGCTTTTATAGTGCGAGATATTCAATAGTTCGCACTGTAAAAAAAATGCTTTTTGCAAAAATGAATGAAATGCTCCGGGTTGTTCCCTTCTTAATAATATATGAAATAATTGCCTGACACCTAAACATCAGAACGTTCAAGAAAGTAAAGCTTGACAGCTTCTACGCTGTAAGTCATGCAATCGCGCGTGATGTCGCTTTCAGCCATCGGCTCTCCGTTGCTGCTGGGATATTCAATTTCTAGTTGTTCGGCTTGAGTTAAAATTGTCATTTTTCAATTTTCCTCAAAGTTAGTTAATTTAATGCTAGCATTCTGTCGGATTTGATAAAATTTCAATATCCTCAAAAAAATCAACAGCCATAAGGTACGCAGGACTTACGCTACATAATTAGGTTGTGCGTCCTGGACTTTAAGGCTGGTAAGATGGTGTACAGATACAGACTATTTAAATTCTAATTAATCCCTCTATCCAAAATAATCATTTCCGAACCAACAACCGGACTTCTAGCTATTAACTTGCCTTCCCTATTCGCAATTTCTAACTTGCTGAAATCGAGTGAGTTAGCCTCCTTCCACATCTTCGTTGCTAGTTGATTTTGCTCGATTTCGCTGAGTTTGTACCAACCTTCAGTGACTTTTACCGTCAAAATGCTGCTGGAAAAATTAGCTTGAACCGACTCAACTAAGCCGCCACCCAGTCGATTCTTAATCTCAGTAACTTGATTTTGAATCGCAGCAATCAGAGACTGTTCGGGCGTCAGCGGCGGCGGTGGGATAAGTTCTACTGGTTGCGGTTTTTCCGGCGCCACTAAATCGGGCAAGTTGCTTTTGAATTTAGGAGAGATTGGCGCTGACGGTACGATCGCCTCTGGGGATTTTGGCGTTCCCGGTTCCACAAAATCGCCAGAGGTTGGCGGCGACTGCTGCGCTGCTGGGAGAGGAACTTTTGCTACTTTCTCCGGCGGTTTTGCCGAGAAACTGTTGAAAGTTAAACCGACTGCAACGATCAGAATTGCGGCTAATGCGGCGTTTAAAATTGGATCGGACAGCTTCTCGTTGGCAGATGGTGGCAGCAGCGATCGCACTAGCCGTACAATACTTTGCCAAAGTACAACGATTTTCTCTAAAAAACTCCCTTCCGGGCGTTGGGATACAGGCTTTTTCTCAACTTTTACAGCCACTTTTGGCGGCACGCTGTTAACTTCCGCAGCAACAGCCGGAGAAGTTGCTGTTGCTGAGTCTGAAGCGGTGGGCGCGATCGGCTTTTGGGCTTGCAACGGGGGTTCGGCTGCTAATTTTTTCCCTTTTTTTCCCAAATTCCCAATTGATGCCATCAAAGCTTTGATTCTCCCATTTTTGGGAACCGCGCTGCTGGCATTTTGAGTTTTGCTGCCAGTGGGGGCAGACTTTGCAGCCGAATCAACCTGCGGTGTCGGAGATTGAGAGGGTTCTGGAGTTGACTGGTTTAATTGTTCTTCTGACATTTTCTCTGCCTTGGGGCGTTGCAAATATATCTAAACGCGATAAATTTTAGTTGAGCCATCTCAGCCTTAATTTATCATTTAACTTAGTTGTAACCGAATCACAATGAGTATCAAACGCCGTCACTTTCTAATTTTAGGCAGTCTCAGCAGCTTAGGTTTTACCGGAGTCTGGAAAATGTTTCAGCTTCGGACTTCCTGGGGTACAGACGCCAAGGCTGCTATGCCTTCTAACCTTGAGGGAGAAAGGGCGATCGTCCCTTTGCCGGCCTCACCGCCTATTTTACGCTTTATTTCGGTAGCCGACACCGGTACCGGCGCAGAAGGTCAGTATGCTGTGGCTGAGGCGATGGCGCAATATCACCGCGAAAACCCTTTTAATGTTGCTGTTCTCGCCGGCGACAATATCTACAATAACGGCGAAATTGAAAAAATTAATGCTGTTTTCGAGCGGCCTTATCAGCCGTTATTGCAGAAAAACGTAAAATTTTATGCTTGTCTGGGAAATCACGACATCCGCACTGGTAACGGCGATTCGCAAGTTAAATATGCGGGTTTTAATATGCAAGGTCGGTATTATACTTTTCGGCGAGATCCGGTACAGTTTTTTGCTCTAGATACCAATCACAATGCTGACTGGGAAAATCAGCTTGTTTGGCTGGAAAAAGAGTTGAGTCAGAGCACCGCACCTTGGAAAGTTGTGTTCGGTCACCACCAGATTTATTCCTCTGGCGTCTACGGAGTGAATCAACCTTTTATTAAGACTTTGACGCCTTTGTTTCAAAAGTACGGCGTGCAGCTTTATATCAACGGACACGAACACAGTTACGAACGCACTCGATCGATTAACGGTACGACTTATTTAATTTGCGGTGCCGGCGGCGGGACTCGTCCGGTGGGGCGTTCTGAGTGGACGGAGTATTCTGCTAGCCGGCTGAGTTTTGCGACGTTTGATGTCTATGAAGACCGGATGTTTGTCAGTTCTATCGGTACTGACAAACGGGTTTTCGACCGAGGGGTGATTCAATTGCGATCGGTTTAATTCAAAGTATATTCAGGAGCAAACAAAATGAATAGGGGTTGCAGGGCCAATAAAACTGGTTTGGTTTTAGAAACAACTGTAGAAGGTACGTTGAGAGGCCACGGATATCTCGAAATATGTCCCCAGTTGCCGAAAAAGCGCAAGCGAGATTGGCTCTTAATCTCTACTGAAAATCCCAAGCGATATGCTAAACAGGTTTATATCGGGTCTAGCATCTATGAAACTGAAATAAATGTCGATTTTTATATTGTTGGTTCCGGTTTGTTTCCTCGGGGTCTAATTGTTGAGTGCAAGTGGCAAGAAGACAAAGGTTCAGTAGACGAGAAGTATCCTTACCTCAATTTAAATATCAAAAATTGCTATCGGGTACCAACTATTGTTATAGTGGGCGGTGACGGTATGAGGCAAGGTTCGATCGACTGGTTTAAACAACAAATTCCTGACAATCCAAATCTGTTGGCAGTTCACAAGCTAGAAGGTTTCATTACTTGGGCTAACAAATATCTGTAAGAGGAACTACGGAACTTGGCGGCCTGTGGGGCAACCGCGTATTGCTCATACAAAATATGCTCTATTAGAGACTTTTATTAAGTAAGCTTTAAAATGAACGTATTAATAATTCTTTAACTTTTCCGCGCTTAAAACTATTAGAATTAATTCCCCTAGATGCTGATATTTCAATGAGTTTTGGCATACATTTATTTGGGAAAACTTTGGTATCGCTGTAGATTTCTTCGATAAAATCGCAGTTTGAATTAGACAGCATAACTTTCACGCCCCGTTCTGCAAGTTCTGCAAAAATATCTCTCAGTTTAAGCTGTTCCGATTCTTTGAAATTATCCCGGCTGTAAGTCGTGAAGTTACTGGTGGCACTGATTGGATAATAAGGCGGGTCAAAATAAACAAAGTCTTCGCTGCTTGTAGCAAAATCCAAAATTTTATCGAATTTTCTGACTTCTATTTGAGCGGGCGCGAGTAAAGATGAGACCGATCGCAGTAAATCTGCTTGACAAATGTTAGGATTTTTGTATCGACCTATGGGAACATTAAATTCACCTTTTGAGTTTTCTCTGTAGAGGCCGTTATAACAAGTTTTATTTAGGTAAATCAGGCGTGCTGCTTTTTCTGTATCTGTTTTGTAGGAGCGCGATCGCACCGAGTAATAATAATCTTTATTGTCCTTGGTGTGTTCTAACTGATGCTCCTTTAAAAGTAGAATCAGTTCCTCAACTTTATCCCTGACACAGCGATAAGCATTAATCAACTCAGGATTAATATCTGTTAAAACAGCTTGCAAACCAGGGTGCTGCTGTGCTAAGTAAAAAAATACAGATCCGCCACCCAAAAAAGGCTCGTAGTAAGTGGTGAACTTTTCAGGAAAATAAGGTTGATATTGTCCAATCAACCGAGTTTTGCCTCCGGCCCATTTCAGAAAGGGACGCGGCAAGACTTGAAAAGGTGCGGAAGCAGACATTTATCTAGAAATAACAGCCTTATAATATTTATCACAACTAGAACTCAAGATAAATACTTCTGAAGTTGTCACCGGAGGTTGCGTGGCATTAAACAAAGAGTGCCGGAGCGATCGGCGAAAAGTTTTCGTTAGAATTATATATGTCAGCCTCGCCGGCAAAAATGCCCGATCGCCCGATTGGCAGATTTAGCTCCGGCTGTGCCAAAATTGTCTAACTCGCTCACAAGTGTTACCAGTCAAAGGTTGTGCTGTGACACTTTACCCCACCAAGCTCATGCAAGATTTTATTAATAACCTCTCTCGCTACCCGCGCTTTTTGATTACGGTATGTCTGGGAATTTTCTTTTTCCTGTTCGAGCGACTCAAACCGCTGCTCGATCGACCGACAACTGCGATCGCCCTGATTAGTTCGATTGTAGCGACTTTTGTCTTTCTAACTTTTACACTGCGGGCTATGTTAGGCCTGAGTTCGGTTTAAAGCCTGCGCTTCAACGCAAACATCAACGGCAAATTCAGTTAAAACACTAACTCCCAAAGTAACTGCCAACTCTGGCAGGCGATCGCACACTTAGCAATAGTCGCTGCGATAGATTGGAAGAGGAAAAAAATTGGGCTAGTTACCCGAGTGCTCCTCAACCAAGGGGCAGGCAAACATTACCGAAGTGCAGGACAAGCGTTTGGGGCTATCAACATTCACTGGGGAAATACTGCACCTCTGTTTCCCCGGTGTCCCACTTAATCATTAGGAAGCGGCACACCCCGCCCCGCTTTCCTCTCCCGTTAACCTGACGGTATCACGAGAGTTTCCAGCGGACAAGAAAGATGAAGTTTGAACATATCTATCAATTTTTTCAAGACCCCCCTCCTGTTTATCTAAACAAGGAACTAGCGGTGTGTTACATTCTCTCCGTGTTATTGCGCTCAGATTCCTACGGTACAGAACTGATTGGTCAATTAGAGCGGGAATTCCCCATCTACCGACTTTCTGATACCGTGCTCTACAGCGCTCTGAAATTCCTCGAAGATGAAGGCGTAATCACCGGTTACTGGAAAAAAGTAGAAGGACGCGGCCGTCCCCGGCGGATGTATCAAATCCTCCCTGAGTGGCGGCACCAAGCTCAAGACCTCGCTCGTCTCTGGCACGAGTACATCGGTCAGGGAAACGGCGCGTCCGAGCGGCGTTCCCGCGCCTTAGAAACTGGTCAGACAGGTTAGCCGAGTAGGAATCGGATGCCTAAACCCTGGAGATGCTGGCGCTACTTGCAAAGCGATTTGCCCGTCCGAAGCCTTCGCTTTGCTCGATCGCCGCACAGCGATTCAAGCATCTACACGGCGCGTCAGGACTTACGCATTGTCACTTGAGAATTAGCGACGATGGGGAGATATGGGAATTGCGTGATGGAGAGCAAAACGCCTTGCAGAAGAAGCTTTCTGCGAATCTTGGTAAAAAAGTGTCTGCGTAAGTCCTCGATCGCTTTCGTATGTCAAGTTCTGTAAAGTAAAAGTAGATAATTTCAATTACACAGACTTCTACCGATGGATACTGCTGTTCTTCCTTCAACATTTGTGCTAACGCTACTGCTGGCTGTTGGCTTGTTTTTCTTCATCAAGGCTTCTGTCAAAGATCGAATCGAACAAGTCAAGCTGGCTTCCGAGAGTGCCCAAGAATCACTGTTAACCGAGTTACAACAGTATTTTGCCCGGAGAGCTTACCGAGTTGCAGCCGTCGATGCCCCCAACTATAAAGTCACGTTTGAGGGTTTTGTGCGGCCGAGTTGGTTTCTAGCTATTTTTCTAACTCTGCTGAGTGCAGGCGGCGCTCTGTGCTTGGGACTGGTTTTGGGAATGCTCGTTCCCCAGCAGGGTCAAATTTTCCTAGCTTTGGTACTGCTGTCCCCGCTGGCGGGGGTTTTTTACTGGAAAAAAGCTGGACGCTCCGAGCAAGTCTCCCTCAAACTCGAATCTGTTGCTGAGTCGGGAAGCCAAACCAAGAGCTTTGTTACTGTCAGAGCTCACCGCGACGAACTAGCAGCCATGCAAAAAGCTTTAGATTTGAAACCGATCGATTAAAAGTTTGACGCGGAACGTTTTTTGATATGCTAGATGCCGTAGTTAGACTTCGAGCTGACAAACCGATGACTCCAGAGCGGATCTTGAGCGGCCTGTTTTTTTGATCCGCTTGTTCGAGCGACAAAACCGTCAAAAAAAACCATTATCGTGAAAGTGCCAATTGTGGCGATCGCTCGCTGCTGCGATCGAGCCTGTTGCGATGGCTCCTTATACCCTAATTCCTAAGGACTTTTCGCAGAAATTTCAGTTGGCACTCTCCAGACAATGAGAACTCTCGCGCTTTTGTTAAAAGACTTAGAAAAACATTGCTGTCAATGTTTTGAGCTAAACATTTTGAGCTATGCGCGGGCGGCTGACACCACAGGAATTTTTTCTGTGGTAGCTTCCAACATCACCTTTAAGCTGGGAAACAAGAAATGGTTCTCTTCTACGTATTGGGCTCCAAATAAACCTTTTTCAGCCCAGAAGTATCTGTCAGTGGTATGCTCGTTACGCTTGACTAACAGCAAAGCTGGGGGAGCAATGCCTTCTGCATGGATGAACTTGCGAGCCGCTGTTACGGGTTTATCTTCGCCGCTCTCGATGCTATATTGGGGCACACACTCTAAAATTCTGCGTCCTTCTTGTCGGCGGCGACTCTTGCGTTTGCGTCTCCTGGCCAATTTCTTTACCTCCTCTGTGAGCAGACAGTATGAGCAGACAGGTTGTAATGATAGCTACCAAATCCGAGGCCAGTATATCCGTTCTAGCTTAAAATTTCAACTGTTTTTAATATATCGACATAATCTTAACAATTGTGCCGATCGACAAAAGTGTAGGGATTGTGGTATTGTGGGCCGCAAGTTCCGGCCACAGCCAAGCTTAGGGATCGGTGGAAGCTGCGCCGACGGCGACGCGGAGCAATTTTGGTTCGTGAAAGCTCCATGCCTTCAACATCGCTGCCTTCTATCAAAGGGAAGAAATCTGAAATCTAGAAGTCTCTCATCAGTAATCGGCGGCCGATCGTTTGTAATTTACTTAGAATTCCGTTAGATATCTTAATGTGGCGCTCATGTTAATGCCAGCCAGTTCAGAATTTGTCAAACTTTGCCGATCGCAGGTGGCGATCGCCGTCAGTTTGGGCGCGACATTCAGCGCGGTATACCTGACACAAGAGTTGGTAGAAGGCAGCGAAGCAAAGTTGATGCCGATCGCAGTTTACCCAGAAACCTCAGCCGAATCTGCAGAAAATCAGGGGTTGAGGTTGCAATCTCCAGAAAGCCCGACAGTCAAACCGGCACCTCGACTGCTGGCGCCGCCGGTGGGGCCTGTGGAAGAATCAACAGTAGAGGCGATCGCACCCGAGCGGCTTGCGGGTAAGGATCGCAGATCCGATCAGTGTCAAAGCCCGGAGAATTTGTGGCAGCAGCGGATGCAAATAGTGACACCTCTGATACACGAGGGAGCTGTAATGGGACTCCTGGTTTGCGGTCGCCAAGACAGGCCCTGGAACGAGCGAGAAGAGGCTCAGATGCAACAAATTGCTCGCAGCTTAGCCCTAGCCTGCATTTTAGACCAGCGATCGCAGTGGATGCAGCAGGAATTGGGTTCGGCCCGGCAAATCCAGGCTCAGGTTTACGACACGATGCACAATTTGCTGCACCAGTTCAAAAGTCCGCTGACAGCGTTGCGAACCTTTGGCAAGCTGTTAGCGCGGCGGCTGGTACCCGAAGACAAAAACCGCAATGTGGCTTTTAGTATTGTCCGAGAGAGCGATCGGCTGCAAGAGTTGCTCGGCCAGTTCGATCGAACTGTTGACACCGGCGAAGCACATCTAAAACTGCGATCGGGCACTTCAGAAAAAGCAATATCGAATGTCGAATCAATCCGGCATTCTCCTCTGTCGCTGTCACCTGCCGCCAATTTGCAGGAATCCTGTTTTGTGGCAGAAGTCTTAAAACCGCTGTTAATTTCCGCCGAGGCGATCGCCTCCGAAAGGCATCTGAAATTGGTAGCCGACATAGAGGTGAATTTGCCGCCAGTCTGGGCGAACGATCGAGCTTTGCGCGAGGTTTTGAGCAATTTAATTGACAATGCTTTGAAATATACCCCTGCAGGCCGCCAAATTTATATTAAAGTCAGGTACGAAGCAGCGGAGGGCGATCGGGCAGGATACAGCCAATTGCCCGCCATAGCAGTTGCAGTTAGCGACACCGGTTCCGGCATTCCCCCCCAGGATTTAGAGCATTTATTTGAGCGGCACTACCGGGGAGAAAAAGCGCAGACAGAAATTCCCGGCACAGGATTGGGTTTGGCGATCGCCCGCGATTTAGTCCGCCAAATGCAAGGAGAAATAGAAGTATTTTCCCCAGTCAATCCTGAATGGCTGCCCTCTGCGGCAACTCATTTATATCCAACGGATCGCGGCACTACCTTTGTAGTTTGGCTACCAGTGAATAAGTAAATAACTCTATTGTTTTGAGAATTTTTTTTATGAAGCATCTACCTTTATTCGATAAAATTCCCAAGTTATCAAATACTTTAAAAATTTTCAAGAAAAACTTTTTTGGTATACCCTTTTTAGTTTTTTTTAATATTCTGACTATTTTGATTTTGGGCGGGCTGAGCATATACGCCAAACTCAACAACAAGGGACGCGGAGTTGAACGCCTATTTAGCGACCCTTTTAATTTCTGGCTTCCTTACGAAGGCATTCTCACCGGAGTTTCCGAAGTTATCGGGTGTCTCCCAGTCGCAATTTGTGCATTTACTTTCGGAGTGTTGCGCCAAAAAGAGCCGGGTAGTAAAGCGGCGATATTCTTATTTTTTAGTGCTTTACTCCTGGGAGTCTTTTACCTGGATGACAGGTTTCGGATGACTTTGATTATGTCTCGGTTGGGAATATCTAAGAAATTAATTTATTTGTGTTATGGTAGTGCAGTTTTCGTTTACGGAGTTAAGTTTTGGCGATACATCAAAACCACTTATTACCTGCCATTAGTGGCAGCCTTGTTCTTGTTTGCTATCTCGCGCTTGGAGGATATTTTAGAGACTCCAAATCAAGGATTACACGCGATGCTAGAAGATGGCACTAAATTATTAGGTCTTGTGAATTTAGCCCTGTATTTTTGGTATGTCTGTCATCATGAAGTTTTGCGACATTTCCAGCAAAGCGAAAATCGCCGATCGCATCGATGATATTACAAAAAAAGCCGTTTCTGAATCAGGATACCGCTAAGCAACGCCGGCGGTCGCATCAAACCCAAATAATTTCTTTGATTTTAATATGGCATTGGAAGATAGCTAATTTTAGATAGTAAATGAATAATCTAAGAGAATATCAAATCAACTTTTTGTCTGATTTAGAATCACAAAGAGTTTTTTCTATCAAACGAGCTATCAGGATGTATTAATCTTGTATTTTCGCGCTCTAAGTTATAAGAATGTGGGTAAAGCCGCAGCGCCTATTTCGACCCCAGAATGGGGGGGAATAGCTGCGGGGAAAAATTATGTATTCCGATTAATGAGCAATTACCAATTAGCAATTACCCCAGGGCTGTTTCATTCTCACCAAAAAACTCAAATGATGAGGAGATGGGGGGAGACGGGGATGGGGAGAAGGGCAGTCGGAGGGATGACTCAAAAGCTCAAAAATTAATCACTCTCTTGAAGAGGGCTTTTCTCCCCATCTCCCCATCGGACCATCTCCCCCTCTCCCCATCTCCCCATCGGACCATCTCCCCCTCTCCCCATCGGACCATCTCCCCATCAACCGAGAATGAAACAGCCCTGGCAATTACCCTATTCTCATGCAACTGAAAAACGGTATACAATCTATTCAGCCCGATGAGTTTTCTAGGCATTCGCTACCGCGACGCTATCTTAGTGACTCTACAGATAGTCGGCAGCTCAATAATAAACTGCGTTCCCTGCTCAGGCGTAGAAATACACTCCAATCGACCGCAGTGTTTTTCTATCAGAATTTTTCGGCTGATGGACAATCCCATGCCTGTACCTTTTCCTATGGGCTTAGTAGTAAAAAAGGGAGTGAACAGTTTAGAACGAACTTTTTCTGTCATGCCCAAACCATTATCAGCAATTGTTATCAGGATGCGGGAAGCCGAGCTAATGTTGTCATGCGAATTGCCTGGTACAACTTCAGTCCGAATCAAAATCTGGGGGTGAAAAACTGCACCATCTTCTCTTTCTCTACTTAGCCGCTCTTCTAAAGCATCTATAGCATTCGCTAAAAGGTTCATAAACACCTGATTGAGCTGACCGGCATAACAGTTCACAAGTGGCAATACACCATAGTCTTTTATCACATTGATAGCAGGGCGATCGGACTTAGCCTTTAGTCGGTGCTGCAAGATCATCAAAGTGCTATTAACGCCTTCGTGGATATCTACTGATTTAATTTCTGTTTCATCCAACCGAGAAAAATTGCGTAGAGAGTGAACAATATTGCGAATGCGTTCGATACCTAATTGCATGGAAGAAAGCAATTTTGGTAAATCATCTATGATAAATGGCAACTCTGCATCTTCTATTTCATCGATAATTTCTGCTTTTGGTTGCGGGTAATACCTTTGGTAAAGATGCAACATATTAATGAGTTCTTTAATATAATCGTTGGCGTGCGATAGATTGCCATAAATAAAGTTAACCGGATTGTTGATTTCATGAGCGACACCTGCAACTAATTGACCGAGACTAGACATTTTTTCACTTTGAACTAGCTGGAGTTGTGTTTCTTGGAGTTCTTTAATAAAATGCTCTAAGGCAACAGATTTTTGGCGCTCTTTTTCTTCACTGATACGGAGTGCTTTCTCTACTTGTTCGCGCCGCTCTATTTCAGACTGCAATTTCTGACTGAGAGAAAAACTTCTCAAAGCTGTTAGCATCGTAGTGTATAGCTTTGATGTCGTTAATTCAGTTTTAGTTTTATAGTCATTAATATCGTAATTGATAATAATGCTTTTTTCAGGTACTTGTCCGGGTTGACCCGTGCGTAAAATAATTCGCACTAACTGATTGCCTAAAACTTCTCGGACATATTTAACAAAGTTTAAGCCAGCATCATCTGTTTCCATAATTACATCAAGTAAGATGATGGCAACATCAGGATTTTCTTGGATTAGCTGTTTAGCTTCACGAGCGGAGTAAGCATTAATGAAAGTTAAAAATTTATTTTCAAAGACAAACTTCCTTAGTGAAATTTCGGTAGCGGTGTGAACTTGATCCTCATCATCTACAACTAAAATTTTCCAGCTTTCACTCAGTTTTTCTTCTGTGGTTTCATCTGCAAACAATATCTCGTCGCTATCAGAGTCGATTGTTTGGGCAAAGTATACTGTTTCTGAGGATGGTTGACTTAACAAATCGTCAAAATCACTTTTCATTACTGTACACCTTTATTTTTTACTAATGTTTAGGTTTGAAGTTAGAAAACCTGTTAAGAGAAAGGCCGAAGGGAGAAGAGTTACACAGCAACTTTTTCAGTCATCATTATTTTACTTTTAATGAGGTGGACTTACTTAGTTATTTTGGTCAGGAAATCAACACAGTAACTCTACATTGGCGAATCAATTTTCATGGGTAATTTAATAATAAACTTAGTGCCTCTTCCCACCTCACTTAGACATTCAATTTCACCTTTTAGTTTTTGGGTGACTAAATTGTAGACAATATGCAATCCTAACCCACTGCCACCTTGACCGCGCTTAGTGGTAAAGAATGGCTCAAAAATTTTACTTAAGTTTTCTAAGGGAATACCTTTACCTTCATCGGCGTATTCAAACCTTAGCCGATTACCTTCTTGCTCCCAATCAAAGATTAGTTCCCCAGAAATCCCTGGTTCGTAAGCATGAATCAGAGAATTGATTAGCAAGTTTGTCACAACTTGGGACAAGGCTCCTGGATAAGAATCTATGGCAATTTTGCTATCTCCCTTAATTTTAAGCGAATGTTTGCCATTTTTCAACTTGGGTTTTAATTGTAATAAAATTTCATCAAGATAAGGTCTGATTTGAAAAGTACGCCGTTCTTCGCTAGAGCGATCTACTGCTACTTGCTTAAAGCTTTGAATCAAGGCTGCCGCCCGCTCTAGGTTAATTAGAAGTGCCTGACTGCTTTGAGTAGCAATATCGACAAACTCTTCTAAATCCGAGCGCTTCATTTTGCCACTTTTATAAATAGATGCAAATTCTGCAGTATTTTCTGCCAAAGCTGAAGCAACAGTGACACCCACTCCGATGGGAGTATTAATTTCATGGGCAACACCAGCAACTAATCCTCCCAGAGATGCCATTTTTTCAGATTCGACTAGCTGAGTTTGGGTGGCTTTTAAAGTCTCTAGGGTGTTCGATAATTGTTGAGTACGATCGCTCACTAATTGCTCTAAGTTTTGATTAAACTCCTGTAAATTATTGTAAAGTTGAGCATTCTCAATGGAAATAGCAATTTGGGAAGATAACAGTTTTAACAGTTCTAGCCGATCGGTAGTAA
>JAUBSN010000028.1:0-85049 GCA_036704825.1 Microcoleus sp. F8-C3 | reverse complement strand
TAATTCCGGCACTGTCTTCTCCATGTGCCTCACCTTATCAGATTTTTTGGGTTTTTGCTACCCCCGTGAACTTCTACCATCGGACAACACCATCAAAGTCTGGGATTTAACGAAAGGAAAGGAACTGTTTACTCTCAAAGGTCATAGCAACTGGGTAAATGCAGTAGCTGTCACTGGTGATGGCAAAATGTCAATTTCTGTTTCAACAGACAAAACCCTCAAAGTTTGGGATTTAACAACTGGAAATGAAATATTTACTCTCACAGGTCATAGGGACTCAGTAATAGCACTAGCCGTCACGGAGGATGGCAAGCGGGCGATTTCCGGTTCATGTGACAAAACCCTCAAAGTCTGGGATTTAACCACTGGAGATGAACAGTTTACTCTCAATGGTCACAGCCAGTGGGTAAAAGCAGTAGCCGTCACGGAGGATGGCAAGCGGGTGATTTCTGGTTCAAGGGACAACACCCTCAAAGTCTGGGATTTGTTGAATGGAAACGAACTGTTTACTCTCGAAGGTCACATTTACTCGGTAAATTCGGTAGCCGTCACGGAGGATGGCAAGCGGGCGATTTCAGGTTCAGCAGACAAAACCCTCAAAGTCTGGGATTTAACCACTGGAAACGAACTGTTTACTCTCGAAGGTCACAGAGACTCAGTATATGCAGTGGTCGTCACGGAGGATGGCAAGCGGGCAATTTCAGGTTCAGATGACAACACTCTCAAAGTCTGGGATTTAATAACTAGAAACGAACTGTTTACTCTCGAAGGTCATAGCTACTCGGTAAATGGGTTAGCCGTCACTGCTGATGGCAAGCGGGCGATTTCAGGTTCGTGGGAAAAAATCCTCAAAGTCTGGGATTTAACCACTGGAAATGGCATTGCTAGTTTCACGAGTGAAAGTTCGATCGCCTGTTGCGCTATTGCCCCCGATGGAGTCACAATTGTGGCAGGCGACGCATCGGGCCGCGTATATTTCTTGCGACTAGAAGGGATTACTGAGTATCTAGAAAAGGGGATGGCGTGAGATGGGAGAATTTGCTGACAAGTTAGCGGCCCAACCACTTTTCTATCAACGTGCTTATCTGGGCAGCTTACTGCCAAATTATGTCAAGTCAGGTAATTTAGAAAAATATTATCAAAGACTGACTGATTTTCACTTTCTGATGGCAAAGATTCAGCATCCTGAGTTTGGGGTGCAGGCACTTATTGATGATTTTAATTTAGTTGACGATTCAGAAGCAGTAACTCACCCAGAGTACAGCCCAGAAAAAGCGAAAGCCCTGGACTTGATTCAAGCGGCAATGTGGATGTCAGCCGATATTTTGGAGGGAGATAAGACCAAACTGGCGGAACAATTGTTAGGGCGCTTACTGTACTTTGAAATGCCTCAGATTCAAGCAATGCTGGAGGTAGCAAAGCAGTGGAAAGCAGCACCTTGGTTGCGTCCTTTGACACCCTGTTTAACTCCCCCTGGTAGGGGATTGCTACGCACCCTCAAAGGTCATAGCAACTCGGTACATGCAGTCGCTGTCATTACTGATGGGAAGCGGGCAATTTCTGGTTCAGGAGACAACAGCCTCAAAGTCTGGGATTTAACAACTGGAAAGGAAGAATTTACTCTCACTGGTCACAGCAAATCAGTATGCGCAGTAACCGTCACTGCTGATGGGAAGCAGGCGATTTCTGGTTCAGATGACAAAACCCTAAAAGTCTGGGATTTAACAACTAAAAAAGAAGAATTTACTCTCACGGGTCACACCAACTCAGTATATGCAGTAGCCGTCACTGCTGATGGGAAGCGGGCAATTTCTGGTTCTTTGGACAAAACCCTAAAAGTCTGGGATTTAACAACTGGGAAAGAAGAATTTACTCTCACTGGTCACAGCAAATCAGTATATTCAGTAACCGTCACTGCTGATGGGAAGCGGGCGATTTCGGGTTCAGATGACGACAGCATCAAAGTCTGGAATTTAATAACTGGAAACCAAGAGTTTAGTCTCGAAGGTCATAGCAACTCAGTAAATGCAGTTGCTGTCACTGCTGATGGGAAGCGGGCAATTTCTGCTTCTTTTGACAACACTCTCAAAGTCTGGAATTTAACCACTGGAAAGGAACTGTTTACTCTCAAAGGTCACAGAGCCTTGGTAAAAGCAGCAGCCGTTACTGCTGATGGGAAACGGGCAATTTCAGGTTCAAGAGACAACACCCTCAAAGTCTGGGATTTAACCACTGGAAAGGAAGAGTTTACTCTCACTGGTCACAGCAACTCGGTAAATGCAGTTGCCGTCACGGAGGATGGCAAGCGGGCGATTTCTGGTTCGTGGGACAACACTATCAAAGTCTGGAATTTAACAACTGGAAAGGAAGAGTTTACTTCTGAAGGTCACAGCTACTCAGTAAATGCAGTTGCTGTCACGGAGGATGGCAAGCGGGCGATTTCTGGTTCATCGGACAAGACCATCACAGTTTGGAGTTTAACAACAGGAGATGAACTTTTTGCTCTCACTGGTCACACTAAATCGGTAAATGCAGTTGCTGTCACGGCTGATGGTAGGCGGGCGATTTCTGGTTCCTGGGACAAGACCATCAAAGTCTGGGATTTAATAACCAGAGACGAACTGTTTACTCTCACTGGTCATAGCGACTGGGTAAAAGCAGTAGCCATAAATGCTGATGGGAAGCAGGCAGTTTCCGGTTCTTTGGACAAAACCCTCAAAGTCTGGGATTTGTCAATTGGAAAGGAACTGTTTACTCTCACTGGTCATAGCGACTGGGTAAAAGCAGTAGCCATAAATGCTGATGGCCAGCGGGCGATTTCTTGTTCATCAGACAAAACACTCAAAGTCTGGGATTTAACAACTCGAAAAGAAGAGTTTACTCTTGAAGGTCACAGTTACTCATTAACGGTAAATGCAGTGGCTGTCACCGCTGATGGGAAGCGAGCAATTTCTGGTTCAAGAGACAAAACCCTCAAAGTCTGGGATTTAACAACTCGAAAGGAAGAGTTTATTCTCAAAAGTCACAGCGACTCAGTAAAAGCAGTAGCCATCACCCCCAACGGGAAACGGGCGATTTCTGGTTCAAGAGACAAAACCCTCAAAGTCTGGGATTTGTTGAGTGGAAATGTTATTGCTAGTTTCACGGGTGAAAGTGCGATCGCCTGTTGCGCTATTGCACCCGATGGAGTCACAATTGTGGCAGGCGACGAATCCGGCCGCGTATATTTCCTGCGGCTAGAAGGGGTGGAGGCACTAACATGAATTCCTCACCTCTCTCAACTCCCATCTCTACCGCTGCTTACCCAAAAGAATTTCAGCCACTCCTGCGAGAAAAAACCGAGAATTTTGCAGGCCGCAAATTTGTTTTTTCTGCCATTTCCGACTTTCTGAACTCCCACAGCCGCGGTTATTTTACAATAGTCGGCACTCCCGGCTGCGGCAAAAGTTCCATCCTCGCCCAATATGTCACCGCGCATCCTCGCAGTATCTATTACAACGCTGGAGTTGAGGGCAAAAATCGGGCTGAAGATTTTCTCGCTTCTGTCTGCACTCAACTGATTGACAAATACCTTGCCGCCAATGGGGAAACATCGGAAATTGTCAAGCTCAAATCTCAAATTCAAAATCTCGAATCCGATGATGGGAGTTGGTTTCTGTCTTTGTTGCTTCAGCAAATTAGCGATAAATTAGTTAATAGCCAAAAGTTGATAATAGTCATTGATTCTGTAGACGCGATCGCCCGCACGAGTCAGCCTCCCAGCACAAATCTGTTTTATCTGCCGAGATATTTGGGCGATCGTACTTATTTTATCCTCGCCCGCCGCCCGTTTTTGAGAGAGAAATCCGGTTTGTTAATTGAAACGCCCTCTCAAACTCTCGATTTAAGAGATTATCCCGCCCAAAATCGCGAAGATGCCCTGAACTACATTCAGCAATACCTATCAACCGCACCGGATATAACTGCACCGGAATTGGGCCAACAACTCGCAACTCTCAGCGAAAACAATTTCATGTATCTGAGTCAGATGTTACCTGCCATTAACGAGAATTCACACCCCGATGCTAATCTGGGGGAGTCCTCACTTGTCTCTGAACTTCCTCCCGGCTTAGCAGCGTATTATCAAAACCACTGGCTGCGGATGAGAGGTGATGCTTTATCGGCGATCGAGTTGTCTGTGCTGAATGTTTTGGTACAATCAACAGCAAGTTTATCTGTAAGTGCGATCGCCAATATCATTGATCTGGATGAATACGATGTTGAAAAAGCGTTAGACAATTGGATCGAGTTCTTAAATAAACAAGAAATCGGAGGAGAAATTTGCTATAGTTTGTATCATAATAGTTTCCGCGAGTGGTTAGGCAAACAATCTATTTTAGAATGATGATGAAGACATGGCACTGTCCATTCGAGTCAACTTAACGTTACACCGATAGTCCGACAGGGGTTGAAACCCCTGCCTCAAAGCTGAAGTCCTCTAAAAGAGGACTAATGAATTATTCAGTCCTCTTTTAGAGGACTTTAGCTATTAGACAGGGAATTCATTCCCTGGCGGACTGGCGGTTAGGCGGGATGACTAGCGGACGAAAAGCTTAAGTTGACACGCCTTGGGCCTTGCCGTCTCCTGAATATCGGTAATATCAATTCCGATGCCACCAAGTTTTATATTATATAAAAAACAATACAACAATGAAACGAGCAGTATTTCTTGACAGAGATGGCGTTCTCAATATCGAAGCCGGCTACATCCACAAATTAGAAGATTTGCATTTAATCCCCGGAGTCGCCGAAGCTGTACGGCGTTTAAATGACAAACAAATATTTTGCTGTTTGGTTTCCAATCAATCGGGCCCGGCGAGGGGTTATTATCCGGTTAGCCACGTAGAAGCTTTGCACAAACGCCTGTGTCAGCTATTAGAAAATGAAGCAGGAGCGAAGTTAGATGCTCTTTATTACTGTCCTTATTTAAGCGCAGCCGAAGGCGGAACCAACCCAGAATTTACGCGATATACAACGTGGCGAAAACCAAATACAGGGATGTTGGTAGCGGCGGC
The DNA here is from genome assembly GCA_036704825.1 of Microcoleus sp. F8-C3. Lineage (GTDB taxonomy): Bacteria > Cyanobacteriota > Cyanobacteriia > Cyanobacteriales > Microcoleaceae > Microcoleus. Next base: position 79,995 of record JAUBSN010000028.1, on the reverse strand, counting down.
TTGGGAACAGGATTTAGATTTGCGAAATAGTTTTATGGTGGGGGATAAAGCCACTGATGTAGATATGGCTCACAATGCCGGCTGTACTGGTATTTTGGTGCAGACTGGTTACGGGAAAAGCGTGTTGAGTGGGGAGTATCAGCACCATACTCAACCGGATTTTATTGCAGCAAATTTAGCTGCGGCGGTGGAGTGGATTTTGCAACATTTTGATTAGTGTTTGTAGTGGTATTTAAGTTGTTTATATTTGAGTATTACAGGAAAGTGCTACGTAAGGAAGGGCGACTGTAAAGGTTGTGCCGACGCCCATTTTGCTTTCGCAGGCGATCGCCCCTCCTTGCAATTCCACAGCTTTTTTAACAATTGTTAATCCCAAACCGTTACCTTTAATCTTTCCAGTATTCTTGCAGCGGTAAAACATTTCAAATATTTTCCCTACTTCAGTTTCTGGGATACCGATACCTTCGTCTCGAATACGCAGAATTAGTAAGGGGTAGTTAATATTTGTAAATTGGGAATTGCCAAACAAACACTGAGGAGATAAGCAGAAAATAGGTTTTTTGCCTCCTTCGCCTGCTTGACGGCATTCCAATTCCAAGGTGACTTGCCCGCCGTTTGGGGAATATTTGATAGCGTTGACGATTAAGTTAGAAATAATGCCGTGCAGCAATTGTTGATCTAATATTGCACTGGTAACATCTGATGGGATTAATGTTAGTTTGTGCTTGGCTTCATTTCCTAACTGCAATTGAGCGAGCAAGTCTTGACAAAATTCGACTAAATTTATCGGTAATGGATTGCATTTGAGTTTGCCTGCTTCTGCCCTGCCCATGAACAGCATATCGTCGATTAGCTGGTTCATCTTCTGGGTAGCTGAGTGCACCAGCCGCAGGGTTCTAACTTGGGATTCGTCACTGCTGCGAGTTCGATCGAGAAGTTCCGCAGAAATTAAAATAGCGTTGAGCGGATTCCGCAATTCGTGAGCGGCCATTGAAATATACTGGTTTTGGCGGTGCGCTTTTTCTTCCACCGACTCTCTGACTGCTTCTGCTGCTTTGAGAGATTCTCGCATCTTGGTTTCGATTTCGTGTCTGTGCAGGGCAATCTCGATCGCCACCCGCAAATCATTTTGTTGAAAGGGTTTGATAATATAACCGAATGGGTCTGTAAGTTTCGCTCTTTGCAGCGTTTGATCGTCGGCATACGCTGTTAAAAATACTGTCGGCACATTCCTGTTAGTTCGGATTTTATCGGCTGCTGTTACCCCGTCCATGTCACCTTTGAGCACGATATCCATCAACACTAAATCGGGCGGGTTTTCTATCGCTTTTTGAATTGCTTCTTCTCCTGACGAAACTGTAGCTGTTACTGCATATCCCAGTTTTTTTAATCGACCAGCTATGTCTTGGGCTACAATAATTTCGTCTTCGACAACCAAAATTTGTATAGGGTTCATTTTTCGTTAAATACGCTGCCGATAATTTAACTCTTGGAAAATCAGAGTGTAGCAAATTCCACGCTGACTGTCAATGGCAATACTCGCCTCTAATTGGTAAGCCAACATTCTCACTAATCGCAATCCTAATGTTTCAGCATTGTCTGCGTCGAAACCAGCCGGAAATCCGCTACCATTATCTTGAATAATTAATTGGAGTTGCTGAGAATTTAATTCAGTGAATTCTATGTTAATTTCACCCGCCAAACTTTTGCTAAAAGCATATTTTAAGGAATTAGAAACTACTTCGTTAATAATTAAACCGCAAGGAATTGCTGTTTCTATGTTTAAATAAATTGGATCGAGGTTGAGATTGAATTGGATGGCAGTGTTGCCACAACCAAAAGATTGATACAAATTAGCAACCAAGTTTTCGACGTAGAGGGGAAGGTCGATGCGATCGAGATGTTCGGATTGATACAGTTGCTCGTGAATCAGAGCCATTGAATGGATACGGGTCTGGCTTTCTTCAAATAAAGCTAGGGTCGGTTCGTCTTCAATATATTGAGCTTGAAGTTGCAGCAAGCTGGAAATTACCTGCATATTATTTTTGACTCGGTGGTGAATTTCTTTGATCAAAACTTCTTTTTCCCGGAGTGCTGCTTGAATGCGGGCCTCGGTAAATTTGCGATCGCTGATATCTTCGGCAATACCCGCGATGCGGTAAATTTTGCCCGATTCGTCGTAAATGGGAAAAGCTCGATCGCACAGCCAGCGAATTGTGCCGTCTGGCCGAAAAAACCGATATTCGGTATGGGTGGACTCGCCCTGCAACACTCGCCCCATTGCCTGTTGCAACAAATGTTTATCTTCTGGATGCACCCACTCCATCATTTTTAAAGGATTAGCATACAATTCTTCGCGACTGCGCCCCCAGATTTGTTCGTAAGCTGGACTCAGATACAATAAATCGGTGAATTCGGCAGACATTAGCCAGACGGAATCTTGGATATTTTCTGCTAACTGGCGGAAGCGTTCTTCACTTTCGCGGATGTTTTTTTCTGCCTGTTTGCGTGCGCTAATATCTACTGCAATACCCAGGACCCGGTAAACTTTACCAGATTGATTTTTAATCGGAAAAGCCCGATTGCGAATCCAGCGGATTTGGCCGTCCGGCCTGACAATTCGATATTCTATCTGGTTTTCAGACTCAATTCGTCTAGTTAAATTAGCAATAACGCGCTCGCGATCTTCTGGATGGAGGGAATCTGCAAAAAAGCGCCCGTTAGCATACAAATCAGCGCAGCTTCTGCCCCAAATCTTTTCGTAAGCCGGACTGATATAAATAACTTCCTGGGGTTGAACGTTTACCATCCAAAACACGCTTTCAATGTTTTCTGCTAGCTGTCGGAACCTTTCTTCACTTTCTTTCAGCGCTGCTTCTGTTTTTTTGCGATCGCTAATATCTTCTGTCACTACTACATTGTAAATTGCCCCGCTCAGCGGTTCTTTGATTAGCGATACTGTAATATTTACCCAAACTACAGTGCCGTCTTTGTGCAGCAAGCGTTTTTCCATTCTAAAACTGTCAATTTCCCCAGCAAATAATTTCTTGTTTTGTTCTAAATCTGCATCTATATCTTCTGGGTAAGTAACGTCCATCCAAGTTCGCGAGAGCAGTTCGCTCGCAGTATATCCCACTATATCGCAGAATTTTTGATTGACTCGCAAATAGCGACCTGTTTGGTCAGGGTGGGTAATGCCGACTGCCACTTGTTCGACGGTTGCCCGAAAGCGTTCTTCGCTATCTCTGAGGGTTGCTTCTGCTTTTTTGCGATCGCTAATATCGCGATGCACGCCAAAATACCCGACGATTCTGCCCCGGGAATCGTAAATGCAAATATAGTCGCCTTCCACCCAAACTGGAACCCCGTCCAACTTGCGATTCTCATTTTCGATGTGAATTCTGCCAGCATCAAAGAATTGCCTGATTATCTCTCTGCCGCCAGTCAAGTCGTGGGAAAAGAAAGAGTAAAGCGTCCGGCCAATAAACTCTTCCCTAGTATCTCCGTATTGAGCTATAAAAGCATCGTTTGCCTTCGTTACCCGACCGTTAGCAAATACGTAATCTAAAACTTTTTCTTTGTCAACAGTATTATCCCAGTTAACTGGTTCGTCCAGAATCATAAAGAAAAAGCCATCTAAAGATTGAGAGAAAAACAATTCTAGCTGTTCCTGGCTTTCTCGCAGAGCTTCTTCGGCCTGCCAGCGATAGATAATTTCTTCCCGCAATTGAGTGTTGGCTGTTTTTAAGTCTTCAGTGCGCTTTTTATATTTAATTTTTAGCTGATTTTTGATTTCTTGCAGCGCTATTTCGACCTGTTTTTTTTCGGTAATATCTTGAGTAACTACCAGGCCGGCTAAAATTTCTTCGCGGTCGTTTTTGACGGGAGCAATTGTTGTTGAATAAACGCGATCGCGGTATTTATATTCAAAAGTATTCTCTTTTCCTGCCAAAGCCGCCCGATATTTAGTCTCAAAAAGTTGCCAATCTTCAGGTGGCGATACTTCCCACAACGTTTTTCCTTCCAACTGTTCTTTGGACAAACCAACTGCTGCCAAACCTTGACCGTCAACCAGAGTATAGCGCAAATCGCGATCGAACAAAAACACCGACCCATTCGGATAATGTTTGATGAGAGTTCGGTACATTTCCTGGCTTTTTTCCAGAGATGCGATTAACCGAATGCGATCGTCCTCGGCGATCTCAAATTCACTTACCGAACCCGAAAAGCCAGCATTCTCAATTGCTTTGAGTTGTGCTTCTAATTTCTGGCACAATTCTCTCTGCTGCTGCAAATCCTCTTCAAGTTGCCGAATTTTTGCTTTTTGCTCTGCTACTAATGCTTCGCAGGTTTCCAGAGGTCGATCGATCTTGGTAGGATCAATACACATAATTGCTCTAGGTTTTGCAGTTGCGGACTTGAGCTTTTTCAAGTTAATACTAACAAAGCTCAAGCCTGCTCTGCCAACTTACAGCAGATTCAATTTATATGCGGTACACACAATCAAGTTGTAAGTAAGGTGCGTCGCCACCCGTCTGGCGAGCAAATTCCATTGAACCATAGAACAGCGACGCACCCTACATAAATCGTTTCCGTTTGCATCGGTATTCTTCAAACAGTCAACAGTCAACAGTCAACAGTCAACAATTATTTAGGAACTCCCGCTGTCAAGACTTCATGACAATCAACTGTCACCAAAACATCATCTTCAATTCTCACGCCAATACCCCGCCATTTTTCAGGAACCTCCGGCTGTCCTTCAACGGGTTTAATATAAGGAGAAATATAAATCCCCGGTTCCACCGTCAGCACTTGTCCTGGCTGCAAAACTTGCGGATTTTCGCCGTACTGATAAACCCCGACATCGTGCACGTCCAGTCCCAGCCAATGACCGGTGCGGTGCATATAAAATGGCTTGTATTTCTCTTCTTTAATTATCTCTTCAATGTCGCCCACCAAAAGTTTTAAATCCATTAAACCTTCCACCAAAACGCGCACTGCTGTTTCGTGAATCTTGCTGTAAGGATTTCCCGGATATACTTGACTAATTGCCTGCAATTGTGCTTGCAAAACTAAGTCATAAATTATCTGTTGTTCGGCTGTAAATTTGCCGCTAACAGGAAAAGTACGAGTAATATCGGCGTTGTAGTAGTCGCAAGCACAACCGGCATCTATTAGCAACAAATCGTTTTCCTGCATTTGTCGGTTGTTTTCGATGTAGTGGAGGACGCAGGAATTGTAACCCGATGCAACAATTGAAGGGTAAGCGGGAGTACAGCCATTTAAGCCAAAAGTATGTTCTATTTCAGCTTGAATTTCATATTCGTACCTGCCCGGTTTGGCGAATTCTCGGGCGCGGTTGTGGGCTGCAACTGAGATATTAGCGGCTTTTCGCATTAATGCTAATTCAGTTTCGCTTTTCACCAGCCGCATCGGGTGTAAAATGATGTTGGAATCTTCGACTGCTGTCGGGCCCGTGCCGCGTTTCGGGTAGGTTGCCATCAAGCGCTGCCAGTGATGGAGGACTGTTTGGTCGAAAGTACGATCGCGCCCGAAGTGATAGTAGATGCGATCGGCTTTTTCTAAATATTTCGGCAGTTTTTCCCCAAGTTCCGCTATAGGGAAAGCTTCATCCGCCCCGTACAATTCCTTAGCGCCTTCTACTCCGGCGCGATAACCGTGCCAAGTTTCTTTTTCCAAGTCTTTTGGCTGTACGAACAAGACAAATTTGTGTTCTTCGTGGTGCGGCGCGATCACTGCTACCGCCTCCGCTTCGTTGAAACCGGTTAAATAGAAAAAATCGCTATCTTGTCGGTAGGCGTATTCTACATCGTTGTGCATGACGGCTGCGGGGGCGCTGCGAAATATCGCCGTCCCGCTGCCAATTTTTGCCATTAATTGTTCGCGTCTTTGCCGATATTCGGTGGGGTCGATCATTCGATTTTAGATTTTAGATTTTAGATTTTAGATTGAGTGTAATATTAACACTCGGCGGTTTCAAGCGCGGCTTGTCATACTTGCACCTGCAAGCCCAGGGTTGAATATATAGGTGCTCTGTTTTTTTTTCGGGTCTACTTATTTATTCTCTTGTTCTGCGATCGCCAATTTACAAGTATAGTCAACCAGCCGAGACAAAGATGAGTTGCCATCGACTAAAGTCCATCTCGGAGAGAAATTCGACCAATTTTCGCCATCTTGGCTAACTCTGACAGTTCTCAACTGTCGTTGCTTGCAGTCAACTTCCATTTGCGCCAACAATTTCTCGTTACTAAACTGTTGAGTTACTAAAATAGTTCTGATTGGATGAGAGGGAGCACCGGGAATATCGGATTTGCTTAATTCAACGCTGCTGGAGTCGATGCAAATATCTACAAAACATCTTAATTTTTCGGCGCGGGCGCTCAAATTTATTCCCAAAATTAATGTTGAAATTACTATCAAATAAATCGATGAACTCTTAATCATATATCAGGAGGCAGAAGTTTCTGTTGACAAGCGAATTTCTTGAGGATACCCGCCACGCGATCGATCCGTGGAATTAATCGAAAGCATCTCAAATCTAAAATCCTCAAGAAAGAGCATTTATCCGCGGGCTCAATCCAAAATCTCAAATCGCGCAATCGAATGACTCGGCGGTTGAAACCGCTGCTACACAGACAAAACCCGCCTGCGCGGGTTGAATTTCTTCAGTCCGCGCAGGCGGACGAAAGTTTGTGTAGCAGCGAATTCTATTCGCCCTCAATATTCACTTTTTAAAGCTGAGGAACGTATTGTTCTTTTTCAGGAACAAAAGTGTATTCAGAGACGATTAGGCGCAACTCTTCGCCGTCGATGGTTTCTTTTTCGATCAACAAATCGACTAAGCGATCGACCACGGTGCGATTTTCGCGAATAATTCGGCGGGCCTCGTTGTAGCAGTGATCGATAATTGCTCGAACTTGCCCGTCAATCCGAGAGGCTATTTCTTCGGAATATTCCGATCGCGCTGTGTAGTCGCGGCCGAGGAAAATTTCGCTTTGCTGGGCTTCCAGGGCGATCGGGCCCAAGGTAGACATCCCGTAGCGAGTCACCATTTGCCGCGCCATGCCGCTGACTTGCTGCAAGTCGTTGCCGGCACCGGTGGTTACTTCGGCATCGCCGAAAACTACTTCTTCGGCTGCGCGGCCGCCTAAAGCACCGCTAATCCGGGCTAAAATTTGCGATCGGGAAATCAAACCTTGGTCTTCGCTGGGCATGAACCAAGTCAAGCCGCGGGCCTGTCCGCGAGGAACTAAGGTAACTTTTTGAACGGGATCGTGGGCTTGAATGATTGTACCGACGATCGCGTGGCCGATTTCGTGGTAAGCAATCAAGCGCTTGCTCTTGCTGTCCACCAACGGAGTGCCTTCCATACCTGCTACCACGCGATCGACTGCATCGTCAATTTCGAGCATCGTAATCGCATCTTTGCGGCGTCTCGCTGTTAAAATCGCAGCTTCGTTGAGCAAGTTAGCCAAATCAGCGCCGGTAAAACCAGGAGTGCGGCGGGCGATGGCGTCCAAAGAAATCTCCGCAGACAGCTTCTTGTTGCGGGCGTGAACTTCCAAAATTTCCAAGCGGCCTTTGATATCCGGCGTATCTACGGTAACTTGGCGGTCAAAACGTCCCGGACGCAGCAGCGCTGAGTCGAGTACGTCGGGGCGGTTCGTGGCAGCAATGATGATAATGCCAGTATTGCCCTCAAAACCGTCCATTTCGGTCAGCAACTGGTTCAGGGTTTGTTCCCGTTCGTCGTTACCGCCGCCGATACCGGCGCCGCGCTGGCGACCGACTGCATCGATTTCGTCGATAAAGATGATGCAAGGAGCATTTTCTTTAGCTTTCTTGAACAAATCGCGGACGCGGGAAGCGCCGACACCGACGAACATTTCCACAAATTCCGAACCGGAGATGCTGAAGAAAGGCACGCCGGCTTCGCCTGCGATGGCTTTTGCCAGCAGGGTTTTACCGGTTCCGGGAGGGCCCACTAGCAGCACGCCTTTGGGAATCTTCGCCCCTACTGCGGTGAAGCGTTCGGGTTTTTTGAGGAATGTCACTACTTCTTGCAGTTCTTCTTTGGCTTCCTCAACGCCTGCTACGTCGTCGAACAGTACGCCTGTTTTAGCTTCCATTTGAAAGCGGGCTTTGGACTTGCCAAAATTCATGGCTTGGCCCGGGCCGCCGGGAACGTTGCCGCCGCGGCGGAACAGGAAAAACAGCCCTCCTACTAACAAGAGGGGAAATACTAGATTGCCTAAAAGTCCCCACACAGCCCCGTCGTTGCGTAGTGGATGAGTGTCGAAGCTGATTTTGGAGTCTCTGAGCCTAGAAACCAGTTCCGGGGCATTTGAGGGCAAGTCTACCCGCCACCGCTGCTCGTGATTGTCCAGTTCGGGATCGACTGCTAGGACGATAGCCGTCCGACCTCCGTCGTAAAGGTCAACGCTGGTGACTCGACCGGCGTTTAAGTAATCTAGGAATCGACCGTAGCTCAGGCGGGTGCTGGCGGTGTTCCTGCTCATTTCTGCGGGGGATGGGGCAAAGGCTCCCTGCCACAAGAAAAAGCCGATGACTAAGGCCGGTAAAGTCCAAAGTAGTATAGTTCGCCAAGAAATTTTCATAAATGCGGATGCCTTGAATGGGGGACAGATCGGGTAAGATCGCGGTGTCGGAGAAGTGCGACAAAAGTTTACACTCAGAATCTTAACTAAATTTAACTTAACAATGCACTCTCAGGCAACAGACCTTCGAGGACGATCGCTCCAGAAAAAGTTAGGTTAGTTACGGTAAGGGCGATCGTCCCGAATATAATATTTGGTGCTGATTTCGATACCGATCTAGGTAGAGTTAGAAGAATCGCCGCTTTCACCCACTGTCTTTAAGCGTGGCAGTGTCAAGGGATAAGGCATGATAATGGTGAGGCTCAGTGAGGTAACACATTTCAATGACAACTAGACAGCTTGTTCCTAATTCGGCTATGCTGACCCAGCAGACTAAAGTCGCTTCTAACAAATCGATTATTAGTGCTGATTTGGGTCGGACGGCAACTAAAGCTTGCGTGAGTCGCAACCCTAGTAGTGTTGTTTTCATCCCTGCCAACGTGGCTACTATGCCCGTGGAAAAGGTGCGGGGTGGCAGCTTTGAGTCCAAAGCAACAGACCCTCTGTTGGATATGTGGCTGGAATACCAGGGCAAGGGGTACGCGATCGGTCAATTGGCGGCAGATTTTGGCGCTAATCTCGGCGGCGCCGACCAGTCGAAAGTAGTAGATGCTTTGGTTAAGGTTTTTTCCTGTGCTGGATATTTCCAGATGAAGGGCGAAATAGCAGTTGTGCTGGGTTTGCCGTTTTATTCGCAGGATCAGTTTGAGAAGGAAAAGGAAGAGATTATCAGCCAACTGCGCTCTCCCCACGTTGTGGTGTACCGGGGCGAGCGTGTGGATATTAACATCAGTCACGTTTGGGTGATGCCCGAAGGCTTCGGCAGCCTGATTTGGTGCGAGGCTCAAGACAACAAGGAGTTTACGCCGGAGTTGCCCGAACTGTCGGTGGCTGTTGTTGATATCGGACACCAAACTACGGATTTGTTAATGGTCGATCGTTTCCGGTTCGCCCGGGCGGCTTCTAAGAGCGATTCCTTCGCAATGAACAAGTTCTACGAACAAGTTGCCTCAAAGATTCCGGGAGCAGACCCTCAATCTCTGTCTTTACTGGAAGCAGTGAATAAACCCGAGGGCCAGCGTTTCTACCGTCCCAGAGGAGCGACTAAGCCGACTAATTTAGATCCGATTATTAAGGACTTGCGGGAGGCTTTCGCTAACGAACTGTCCGAACGTTTGGTGCAGTGGCTGCCGGAACGTGTTACGGATGTGGTTCTGACTGGCGGCGGCGGCGAGTTTTTCTGGGAGGTTTTGCAACCTTTGCTTAAAGACGCCAATCTAAAGGCTCACTTGGCTCAGCCTTCCCGGAAAGCTAATGCTTTGGGACAGTTTATTTATGCTGAGGCTCAACTAGCCACGATAAAGTAACGCATTAAGGCTTGAACCCTATGGCACTGTGGGCAAAAAATAAGGCGAATTTCTCGGTGGCGTTTACGGAAGATGCTGCCGATCAAACTTTGCTGGCCGCTATTGAAAAAGAGTTGGCTTTCACGAAATATCAGACTTTCAGCAATCTCTGCAAGCAAGCTTTGTGGCAGTTTTTGTCTGTATCTGAGTCTGCTAGCTCTACACAGAACTTTCAGCGGTTGGAACAGCGTATTGCTGAACTTGCGGTCAAATTTGCTGAGTTTGAGCACAATGTTTCGGCAGAGGAATTAAGCCGTTTGGAGGGACTGGAACATCACCTGAGTCAACTGGGCGCGCAGTTGGATCGGTTGCAGGGGACTGTTAACAGTAAGTTTGCTCAAGTTTCTTTTGCCCGAGTTTCAAAAGTAGTAGAGCCTGACCCGATTGAGTCTGAGTCTGTAGCGGATGATAATGTAGTGTCTGATGCTGAAGTTGCTCCTCCTCGGAATTCCGATCCTTTGTTGGAGCGTTTAAGTTCTTTGTTACCCCAAGATTTCTAAAATCAGGTAGACCCAGGCTAAAAAAGCCTTGATATGTGATGTTAGTGGTCCGCTGTTGGCAGTCGGTACTAAATACAGAAACAAAGCGATCGCCCTTTTTTTCAAAAGAGCGATCGCTTTGTTATTGCCGATTTTAGATTTTAGATTTTAGATTTATATCTCTCTTTTGTCACTTCTGGCGAGAGTATAGCGGTAGGGTGCGTCGCTCATTGATAGTCGTAAATAATCAGAATTCTGGCGGCGACGCACCCTACTTTAATTAGAATAGGAGTAGGATAATCATCTCTACCGAAAGTGACAGAAGAGGGATATCGTGTCCGATCGAGTGACCGCGATTAAAAGGGCGGGCTTCGCCGTGAGCGTCAGCCGAACGGTTTTTGAGATTGGAGATTGTTGGCAAGTATTGTTGGTGAGGGGAGCCCCTAGCGTATTAGGGGTAATCGACCGGACATAATATTATTCATTTTTGTCTGTACCGTTCCGATTATTCCATCAATCCTAATTTTTGCAATCGCGAACGAATCGCACTGGGCTGTCGCTGAAATCTCTGAGCTAATTCGTCAATTTGTTGACCGCTAGCATATTCTTTCTTCAAATTTTCGTCTTCATCCTGACTCCACTTAACATAAGCTCTGGGATATTTCTGGCGAATTTTCTCATTCTGGATTTTAGGTCGATAGGCATTCTTTTGAGCGCCATTCAAACCCGAACCAAACTGTGGGTTAATTTCCCCGGCGCGACTAGCTACCGCCTCCTGCACGCGGTTGGGAATCCGAGCAATTTCTTCTGAGAGCTCAGCCAAAGCTTTGTCTACTTTTTGCTGAATTTCTGTTAGCTGCCGCTGCTGCAAACTGCCCCACTGCGGCAGTTCGTTGATAAACTGCTGCAAGTCCAGAATTATTGTTGTCAAAGTTTCGACTTGTTGCAACTCCGGTCGCTGTTTGAATTGGCGGCTGGTGAGTTCGATCTCGCTTTGAATCATTTTAATAGTTTTTTCTAAAATTATTAGTCGCTGGCGCAGGTTCTCAATTGCTGAAATTAGAGAGTGTACGTTTTCTCCAGGCTCAACATTGAGATTTTCGCGAGATGTTTGAGAAAGAGTTTCGTCTAAAGCATTTACAGCAAGTTGCAATTGCTCGATCGCGCGATCGGTAGTAGCTGCTTGTTGATTTACGCGATCGAACGCGGCCGCCGTACTTGCTTTAACTTGCCCGTGCAGCTTCTGCCGGTTCACAAAATTCAGCACCAATGAAATCACTACAGGCACTTGAGCATAAACGCTCTGTTCCCAAACCAAACTAGCAGCCAATCCCACAGCAGAGGCAGCAATAAATACCACTTCAGCAGTTTCTAACCAATTGCTCGACTTGGGATTTTGGATTTTGGTGGGTGAATTGGATGATGACATAGGCTAATACCATTTTAGATTTTAGATTTTAGATTTTAGATTTTAGATTTTAGATCGGGAATGACTGATAAAGCTCGGAGTTTAGATCGCGGGCCTATAGTTGCATTCTTTTTTTCAACTGGTGCAAGTATGCGGATAAAAATAAAGTATGCGCGACGGTCGATATCCGGTATGGAATCGCACGTTGACCCCGAAATTAGCAGTGGTGAAAAACAGATTAAGTTTTTTATTCACAGCCATCTAATTAAATATATTAAATCTGCAAAATTACTCGAGCTAAAGTGAAATAAATCAATACCCCGAGGACATCAACTGCGGTGGTAATAAAAGGAGCAGACATTAAAGCGGGGTCTAAACCCAAAGAACGAAATAGAAAAGGCAGAGCTGAACCGGCAATAGAAGCTAAAATTGCGATCGCAAACAAACTCGCTCCCACCGCGAGTGCCACTGCTAAACTCCCTTGCAGAGTGTAAGCCCAGCCCGTCGCTACAGTCCCCAATATACCTCCTAGCAGCGCTCCCGCCATCCCCTCGCGAACAATTACTTGCAACGGGCCCATTGCTGTAATTTCGTCAGTGTTCAAACCGCGAATTACAACAGTTGAGGACTGAGCTCCGACATTGCCTCCAGTGCCAGTCAGCAGGGGAATAAAGGCTGCTAGGGCAACTACTTGGTTCAAAACATCTTCTTGAGCTCTAATAATTGCGCCGGTGACAGTATTAGTTAAAAGCAGAACAAACAGCCACACGACCCTTTTCCGGGCAACGGTGATTAAATCGGTCTGAAAATAATTGTCGCCGCCGGACTGGACGCCGCCCAAGGTATAAATATCTTTGGCTGCTTCTTGTTCTAAAATGTCGATCGCATCGTCAACTGTAATGATGCCGACGAGACGCTGTTCGCGGTCTACAACGGGCACAGCTAAAAAATCGTAACGCTGGATCAGCCTAGCTACTTCTTCTTGATCCGTTCCTGTTTGAACAGAAACTACGTCGCGGGTCATAATTTCGCCGACAGTTTTGTCGAGGGGGGAAGTGACTAAATCCCGCAGAGATAAAATACCCGTCAAGCTGCGTCCGGCATCGGTGACGTAAAGAGAATAAATTGTTTCGGTAGTTTTAGCCAAAGAGCGAATTCGGTCTAAAGCTTGGGCGACGGTAAAGCTTTCTTTGAGAGAAATGTATTCCGGGGTCATGATCCGGCCGGCGGTACTGGCTTCGTAACCCAAAAGTTGGGCCGTTGCTTCTCGTTCCGTCGGGCTCAATTCACCCAACAGGCGGCGGACTAATATTGCCGGCAGTTCGTCAAAGAGTTTAGCTCGATCGTCCGGAGACATTTTGTCTACAATGTCAATGACTTCTTGGCGTTTGAATTTTTCGCAGAGGGACTGCTGAACGCTGGAGTCGAGATATTCGTAAACTGCGATGGCTTCGTCTTTGGAAAGCAAGCGGAAAGCTATTACTTGCATGGTTTCTGGCAGGCCTTCGATAGCTTCAGCTATGTCTGCTTCCTGCACCGGGTGCAAAATAGCTTTTGCTCCTTTAAAGTCTCCTTCTTCCAACAGGGCCCTTAACTGCGATCGAACTAATTCGCGCAGTTCTTTTCGCGCGTAGGTGGGTAGAGAAGACGATTGATAACTTTTTTCTGTCACTGATGACCCTCCTAAACCTGTGCTGCGCGCCTTCCTGAATCCAGTTTAGAGCCTATTGACGCCACTGGTTGCAGCGATCGGACTTGCCCTGACAATATCCGCATATTATCCCTATTCTTCTGGTGCGCGCCGAGCAGGTTGCCCGATTTGGGTTCAAATACATTTATCTTGATCGGCGACACTCATCGGAAAGAAAGGAGAATTGCGCCCGAACACTTTTTCCAACAGGTTCGTCGAACTTTGATTGCGAATAAAATTATTGACTGTTTCTTGCCATTCAGTGTCGCTTGCTGGCAGGATCATGCCGTAGGAAATGCAGGTTAAAGGCTGCTCCGGTATCAGAGAATATTGGCTTTGAGTTAAACCCTGTCTCAACGCTTCTCCGACTAACAGCATTCCGTCGCTGGCGAAGGCATCGATTGTTCCCGATGCCGCATCTTTTACACCAGACTGTCGGCCCGCGATACCTTCATAAATTCGCTGGTTGGCTAGTTGATATCGGCCTGCAATAAATTGTTGGGTAACAGAACCGCTCAGCACGCCAATTGTCACGTCTTGCAGGAATCCCGAAGGATTGACTTTCAGTTTGTTTTCTGGCTTGACTAACAGATAAGTGCCGCTGTATAAAAAAGGCACTGAATACGCAATCCCGCTGGGAGGATTTTTTAGGATTGTATTAGGCCCGCATTCTAGGTGAGCGCGCTTGCTGGTTACGCTGCGGAAGCGCCCTTTTTCGGCTGATTCGTTGAGGTCTGTTTCTAGTTTTTCTAAGCGGATGGAGCGATTTAATTTTTTTTCTAAGTCAGCTCGGAAAAGCTCTAAGCCTTCCATGCAAACTCCTTGCCATTTTTCGCCTTCTAAGTAGCCGAAGGGAGGGGCGTCTTTTCTGATGCCTACTTTGAGAATGCCGGTTTGCCGAATTTCTTCCAGTGCTGTTTGGGCTGAGGCAACTGCAGGTAAAGCAGCAGGGAATAAGATCGCAAATATGACTGTAAATGCTGCGAGTTTTAGGTTTTTGTTAGTTAGTGCTGAGTTCATTAGTTTGGTATCTAAATAGATATTTTACTGGTTTTTAATATGATACACAAAAAAAACATATTGTCAATATATTTTGACGGTCTAATTTTGGGCGCTCTGGCTATTTTGGGTGGTGCGATCGGCTAACTTCAACCTGCACCCTCTAAAATTAAGTTTCGGGCGTTTTGCCGCACACAAGTGTCGCCTGTTTTAATTAAGTCGCCGTATCCAAGAATTTACAGCGGCTCTTTATCAGCTTTGAATGCTATATTTCACTCCTATTTTAGTACCAAAATTAAACCAACAATTGATATTTTTCTTGTGCCAAACGGTAAAGGGGTCGCCACACTAAACGGTTAGTCAATACAACCAACAGCGACATCACAGAAGTAGCAGCCAAAAGCAAAGGAAAATTGCCTGATGCCGTTGCTTGAGAAATCGTCTCGCCCAAACCGCTTGTTGTAACAATTTTACCTTGAAACTGCACGTATTCGCTGACAATACTGGCATTCCAAGCTCCGCCAACGGCCGTAACAATTCCTGTGATTAAATAAGGAAAAATACCGGGTAAAATCAAAGTTTTCCAGCGCTGAACCAGGGAAAGTTTGTAAACTTGTGCTGCTTCAAATAACTCCGAAGGTATGGCTTGAGCGCCTGCAATAACATTAAACAGCAAATACCACATTGTACCCAACATCATCAGCGCCACAGAACCAACTTGCAAGCCGCCTCCAGTTTGAATTAAGGCTAGTAGCAATACTGGAAATAAAGCCGTTGCAGGTACAGAAGCGGCTATTTGTACTAATGGCTGCAAAATCTGAGCTAAACGCGGATTTCGACCGATCGCCACTCCGACCGGCACTGTCCACAACAGCGATAAAAATAGCGCGCAAATGACTCGCAAAGCTGTGAAAAATGCACCCCTCATGACTTTTTGCCAGTCAGACAAATTCAGCAACCGCAGCAGCAGCACCGCTTCCCAAGTTCCCCAAAGCACAATGACGGCAAACCCGCTGACAAATATCCAATTTATCCACTTTCCGATGCGGCTTTTTTGTCTGGGATTTGTTGGTAAATTAGCAGGTGCAAAAGCTCTTGCTAAACCGCGATCTAAACTGCCCCTGATTGGCGAAATACGCGACTTCAAAACTCGCAGCGTTGCCGATCGCCTTAAAAAATCCAACACCTTTGATTGCGGTACATTGGTAGCTTCCACCGATTGATATTTAAACTTCTCTACCCAAGCAATTAAAGGCTGCCAAATGAAAAAATCTAGGGCTATAATTACACTAATTAATACTGCCAAACCCCAGCCGATCGCCCCAAAATTACCTTGATTAGCTGCCTTGGCCAAATAGGAACCGAGTCCGGGCAAATTAAAGCTTTTGTCACCCAAGGTAAAAGATTCGATCGCAATCAAAAAGAACCAGCCGCCCGCCACTGACATGACGCTGTTCCACACCAGCCCGATCGCACCAGCAGGCAATTCTAACGTCCAGAAACGCTGCCAAGCATTGAGCCGATAAACTCGAGCAGCTTCCTTAAGTTCTCGCGGAATCGCGGAAAGCGACTGATAGAAACTAAAAGTCATATTCCAAGTCATCCCAGTAAATATTAAGATAATTGATGCGAGTTCTACGCCGATTCTTTGACCGGGAAATAAAGTAACTAGCGCTAAAACAACTCCCGGCAAAAAAGATAAAACCGGAATCGACTGCAAAATGTCTAACAAGGGAATTAAAATTTTGGCTGCCAGGGGGAAGCGGTAAGCACAATAGGCATAAACTAGGGTAAACAGCAGCGATAAAAAATAGGCTGCTGCCATGCGTAAAAGAGTCTGGGCTGTATATTCAGGCAAAACATTCAGCGTGGTCTCAATTTGAAAATTTGGGTTGTAGTCACTGCTGAATTGAGAAGCTGTTTGGACAATCACCAAAATTAGACAGAAGATTGCTAGAATCAGCAAACCGTCTTGCCAAGTCCAAGCTGACCTTTCTAAAGTTTTATTGGCGGGTGTTAGAGGTCTTGTCATAATAATTAGTTATTGGGCATCGGGCATCGGGCACTTGTGCTGAGCAAAGTCGAAGCATCGGGCACTTGTGCTGAGCAAAGTCGAAGCATCGGGCATCGGGCATTGGTTATTGTTATTGGTTATTGTTATTGGTTATTGGTGGTTATTGGTTATTGTTATTGGTTATTGGAGGCACAGCCTCCGGGTATGTATTCCCAGGCAGAGAGAGCCTGGGAACAAGACTAAGACTAAGACTAAGATACCAGCAAACAAGACTAAGATAAGCTGTGTTGCATCTAGATTGCCTATGGTATTAGAGAGGGAGAGGGTCCGATGGGGATCGGGGGAGAGGATTTGACGATTGTTCGATCGGGACTCGAAATATACAATTTAAATGCACAACAGCTTACCAACAACTCACAACTAACCAATAACAAATAACCAATAGCAAATAACTACTCAGGTTTATCTTCTGATTCTAAGAAGATTTCGCCCCCTGGCTCATCGTAACTGTATAACTCTGCATAGCGACCCCAGTCAATAGCAGTTTGCAATTGTCGCATTGCTTCTTTGGGACTAAAGTGGGCTTCGAGAATATCCAAAATCAACTCTTCAGAAATGCGGTGATTGCGCTTGGCCTGAAGCATTCGAGAAATTTGCTGTACGAGGCGAATATTGCTGAGAATTTGGGTGCGAACAATTTGTTTGCGCTGGTCTATTCCGCCGGCAATAAACTCAATGCCAACTGGTGTTAAAAGGAGGTCGCCTTCTTGGATTACCAGAAAATCCATTAATTTGGCTGCTTCCACGATCGGCAAAATGTCGTCAACCTCTAACATTAATTCTTGACCCAGGCGGTAGAGATCCTGCTCTTTGCGGTCTTCCAAGAGTTCCAACAAACCTGCGATCGCACCGGGTCGGACCTGCGGCAGAGATTGGTAATTAGCGCTTTGAGGGGGTTGAGGTGGAGACACAGCAGCCGCGCTTTCAGCAGGTGCAGTCACTGTTTCGTCGCTCAAGTCGGGATTGGTGAGAATTTTGTAAACTTGGTCTACGATAGCTTGGAATTCTGCTGTTTTGCGATCGCGGTAGTGCGGCAAAGTCACTGTCAATTCGGCGCGAATTCGCCCCGGATTGCGGCCCAAGACTACAACTCGATCGGCTAAAATTACCGCTTCCTCAATCCCGTGAGTGACGATTAACACCGCTTTAGTAGGAATCTTCTTTTCCAGCCACAAATCTAATAACTCAAACCGCAAGTTTTCTGCTGTCAGCACGTCTAAAGCTGAAAACGGTTCATCCATGCAAAGCAATTCGGGTTCCACCGCCAAAGCTCTAGCAAATCCCACCCGCTGCCGCATTCCGCCGGAAAGTTCTTTCGGATAAGCATTTTCAAATCCGTCTAAACCGATAATATCAATCATCCGCAAGGCTTTTTGTCGGCGCGGTTCGGGGAATTCTCCTTTAGCTTTTAAGCCTAATTCTACATTTTCTAGTACCGTCAGCCAGGGATAAAGGGCAAAGTTTTGAAATACAATTGCCACCCCAGGATTTAAGCCGACTAAAGGACGATTGTGGTAGAGAACTTGACCTGCGGTGGGCGGGATAAGTCCGGCAATCATTCGCATTAATGTTGATTTTCCCGAACCGGAAGGGCCGAGCAAAGCTACTATTTCGCCCGATCGCAAATCTAAATTAATTGGCTCTAAAATAGATATTTTTTGACCGTTGGGCTGCTGGTAAGCTTTGCTAACGCCTTCTAAGGTAATAAGGCACTTTGTTGCTGTTTTAACTATCACCACTCAACCTCCTATGTTTTGTTTAATTCTAGTTATTAGTCATTAATCTGCAGTCCGCAATCCGCAGTCCGCAGTCCGCAGTCCGCAGTCATTAGTTAAAAACTCTGGCAAACTGACATTTGATTTCTAAAGCTTCTGCTTTAAAATCGCGCGGATTAAGATAAATGCGCTGAAGTAGCAACAGCACTATACCAATCCTAAATCATTTGTCAATTTCTTACTCCCAGCGGGTTCGGGGAGGGTTGGGGTGGAGTAAAAAATTTACGACTCCTGCAAGGATTGCTTATATCAGCCCCAAAAAAGCTGGCACAGCCAAAATCGCCAAGCCGATAACCTAATTGCTTTGCCCGCGCGATCGGCTATCATCAATAACGAAGCTGGCGATCGCTATTGGATAACGTGCAGTCGATCGGCGTCCGACTCGATCGACTGCGAAATGTTAACTACGTAAATCCTGTTTTCTTCTGCCTCACGGGTTATACACACAAAGAACTTTTGGGCAAGAATTGTTTTGACAACTTATTACCTTGCTACAGTCAACAATTAATTAAAAGTTTCCGTATCACCTGCCAGCAGTGATAGTGAATCCCCTCGCTCCAGCTATGGTTCTCGTTCAAAGTGCCAATGTGTTAGGCTGGGATTTAGAGCCTCATATCCAATTAAGGAACAGGGAACAGGGAACAGGAAAACCATTTTATCTAGGAACGGGGATCGCAAGCTGCATCTGAATAGTATACAATTATAACAAACCAGATCGGACCTTACAAGGTGCGTATTGTGGGATAAAAACTCTCGGCGCTTTTAATTTTATTACGGAATGTTTAAACTTGTATCTTTTCCTTAACCGTTTTATATTCTTTACCAAATCTTTATTTTTTTTTTCTAGGGTATTGTTATGGTTGCTTCAACCGAGCTTACAGCACTTTGCAACAAGAATCAAATACCCATTAGTTAAAAAATAGGTCTTTAGAACACACTCCCCTGCTGCTCGAATCAAATGCTCAGTCGCGTTCGCAAGCATCAAATCTGCTGGTTTTGTCGCCAATGTTGGCAAACAATACCTATTTACAATCTGAACAGATGTGGCCGCTTGCTCTCTCTAAATCTAGTTATAGGGCTAGGTCTTAAATAACAACATTCTTTGCCGTGGAATATAATAGCTCAATGTAGGGGGAATCAAGTTTAGATATTGTCTTATGGCTAACTGGTTTTCACGATATAAACTTTTTTATGGCATCATTAAATTACCCAACTATCGCCCAAGAAAGGGAAGACAGCCGTATTCATTTATCGCTTAATTTATGGTGATGCCTCGACGCAAAGTAATTATAAGTTTACGCCAAACACGACTTAAGCGATTGCTGCCTCTTTTGCTTGGTGTGGTGGCCTCTCTTGCTGTTTTATTTACGTGGCAACAGCTAACCATCAACGGACAAATTCACATCGAGCAGTTAATTCAGCAGGAAGCCAATGCGATTCAGTCACAACTCACCGAAGGATTATCCATTCGGGTGTTGACGCTTAGGCAAATGGCGAATCGCTGGCAAGCCGATGGCGGTACACCAAAGGCTCTTTGGGAAGCCGATGCAGAGGCTTATGTAAAGGATTTCTACGGTTATCAGGCGATCCAATTAGTCGATCCATCATTTAAAGTGCGATGGGTTGCGCCAGCGGCAGGGAATGAGGCAGCGCAAAACCTAGATTTGAATGGGGAACTGCGTCGCAAAATTACTTTGCAAGTAGCTCGTGATTTGCGTCAACCTATCTTAAGTCGCAATATTTTACTTGTTCAAGGGGAACAAGGATTTCTAGCAAGTTTTCCTTTGTTTGTAGGCGAACGTTTTGATGGGTTGATTGTCGGATTTTTTCAGTTTCAAACTCTATTTGAAAGTATTTTAAAAGTATCGCCCGGGTACAAGGTTGCTATCTATGGCGGCACAAATTTGCTCTACGGTCAAGAGTCTTTGTCTCCAGATTCCGATCGAAAAACAGTTGTAGTGAAAGCCTACGGTGCAGACTGGAGAATAGATGTTTATCCAAGTTTAGAATTAGTTGAAAATGTCAAGTTTTATTGGCAGAGAGTTGTATTAATTGGTGGCTTAGTTTTAGTTGTGCTGCTTGTGTGGGTCATGTATCTGGCACAAGTTAGTTATTGCAAAGTCGATAAATTCAAAAAAGCCAATCGCCAGTTGAAATGGGAAATTCACCGGCGACAACAGGCAGAAATTGCGATCGCCCGACTAGCTGCGATCGTTGAATCTTCGGAAGATGCCATTCTCAGTAAAGATTTAGATGGTGTAGTTACGAGTTGGAATGTAGGAGCAGAAACAATTTTTGGATATACAGCCGTGGAAATAGTAGGGCAATCAGCGAGAAAACTAATTCCTGCAGAATGTCGAGATGAGGAAAACGAAATTCTCACCAAAATCCACCGAGGAGAACACATCGAACACTACGATACAAAGAGGCTGAGGAAAGATGGAACATTAATCGATGTCTCGATGAGTGTCTCCCCCATTAAAGACAAAGCAGGGAATATAATTGGAGTCTCAAAGATTGCGCGGAATATTGCTGACCGCAAACAAGCAGAAGCAGCACTACGTGAAAGTGAAGAACGCTGGGAACTGTCTGTACGCGGGAATAATGACGGCATTTGGGATTGGAATGTTCAAACTAACGAGGTCTTCTTTTCTAGTCGCTGGAAGCAAATGCTGGGCTATGAAGACCGCGAAATCCAAAACATTCTAGACGAATGGACTAATCTGGTACATCCCGATGATTTGGGATGGGTGATGCAAGCCGTTCAAGACCATTTTGCCAAGAAAACTCCTTTCTATCTCACAGAACATCGCGTTCGCTGCAAAGATGGTTCCTACAAATGGATTTTGGATCGCGGTCAGGCGCTTTGGGATGATGCAGGTAAGGTAATTCGGATGGCTGGATCTCACACTGACATTACGGAGCGCAAGCAAGCTGAAGTTGCTTTACAGGTCAGCGAAGCCAGATATCGCCAATTGATCGATAACTTAAATGCGGGTTTTGTGATTCATGCGACAGATACCAGCATTCAATTATGCAATGAAAGAGCTGGTGAATTACTAGGGCTTTCCATAGATCAAATGCTGGGAAAAACTGCGATATCTCCGGCCTGGCATTTTGTGCGGGAAGATGGCAGCGTTATGCCCCTAGAGGAATATCCGGTAAATCAGGTTTTATCCAGTGGAAGTTCCATCAAAAATTATGTTTTAGGAATTAAAAAAGAAATTGATAGTTGTGTTTGGGTATTAGTTAATGCCTACCCAGAATTCGATCGAAACGGTGAAATTACACAAACTGTAGTTACCTTTATTGATTTTAGTAAAGGCAAAAAAGTAGAGCTGGAAATCAAAAAAACTCGCAATTTCTTACAAGCACTTCTGGATAATTTACCGGTGGCGGTTTTTGTTAAGGACGCACAGCCTAAACGATTTGGCACATTTCAGTTTTGGAATAAAACCAGCGAACAGTTATTTGGCATTTCAGCCGAAGAAGCGATCGGCAAAAGCGGCTATGATTTTTTTCCAACAGAACAGGCTATCTTTTTTGACCAAAAGGATAGAGAAGCCTTTGAGAAAGGTCAGACAGAGGATATTCTCGAAGAAGTTATTGACAGTCATTGTCTGGGAAAACGTTGGCTGCATACGGTGAAGATTCCAATTTACGACGAACAGCATCAGCCCCAGTACCTGCTTTGTTTTTCAGAAGATATCACCGATCGCAAACACGCAGAAGCAGAGCTTAGAGAAATGAGTGAGGTGATGAAAAATGCGGTTGCCGGCATTTCCAAACTAGATAGACAAGGGCGTTACCTCTATGTCAATAAAGCATATGCTGACATGACAGGCTATCAGCCAGAAGAAATGATCGGGATGTCCTGGCAAAATACCGTACATCCAGACGAGTTGAAAAAACTGATTGCCCTCTATTTGCAGATGGTGAAAGAGGGCAGAGTTGAAGTTGAAACGAAAGGGCTTCGTAAAGACGGTTCGGTTTTTTACAAACAAGTGGTGATGATTTCAACTTACGACGAACAGCATCAAGTTTTGGGGCATTACTGCTTCATGAAAGATATTAGCGATCGCAAAACAGCCGAACTTGCACTAGAACAGGAACTCCTGCGGAGTAAAGCCTTCTTCAACACTTCCCTGGACGGTGTTGTGGTCATGGATTGGTTCGGAAAAGTTGTCGAAGCTAGTTCCAGTTTTGCTCAAATGCTGGGCTACACGCTAGAAGAAACCCTGAATCTGAGCGTGTTTGATTGGGATGCTGAATGGACGGAGGAAGAACTACAACTTATGCTGCAGAGAGAGGAGGTTATTCCGCTGTTTGAAACGCGACATCGCCGCAAGGATGGTTCTGTATATGACGTGGAAATTAGCTGGAACCGGGTGGAATTACAAGATGAGATGATGAACTTCTGTATCTGCCGGGATATTAGCGATCGCAAACGCAACGAAGCACAACGCCAACAAGCAGAACAGGCACTCCGAAAGAGTGAAACTCGCTTCCAAGCCTTCATGAATCACAGCCCTGCCCCTGCCTGGATTACCGATGAAAATGGTGTAATGCTCTATGCCAGCCAGACTTATCTCAATACCTTCGAGTTACCCACTGACAATGTGATTGGAAAATCCATTTTTGAACTTTACCCCGCCGCCATCGCCCAACAATTTATAGACAATATCCAAAAGGTTGCTCAAACCAACGAGGTCATGGAAACGATCGAGATTGCGTCCCGTCGAGATAGAACCCTGGGCGAGTTTCTGGTTTACAAATTTCTCATCCCCGACTTATCTGGGCAAATGCTAGTAGGTGGTGTGGCGATCGATGTGACGCGACAGCATCAAGCGGAAACCGCTTTACAACGGAGTGAGGAACGCTTGATGCTGGCACTAGAAGCCTCTGGAGATGGACTGTGGGATTGGAAAATTGAAACTGGAGAAGTTTACATTAATTCCTACTACCAGGAGATGCTGGGTTACAAGCCGGGTGAATTGGTGATGGATTGGAACCTCTGGGAACGGATCATTCATCCTGATGATAAATTCTGGGTTTTGGAGTCTCTCAACAGTCACTTGCAAGATAGCTCAGTTAAGTATGCCTTTGACTATCGCCTGCGTTGCAAGTCAGGTGAGTGGAAGTGGATCGCCAACTACGGGAAAGTCGTTACTTGCGATGAACGCGGTAAGCCTTTGCGGATGATTGGAACGCACAAAGACATCAGCGATCGCAAACAAAAAGAACTGGTACTGCAGCGCGCAATGGAAGCTGCAGAAGCAGCGAACTTGGCAAAAAGTACCTTCCTCGCCAATATGAGCCACGAATTACGCACTCCCCTCAACGTGATTCTGGGATTTGCTCAGGTGATGGCCCACGACCCCTCCCTAACTCCCAACCAAAAAAAAGACTTGCAGACAATTAGTCGCAGCGGCGATCACCTCTTGAGTTTGATTAACGATGTGCTGGATCTCTCGAAAATTGAATCGGGACACTGCACAGTTGAAGAAAGCGGATTGGACTTAATTGCGCTGCTGCATTCCCTCCGAAATATGTTGGCGGAACGAGCAAGTTCTAAAGGACTTGACCTTTGTTTCGAGATTGAGCCAGAAGTTCCCCAATTTATGCTTGTCGATGCTCAAAAACTGCGCCAGGTTTTGCTCAATCTGCTGAGTAATGCCATCAAATTTAGCGAGAGGGGAAGCATTACTTTGCAAGTCAGCATTGAGGCGAACGGTACAGGGGCATTAACCGCAACTCGGCCGATTCTCCAGTTTGTAGTCGCTGACACAGGTGTAGGGATTGCATCGGTCGAAATCGATACCATCTTCGATGCGTTTGTGCAAGCCCAAGCTGGGAAGCGATCGATCGGCGGTACTGGGCTAGGTCTGACCATTAGCCGCAAATTGTTGGAACTCATGGGCGGAAAAATTTCTGTCAGCAGCACTCTGGGACAGGGGAGTTCCTTCACCTTTACACTTCCCGTCAGCCCCATCAGCGGAGTTAATGTTACACCCGAAGAGAATAATCGCCTCGCGATCGGGCTGGCTCCCAATCAACCGCACCGTCGCATTTTGGTGGTTGACGATCGAGCAGAAAATCGCTTGCTAATGGTCAGATTACTGACACAATTAGGATTAGAGGTAAAAGAAGCTACCAACGGACTGCAGGCGGTGCAGATTTGGCAACAATGGCAACCCGACTTAACCTGGATGGACATTCGGATGCCCGTTTTAGACGGATACGAAGCTACCAAGCAAATTCGGGCAATGGAAGACGGACAGAACAGTATCATTATTGCACTTACGGCCCAGGCTTCCCAGAGCGATCGCGCCCTCGCCCTGACTGCTGGCTGCAACGACTACATCAGCAAGCCCTTCCGGGAACAGACCCTCTTTCTCAAGATGGCAGAATACCTTGGTTTAGAGTATGTATATGAGGAAGAGGAAACAGAAAAGGGGGAACGGGGAACAGATTGTTTTCCTTCTTTCCTCTGTTCAGTTGCCCCTGGGGTTCCAGATTCCCTCGATCCAACGCTTCTGGCGACATTACCGCAAGAATGGGTGATTGAGTTGGAAGATGCTGCTTTATGTGGGGATGATTTTGCGATCGTTGAACTGGTAGCTGAACTTTCCTCAGACCTCGCTCAATTGGGTATTTATCTGACGGAACTCGCCAACCAGTATCAATTTGAGCAAATTCTTAATCTAATTAAAGGTAATTTTTTAACTGAAATTCCTCCATTGGACTCATAAGCTGTTCAGCAGTTAAACGTTTGATTGTGACTGGGAAATTAGGAACAGCGCACAGAAACAAAAGCCAAATTTTGGTACTTTTTGAAAAAAAAGACTGCTGAATTTTTATTTAAAATCACTAACATAAAATGCATCAAAACGTTACAGGACAATCCCAACTCACTCCTTTCGATTTAACAAGTTTAGAGGACTGTACCGAAGAATCGGTGTATGCTCCCGGTCATATTCAGCCTCACGGAATCGTTTTCTTGCTGCAAGGAACAGACCTCAAGATTTTACAGGTAAGTGAAAATGTAGAAGAGTTTTTTGGCATGGCGGCAGAAGAATTGCTGGACCAGCCATTGCAGCGGTTATTTTCCAATGCTCAAGTAGAAAAAATTGTCAGCTATTTAACTACTAAAAAGACACCAGACATTCAGAATTATTTAGAGCTAAAAATACATCGAAAACACGGCAAAAATCAAAATTTTAGAAGCACGCTGTATCAGACACCAGATGGGTTGATTCTCGAGCTAGAACCAGAATTGCCTGTTGAAAACAATCGTGCAATCGATTTCTATCATCGCCTGCATACAATTATCATCAACCTTCGCAGTACGAACGGTCTTTCTGATTTAGCTCAAACGATTGCTAGAGAAGTGAAAGCCACGACTGGGTTCGATCGCGTGATGGTCTATCGCTTTGAAGCCGACGATCATGGGGTGGTGATTGCCGAAGAGAAAGAAAGCTATCTGGAAAGCTACCAGGGATTGCATTACCCGGCGATCGATATTCCCGTACCCGCCCGTAAATTGTTTTACCGCAACTGGGTGCGCCAAATTCCCAATATCAATTACACCCCGGCCCGCCTAATTCCCACCAACCATCCCCTAACCGATAAACCCCAGGATCTAAGTGCCTGTGTGTTGAGGGGAGTATCTCCCTACCACATTGAATATTTGCAGAATATGGGAGTTGCCGGGACACTGACGATTTCGTTAATTGACGATCGGCGCCTCTGGGGATTAATTGCCTGTCACCATTACAGCCCGCGATTGATAGATTACGAAACTCGCAAAACCTGTGAATTTTTAGGACAATTTGCCTCGATCGAACTGGTACACCAGCAACAGCGCGAATTGAACGTTTACCGATCGCAGGGGAAAAACATTCAGGAGCAACTTCAGCAAGCATTCCGGCAAGAGTCTAATGCGATCGAAGAGGTATTGACCCAAGATACCTCTCAACTGCTAGATTTGGTTCACGCTCAAGGGGCAGCAATTCTGCTCGACGGTCGTCTGACATTAGTGGGTGAAACACCATCTGAAGCAGATGTTAACGAGCTTGTACAGTGGTTGCTGCAACACAACCAGGAACGAGTGTTTGCAACGGCTTCTCTGTCTCAGTTGTATCCCCAAGCGAAGCAATTCAAAGATCGAGCTAGCGGTGTTTTAGCAATCTCAATCTTGCTATGCTACACCAAACAAAAGTCATACCATATCCTTTGGTTCCGACCCGAACAAATTCAAACCGTAAACTGGGCAGGCAATCCGCAGGACTCTGTGTCGATCGACGAAATTGGAAAAATGCACCTGTCTCCCCGCAAATCCTTTGAACTGTGGAAAGAGACCGTGCGGGAAATGTCTTATCCGTGGCAGATGGCAGAGTTAGAAGCTGCAGCCGAAATGAGAAATATCCTGATGCTGGCGGTGTTGGAATTTTCCCAAGCTGCCCTAGAACAAGCCGCAGAAAGGGCAGCAATAGCCAACCGTGCCAAAAGCCAGTTCCTTGCCAACATGAGCCACGAACTCAGAACGCCACTCAACGCCATTCTGGGATTTACCCAGCTTATGAACCGCAGCCCCCATATCCCAGAAGAATTTCAAGAGCATTTAGGCATCATTAGCCGCAGTGGGGAACACCTGCTGACATTGATCGACGATGTTTTGCAAATGTCCAGGATTGAAGCAGGGCAATTGGTACTGAGTAAAAGCTGTTTTAATCTGCATCGACTGCTTGGTTCTATTAACGAGATGTTCACCCTCAAAGCGCTTGAGAAAGGGTTACATCTGAGCAGCGAGTGGGATGCTACTGTCCCCTGTTATGTCTGCGGCGATCGAGCAAAACTTCGCCAAATCTTGATTAATCTGCTTGGGAACGCAATCAAGTTTACAACAACAGGAAAGATTGCACTGCACGGCAAAGCTTTTGCATCTGATGATCTGCCATCCGGTACGCTACACGATGGTGCCACCAATCAACCTGATATTAAACCAACTATTACCCTGTGTCTCGAAGTTGAAGATACCGGATCGGGCATTTCTCCCTCAGATTTAGAATCAATTTTTGACGCTTTCATGCAAACCGATCGCAGTTGTCACGATCGGGGAACGGGTTTAGGACTGTCTATCAGTCGTGAGTTTGCGCGTCTGATGTCCGGCGATATCACGGTGCGAAGCACTCTGGATCGAGGATCGACTTTTACCTGCAAAGTTGTTTTGGAGCTACCAAACTCGCTTGATTTAGAGGAAACTGAAACTAGCAATCGGATTGTCGGGCTGGAACCAGGGCAACGTATCTACCGAATTCTAGTAGTAGAAGACGTTTCAGAAAATCAGCAACTGCTGGTGACACTGCTGGAGTCAGTTGGGTTTGATGTGTGTGCGGTGGAAAATGGGGCAGAGGCGATCGCTTGTTGGCAAGCATGGCATCCTGACCTGATTTTGATGGACATTCAAATGCCTGTCATGGATGGTTATGAAGCCACGAGACAGATTCGATCGCAAGAGTCATCAGTCATGCGTCATTCGTCACCAACAGACACGAGAGAGGAAATTCCACAGGACAACACACCGAGGACACGCATCATTGCCCTAACTGCCTATGCTTTTGAAGACGATCGCACCGCCAGCTTGCAAGTCGGTTGCGATGACTACATTACCAAGCCGTTTACTGAAGACACGCTTTTCGATAAAATAGCTCATCACTTGGGTGTCCGCTACTGTTACGCCGAACAAGTTCCGCGAGAGTCATCAGCTTCGCCACCAAAGATATTTACTCCTGCTTTGAAAACCATGCCAACCAAGTGGATTGCAGAAGTTCACGAAGCAGCACTCGATCTTAGTGATAATAAGCTTTATCAACTTATCGCTCAAATTCCCAAGGATCAACAAGATTTCATCGAGGCGATGACTTATTTGGTCGATAACTTTCAGCTTGAAGCGATCGCAACTCTCACCCAGATTTAGGAACAAGACCATGACAACTCTATTGAAACTTGCGGCCCAAACGAATATTCTCATCGTGGATGATACCCCAGACAATCTGCGCTTGTTAGCCAAAATTCTAGAGTCACAGGGCTATATTGTGCGTAAAGCTCTCAACGGCAGAATGGCACTCCAAGGTGTTCATCGCGACCCCCCGACTTTGATTTTACTTGACATCAATATGCCCCAGATGAATGGGTACGAAGTGTGCCAAAAGTTAAAAGCATCGGAAGCGAGTGCTCAGATCCCGGTTATTTTTATCAGTGCGCTCGAACGACTGGAAAACAAGGTACGAGCCTTTGAACTCGGTGGTGTAGACTATATTACCAAACCCTTTCAAGAGCAGGAAGTGCTGATGCGAGTAAAAAATCAATTACTCATCCAACAGCAACGCCAACAACTGCTAGAACAAAATCAACGTTTAGAACACGAAATCCAAGAACGTCTGAGGGCAGAAGCAGAAGTAAGGCAGCTATCCGTGACCGATGAATTAACTGGATTATATAACCGACGGGGCTTTTTTTTACTAGCAGAGCAACAACTAAAAATTGCTCGGCGCACGCAAACATCCTATTTTATTTTGTTCGCTGACTTAGATGGTTTGAAAAACATTAACGACACTTTAGGACACGAAATGGGAGACAGAGTAATCGTTGATGCAGCTAAAATATTGAAGCAAACCTTTCGGGAGGCGGATATTGTGGCTCGACTGGGAGGAGATGAATTTGCTTTATTTCTTACTAACTTTTCGGGTAATTCATCTATTAATTTCCATGCTCGGCTGCAAGAAAATATAGACCGCTTTAATCAACAGTCCGAGCGAGCTTATATATCAATAAGTCTTGGTGTGGAGTTTGGGGATTTAAACAATGAAGTTTTATTAGAAAAATTGCTGGCAAAGGCTGACAAACTAATGTACGAGCATAAACGCACCAAACGCTGTTTCAATCATCAACCTTTCTTTTGAGAACAGCGATATCGAGCGCCATAAGCATTATTTATTAAACGTAAGTTCAACCGAGAAAGAGTAAACAGAAAACAAGATAGGGAAACAGCTTGCAGACTTTAGCCCCTGGCCCGGAAAACACGATGCTGTACACATCATCACACCTAAACCTGACAGGGTAGCAACCCCGTTAAAAGTTCTGCCTCTATTAGATTAAGGGTGTGTGCGATCGAAAAATGTCTTAGATATTGTCCGCAATCCCGATCTAAAATCTACTGACTGATGCTGTATGGGTGGGGAGTTTGCCTACAGTTGCATTCTTTTTTTAACTGGTATTATTTGCACAAACCGATTTTATCTATCTATTTGCCAATTCGCGCTAAAATGATGCCCAACTGAACTGCAATTACTCCTAGTATGGCACTGCCTGCCCAGTAAACAGCGGCGATGCTGTAAGATCGATCGCGCCACAAGACATTCGTCTCTAAACCGTAAGTTGAAAAAGTAGTATAAGCACCCAAAAAGCCCGTTGCTACCATTAACCTCGTTCAAAAGCGAGGGCGATAAAAATCCCATAGCCCAGCAACCAGTCATACAGCGTATTCCAGGTTTATGAAGTAGGGACAAAGGCTTTCGCCGCGTCCCTGCGGCGGGATATCGATAAGCGGGTGTCCTTCATAAACGTGGAATCTGCTGTATTAATAAAAAAAATTCTGTAGGGAAAAGCCGTACCGAAACGATTGGCAAACCACAAGGTGATATAATACCGGCTCAAAGCACTGGCAACGGCACCTAAACTAATTGCGATCGGAACTCGAAAATTAGGGTCTGGTATCATAAAAAAATTACGGAAAATTATTAGATTCTTAGATGTGAGCGATCTTATAGATTAGTGGAAATTGGAAATTGGGACTTTGGTCAAAAAGCGTTGATAATTGAAAAAACTAATAACTAATGAATGATGACTAATGACTAATAACTAATGACTGATGACTGATGACTGATGACTGATGACTGAGGTGCGCTAAACCGTACCGAAAAATAGGCGGTATCCTCCACATGAGTTATGATTGTGCAGCTACAATGCAAACAAGTGCTAAATTAACAGAGTCTGCCCGAATTAATCTGGGGCTAGACATACAAAGTCTGCATCCGGGGACTGTGAGATTTTTTGAAAATGTTTGCTACCAAAGGAGAAGATTGATATGACAGATCCAAAAGTAACAGAGGAACCAATTTTAGAGGCAACTATAGAAACGACGGAACTCGTCAAAAAAGAGATGCCCGACGCGAATGATGAGGCGATCGCAGAAACTGCGGCGCTGTTTGAAGCAATTAAAAAACGCGCCGCCGCCGAAGTGCAAGCAGCAGGCGAACTCACCCGCGAAGCTTATTTAAAAGCTGTGAATAAGGCGTCCGGGGCGATCGAACAAAATAAGGATCTCGCCCACGAGAGATTCACAGAAGCAGTCAGGCTGATTAAACAAGAAACTGAGAAAAATTGGCTGGTGGTAGATGCGATTAAAACGCGGGCGCAAGCGCAGGTGCAAGATGCAGGGGAAGTCAGTCGCGAAGCTTATTTGAAAGCAGTGCGACAAGCGCGAGAAGCGGTGGAACAAAATAAATTGATCGAACGCGATCGCGTCGAACAAGCTGTTGACCACATTCAGACGGAAGCTGAAAAGAATTGGCACCTGATTGTGAGGCAAATTGAGTCGCTAAACATTCGCTTGACAGAGACGGCTAAGTCTGCATGGAACGCGCTGACGGCGTTTTTTGACAAGAAGCATTAAACTCAGATATGGCAGCATTTTAAAGAACAGGCACTCCGGTCTGTGAAGCGAAGATTGAATTTTCTCGCTTCACAGGCATCTTGTCTGTTCATAAAAGGTTTTGACACTAAGCGCTATAATCAAAAAGCTTTATTTTTAGTCCATAACCCCCAACCATGAGAACTTACTACTGCGGCGAACTGCGAAGCGAACACATCGGAGAGACTGTCACCCTTTACGGCTGGGTGGATCGCCGCCGCGATCATGGCGGGGTCATTTTTCTGGATGTGCGCGATCGATCGGGTATCGTGCAAATTGTCAGCGATCCTGAACGTACCCCCGATTCCTATCACGGGGCTGAGGCTTTACGCAGCGAATACGTGGTTAAAATTACCGGGCGAGTCACCGGCCGCCCCGAAGATTCCCTCAACCCGAAATTGCCTACGGGTGAAGTAGAAATTTACGCTGACGAAATTGAGTTGTTAAATGCGGTTCGCAAACAGTTACCGTTTCAGGTGGCGACGGCGGAAAATGAAAGCGTCCGGGAAGATTTGCGGCTGAAATATCGCTATTTGGACTTGCGGCGCGATCGCATGAGTCGCAATTTGCAGCTTCGCCACCAAGTCGTCAAAGCTATGCGCCGCTACCTGGAAGATGTGGGAGGTTTTATAGAAGTTGAAACACCGATTTTAACGCGATCGACTCCTGAAGGTGCGAGAGATTATTTAGTGCCCAGCCGCGTCAATTTGGGGAATTGGTACGCTTTGCCGCAGTCGCCGCAGTTGTTCAAACAATTGTTAATGGTTTCGGGTTTGGACAGATATTATCAGATTGCCCGCTGTTTCCGCGATGAAGATTTGCGCGCCGACAGACAGCCGGAATTTACACAATTAGACATGGAAATGAGTTTCATGTCTTTAGAAGAAGTTATCGAATTAAACGAAGGTTTAGTCTCCCAGATTTTCCAAAGTGTCAAAGGGGTAGAATTGCCCCGTCCTTTTCCGCGCTTGACTTACGCGGAAGCGATGGATCGCTACGGTAGCGACAAACCAGACACTCGCTTCGGTATGGAATTAGTCGATGTTTCCGATTTGATGAAAGATTCGGGATTTAAGGTATTTTCCGGGGCGGTTGCTGCGGGCGGAATTGTGAAAGTTTTGCCGATTCCGGGCGGGAATGATGCGATTTCTAACGTGCGGATCAAACCGGGTGGCGATTTGTTTAAGGAAGCTAGCGAAGCGGGTGCGAAGGGATTGGCTTACATCCGGGTGCGGGATAATGGCGAAATTGATACGATCGGCGCTATTAAGGATAATTTGACGGAAGCGCAAAAACAGGAATTGCTCGATCGCACGGGCGCGCAACCAGGTCATTTGTTGTTATTTGCAGCAGCCGACGCGACAACTGTCAATAAGACTTTGGATAGATTGCGTTTGTTTGTCGGTAATGAATTGGGATTGATTGACAAAGACAAGATGAATCTGCTGTGGGTGACAGATTTCCCGATGTTTGAATGGAACGCTGACGAGAAGCGTTTGGAAGCTTTGCACCACCCGTTTACTGCGCCGCATCCTGACGATATTAACGATTTGAAAACTGCGAGGGCTCAAGCTTACGATTTGGTGTTAAACGGCACAGAAGTCGGCGGCGGTTCTCTGCGGATTTACCAGCGGGATGTTCAGGAAAAGGTGTTTGAGGCGATCGGCTTATCGACTGAGGAAGCTTACAATAAGTTTGGCTTTTTGTTGGAGGCGTTTGAGTATGGAACTCCGCCCCACGGAGGCATTGCTTACGGTTTGGATCGGTTGGTGATGCTGTTGGCGGGCGAGGAATCGATTCGCGATGTGATTGCGTTTCCGAAGACGCAGCAGGCTGGTTGTTTGCTGACGAATGCGCCGGCTGGTGTGGATGAGAAGCAGTTGAAGGAGTTGCAAGTGCGATCGACTTATACGCCGAAGTCATAAGTATGAAACACCTTGATAATTGCGACTTCATTAGTTGCAGGTAGATGTCGGCGGCGGGGCGATCGACAAGGTTATCGAATTTGCCGCCGTCGATGCAGAGGGGTTGGAGGCTTTGGTGGAGGTTAGTTTGGGTGAGTTGGGTTTGCAGGAGTTGGGGGAGTTGGGCTAGGTTGAGAGTTTGGGGTTTCGCTATGCTATAGTTAAAGACTTAAACATTATACAAAATGTAGGAGAGAACTTGAAAATGAGTGGATTTTTAACACAAGAAGAATTTGAAAAAATCTTTACATCGCACTTGAAGATTGAAACCTATTCAAAATCTATAGACTCACTTTTTAGTTTACGCAGTTTAAATAAAATCGATTACAAGCCGTATTACCAGAGAAATTATGTATGGGATGATCATAAAGCGACTTACTTTATTGAAAGTATCTTGTTGGGGACTGAGATCCCTCCTCTTATATTTTTTAACAACGGCTCTGGTATTGAAGTAATTGATGGAAGGCAAAGATTTGAAACGATCAAAAGGTTTAAAGAAAATGAATTTTTCTTGACAAGGAATGGTCTGGCAGCCCTAAAGCAGATTGCTAAAGCAACTTATGACTCTTTAAAAGCTAGTTCTGAGACAAAAAGTATAATTGATTTATTTCTTGATGCAAAAATTAGAATTATAGAATTTGAAATAGTCAACGAACCTAGACTCAATTCAAACCTTGAAGACAAGGTTAAGAAAGAAATATTTGGCAGATATAATTCTGGGATAACCCCTTTAAAGAAACCAGAAATAGATAATGCTCTCTATGATGCAGATTCAGTATTTCAACATTTTAAAAAGTTCGTCAAACAAGATTCGGAATTCTGCAACATGATTACTGAGCTTTTCTTGCCGAAGGATAGTGAAAGAGGTTCTGATAGCGGAAGAATCCTACAGTTTATCCGTAGGTATTTAATTCTCTACAAATTTCCTATTAGGTATTACTCATGGGGAAACAACAGAACAGAAACGTTAGATAAATTGTATGAACACATGGCAACTGAAGTAGAAGATGTAGATGATTTATGTAATAAATTTGTAGAAAAAGTTCGTCTAGTTCATCGAATGAAGCAGGTATTTACAGAAAAAAATTTAATTTTAAAACGACCAGCTTTTGAATGTCTGTTATGGGGGCTTCAGGTATTAGATGCTGAAAAAATCGATATATCTAAAGTCGATAAAACTGATATTATTGAACGTTTAGGCCATGCGATTTCAGATAACAATGATAAGTTCATTGATTCTCATTACTATAGTTTGGTTCAAGAACGTTTCTCGTTTACGGCGAAGTTGTTTGAACAGGAATTTGGTGTAAACCTTCGGGTTTATGTAGACGGTGACAAGAAGACAAGGGATGAATTAAATCTCATCAGGAAAAGTGAAAATGACGATACGATTACAAAACTCGGTGAATTAGAATCTTTGAGAGTAACGAAGCCAGAACCATCGCGAAATTCAATAGATGATATCGCGAGAGTAATGGATCGCAATATGTTTCTTATTCGCCCTTCTTACCAAAGAACGGAAGTAATTAATATATCTAAAGCATCTTCAATTATTGAAAGTATTCTTTTAGATATCAGCCTTCCTCCAATTTTTATTTATAAGCGAAATGATGGCGTTTCAGAGGTAATAGATGGACAACAACGTCTATTGACAATTTTAGGTTTTATAGGTCAAAAATATATGGATGAGAGTGGTCATCAATGTACAAGTAAAAACTCTGGCTTTGCTTTAAAAGGATTAAAAATACTGAAGCATTTAAACAATAAAACTTACAACGATCTTAAAGGTTTTTTTGAGGCTTCTTTACAAGATAAGATTTTAGACTTTGAACTCTTTGTAGTCGAAATTCAAGAAAGTCTAAATCCAGATTTTAACCCAGTTGATCTTTTTGTTAGGCTCAATAACAAGCCATATCCGATTAGAGAGAATTCTTTCGAGATGTGGAATTCTTGGGTAGATAGAGATATTATTGAAACCATTAGAAAGAATCTTGATAAGCATAGAGAGTGGTTTTCTATCAAACTTGTCAAAAACAGTAATGATAGAGATAGGATGGAAAATGAAGAGCTTTATACATCCTTAGCATACCTTGAATATCAGCGTCTGAAGAGTAAGGATGCTGATAAGTATTTATATATCTATAATAAAAATGATGGAATCAAGGTAAGAATGGGTTCATCGCATGAAATTACTAGGCTACTTCAAAGTGTTTTTGAAGATGAAGAAGTAAAGAGTAACTTTCTCAAAGGTATCAGGAATGTAGAAAGCTTTGTAAAAAAAGTGAAGATTATTTTGCTGGATAGAGATGTAGAAGGAGGCAAAGAAGCATTAGATAAGTTTTTTGGCGATGAATTGAATTTGCTATTCAAAGCGCAAAGACAAGTTCGTTCATTTAGGCGTACAAAACAAGACTTTTACATTCTGTGGTATCTTGTTAATCCACTTAATCTTGAAATGGTTAAATTTCACAGGTTAAGCATCAAACAAGACTTGCAAAATATCTTTTATGCTTTGAGGAATACTTCAGAAAATTTCACAAAAGATCTATTTCGGTCAAAAGCTCAAAATTTTCACGAAAAGTATACAATGAAGCCAAGACAAACTAAACTTTCTGAAGCCGAAAAGGTTGAAAAACTTAGAGGACAAGATAATCGCTGTGCTATCTCAGGAGCGCCTCTATTTATAGGAGATGATATTGAGGTAGATCATAATACACCATTAAGCATTGGGGGAGTAGATTCTATAGAGAACCTTCAAATTACTCACAGAGACAGTAATAGGAAGAAAGGCTCTAAACCTCCATCTTAATTGTTTAGCTCCTGCTTTATCGGCTCAACTAGAACACTTGTTTTTGATGGAATTTACCTAAGATACTAATTACCATTAATTATAGTATTTGTCAAGAAAAGAAGCGATTTCAGCTTGACAAATAATGATCGCTCTTCAATGAGACAGAAAGGACGATCGCACTTCACAAAAAAAGTGCGATCGCCCTCAAAGATTACTCTTTCCAGTAACGAGTTAAAATCCGAATTACCTCACCCGAAGAAGGCGATGGTAGAGGCGGGCTCCATTCCCCAAATAAAAGCAAAACCTAAAACGTGCAACAGATTAACGATGCTGTCTACTGCTTTGGGAACGCCACACAACAGCAAACGAATCGGTTGCTTCCGCAAGAGGTACATCAGGAATTTCTTCCCGGAGCAGTTCGG
This sequence comes from Microcoleus sp. F8-C3, assembly GCA_036704825.1. Lineage (GTDB taxonomy): Bacteria > Cyanobacteriota > Cyanobacteriia > Cyanobacteriales > Microcoleaceae > Microcoleus. Next base: position 43,555 of record JAUBSN010000028.1, on the reverse strand, counting down.
GAACTGACTTTGGCTGTGATATCATAGGTTTTGAATTACACGAATAGTGGAATTGCGATCGCCCTCAAGTTTTCCAGGCCAGGGGCGATCGCGATTTTGAAACTATTCAGAGAGTGCGATCGCTCAATTGCTTGCGCTTTCGACCAAACAATTAATGAAAATCGTTGAGGAGAATAATTTTAATTGAGTTTGCCTAAAAAATCTTTGTAATTTAAAATTTCCGTCCCCTCAAAAGTCACTAAACTCAATAAATCTCCATCTCCTGTCATCAAAAAATCAGCTTGACTATCTTTCGCTAAAGCCAACAAATAATTATCTTTATCATCTCTACAAATAGAGACTTCCGAGGTTATTTCTATCCATAAACCAATAATTCTCAACAATTCAAGCAATTCTTGGACTTTCGTTACCGGAAAATATTTTTGGAGTTTGGGTCTTTGAGTTACCAGATTGATCTCTTCGATTATTTGTTCGCACAAGACAACTTGGATAGCTTGCTCCACGATTAATTTTTTGAGATTAGCTAATTCTTTGCCAATCAAGAAGCTAATCCAAAGATTAGTGTCTATAATTACTTTAAGGGCTGGTTTTTCTGGCATGAATTTCGCTTCTGACTGCTTCTACTTCTTGGGTGATTGTTTCTAAAGAAAGCTCATCGGTACTAAATGACTCCAAAAGAGCTGTTAATTTACTGTTTAATACTTCTTTTTCAAGCTCTTGACTTAACTGCAATTTTTCGGGATAGGGCAGTTGTTTGACTAGGGATAAAATTTGCTCAAAGTTTAGGGAAAGTTGATAGTTGGCTAGAGTCATTGTTCGTTATGTTTAGGGCTTGTCGATATTTTATCTCAATTTTTTGGATTGAGGATGGCTTTAATAGTCCTGGAGGCACGGGTGGCTAGAAACCGGGTTTTTTCCGAGAATACTGCGTTACACCTTGTAGAAGCGGCCAAAAACCCGGTTTCTTTGGTTTGCGGGTAGTCAGAAACCGGGTTTTTCACCGAAATACTGCATCCGCGCCTTTAACTGTCGTGAAAAACTCGGTTTCTTTGGTATTTATGGGTAAGTCCTAAATGAGACAGAAAGGTCGATCGCACTTTTTCCATTCATACGATCTCCCTCAAAGATTATTCTTTCCAGTAACGGGTTAAAATCCGAATTACCTCACCCGAAGAAGGCGATGGTAGAGGCGGGCTCCATTCCCCAAATAAAAGCAAAACCTAAAACGTGCAACAGATTAACGATGCTGTCTACTGCTTTGGGAACGCCACACAACAGCAAACGAATCGGTTGCTTCCGCAAGAGGTACATCAGGAATTTCTTCCCGGAGCAGTTCGGGAACTGACTTTGGCTGTGATATCATAGGTTTTGAATTACACGAATAGTGGAATTGCGATCGCCCTCAAGTTTTCCAGGCCAGGGGCGATCGCGATTTTGAAACTATTCAGAGAGTGCGATCGCTCAATTGCTTGCGCTTCCGACCAGACAATAATTCAAGATAGATTTGAGTTTTAGTTGGTGAGGATGGGGTGAAGAATGAAATGATTACGGAAAGTATCTGTAAATCTCTTTGCGGTGGAGTATCCTGACGAAATAGACTACGCCATCATTAACTTTAATACCGATTCGGTAATCACCCACTCTCAGGCGATAGTAGTCTGCATCACCTTTTAGTTTTTTAACATTGCTGACTTCACTTAATTTTTCGGCGTTCTCAACTTCTTCTATCCCTTCCTGAATTCTTTGCAACAAGTCGGCATCAAGAATCTTGAGTAAATCCTTTTCAAAGCTCTTTTTAAACTCCACATTCATGGTTGTCTCTTCAGGATTTTGAAAATTTGCTCGCGGCTGACTGTTTCAGTATTTTCGCCTTCTTTGATAGCATTTTCCATCCCTATATCTTCTAGGGCTTCTGTTAAAATTTCAGAAAATACTTCTTTTTGTTCTTTTAACAACTCAAAAATCGCTGCTTTGAGCAATTCTTTAAGTTTGGTTTCGTCTAGAGTAATTTCAGACATTGCTTTTTTTTGGTATTTATTTAAGGTTTTCATTATATCACGAATTAAAGCTAGATATTTTCAGTTTTAGGCTATTTAATTAAATTTATTCTAGCTAACTTTGGTTTGCGGGTAGTCAGAAACCGGTTTTTTTACGGAAATACTGCATCCGGGCCTTTAACTATCGTGAAAAACCCGGTTTCTTTGGTATTTATGGGTAAGTCCTAAATGAAACAGAAAGGTCGATCGCACTTCACAAAAAAGTGCGATCGCCCTCAAAGATTACTCTTTCCAGTAACGAGTTAAAATCCGAATTACCTCACCCGAAGAAGGCGATGGTAGAGGCGGGCTCCATTCTCCAAATAAAAGCAAAACCTAAAACGTGCAACAGATTCACGATGCTTTCTACCGCTTTGGGAACGCCGCACAACAGCAAACGAATCGGTTGCTTACCAGCGGGTACGTCAGGAATTTCTTCCCGGAGCAGCTCGGGAACTGACTTTGGCTGTGATATCATAGACTTTGAATTACACGAATAGTGGAATGGCGATCGCCCTCAAGTTTTCCAGGCCAGGGGTGATCGCTTTTCCGTTTGTACATCCTCACTCTAGCACAGCTATGGGAATATGGGAATAGGGAACTAAGGGAATTTTAGACTTTTCACACGTTTACGTGTGAAAATAAAGTTATGGCAAATGAAAAAGACACCATCAAACTTGTAATTCCCAAGGCATTGAAGATCAGGTTCAAAGCCTTGTGCGTTCGTGCGGAAAGGGATATGAGCAGCGTCGGAGGTCAACTAATAGAAAACTGGTGTCAAGAGCAAGAGCAAGCCGAGGCGAAACGGGATGAGTCAAACACCTGAAGGGGCGACACCAAAGAGCAAAAGTAAGAATTTCTTCTCGGATATCAGCTCGTGAAGGTTTTGTGTTTGACTATTCACACGGTATCACACCGTGTGTCACTATGCAAGAGGCGTACAAAGAAAGTACGATCGATGTATGAAGTAAATTCCCAGTTGCCTAACTTGCCAGCAAAAAACCTCAAACGAGTCACCAGCTACGTTCCTCCAAACGCCTACAACGTCTTGGAAGATTGGGCCAAGGAAGAAGACCGGACAGTCAGCAATCTCGTAAGTCGGATTGTCTCTCAAGCCGTAGATGCTTACTTGGCTAAAAAGACTACAGAAGATGAACCCAGCAGCAATTAACCTTTGATCTCTACGCTGATGGGTCATTCTCAACTGCCAACCTGTCGGGCAGTTGATTTTGTGTTGGAGTGGGGTTTGGTTTTTGGGTGTTTAGATTACTTTCGCACAAACTAGATTGTGGTGTGCTACCTTGGCTTAAAAAATCTCTAAAAAATTTGCAGTCAGCTAAAATGACATGGTGAACACGCTACCCCCAAACAATGTGAGTCCTGCAAAATCTCCTAGAGTTGCCTTTTACCCGCCACCCGAAATTAAGGAGAAATTAGAGAAGCTGGCGAGCATTGAGCGTCGTTCGATTTCCCAAATGGCATTACTTTTGGTGGAAGAAGGACTCGAAAGAGCGCAGAAGGAAGGCAAGTTTAATGAATCCAAAGACGATTAATCCGCTGGAACACGCAGGATGTCTGTTCTTGAGAATGGTGCTTGATGCGGGTTCAACCCCAAGCATCTGCGTTACCCTAGTTAATTAACGCACTCCCCAACTAAATTCATGCTTCCCCGCATCAAAGAATTAGCCGCCACCCTCGCACCCCGCCTGATCGAAATTCGCCGCCACATCCACTCCCACCCCGAACTCAGCGGCCAAGAATATCAAACCGCCGCCTACGTAGCCGGAGTTCTCGCATCCAGCGGAGTCCGCGCCATCGAAGGAATCGGCAAAACAGGAGTGATCGGCGAAATCAAAGGCCACAGCAGCGAGTCTCGCTGGCTGGCAATTCGCACCGATATGGACGCTTTGCCGATTCAAGAACGCACAAACTTAGAATTTGCCTCCCGCAACGAGGGAGTGATGCACGCCTGCGGCCACGACATCCACACCACAGTCGGTTTGGGCGCAGCTATGATATTGTCTCAGCTACAGGAAAAATTGCCCGGTCACGTCCGCTTCTTGTTTCAGCCGGCGGAAGAGATTGCCCAAGGTGCTCAATGGATGATTAAAGATGGGGCGATGCAAGATGTTGACGGCATCCTCGGAGTGCACGTTTTCCCGACGATTCCCGGCGGTTGCATCGGTATCCGCCACGGGGCCCTGACGGCGGCGGCAGATGACCTAGAACTGATTGTGATGGGCGAATCCGGCCACGGTGCGCGTCCCCACGAGGCGATCGACGCAATTTGGATTGCTTCTCAGATAATTACCACTTTGCAGCAGGCAATTAGCCGCACGCAAAATCCTTTGAGGCCGCTGGTTTTGACGATCGGGCAAATTAACGGCGGACGAGCGCCGAACGTGATTGCCGATCGAGTAAAATTGCTGGGAACCGTGCGATCGCTGCATCCAGAAACCCACGAAAAACTGCCGGCTTGGATCGAACAAATTGTCTCCAGCGTCTGCGAGACTTACGGCGCTAAGTACGAACTCACCTACAAGCGCGGTGTCCCCGGAGTCCAAAACGACCCAAAACTCACGCAATTAGTCGAAAGTGCGGCTTTAGAAGCTTTAGGTCGATCGCGCGTCCAAATTTTACCTGAACCATCCCTCGGCGCAGAAGATTTTTCGATGTACTTACAACACGCACCCGGAACCATGTTTCGCTTGGGAGTGGGACTGACTGACAAACCGAATTATCCCCTCCACCACCCGCAATTTGAGGTTGATGAAGCAGCTATAGTTACGGGCGCTGTCACCTTAGCTCATGCGGCCTACCAATATTGGAAACAGAAATAAGAAATAAGACGGCGAATAGAATGAGACTGTTGGCGAATTAAAAAAGGGTGAAACCAAACATCCTACGATCGTGAAAAAAAACTCAGATGAGGCAGAGGGAAAAACAGCAGAAAAACGAGAGACACGGGTCAAGCCAATCGGAATGTTACGCCAAAATGCCCACATTCTTAACAGATTCATCGCAGCAGCAGTCACAATATGTTGCAGACGAGTTTTGGCAGGACCCATGTAACGAGCCCCGCGCCAACCAAAAACAGGAATTCCTTGAGACAGCGAACTTTCAACACCAGCCCGAGCGGGCATAACACTGCTTAAACTCCTGGGTATGTTGTCTAGCCCTACCTTGGCCTTAGCTTCGTAAAGAGGTTGAGGTTTGAGAGTCAGAACACGAGCCCCGGTGGGCGAATGAGTACATTGAGAACGACGGCGAACAGGACAAGCCGCTTTGGAGGGCCGACGAAAGCGGACTTGTATCCCACATTCTGCAGATATTTCAGCAGATTTAACGATCGCAAAATTGTCAAAACTTTAGCCTGAAATGATTAGCTAGTAATCCATTTCAGGCTTTTTTGATGTAAAATAATCAAGTCAATTATAAAGGGAGAAAAACGATGAATGAGCCAAAAGCAGCAATAAAAGTCCTCAATATCGACCCTAAACGGAATAGTAGCGGGAATAAGGTGTTGCTGAAAAGAGGTATGAATTCAATATTGCCCGAGTGCTATAAGCCCGCTTGAGGGTGAATTTTGTAACTTCAAGCGAAAAGGTAATTCATACGCCAGAATCAGCAACGCCGTTTTTTTTACGCCTTAATTTTAAGCGGTTAAGAGTGCGGGACAAACTTGATATACTTACTTATATGCCTTGGCGCTCTTTTATTTCAAGAGTGAATTTCTCGCAAATATTATCTTGAACAATTCTTGCTCTTTACCTTTAAGCTTCGAGCGCCGATCTCCTCAAGAGAGTCCTGGCAGCTATCTGGCCCGTGTCTCGATACCGACGCAAAAAGTCACGTATAAACGATAAACTGACTTTAAATCGTTTTGCTAACTCTCTTTGTGTGCCTTCTTTGTTGTGCCACGCACTTAGTATCTTCTGTCGTAAGTCAATAGAATATTCTGCTCTAAATAATCTCCTTTTTTACATCTTTAAAGTTTACCATCTTTGTAGCGGGTTCGATCTCAAATTGCTGTAAGACATTGGTTCACGGATTACTGCTGCTGTACCTCATAGCATCAGAAAGTGTTGTAATAACGACGAAGATGAAGGCTTAATGCCATCAATTGCTCGGTTTTTTGAATGAAGATTTTAAGCTATTCCACCCGAGATCAAGCTTATTACAGAGACTGAACAGAAATCTTGGCAATTTCCATCATCAACTTCTCGAACTCGTTTTGACTTAGCTCCGCATCAGGAAAACTACTTATACTGTAACCTCCTGTTTCTTCATCTGTCAAAAGTCTTAAATTACTTAGCCGGCGTTCTGGTTCTGCTACAATACTTTGTAGCAGTGTTTGAAAACTCTTTAGCATTTGAACTATTGTCGATGCCTCAAATAAATCTGTTTTATATCTCAACCGACCTTTTATGCCTTCTGGTATATATTCTAGAATAAATTCTAAATCAAAAATTGCAGTTGGGTTCTCGAATTCCAGCGATCGCACTTGCAAGCCAGTTAATTCTAATCCTTCAACTGCCGTATTTTGCAGAGTATACCATACCTGAAACAAAGGATTGCGACTCAAATCTCGTTTTACATTAAGTTCTTTTACTAGCTTTTCAAAAGGAACATTCTGATTTTCGTAGGCTTCTAAAGTTACTTGACGCACCCGAGTTAATAATTCCAGAAAACTTGGATTTTCCTCCAAATTAATCCGCAATACCAACGTATTAATAAATAGTCCAATGAGTGGCTCTGTCTCTTTAGGGTAACGGTTGGCGATCGGAGAACCAATAACAATGTCTTCCTGAGAACTGTAACGAAACAATAAAGTTGCTAAAGCTGCTAACAGAATCATATAAAGAGTAGATCCAGACCTCTTGCTGAGATTTTTGAGCTTTTCAGTTACCTCTGCACTTAACTGAAATGTCTCGCTATCTCCTTGCATACTATCTACTAGAGGACGGGGGCGATCTGTCGGCAATTCTAGCAATGGCGGTGTCCCAGCGAGTTTTTGTTTCCAATAGTCTAGCTTGGGTTTTAGGATATTTTCGTTAAGCCACTGGCGCTGCCAAACCGCAAAGTCAGCATACTGAATTGGTAAGTCTGCTAAAGGTGAAGGCAAGTTTTTTGCAAAGGCTTGATACAAAGTAGACAATTCTTTAACAAAGATTGCTGTAGACCACCCATCAAAGACAATATGATGCATGGTAATGAGCAGAATGTGAGATTCTGAACCTAGTTGCAACAAACTACTCCGCATCAACGGGCCGTTGGCTAGATCGAACGTTCGTGATATTTCTTCAACAGCTAACCGTCGGGCTTGGGAAGCTTTTTCCACCTCTGAGTAATGCTGCAAATCGATGACAGGTAATCTTACAGCTAAGCCGGGGTCGATCGCCTGGACTGGTGTACCATTTACTAACTTGAAAGTGGTACGCAATATCTCATGACGTTTAATGATTTCAGCTAAGGTTTGTTCGAGAGCTTTGACATTTAAGTTGCCATTTATCTCTAAGACCGTTGACAAATTATAAGCAGCGTTACTTCCTCCTTCTAGTCTATCTAGAAACCAAAGTCGTTGCTGAGTCCAACTTAAAGGTAGCTCTTGAGTTCGGGAAACTGGACGAATAGAAGGAAATGTTTCTTCTAAAGCCCCTTGCTCCTGTTGCTGCAAGTATGCTATCAGGTCTTGCTTGCGAGATGTCAATTCAGCCTGTAATTCTGGTGTGAGCATTCCCTTCGGCGCATTACATCGCAGGCGAGCCCCTTCTACCCAAACTTTGATGTCCTGCTTTTGCAAATCTAATAAAAAATCCGAAGTGCTTTTCATATTAAATTTCTATTTCTTCTCTATCTGTTATATTGCTTGTGTCTTTGAGTCCCCGGTCGGCAGAAATCATGCCTTCAATATGATTAGCCATCTGGGTAATCGTAGGGGCTTCAAACAAACTAGCCAAAGATAATTTTACAGAAAAAACTTCCCGCAATCTAGCAATGACTTGCGTAGCCAGCAAAGAATCGCCACCTAAATCTAAAAAGTTATCATTAACCCCCACTTGGTCAATTCCCAAATAATCTTGCCATATTTTAGCCACCTTTTTCTCAACGTCGGTGCTAGGGGCTATGTAAGCACTATTGAGTTGGGGGCGGGGATGGGCAACTGAGGATACTGGTGCTGCTGATTTTGATTCTTTTAAGAAAATACCTCCCGCAGTCTGTGTCGCTTGCTTTAGCCTTGCTGTCAAATCGACGGTAGATACTACAACCTGGGGTAGGTTAGCGCCCAAAATTCGTCTAAAAACTTCTAAACCTTCTTTCGGCAGTATCCCTTGACTGAGCTCTCTTTCACGACTGCGGTAATTGACATCCGCAACAGAGACCCGGTCATTTTTTCCCTGACTTTCCTGACTTTTATGTTCCGCCAGCCCCGGGAAAGACACCACAATCTTCCCGATATGTTTAGCCCGCGCCATATATGCGAAAGCCTCATTCACGGACATTGCCGAGAATACCTTAACCGGAAGCGGACTAAAACTCCCTTTGTCAAATTCTTGCACGATATCTCGAAAAATAGAACTAAATTTTGGAAGTTCAGGCCCCACTAACAGCGCAAATAAAGATAAACCTTTTTTGAATGGTTCTAGACCGAATTGACTATTACTGTATATATCCCGCATCCCTATTTCTATGAAACGTCCGTAGGGAGCCATAATCGCAAAGTTCTTTGCTATAAATTCTCCAGCTAAGCAATTCAAAATGACATCTACACCTTTACTGTTGGTGTATTGCATCACTTCATCAGCAAAATCCAGAGACCGGGAATCCATAATATATTCTATCCCCAGTCCTTGCAGAAATGCGCGTTTTTCTGGGTTGCCAGCCGTTGCCAAAATTTCTGCTCCCACCCACTGAGCCACTTGTACAGATGCCATTCCCACGCCTCCTGTGGCAGCATGAATCAGAACTTTCTCTCCACGTCGTAGCCTTGCCAATTCTATTAAGCCATAGTAAGCAGTCATAAAGGCTACTGGTATTGTTGCGGCTTCTTCTATACTGAGAAATTTGGGTTTTTTAACAATTAATTCTGTAGAACTTCTTAGATACCTACTAAAACAGTTGGAACCAAAAGCTATGACTTCGTCTCCAATTTCAAAGCCTTCAACTTTATCTCCCAATTTGACTATTTTCCCAGCACATTCCAAGCCAAATCTAACAGGTACACCCGGTTCCACCGGCATCATCCCCAATGCTCGGAGTACGTCTTTGAAATTCAGACCCGTTGCCAGAACCTCTATTTCTACTTCACCATATCCGGGTTGGACGCGGGGGATTGACTGAAATTTGAGAGTGTCCAGTAGTCCTAGTTCGGCAATTTCCAAGCAAACGTTTTCACTTTCCTGAAAAAACTGTTCTTTTTCCGTTTTTGGTTCTATCTCTATCATATTTCAATATCTAGTTAAGTGTAAGTATTCAGCCGTCACTTTTCATCTAATCTTTTCATCAAATCAAACCTTTTACCGATCAAATTCATAATTCTTAACTGGCATTTTTGTTTCGTAATCAACGACTAAAGTTACCGCACTATACTATCATGATAGTAAGCTGAAATACTTAGAACTGGCATCTTAACAACTTTAGATTTGTGTGAATAAGCCTGCTAACAAATAGGTACTGCAAAGTATCTTACCCCAGATTTTAATGGTATTATTTGCTGCCATCGATCTTCCTGAGAGTATACTCTTCAATGTCCACTATTACCACTCCCATTTCGTCTGCGATGGTAACATTCATTTTCAAACTGGACGATTTACCATCAACTGGTTGTCGTGTAATATAGCTGTAGACTTTTTCTGGTATCGCTCTAGTGACTTTGACTTTTTTATAAGAAAACGGCAGGTAAGCGCCATCTTGATTTTTCAAGCCCATGAAACCGGTAGCTGTGTCTAATAAAGCTGGGTGTAATTTATAGTCTTTGATGTCAGATATAAACTTTTCGTTCAGTTCCAGAAAGGCTAATCCCTCATTTTGACCAAACTTTACCCATTTTACATTGTCCCATCTGGGACCGAATTCTATCAAACTTGCTTGAGGTTTCTCTACTATAATGGGTGTTTGTTTGTGTTCTAGACATTTTGCTTCTAGTTTTTGGATCGCAAGTTGCGTTGGTTTCTCTACTTCTAGGCTGACAATTTCTCCAACACAATGTTTTTGCCACTGCTCTGAATCGGAATTCAATTTGCTAACTATCTCGAATTCCCACTCATTTCCATTTTTAGTAATAATCGTTCTGACTTCTTTCTCTTCGTCTGATTTCACAGTTAATGGAGTCAAGAAAAATACTTCTCGCAGTTCAACGGTTTCGCTATGAGTGAGGTGTTCAAAAGCCGATCTCGCTATTTCTAAGTATGCAGTTCCTGGAATAGTTGCTTGTCCCATGACCAGATGTTCTTGGAGTATCCAGTTTTTACTGATACTCATGTTAGATACGTATATTTTTTTGTTGCTTTCATCTACTCCCATAACGCTATCGAATAACGGGTGAGCGATCTGCGAGTAATTGGCTTTTGTTCCTGTTGATTTTTCTGCCGTCGCCGCTGCCATACCAACTTCTTGCCAAGCATCCCAGTTTATAGCTACTGTGAATTTACCTTTGGAGTTTTTATACTGAGCGAATGCGTCGAGAAAAGCATTGGCAGCACAATAGTCAACTTGACCCAATACAGGGATAACGGAATTTAGTGAAGAGGTGACAACAAAGAAATCTAGGTGAGTATCTTTGAGAAGGGCGTCGAGAATGAGAGTACCCCTTACCTTGGGAGCGAGAATTTTTTCAGCCATTTCTCGCGTTTTTTGCTGAATCAAGCCGCCACCAGGCACTCCGGCGGCGTGGATAACTCCGTTGATTTTACCAAAATGTTGCTTGGCGCGACCGATCGCCTTTTGCATCTGTTGAAAATCAGCAACGTCTGCACGCAAAGGTAAAACTTCAGCGCCAAATTTTTCCAGTTCTTGCAATTTCCGAATTTTGCAACTAACGTTTTCTGCTGAGTCGTGAGTCGCCAACCACTCTGACCACTCGTTTCGTTCTGGAAAAGCCGATCGCCCGATCAGAACCAGTTTTGCTTGTACTGTCTGCGCCAGATATTCTGCTAATACCAGTCCCATACCTCCCATTCCGCCTGTTACTAGATAGACTCCTCCTGGGGTTAATCGTTGTATCCCCTCATTTGGTTTGTCTTCCAAGGGTATGGGTGTAAAAGTTTGTACCCAACGATGCTGTCCTCGGTAAGCGATCGCTTTATCAGAGGAAGGAATTTTCAACTCGGTCATCAGTTGGTCTATCGTTTCCTGATACTGTTCGGTTCCTGCTTGAGGAATTTCTATATCAATACTCCGACAGTTAAAAGTAGGATATTCCTGGGGGATGGTTTTCACCTGTCCTATGATTGTTGCCTGTTCTGGACGCAACCGTTCTTGTCCGGTCACATTTTGCAAGTTATTGGAGACAACTGCGAGTTGAAAATCATCATTTAAGTTCTGTTTCCCTAATGCTTGAGCGAGAAACAGCAGACTGTAAAAGCCTCGATCTAAAACTTCTTCAATTCCCTCCCAATCGCATGGGGGACGGTCATCTCCTACCAAACTCCACAGATGCACGATTGTCTTGGGAATAGCCGGTAGTTCTGCGAACAATCTCTCATAGTCCTTGATTTCTCTTGGATTAATAGCATACAAACCCTCGTGCAGCTTGGTAAAGGATTCGCCAATCTTAACCGCGATCGCCTCTCGACTTTGTGCTTGTAGCTGTTTTGCCAGTTGGTCGCCCACACCATATTCATCAGTAAACAATAGGACGCTAGCTGGTAGTTTGCTCTGTTTAGCTGCCCCGGGCAAAGACCTGTTCCAAGACGGGGTGTAAAACCAATCGGAAATATCTTGCTTTTTACCTTCTTCACCTGACCCGTTTGATTGACCAACCTCCTGTGGTTTTTGAGGTGAAATCCAGTAACGCTGGCGTTCAAAGGGATAGGTAGGCAATGGCAGACGATGGCGTCGCTCCCTACTGTAGAATTCAGACCAATCCACCTTTACTCCAGCCAACCATAACTTGCCCAAAGTATCGAGCAGAAAAGCTAGATCTGCCTGTTCTTCTTGAGGGTGGCGCAGCGACGTTAATACTAGCTGCGCTGTAGATTTATCTGGATGTCTTTTAGCTAGGGTACTCAAGGTTCGTCCCGGTCCGACTTCTAGCAATATTCGATCGGGATCTGGGAATAAATTTTGCAAACCTTCTTCAAATAGCACGGTTTCACGCAGATGTCTTACCCAATAGTTAGGATCTGTCGCCTGGGTTACTGTAATCCATTTGCCAGTCAGGTTGGAGATGTAGGGAATTTTGGGAGGCTGAAGGCTAACTTGTTTTACCCGCCTTGCAAAGCCGTCTAACATCGGGTCCATCATCCAGGAATGAAAAGCATGGGAAGTTTGTAGGCGACGACATTGAATATCTTGAGATGCGAGTTGTTTTTCTAAAGCATCGACTGCTGCTACCGGACCTGAAACTACGCAGCTAGACTGAGAGTTAATTGTTGCTAATGATAGTTCTGTTCCCAATAAGGTTTGTACTTTTTCTTTAGGAAGAAAAATGGAAAGCATAGCACCGATGGGCATTTGCTGCATCATTTCCCCACGGGCTGCCACTAAAGATAGGGCATCTTCTAATGAAAAAACCCCTGCTATACAAGCTGCTACATATTCTCCAATACTATGACCGATCGCCGCTTCTGGCTGCACTCCCCAAGCTTGCCATTGCTGCGCCAAGGCATATTCTATTACGAATAGAGCTGGTTGTGCTATTTTTGTTTGTTTGAGTTCTCGGGCTGCAACCTCGGCTTTTTCCGCACTCGGATAGAGTACCAAGCGCAGATCGATTCCTAGTTCCGGCAGCAATAATTCCGCGCAGCGATCGACTTGCTCCCTAAAGATTGATTCGCTGTCGTATAATTCACGCCCCATATTAATATACTGAGAACCCTGTCCTGAAAACATATACACGACAGGTCGTTCTTTTGGTTCGATATTGCTGGTAAAAACTTGTGTAGGTTGTAATTTATTTAGGGCGATCGCCGCTTCATCAAGCTGCTGACAAACAAGCATGCGTCGGTGGTTGAATGCTTGGCGACCCATACTCAGAGTATATGCTGCGTCCGCGATGTTCAGTTCCGGTTCTTGCTGGAAATAGGCTGCTATATCTTTTGTTCTTTGCTCTAAGGCATCACTTGTTTTGGCTGAAATGACTAGAATTTGCCAGGGACGTGATTCTCCTGATGCTTCGGTCGGTAGCGCTTCCTCTAAGATAATATGGGCATTAGTGCCTCCAATCCCAAAGGAACTGACCCCAGCGCGGCGCGGAAAACCATTAGTTTCCCATTTTGACAAGCTATTATTAACGTAGAAAGGACTATTGGCAAAATCAATTTTAGGGTTTGGCTTTTCAAAATGCAAACTAGGAGGTATTGTCTTGTTTTTCAACGCTAATACCGTTTTAATCAAGCTCGCGACACCAGATGCTGCATCCGTATGACCTATATTAGTTTTGACTGAGCCGATCGCGCAGAAGTTTTTCCGATCCGTCTTTTCCCTAAAAGCTTGTGCAAGTGCTGCTATTTCAATGGGATCGCCCAAATTTGTTCCCGTGCCGTGAGCTTCGATATAAGTAATTGTTTCTGGTTCGACCCCTGCCACTGCCTGAGCTTCCGCAATAACCGCTGCTTGACCGTCTATGCTAGGAGCTGTATAGCCTATTTTCAAGGAACCATCATTATTAATAGCCGAGCCTTTAATTTTCGCGTGAACGCAGTCTCCATCGGCGATCGCATCTGACAGTCGTTTAAGAACAACAATTCCTACACCATTTCCGCCTACAGTCCCTCTTGCTCGGGCATCAAAAGCACGACAATGTCCATCTGGCGATAAGATCATTCCTTCTTCATACAAGTGGCCTACTTTGTGAGGAACTCGCGCCGACACCCCACCTACCAAAGCCATATCGCATTCACCATTCAACAAACTTTGGCAAGCCAGATGCACTGCTACCAATGACGTAGAACACGCCGTTTGCACGTTGATGCTCGGTCCCTTCAAGTTCAGCTTGTAAGACACTCGCGTCGGCAAATAGTCTTTATCATTGGCTGTCACAAGTTGGTGCAGATTAACTAACTTCAATATATCTGGATTTTGATAAATATTATTAAGTAAATAAGTGTTGATACCTACCCCTGCATAAACGCCAATTAGACCATCATAGATTTCTGGGTTGTAACCTGCCTTCTCTATTGCCTCCCACGCACATTCTAAGAACATACGTTGTTGCGGGTCCATTAACTTAGCTTCGCTGGGACTAAAACCAAAGAAACTGGCATCGAACATATCTATCTCTGACAGCACTCCACCAGCTCTTACATAGTCAGGGTTGCTCAACAACTCTGGTTTTACACCTTCAGCTAACAACTCGTCATCTGAGAACCTAGAAATTGACTCGACACCAGAGAGCAGGTTTTGCCAATATTCTTCGATATTTTTTGCCCCAGGTAAACGACATGACATGCCGATTACTGCTATTTCTAAATCATTCATATAATACCAATAACAAAATCAAACATTTTTTTTTCCAGTCATATTTTTTCACGACAGGATTAACCAAGTAATTATATGATGCCTGACTGCCTCTTATAAAAATTTTAGTAAATATTTACAATTTCATAATAATGTACATTACGTACATATTATATGTATATTATTTGGCAAACCTCAACTATAACACGTTTGCATCATTTCAATAAATTTTATTTAATAGCGTTACGAGTAACGCGACTACTAATTGCATTTGTATAGTCGAGTAAGGGCAAACGGCAGTTCGCCTAGTATTGGGACATAATTTGCAGATTGTGACGGTGAAAAAAATAACTACAGGTAGTATAATACCCAATGGCAGATGTGTTGCGTAACTTCCTCTCCCCAGAACCCCCGCTGTAAATTAAATTGCTAACTACCACTTAGTATAAGATGGGTACTGCCCATTTTAAGTTTAGAGGGTTAGTGTCAGTCCTGATTCAGTAAAAAAATCTCATTTTAAGTTCCCAGTCAAATGACAAAACTGATTATCCAAATTCCCTGCTACAACGAAGAAGAAACACTAGGTATAACTCTGAAAGAACTGCCGCGTCAGTTATCTGGAGTCGATACCGTCGAATGGTTGGTAATCAATGATGGCAGTCGCGATCGCACAATAGAAGTAGCAAAATCCCACGGAGTAGATCATATCGTCAGCTTCCCCCAAAACCAAGGTCTCGCCAAAGCTTTTATGGCTGGACTAGAAGCATCTGTCCAAGCTGGGGCAGATATTATTGTCAATACAGATGCAGACAATCAATACTGTGCCGCTGACATTCTCAAATTAATTCAGCCTATTCTTCAGGAAGAAGCAGAAATAGTAGTAGGGGCTAGATCTATTGAGACAAATACTGAATTTTCTCCCTTGAAAAAGCTGCTGCAAAAACTTGGAAGTTGGGTAGTACGCATTGCTTCTAATACCGATATCCCCGATGCCCCTAGCGGTTTTCGTGCTTTCAGTAGGAAAGCCGTTATGCAACTCAATGTTTTTAATGATTATACCTACACCATTGAGACAATTATCCAAGCAGGGCAACAAGGAATAGCAATTACTTCAGTACCGATTCAAACAAATCCGGCATTACGGCCATCTCGTCTAGTGCGAAGCAATTGGAGTTATGTCGTGCGATCGTTTTTTACCATTCTCCGCATTTTCACGCTGTACAAGCCCCTATACTTCTTTTTTTTATTGGGAAATATCCCCTTAAGCATTGGTACTGTTTTAGGGATTCGCTGGCTGATATATTTCTTTATGGGGAGCGAAAGAACCCGCATTCCCAGCTTAATTCTTGCTGCTATCTTGATTCTAATTGGATTTCAACTGTGGATCTTTGGTCTCGTTGCCGACTTAATAGCAGCTAACCGGAAACTGCTCGAAGAAATTCAACGGCAAACTCGTTGGAATAAATGCTCGAGTTAAATTATTTCACAAGGAAAGGTTAATAAAGAATGGCTAATCAACAATCTATATCGAAGACAGGAACAACAAAAATTATATCTTTAATTGTTAGTTTATTGATTCTGGTAGCCATCTACTGGAAAATAGACTTGCATGAATTAATCAAGGTATTTAAGAATTGTCAGGGCGGGTGGATGGTAGTTAGCCTAGGCATGGTTGTGCCCCTAACAATGTTGACTTCTTGGCGGCTACAACAACTAATGCCAAGAGGACAAACTTTAGGATTTGGCGAAGCCAATCGCTTAATCCTAGCGTCTAGCGTCTTAAATATGTTATTACCCTCAAAAATGGGGGACATTGCCAAAGCTTATTTTATGAAGCAGCGAGGACATTTAGATGGTTCCCTGTCTCTATCTTTAGTTGTTTTTGAGAAAGCTTGCGATTTATTATCATTGCTACTCTGGTGTGCATTTGGTTTAATAATTTATCCTGCAAAAGATTGGTTGTTTTGGCTAATGACTAGCAGCGTTGCTTTCGGACTGTTAGCAGGTATTTTATTACTGAGTTCATCAAAATTTGCTGAGATTTTTTTCCAAAACGCGGTTAAAATAGCCCCAAGTAAAATTGCTCCTAAACTAGAAAGTTTGCAGATATCTTGGCTGGAAATGCAAAATTATTTCTGGAGCGACAAAGCTCAATTAGCTAAGATAACTATTGTTTCTATCTCAATCTGGCTTCTACATTTATTACAAATTTGGCTATTTATCCTAGCACTGGGGGCCTGGACACCGTTTTTAGCAAATCTAGCCCTTTCACCCCTAGCAATTTTAGCAGGTTTACTGCCTTTAACTTTTGCGGGAGTTGGAACTCGCGACGCGGCTTTGATCTTTTTTTATCAGCCCTATTTCGATGCCCCTACATCTGCGGCATTAGCACTACTTTGTACCTCGCGATATCTGTTACCTGCCCTGGGCGGTTTGCCATTTTTGGGAGAATTTTTGCTAAAAGACTCTCCAGATTATCAAGAAGTATCTCAAGGGTAAAAATAAAAAAATGAAACATTTATTTGACTTCTAAGGTTGATATCCATTCAACGTAATTGCTTTCCTCTACTTCCCGATAAATCCATTCATCTGCTTGGGGAAAAGACGATCTGATCGCCGCACCTTTACCGTTATCTTCAAAACTAGGCGGCAAGAGAACGTGAACGCGCAGAGGGATGCTAGTATAAAAAGCTTGCCGATGTAAATTTGTATCTTGTAAACCTCCGTAAAAATCAGCATGGGTAATGATTGCTCTTCCTGGTAAGTCTAATGCCGCAACCGGATCTGGTAGATACCAGATATCTGTTTGTTCGTTAAAATCTTTGACTAATTCTGTCCGAACTCTAGCTAAGTCTTGAGAAGCTAACCAAGGGTTATATATTTCGCTGGAAGCTGGCGTATAATTAACGGACGTTTCCCGCGCCTTAACAAAAATAGACGTACTACTGTAAGCCAGAGGAATAGCAAGATAAAAGATGGCAGCAATACACAAAGAAACTTTGATTAAAAAGCTATCAGACATTTTGTTCCATAGTTCGCATCCTGATTGTAAAGCTACAGGTAAAATAGCCAGACTTGCTGCGGTTACATGACGTGCCTCGTAACTAACAGTTGCACCAACTGACCAAATACCAAATATAGCTGCCATACTGGTAAAAAATACAATTTTAGCTAATAAGCTGGCTTCTGATACTGCTCGCTCCTGACGACGTAAAATCAACCATAACAATAATATCCCTCCGGGAAGGCCGATTAAACCTATCCAAAGCGAATTTGGATCACTCGAAGGTTCAAAATTAAGGAGCAAAGTTTTCCAAAGTAATTCGGCATCGGTCATAGCTAGTGCAGGATTAGCTATCAAATAGATAAAGGTTTGCCATTTTAAGCTAATTATTTTAGCTGTAGCTGTAACAAGATTTGCTGTTTTCCCTAGATTTTGGTTAACTAAGCTGAGAGTTAACAAGGGAATAGCAGAAAATAAGCAGACTAATAGATAAGCTGTTAATTTACTAATTTTTGACTGTAGTGAGTTATTAGCAGCACATTGAAATCCTAGATAAATTAACGCTCCTAATATAATAAATAATAGGGAGTATTTTAGAATAAAGCCCAAGCCGATGATTAAGCCCACGACAGGAGAAATGATTAAAATTTTAACCCAGTTTTTGATATAAATAGTTTCATTTTTCCAAATTTTACTAAGTTGATAAGTAGCTAACAGCAACCAAGGAGCATAACCATAAACTAGCACTTCGGCAGAATACTGAAACAAAGCATGATTGCCATAGCGCAGACTAGGAATAGTAACAGCCACAATTCCCCCTATCCAAATAGGAAGATCGAACAGAGAAAACCAACAGATCCAACCTAGAGAACCTAAAACAAAGCTGGCGATCGCAATTATGCGGATACTCATACCCACTGATATTCCCTGTGCCACCAGTGGATAGGTTAGCAAATTAGTTCCTGGAGGCCACCAAGTAATCCATATAGCCTCATTAACAGCAAGGTCATTATAACTAGGTCTTACTACATGATTAAACGAAGGGGAGTTTCCAGCAAAGAACTGTTGCAACGCCTTCATCTGCCACGCACTATCGCTATAAAGACTCTGAGGATTCTTCAAAGCCACGAATACTAACAGTAAAGTTGAGATGCTCGCGAGAATAAGAAAAATTACCCGAGATTGTTTCAGATATTTAGAAGATGTTTTAAAAGTTGAGAACCGAGGAAAAATAAGTCTCATAATATACCGATAAACTGATTAGGTTAATGGAAATCAACTGGCACTAAAAATGATCGATCAAAAGATTGGTGAACAGCAGATTTAGCGCGAAACCTCTCAAATTCAAGGAAATTTTAGCCCCCGACCAACGTATCTAAATAGGATTCTCTATTCAAACGGAATATTCCATCTTTTTTAAAGATTGCGCTCTAATTTTAACGGTTGACCGGGGGCTATTTGTTTGATTTTCTCTGTGAGGTCAATCCAAGGCTGTATTTGACCTATTTGGAAAGTTCGGCTCATAACTACATAAATTGAGGTTTGGTCGCAGCCAATACCTCCACTAACGACATTTTCCCAAGACTCTGCTTGCAGTTGGTCTATGACGCGCCACTTGCCATTTTCCCAGCGCAATTGACGTTCAAAATGGAAGGGGGCTTTTTTCTTACCTGTAATCAACATTTTTTGCAGTAATTTGCGAATTAAGTTAGGAAAGAAACGCCCAAAACTAAGCATAACGACTCGCAGCAATAATAAATTTATCGTTGTCATTTGCTTCTGTTTAGCCCAACCGAGTTGTCCTTGAATAGAAACTTCGTCTTCTGTCAAATGGACTTGATAAGAATCTATCAGATGAGCCACTGCATTTTTAATGGTTTTACCTTTTCTGACTTGCAACGAGAATTGGGTATCGGAAGCCACAAGATCGGCGCCGCGAAAGAGTTTGAATACTCCGCCTTTGTTGAGTGCTAAATAAAGTTCGGTGTCGTGGCGGCGATCGATCAAAATTTGCGCTTCTTGCAACCAAAGGCGACCTGTAGGTCGTGGGGGTAGTAGGGGTCGATCGAGGACAAAATCTCGCCAAGCTAATAAGTAATTCCACGTATGATGACCGATGATGTGGTCGTCAGCGTAACATGGCGTTTTACCATTAGCAAGTCCGATGAGAAAACTGTCATTAATGTGTAAAGCTTTGGGCATCCATTTCCCGACCAACTCGAAACCGTGCGGGAAGAAATTGTAGGTGTTGCGGCTGGTATATTCACCTCCAAAAGAACCATCGGGATGAACAAAATGTGAGGCTAAGTCAACGGCGAGGGCGATCGCATCTTTTAACTTTGTTGTTGGTCTCAATTCATAAATCCTTGCCAGACAGGAAATTGTTAAGGTGTGATAACCTGGATCGCAGCCTTCATATTCCTGAAACCAGCCTTCGGGGTTTTGCCAAGACAATACTTTTTCTAAGCGTTGCTGTTTAATTGCATCCCATTTAGCAGTAGACAACAGCTTTGAAACCAGTTCCAAACACAGTACAATTAAGGCTTGGTGGTTGGTTAGCCGTCCGCTTTCATGGTGGTGAGCTAGCCAATCAGCTCGCTTTTCAAAGAAAGTTAAAATCTTAGGGTTGTTCAATCCGATGAGGGTGTAACTTTCAACGCAGGCTAGCAGCGAAAAAGCTGCTGCTCCCCCAGCTCTTTCGTAGGGAAAATAATCATCGCAGGAACCATCTTGGTGTGCGCTTTTGGCGGCGTAGAGAATACCAGCCTCTACCCATTCTCTGATTGTTGATTGGCGGTAAAACGGGTTGTCGGGCACGTTGGTATCGTAAGCCAAAGCTAGGGGCCAAACAAATTCTTGCGCCATACCGCTGGGAAAATCAATGATTTTGTAGTGCCAAAAGTTGCGATCGCCACAACCGTAAGTTGGGCTGTGGGGATTGCGATCGAGCAAGGTTAAGATTTTGGGTATTTGGGCGATCGCACAGCTATAAAATAGTTCTCTACTCATGATTATTGAAAATTAAGAAAAGCGAGATAGTCTCAAACATTAACATAGATGTCAATTATACTCCTCACTTCCTATTTTTTCTGAGAACGATGTCTTTGTCTGAGGTCTCGCTGTTGCGACCTGGCTTCTTGAGCGGCGCTGCGAGCCTCACCATAAGCTTTACCTGACTCAGAAGAATTATTGATTTTCCCGCTCAAATGTTTAGCCAAAGCCGCTATGGTTGGATACTTAAACAACTCTACCATCGAAAGCTTTTGTGACCCAACATCTGCATTTGCTAGCAATTGATTGTAAACCTTCACCACAAGTAAGGAATTTCCGCCCAATTCAAAAAAATTGTCGTTGATTCCTACTTTTTCTATCCCAAGCACATCTTGCCAAACCTCAGCAATAATTTTTTCTATTCCGGAATTTGGTTTGACATAATCCACATCAGATCTTGTACTTAAGTTGGGAGCTGGTAGTGATTTACGATCTACCTTGCCATTAGGTGTCAGAGGCAAGCTTGGCACGATCGCGAAAGCGGAAGGCATCATATATTCGGGAAGATGTTTCCTCAAATATTCCCCAATTTTTTTTACCAGTCCCGCCTCTTGCTTTCCACTGTTAACTTGGGCATTGACAGAACCAGAAAAATCAGCAAATAATCGCTGATAGAATGGAGTTTGCTTGAACAATTTCTTTGAGTGATAAGACTGATGTTCAAATTCGATCGCTTCCCCATTTGTTTTTAGCAATCTCCCTGCGATCGCGTAATCTGGATTTAGCTGATTGTCGCAAATAGTTCTTTGACAAATTGCTTGGATTTTATCACCTTTTGACACTGAGATTGCAGGCTCAAAAACCGGAAAGTAAATGGGTAGCCAGCAATGTTCGTGTTCCAGAATATCAATTTCCTCTCCCTTGACTGTATGCAGGTTGAGCCAAACAAAGAAGCCGTCTAATCTTCCAGACTTCACGATCTCAAACTCTACTTCATGGGCTGCTTCTAAACTTACTGGTTTAGTGAAGTCTAAATCTTCAAATACTTGTATATCAGACAGCAAATTGGATTTAGGAAACCTTTTAATACAGACTCTCAAATCAAAGGAATATCCTACTTGCTCAAATATCCGATCGGTGTAATGGCCAGAAACCTTGGTAAATTTCGGATTATGCAAAATTTCATCAGGAAGTGTCACAGCGGCAATCTTGGTAACACTTCTTTCGGGAATCATTGCCCCATCTGGTTTGAGTAACCTCCGAGAATCATTGATGATGACAGCAGCACCCTCCGAACCGCCAATAGAACCCACAATTTCTGAAACGCAGATGTCTGCCAGTTCTGGTAATACTACCTCAGTAGCATCTCCATGAACAATCATGATTCGATCGGATAACCCCAGATTGGCAACGCAAGTTTCCGCAAGCTTGGCTGTTTTGGCATCTCGCTCGATCGCATAAATTTTTCTTGCCCCAGCCTCCGCACATAATCTTGCTAAAATCGCATCTTTTCCCGTCCCAACTTCTACAACCACCTTATCTTTGACCGACTGGTTAATAGCGACTTGATAGCTCTGATTGCGACGGTAATCGTTGGTCATGGCGTAATACAACAATTCATCATAAACGTAGTATTCCGCCACAGAAGGCCAGAGTTCAACAGAGGTTTCATTGTCCTCTCGCACCACATCTTCTTTGTCAAGTTCTGGAACCACATAAGCTACTAAGCGCTTATCCCCCGGTTGGTCTTCCCTGTGAATTACCACCGCTTCCCGCACTTGGGGGTGGCGGCTTAACAATGCTTCAATTTCTCCTAGTTCTATCCGATAACCGCGAATTTTTACCTGATTGTCTATCCTCCCGATAAACTCTATATTCCCATCAGGAAGATAGCGAGCCAAGTCTCCAGTTTTGTAGAGGCGATCGCCCAAAACCGAACATTCTATATCTTTTTGGGGGTTGGCAATAAATTTTGAATTCGTTAACTCCTCCCGGTTGAGATAGCCTCTTGCTACCCCTACTCCGCCAATATGAAGTTCCCCTGGTACACCGATGGGTACAGGTTGCAGATAATCATCCAGAATGTAAACTTTAGCATTAGCGATGGGGCGACCGATCGGCGGCTTCTGGCTAGCATCTCGCACCTCGGCTACCGTAGCGCAAACAGTCGCTTCCGTAGGACCGTAAGCATTAAACAAACGTCGTCCAGAAGACCATTTCCTGACCACCTCGCTCGATACCGCCTCTCCAGCTACAATCAAGACCTCTAAAGATGGCAATTGGTCTGAAGGCAACACCGCCAAAGCCGCCGGCCCGATTGTGGCATGAGTAACCGAATGTTCGCGCAACAACTGCAGCAAATTCTGTCCTACCAACAATATATCTGATGTGCCTAGAACCAATGCAGCACCAGAAATGAGAGTCGCAAAAATTTCCGATACTGAGGCGTCAAAGCTCAAAGAAGCAAACTGGAGAATGCGGCTATCTGATTTAACATGAAAACCTTTGCTCTGAAATAATGCTAAATTGCACAATCCAAGATGAGTATTTAAAACACCTTTAGGTTTACCAGTAGATCCAGAAGTATAGATGACATAAGCCAGATTATTCGCTTTAACTCTATTTACCCCATTTTCTTTGCTATACTTGTCAATTACTTCCCAATCTCTATCCAAACAGATCGACTTAGCCTGATTTTCAGGTAACGAGGCAACTAATTTTTCCTGTGTCAGGATAACCTTCAGCCCAGAATCGTTCAACATATATGCCAAACGTTCTTGAGGATAACTGGGATCTAGAGGCACATAAGCACCACCAGCTTTGATAATTCCTAGCACCCCCACGATCGCGTCGAAAGAACGTTCTACACAGACTCCCACCAGGACTTCTGGTCCTGCGCCAAGGGTTTCCAAGTAACGCGCCAGTTGATTGGCCCGGTCATTTAACTGAGAATAAGTTAGTTGCTTGTTACCCTGTTCTACTGCCACATTGTCCGGTGTCCGCTGCACCTGTTCTTCAAACAATTCATGGATACATTTATCGAACGGGTAATCACTTTCAGTGTTATTCCATTCCACTAACAACTGATGAGATTCTTCACTGGTGAGTAGGGGTAACTGCCTGATATTCTGTTCTGGATTTTCTAATATTGCCTTGAGGAGGGTCTGAAAATGTCCCAACCAGCGCTTAATTGTTTCAGATGCAAACAACTGCGTACTATAACTGGCTTTTAATGTTAGCTGCCCATCTGTTTCAGTGATTTTCCAATACAAGTCATAATCCTTAAAATCGCTAGGCTGAGGATATAAAATTGTTTCCATACCCCACATCTGCGGCACAACAATTGGCTGATTTAAGCTAAAAAGTGTTGCCAGCACAGGCGAGTTTCTCGTGGCATTTTGATTATTCAGTCGATCGCTCAATCTGGCAAAGGGATAATTTTTATGTTTTTCGGCTTCTGACAAGAGATTTTCAATCTGCCTGAGATAGTCGGAAAATACGATCTTGCTCTCCAGAAAACTTCTTATTGGCAATAAATTTCCACAGCAGCCAACCAATTCTTCACTGCCTTCCAAGTACCGTCCCTCTGTCGGCACTCCTACTATAATATCGGTCTGCATTGAAAGTCGATGTAGGAATACAAAATATACTGCCAGCAGAGTTCCAAAAATAGTGCAATTTCTTTCCCGGCTAAATATTTTAAGTTTTTGACTTACCTGCTCATCTAGATTTACAGTTTCAGTGTTTGTATGAAAATCTCTATTACCGGGACGATTCCAGTCTGTCGGTAAATCTAATACCGGAAGTTCCCCAGCCAATTGCTCCAACCAGTAAGCTTGGGAATTTGCCATTTCCCAAGTATGGCTTTGCTCTATTTGCCAATTTATATATTCTTGAAATTGCTTTGGCTCCTGTAATTGACAAGTTTCTCCCTGACACTCCGCTGAATACCAAACTCCTAACTCTTGGAGAATCAAGAGCATTGAGCGAAAATCCAGTCCGATGTGATGGGCGCTCAACACCAGCCAATGGAGTTCTTCTTCTAGCTTAAGAACTTGAATACGCCAAAGTGGTGTCTCATTCACTTGAAAAATATTTCGGCTCTCCTTGTCAAACCAATCAGCCGCTTTCAGGTTGCGTTCACTACTATCTAGATTAGAAAAGTCCAGTAGGGGTAGCTCTAAATTAAGCACAGGCAAAACCTGTTGTTGCTCTCCCGAAGGCAAAATCTTGGTCCGTAAAGCTTCGTGGCGATCTGCGACTTTATGTATTGCCCTCTGCATCGCTGACAAGCTCAGCGAACCGCGCATTTGCACGCTGATTGATTGGTTATAGGCAATTGAATTCTCGTTCTCTAGTTGGGCTAAAATCCAGAGTTGTTTTTGGGCATCAGTCAAAGGCAGCAAGATATCTTCTTTCGTGGACTTAGGCATAAAACTACGATCTTGAGAGGTGATCTTTATTGGACTTTGGACAATTTGCCCGAAGTCCGGTTGAGTAGCAATACTTATTTCCCGTCTTCGGAGTGCTTCAGACCCCAGAAGAACTATAACGGACGATCGCCCAGTTTCAGCAATTTCGCCATAAAGTTATATCATTGTTTCGAGCACCGTCAGGATACGGCGATCGACCTGCTGGATGCCTGAAACCCTTACATAGTCTGTTTTGTACGATATTTTCTTTGGCAGGTGAGGTAGAGCGCACTATCTATTCTCCCTGCTCAAACCAAATATACGATTCAAATCGCGCCGAATTGCTACAGCCCCAGGTTCCGCCCTTGAACTTCGTGGCGAGGGAGTTTGAATACAAGAGTGACTGGTACGGTCGCACGTTGGTCAAGATTGACCGATGGTTTCCGAGTTCTAAGCGATGCGGCAAGTGTGGTAACATCTTTGAAAAATTGCCGTTGAATCTTGGTGAATGGGACTGCCCGAATTGTGGCGCACACCATGACCGAGATGTCAACGCCGCACAAAACATTCTTGCCGTTTTCTCTTGCGGTGAAAGTCTGTGCAGCGAACGTAAGACCGGATAGGCAGAAGTCTGATGGCAGTTGCGATGAAGCAGAAATATCTAAGAAGTGATTCTTGGAATCACCGTGGCGCAAGCGGGCGTGAGGATGTCAAGCCTAGTATTATCACATTAGCTTGATGGTGGAGAGCTAAGTAATTAAGTTTATTTAACTTTAACCAATTCTGGAACTTTGCCAACACAATTTGTCGCGTTTGGCAAAAAGCGTTACCAGCACTTCCTTTGTAGCCACCGATTTAATAAATTCCACTTTTCAACTCGGAAACTTCGTTCTTAAGTTATAAAGCCAAAAAGTGAGAAAATGAGTAACAAAAAAGTCTATTTAAAAGAAAATGTACAACCAGAGCCATTATTTAATCAATGGTATGCTTGGCCTTACTTGATCTCGCCAACCACTGCTGCCATGTACATGGTTAATTCCCATTTAAAGATCATGGAGTCATTTGTAGCAACTCCCCATTTTCATGTTTCAGCTTTGAAAAATCCCAAAATGAAAGGAGGCCCTTTCATTAACTACGACGAAAGTAGAGTCGAAGAAATTAAACATTTGATGCAAAAAACTCAAGAAGATGGCAAGGAACTAATACAGTTAGCAGAAGCAATTAAAAACCTGAATTTGTTGTTAATGGATGAAGCTAAGGGTTATTCGATCGAGCCTCTTTATCAAGATGTACCCGATGTCTTAAAAGGTTACGTAGAACTTGCTTACGATATTAACAATCAACCGTCTGTTCGCTTTATAGAAGGATTGTTATATAGAAGCAAGTTTTACAAAGAAGAATTGCAAAGTGTGTCCCTGTGTTTAGTTGACAAAGACGAGCGACCCTTTATTTTCAGTACCCCCAGGCTTGAATCTGAAAATAGTTTTCGGATCGATACTTGTTTCAAGTCTGACGGTCTAGATGAGTTGTTTAAAATGAAACAAACTCCCCAACCATTAGGTTTTATTGAGGAAGTGTTAGATATTAAAAACGGCGATAAAACTTTGTTTGAATCGTTTTTTACCGAGTCAGTTCCATTACCAATAAGCAAATATACAGAAGAACACGTAAGGGTTCGTTATTTTGGTCACGCTTGTATTTTGATTGAATCAAGAGATGCAAGCATTTTGTGCGATCCTCTGATCAGCTATCAATATGATGGTGAAAT
Organism: Microcoleus sp. F8-C3; assembly: GCA_036704825.1. Classification (GTDB taxonomy): domain Bacteria; phylum Cyanobacteriota; class Cyanobacteriia; order Cyanobacteriales; family Microcoleaceae; genus Microcoleus. The sequence goes on along the minus strand of JAUBSN010000028.1, from coordinate 16,726 downwards.
TTCCCGTTACACCTATGCCGATCTACCCGATAGTATAGATTATATACTAATTACTCACGCTCACCACGATCACTTTATGCTGGAAGCTTTGTTGCAACTGCGTCACAAAACTAAGACAGCGATCGTACCTAAGAATAATGGGGGAGAGTTAACAGATCCATCAATGAAATTATTGTTGCAAAATATTGGTTTTAAACAAGTAATTGAGATTGACGAAATAGAAACAATAGAGGTACCTGGTGGAAAAATTACAGGTTTACCTTTTTTGGGAGAACACGCAGATTTAAAAATTAGATCTAAAATAGCATATTTGGTAAACTTGCAAGATAATGCGATCGTAGTGGGAGCAGATTCAAGTAATTGCGAATGCAAGATTTACGATAATGTTCGAGAAGCTGTGGGAAAAATAGATATAATTTTTCTGGGGGTTCAATGTGATGGAGCGCCCCTTAGTTGGGCTTATGGACCTTTATTAATTAAACCGTTACCGCGAAAAATGGATCGATCCCGCCTATCGAGTGGTAGTGATTGCGAAAAAGCGATCGCTTTAATTGACAGTTTACAACCGAAAGAAGTTTATGTGTATGCAATGGGATATGAACCTTGGTTGAGTTATCTGATGTCTTTTGAAAATCATGAAGAAACTCGGGCTTTCGCTGAAGCAAAAAAATTAATCTCTGATTGTCAAAATCGCGGGATTAAATCGGAATTATTGTTCGGCAAAAAAGAATTATTGTTGAACAAGTAAAATTTGTCATAAGAGCTGGTAAATTAGAATTTTAAAAGGCCGAATGTAATGGAACTAAAAAATGTTGAAGATATCTATATGTTATCCCCCATACAAGAAACAGTATTGGCGGATAATATGCAAGGTTGCGGTCAATTAATTTGTGAGGTGCAGGGAGAACTAAATGTTGAGAAATTGGAACAAGCTTGGCAACTGACGGTAAATCGGCATTCTGTGTTGCGGACTTTGTTTGTTTGGAAAAACTTGTCACGTCCTCGGCAAGTTGTTATTAAAGAATTGAAAGCTGTAATTTTTAAACAAGATTGGAGCAGTTTATCACTGTCAGAAACGGTTCGGAAGCTAGATAATTTTATAGAAAGCGAAAAACAGCAGGGTTTCCAGTTTGATTCGACGATACCTCTTGCTAGGCTATCGCTTTGTCGGATGTCAAAACAGGTATATCAACTTGTTCTGACATATCACCAATTAATTTTAGATAAACATAGTTGTTATCTGCTTTTAAACGAGGTATTTGCTAATTATCAAGGTTGTTATCAAAATCGGCAATTAACAGACAGTGCGCCTTTCAAAGATTATATTACTTGGCTAAAGAAACAGGATAATTCAAAGGCTGAAGTTTTTTGGAGTCAGTGCTTAAAGGGCGTTTCTGAACCTACGCCATTGGTGATAGAACAATATTCGGGGGGTGCATCTGGGACGAGTTGCGATCGCCAGCACCTAAAAATTTCCGCAACTGTAGTATCGTCGTGGCTAGAAAAGACTGAATATCAGTTCAGCTTAAACCTTCTCCTGCAAGGTGCTTATGCTCTATTATTAAGTCGGTATAGTGGGGAAGAAGAGGTAGTATTTGGCATCCAGGTAGCTGGTCGTCCAGAAGCGCTACCCGGATCGGAATCGATAGTAGGGGCTTTTCAAAACAGGCTGCCAATACGAGTGCGCGTTTGTCCCGATGTATCTGTAAAATCTTGGCTGCAAGAATTACAAGCACAGCAAGTGAATTTACAGCAATACGAATATAATTCGATTCAACAAATTGGGGCTTGGAGTAATATAGAATTACCAATATTCTTCGGCTATATAGATTTTGAAGATACTCAGCAACAAGCTTTGACGCTAACGCAGTATGGGAGCATAAGTGTTAGCAACGTAAAAAGTTGGTCAGAAACAAATAGCCCGATCGCCATAACAGCGCGATGGAATAAAGAGAAAGAATTAAACCTAGAAATTACATACGATCGCACCCGTTTTGAGTCAGGGGCGCTCAGCCGTATGTTGGGACATCTACAAACTTTAATTACCAGCATGGTAACAGAACCAGAAAAATGTCTGGCGCAGTTGCCATTGTTAACAGAACAGGAACAGCAACAACTAGCACAATGGAACAATAGAACAAGTGATTATCCTCAAGATAAGTGCATTCATCAACTAATTGAAGCGCAAGTAGAGAAGACTCCCGACGGAGTGGCGGTAGTTTTTGAGGACCGGCAGCTTACTTATCTTGAGTTAAATCAACGGGCCAACCAACTAGCCCACTACTTGCAAGCAATGGGCGTAGGACCGGATGTCCTAGTGGGGATTTGTGCAGAACGTTCCTTGGAGATGGTAGTAGGAATACTGGGCATCTTAAAAGCAGGTGGTGCTTACATACCAATAGATCCCAGCTATCCCCTCGATCGCATATCCTTGATTTTGTCAGATGCACAGCCCCCCGTATTGTTAACCCAAGAGCATTTAGAAGCAGAACTACCCGCCCATTGGGGACAGCTAATTTGTCTGGATTCAGAGTGGGAAGAAATAGCTGATAGTCCCGAAGACAGTCCTAGCAGTAAAGTTACCGCCGAAAATTTAGTTTATGCGATTTATACATCAGGCTCGACCGGAAAGCCAAAAGGAGTTTTAGTAACCCATCAAAATTTAGTACATTCGACGAGTAACCGTTGGCATTACTATCAAGAACGACCGCAATCTTTCCTGCTACTATCTTCTTTTGCCTTCGATAGTTCCGTAGCAGGCATTTTTTGGACATTATGCCAGGGCGGTACGCTTGTACTTCCACCACCACAGTTTCAGCCTGAACCGCTACAGCTAGCAAGATTAATTGCAAAACATCAGGTTTCCTATTTGTTGAGCATTCCTTCTCTCTATGCTGTCATTCTGGAGCAAGCTCCGCCACAGCAATTAGAAACACTGCGAACAGCGATCGTGGCCGGAGAACCCTGTCCGGGGAAGGTAATCGAGCAACATCGCCAAAGTCTACCCCATTGCAATCTATTTAATGAATACGGTCCTTCCGAAGGGACAGTTTGGAGTAGTGTTTATAACTGTCAAGATTGGCAACAGGAAGAATCCGTGCCCATCGGTTGCCCGATCGCCAACACTCAAATCTATATTCTCGATCGACATCTCCAACCAGTTCCCATCGGGATTAAAGGCGAAATGTATATCGGTGGTGCTGGGATCGCACGGGGCTATCTGAACCGCCCGGAGTTAACCGAATCAAAATTCATCGGCAACCCTTTTAGCGATCGACCCCATGCCCGCCTCTATAAAACTGGAGACTTAGCTCGCTACCGAGATGATGGTAACATCGAGTTCCTTGGTCGGATAGACGACCAAGTAAAGATTCGCGGCTACCGCATCGAACTCGGAGAAATCGAAGCTATTTTGGCACAACATCAGGGCGTAGGAGAGACGGCAGTTATTGCCCGAGAAGACGAAGATGGCGAACGCAAGCGGCTGGTAGCCTATATTGTTCCCAAGGACTCATCCGATGTGCCGACTGCTAGCGAACTGCGGGATTTCGTCAAGAGAAAACTGCCAGAATATATGGTGCCTGCAACGTTTGTGAGCCTGGAAGTGATGCCGCTCACGCCTAATGGCAAAATCGACCGCCGCGCTCTCCCAGCACCACAGGAGGTAACATCTAGATCGGATTCTGATTTGGCAGCACCCCGCACCCCCGAAGAACAACGCCTCGCAGCTATCTGGAGCGAACTGTTAAGGCTAAAACAAGTCAGTATTCACGACAATTTCTTTGAATTGGGTGGAGACTCGATTGTCAGTATTCAGATGATTGCTAGAGCAAATCAGGCTGGTTTAATACTCAATCCCAAACAACTGTTCGAGCATCAGACAATCGCCAAATTAGCAGCAGTAGCAGGTACTGCTATTTCGACTGTTGCCGAACAGGGAATAATTACCGGGGTGATGCCTTTAACCCCAATTCAGCATTGGTTCTGGGAACAAAACTTACCCGAACCGCACCACTTCAATCAATCAATACTATTAGAGGTATCGTCAAAGCTGAAACCTGAGTTACTGAAGCAAGCGGTTCAGCAATTGCTAGTACATCACGATGCTTTGCGCCTGCGCTTTAACGGGTTGCCAGGACAACAAGCGATCGCCCCTGTTGGCGATATACCATTTGAAGTCATAAACTTGTCCGATATTCCGGTTTCACACCAGCCAGGGGCGATCGCCCAAGCTGCAACTGAAATTCAGGCAAGCTTGAATTTGGCAAATGGACCGATAATACGGGTGGTTTTATTTAAGCTGGGCGAAGATAGACCCGATCGCTTATTCTTAGTTATCCATCATCTAGCCGTTGATGGGATCTCGTGGCGCATTTTGCTCGAAGATCTCAAAAGCGCTTACCAACAAGGCGATCGGGGAGAAACGATTCAATTGCCGCGAAAAACCACTTCTTTTCAAGATTGGGCTTATCGGCTCATTGAATATGCTCAATCTCCAACAGTCTTAAAAGAACTGGATTATTGGAAACAACAGTACACCTCGGATGTGACTGCTATGCCAGTAGATTTTCCAGACAGTAAAGAAAATAACACTGTTGCATCCAGTAAAACTGTATCAGTATCCCTGAGTGCAGAACAAACCCGTGTTCTGTTGCAAGAAGTTCCATCTGCTTACAATACTCAAATCAACGACGTGCTGCTAACAGCATTAGCGCAAAGTTGGGCAAAATGGACTGGTGCTAGCGGACTGCTTGTAGAACTAGAAGGTCACGGACGCGAACAACTATGGGAAGATTTAGATTTGTCGCGTACAGTTGGTTGGTTTACAAGTCGATTTCCCGCGATGTTGCACTTGGGCGAAACTGTTAACCAGTCTGGAGAAGCACTCAAAATAATCAAGGAACAACTGCGGAATGTTCCTACCAAAGGCATTGGTTACGGAATACTTCGCTATCTCAGTCCAGATCCGAGTATTCGAGAACTACTGAAAAAACAGATTCAACCAGAGGTAAGTTTTAACTATCTAGGTCAATTTGATTCTCTGCAATCAGAATCAATTTTCTTAGGATTTGCCCGAGAAAATACAGGCTTTATTCAAAGCCCATCTGGAAAGCGCAGATATCTATTAGATCTCAACGGTTTGGTAGTTGAGGGAAAATTCCAATTAGATTGGACTTACAGCGAAAATATCCATAAAAAAACTACGGTTGAACATCTGGCGAATGATTTTATGAAATCATTGAACTCTTTAATAGAGCATTGCGTTTCGCCAGATACTGGCAGTTATACACCTTCCGACTTTCCTGATGTAGCATTAAGCCAGTCAGAACTAGATGATTTGGTTTCAGAAATTAATTGGTAATTGGGAACAACAAGATGAACAAACAAAACAAAAATATTGAAGCAATATATCCGCTTTCCTCTACACAGGAAGGAATCCTATTTCATACGCTTTACGCGCCCGAATCAGGAATTTATTTTCAGCAATTAAACTTTACATTACAGGGTAATCTTAATGTACCAGCGTTCCAGCAGGCTTGGCAAAGAGTAGTGGAACGACATCAAACTTTGCGGACTTTATTTTTGTGGGAAGGTCGCGACAAGCCGCTGCAAATCGTGTTAAAGTCCGTAAATTTGCCTTGGGAAAACTTAGATTGGCAGCACCTGTCTTCTGGGGAACAGCAAGAGCGTTTGCAAGCTTTCAAGCAATCTGAATTAGAGCAGCAGGTTCCCCTGAATCAAGCACCACTCATGCGTTGGAGGTTGGTTCAGTTGCAGGCGGATACCTGCGAATTAATATGGAGTCATCATCATCTGGTGACAGATGGTTGGAGTATGTCGATTATTCTCCAAGAAGTATTGGCTTTTTATCAGGCGATCGACAAAAACGAAAATATATCTTTGCCTCCCGTTCGTCCCTACCGCGATTATATTGCTTGGTTGAATAAATATGAACTTGAACAAGCAAAAACCTTCTGGAAAAAAACCCTTGATGGGTTTACAAATCCTACTCCTTTAATAGTGGATCGTCGTGCGGCGGACCGCATTTGTTTAGAGAAATCTGCATACGAACAACAGTATTTATCAGCAAAAACTACAACAGCATTACAGTCGCTGGCAAAACAAAATTCTTTTACCTTAAATACAATTATACAGGCAGCATGGGCACTGCTGTTAAGTCGCTATAGTGGTGAATCGGATATCGTATTTGGGGTAACAGTTTCGGGCCGTCCTCCTACTTTGTCCGGAGTGGAATCTATGGTAGGACTGTTTATTAATACAGTGCCGATGAGAATTCAAGTACCAAAAGATATAGAAGTATTACCTTGGCTCAAACAGTTGTTCTCTCAACAAATGGAGCGGGATTTGTATTCCTACAGTCCTCTTGTAGAAATTCAGGCTAACAGTCAAGTTTCTGAGGGAATGCCTTTGTTTGAGAGCCTGTTGGTATTTGAGAACTATCCCTTAGATGAATCATCTAAGCATACATTTGGCAGCTTAGAGATTACTAATATAACAGGAGTTGAACAAACTAATTATCCTCTGACAGCAATCGCCATTCCAGGAAAAGAATTATTAATACGCATCAGCTACGACGCAGAACGCTTTGATGCTGCTGCTATTAACAGAATGCTGGGACATTTCCAAACATTGCTAGAGGCGATCGCTGCTAACCCTAGAGAGCGATTATTCGAGATTTCGCTGCTAACGCAAGCAGAAAAAAATCAACTTTTAGTAGAATGGAACGATACTAAAACTAACTATCCTTACAATTGCTGTATTGGAACATTATTTGAAGAACAAGCAGACAAAAATCCCGAAGCGATCGCCGCTATCTACGAAGATAGGCATCTAACTTACCAACAGCTTAACAGCCGTGCAAACCAACTAGCACGTCACCTGCAAAGCATCGGAGTTGGGAGTGAAGTTTTAGTTGGAGTGTGTATCGAACGTTCCCTCGACATGATTGTTGCGATGTTAGGCATTCTCAAAGCTGGTGGTGCTTATGTACCCCTCGACCCCGCTTATCCCCAAGAGCGCCTAGCCTATATGTTAGAAGATGCAGGGATATCTGTCTTGGTGACTCAATCTCAATTAACAGCTAACTTGCCCGAACATCGAGCCAAAGTAGTCTGTTTAGATACAGATTCGATTATTTGCAATTATAGCAGTGACAACCCAAAAACTGAAGTAACACCTACCAACTTAGCCTATGTAATGTACACATCCGGTTCTACAGGGAAACCCAAAGGTGTTGCTGTCCCTCACCAGGCGATCGTTCGCTTAGTAAAAGAAACAAATTATGTGCAAATAACACCAAACGAATGTATTGCACAAGCTTCAAACGCGAACTTTGACGCAGCCACTTTCGAGATTTGGGGTGCATTACTTAATGGTTCTAAACTCGTAGGAATAACCAAGGAAGTCATGCTTTCCCCAGAGGAGCTTCATCAGCAGTTAAACAAAGATAAAATTACCATTTTGTTTGTCACTACTGCTCTTTTTAATCACTTAGTCAGCATTCGTGCCGATCTATTTCAATCCCTGCGAACTCTATTGATGGGAGGAGAAGCTGTCAACCCATCGTCGGTAGAAGCGGTATTAAAAAATAAACCTCCTGAAAGATTGTTGAATGCCTACGGTCCCACAGAAAGTACCACATTCGCAACCTGGTATTTAATAGAAGAAGTGACTGCCGGAGCGACAAACATCCCTATAGGTCGTCCGCTATCCAATACAACCCTTTACGTTTTAGACTCTAAGGAGCAACCTGTCCCGATAGGAGTTCCAGGAGAATTGTATATCGGCGGAGACGGTTTAGCACGGGGTTACTTAAATCGTCCCGAATTAACCGATCAAAAGTTTGTAGCAAACCCGTTTAGTATGCACCAAAGTCGCCTTTACAAAACCGGAGACTTGGTTCGTTACCTTCAAGACGGAAACATCGAGTTTCTAGGTAGAATAGACAATCAAGTAAAAATACGCGGTTTTCGCATTGAACTTGGAGAAATTGAGTCTGTACTATCTGGACATCCCGCCGTGCAAAAATCGGTTGTTGTCGTGATAGAAGATGACTTGAAACACAAGCAGTTAGTTGCTTACATTGTTCCAATAGAGTTAAACACAGATAGTTTACCAAATGAATTAATCGATGACTTGCAGTTTTATCTAAAGCAAAAACTGCCTAGTTTTATGATACCCAGCTTTTTTGTCATGCTGGATGCTCTACCCCTGACTCCTAACGGTAAACTAGATCGAGACGCTCTTCCTCCCCCTGACCCCAAGTTGCGATATGAAATTACTTATATTGAACCAAAAACTGATACTGAAAAAAAGATTGCAGAGGTATGGCAAAAATTGCTGTCAGTTGAAAAAGTGGGACTTGATGATAATTTCTTTAATTTAGGAGGACATTCTCTGCTGGCAACCCAAATGATTTCTCGACTGCGAGCCGCTTTTGAAATAGACTTATCTTTGCGTAGTGTTTTTGATAATCCTACAGTCGCAGCCTTGGCAACTTTTGTTACAGAACTGCAGCTAGCAGAAGCGGAAGCCGATGCGTTGGAAAAGATTTTGGCCGAAGTTGAGCAACTCTCTATCTGAAGCCGATTTTTGCTGAATTTTGATGTCCGTGTCTGCACTCACTTCTTTGAGCTACACTATGAAAAATGCTGGCAAAATCATTATTATCAATATAGCTATTACCTTGCTTTTCATCGTATCTTTGAATTTTTTAAGCGCGGCTGTGCTGCTTATTTATGGACTAGCAGAACAGCGGATGATAATGGTTGACGAACGGGCTAATTTACCTAATTATGCAGATGATAGAGACACAGCTAAACTTCATTTTCAGGAATTTAACCACTTATCAACTCAATTTGAACCATTTATTGGGTGGTCGAGAAAACCGTTTCACGGTGAGACTATTAATATAAATGCTAAAGGAGATCGCATTCATGAAAATGAAACTACAAGTGAAGCAATCTCTCCAGATGTAACGTCAATAGATTTTTTTGGAGGGTCAACAATGTGGGGAACCGGGGTAGTCGATACAGAAACAATCCCCGCCTTGTTTAATAAGATATCTAAAATTCCTACTTTTAATAGAGCCGAGACTAACTTTACCTCTCGCCAGTCTTTGGAGAGATTAATTAATCTTTTAACTGTCGAGGCTGAAACCATAAATTCAGTAGTCTTTTATGATGGTGTTAACGATATCCTGAATTTATGTAGAAGTGAAAATCAAGTAGGAGAACACGGATACACAGATTATATAAGGAAACTGCTGCAAAGTAATGGGAATCAATCTCCAGAACATGATTTCTGGAAATATATAGATTTTACATTTTTGCGGGGAACAAGAAGTTTAATAAAATTAGTAAGGGGAGAAATAATCAATCATTCTGTGAAAACAGAGGATTACTGGGATCGGACAATGAATTGCGATAATCAGCCTCAAAAAGCACAACAAATAGCATCAGCATTAATCAAAAATTGGGAAATAGCCCATGTCATTGCTGAGGCGCAAGAAATTAACTTTTTAGGAATTCTTCAGCCAGTTGCTTTTATGGAAAATCCCAAACTCGCTCAGGATTTACATTTAAATGTAGGGTGGAATAATGAATTGAGGAAGCAATACAAAACAGTGTATCCGCTTATACAATCTATGATGCGAGAACGCGGTTATGACTTTTTACTAGACTACACAGATTTATTAAATCGAAATCAAGCTGCTTATATAGATTTTTGTCATTTATCTAAAAATGGTAATATGATTATTGCCGAGCAACTTTATAGAGATTTTATGCAAAAATAGAACTATAGCGGTTCTCAGAAAGATGAGGTACTCATGGGCATAGGGCATAGGGCATAGGGCATACCTCACTTTTTTGAGAACCGCTATATAAAGACGAAAAGTTAACCACCAGCCAATAATTAATAACTATTTAGCAATTATGAGTGACCTACAAAAACGGTTAGAAAAACTTTCTCCAGCCCAACGCGAACTCGTACTAAAAAAGCTGCAAGCCGAAAAACAAAACTCGAAAACCAAGGATAAATCAAAAGCCCCAACCATCGCCCCAGTTTCTAGAGAACAACCAATTCCGTTATCCTGGAATCAACAAAGACTGTGGTTTTTAGAGCAACTCGAAGGCAGCAGTTCCACTTACAATATACCCGCAGTAGTAGAGATCGGTGGAAACCTCAGCCTCAAAGCCTTAGATCGAGCGCTTCAAGAAATTGTGCGGCGTCATGAAGTCCTGCGTACCAGTTTCTCTCAATTTAATGGTGTCCCAGTACAGAACATTGCCCCTGAACTGACTTTAACTCTACCAGTGATAGACTTGCAGGGTTTGTCCGAGGAGAAACAGTCCGAGGAAGTCAAGCGATTAGTAACCAACGAAGCACAAAAGCCTTTCGACTTATCAAAAAGTCCCTTACTTCGGGTAACTATATTACGACAGTCGAAAGAGTCTTATGTGCTGCTGCTAACCATGCACCATATCATCTCTGATGGTTGGTCGATGGGGATATTTATCAGCGAATTGTCAGCTTTGTATCGCTCCTTTTTATTAGAAGTTTCTTCCCCTTTACCAAAATTGTCCTTCCAGTATGCTGACTTTGCAGTATGGCAGCGGCAATGGTTGAGTGGAGAAGTTTTAGAAACCCAACTTAATTACTGGAAAGAAACATTATTAGGCGCTCCCGCACTATTAGAATTACCTACAGACCGCTCTCGTCCACCAGTTCAAAGCTTTCGCGGTAGCAGCCAGAAATTTCAACTATCTTCGGAATTAACTAAAAAACTCAAAACTCTGACTCAAGAGTCTGGGGCTACCCTATTTATGACTTTATTCAGTGCGTTGGCGACTTTACTTTATCGCTATACGGCTCAAGAAGATATCTGTATAGGCACCCCTCTCGCCAACCGTCACCGCGAAGAAACTGAATCGATAATCGGCTTTTTTGTCAACACCTTGGTATTGCGTACCGACTTAAAAGGTAATCCTAGTTTTTCAGAATTGCTCGATCGAGTCCGACAGATGGCTGTGGACGCCTACGATCGCCAGGACGTGCCCTTCGAGCAAGTAGTAGAAGCTTTACAACCGGAACGTTCTCTCTCGTACAGTCCTCTATTTCAGGTCATGTTTGCATTGCAGAACGCACCTATGGGAGAACTAGAACTGCCCGGTCTTACTCTCAAGCCCTTGTCAGCAGACAGCGTTACAGCCAAATTCGACTTGACAATATCGATATGGGAAATAGAAGAAGGGATCGAAGGATCTTGGGAATATAACAGTGACTTGTTTGACCGAGAGACGGTAGCGAACTCGATCGGGCATTTCCAAACATTGCTGGCAGGAATTGTTGCTAACCCCGATCGCCCTATAGGAGAATTACCTCTGCTGACAACTGCGGAAACTCAGCAGCTATTATTCTGGAACAATACCAAAACTGACTACCCTGCCGACAAATCTATAGTCGAGTTATTTGAACGGCAAGCCACAAAAACCCCCGATGCCATAGCAGTAAGCTACGAACAAGAACAACTCACTTACGGTCAATTAAACTCCCGTGCCAACCAACTAGGACGTTATCTGCAAACTAAGGGTGTTGGGGAAGAAGTGCTAGTGGGACTCTGCGTCGATCGTTCCGTAGGGGCGATCGTTGCCATGTTAGGCATTCTCAAAGCAGGCGGCGCTTACGTTCCTCTCGAACCGGACTATCCTCAAGAACGCTTGGCATATATGTTGGAAGATTCCCAAGTGCCAGTGTTAATTACTCAGTCTGCATTGACAGCCAACTTGCCCGAACATCGGGCGCAAATAGTCTACTTGGACACAGACTGGCAAGCTATTAGCAAAGAAAGCAGCGACAACCTCAATGTGGAGATCAAACCCACTTCCTTGGCTTACGTTATTTACACCTCCGGTTCTACAGGCAAACCTAAAGGTGTAGCAGCGATCCAGCAAGCCGTAATTCGTCTGGTGTTTGAGACTAACTACGTGCAGATACAGTCCGATGATTGCATAGCACAAGCTTCCAATATATCTTTTGATGCGGCAACCTTTGAAATTTGGGGAGCCTTGCTGCACGGGGCAAAGCTAGCAGGCATTACTAAAGAAGTCATGCTTTCGCCCGAACAATTAGCACAACAGCTAAAGGCGCAAGAAATTACTATTTTGTTTGTCACGACTGCCCTGTTTAATCAGTTGGTCAGTGTTGTGCCAGATATATTCAAGCATCTGCGGACTTTGTTGTTCGGAGGTGAAGCAGTTGACCCCTCTTGGGTAGCAGAGGTACTGAAAAAAGGACCGCCACAGCGACTGCTACACGTGTACGGACCAACTGAAAGTACAACTTTTTCCACCTGGTATTTAGTCGAGTCAGTACCAGAAGGAGCAACTAACCTACCCATCGGCAGTCCTATATCTAATACAACCATTTACGTTCTCGATCGCCATCTTCAACCTGTCCCCACAGGAGTCCCAGGAGAATTGTATATTGGCGGTGACGGTTTGGCTCGCGGTTACTTGAACCGTCCAGAATTAACAGCAGAAAAATTCATTGCTGACCCTTTTGCTAGTGATGCGCGTCTCTATAAAACAGGAGACTTGGTGCGTTACTTACCAGACGGTAATATCGAATTTAAGGGTCGGATCGACAATCAAGTCAAGGTTCGCGGTTTCCGCATTGAACTCGGAGAAATAGAAGCAATCCTGAGCAAGCACCAGCAAGTGCGAGAAGCGGTAGTCACAGTCCGCGAAGACCAACCGGGCAACAAGCGTTTAACAGCTTATGTACTCCCTTACTTAGAAAAACCAACTAGCAGTGCATTGCGCGGCTTCCTGAAGGAAAGGCTACCGGAATATATGGTGCCTGTAGCTTTTGTGATTGTGGAAGCATTCCCTTTAACCCCCAATGGCAAAGTAGACCGTCGCGCCCTGCCAGCACCAGACACAGAAGGCGATCGCGACTCTGGTTGTGTCGCCCCCAGAACGCCCGCAGAAGAAACCTTAGCGGCTATCTGGAGCGAGATTTTGAGGGTTAAAAAAGTCGGCGTTCACGACAACTTCTTTGCCTTGGGTGGAGATTCTATCATTAGTATTCAAATTATCGCCAGAGCTAATCAAGCAGGTTTGCATCTGACAGCAAAACAGTTATTTCAGTATCAGACAATCGCCGAATTGGCAGCAGTGGCCCGCACTACTACCTCTATCCAAGCTACACAAGATTGGGTGACGGGTTCCGCACCCTTAACTCCAATTCAACATTGGTTTTTCGAGCAGAATTTACCCGCACCTCATCACTTCAATCAATCTGTACTGCTGTCTGTGCCGACCGACTTGCAACCAAAGCTTTTAGAACGAGCAGTACAAAAAATATTAATCCATCACGATGCTCTCCGCTTGCAATTTAGACGTTCAGAGGCGGGCTGGCAGCAAGATCGCGCTACCCCAGATGACCAAATACCTTTCCAAGTCGCGGATCTCTCAGATATTCCCATAGAAGAACAGCCAGGACATATAGAGGCGATCGCTAACGAAACACAAGCTAGTTTGAACTTGTCAGAAGGACCGATAATGCGAGTGGTGCTGTTTGTCTTGGGGAGCGATCGTCCTGGTCGAATGCTAATTGTCATCCATCACTTAGTAGTTGATGGCGTCTCTTGGCGGATTCTGCTAGAAGACTTATCGACAGCTTACCAAAAGAGCGAGCAAAATGAAATCTTTCAACCAAAAACCACCTCTTTCAAAGATTGGGCTTCTCGACTGACTCAATACGCTCAATCTGAAACGCTTTTAAAAGAGTTAAACTACTGGCTTGCCCAGTCTCCATTGAAAATTTACTCTATCCCGGTGGACTACCCCGAAGGCAAGAATGCCAACATATTTGCATCCAGTCGCACAGTATCAGTCTCCTTAACAGAAGAACAAACTCGTACCTTGTTACAAGAAGTCCCCAAGGCTTATAATACGCAAATTAATGACGTGCTGCTGACTGCATTAGTACAAAGCTTTGCTAAATATACTGGCAGTAAATCATTATTAGTTGACTTAGAAGGTCACGGTAGGGAAGAATTATTTGAAGCTGTAGATTTATCGCGGACTGTCGGTTGGTTTACAAGTTGTTTTCCGCTCCACTTGCAACTGGAATCAGTTGATAATCTCGCAGAAAACCTTAAATCGATGAAAGAGCAGTTGCGGAACATACCTTCTAAAGGAATTGGTTATGGCATCCTGCGCTATTTAAGCAATGATGCTGCCACCCGCTCAAAACTGTCAGCTCAAACCCAACCTCAAATTAGTTTTAATTATCTAGGACAATTTAGCGCTCCTACCGCGTTACAATCAGAATCAATGAACTGGGGGCTGGCTCAAGAATCATCGGGCATCAATCACAGTCCATTAGGGAATCGCGCTCATCTGCTAGATGTTAATGGATTAGTAGTTCAGAATCAGCTACAAATGGATTTCATTTACAGCGAAAACGTTCATCAACGAACAACTATTGAACGTCTGGCTGACGCCTTTATTGAGGCTTTGAAATCGCTCATCGCTCACTGCACATTACCAGAGGTAAAAGGCTACACTCCTTCCGACTTCTCTGCCGCTAAACTAAATCAACAACAGTTAGACAGTTTTCTGGCTAAAATCAAAAAGAACAAATCTTAGGAGAAAAAAATGACAGACTGTACAACATCACCAAACTCAGCCTTATCTTCACAACAATTGGAAGACTTTAAGAAAAAGTTTGAAGAAAGGATGCAGTTCTATATGATACCCGGGGCATCCTTAGGCATTGTTCAAAATGGCCGAGTGCTCGTGTCTCAGGGGTTTGGCGTGCGAGACTTGGAAACAGAGGAGCCAGTTACTCCAAAAACTCTTTTTACCTTGGGGTCAATGACTAAGTCATTGACAGCTTTTATGACTGCTACTCAAGTAGATGAGGGTTTATATACTTGGGATACTCCAGTCTCTGAAATTAGCTCGCAATACAAATTTCCCGATGAAATCACAGACCCGCTAAAAGTTAAAGATTTATTGGGGATGGCTAGTGGCATAGACGGTGCAGTTAATCCGTTTGCTAACATAGAAGATATGATCTTGGGTGCTAATGCAACGCTTTGGAATGACCAATCTGCAATATACACTATCAAAAATATCCCTTTTTTCCCATGCTTTCCAGAGAATATTGGGAAACACCTTTATAACAACGAGCTGTATGCAAGCGCTGCTTACCTGACCCCTTTAAAAAATCAAACGTCTTTATCCCAATTGCTGCCCGCTTATAAGCGATTGATGCGCCAGAAAGTATTTAAGCCTATTGGCATGGAAAGTACCTGTCTCACTGCTATTTTATCAAGTGCTAGTCGTGACTATGCTGTCAGCTACGGCCTCGATATGAGGGATGGAATACCAAAAATTTTTGAAAAAGGTTCGATAAGTATTAATTTTATCGATGGTATAGGTCCAGCAGGTCAGGGGGTTTCAAACGTTGAAGATATGAACCGTTACCTGATAACTTTGTTGAACAACGGAGTCAACCCAGATGGTCAGCGGGTGGTTAATGCTGAAACTCTACAGGAACTTTGGAATGTAGAAGGCAAAGAAGTTAAAACCAACCGTCAGGATGTGGGTGTTACAGGAACCACAAGGTACGGAATGGGTTGGTGGGTAGAAGAAATTCCCAGGAAATCTAATCCTGCCGAAAAAATCACCATACGGCATCATGGAGGGTTTTTACCGTCTTGGGCTTGTATGCAGATGCTAGTTCCAGAACACAATGTCGGTATGGTCATCCTCAGCAATGGCTGTTTTGGTCGTGAGTTGACGATGGAAATGAATCAAGAACTGCTTAAGTTGCTCTATGACTCCGATCTCGACAACTTAATTGACAATGAAGCCCTTTATAACAAGTTTGTGAATGATTTGAGAACAACAGTTCCAAACAAAGTGTCATCATACACGATCGCATCCGAAAATTTGGACGATGTGGAGCTGCTTCTCGGTAATTATGAAGGCGGGTGGACTTTAGCGCTAGACCAAGATCGTAGCTTGGTGTTGTTCAAAGACGGCTGGATTTATGAGTTGTATCCCTCTAAAGACGATCCCTTACACATTTATTACATAGGAGCATCGAATAATCACAGGGTGATGAGGGTTAGAGATTCAAAGGATTCAGACCCGGATTTTGATGTGTTTGAAGCAGCTAAAATTTGGTTTGTCGAACATGATGAGGAAGAAGTCATTCAAATGATTGGGCCTCAAGTCGGACAACTCAAGAAATGGCGCAATGTACTGCATTCCCATGAGTCACACAGTCAAGTCCGCAGCATATTAACTGGTAAACCCGCTGAGCATTTTCTTGCTCGTCCCGAGCTCGCTCCCCGCAAGGCTGTAAAACCAGGGAAAAAACCTCCTAAAGCCAAAGATCGCAAGCTCAAAATCTCGCCTGAAACAACACGTTACTTAATTGAGAACATGCAATTGGATTAAACCGTCAATCTTTCCTGAATTTTGATAAACCCGGTTAATTCAAAGAAACCGGGTTTTTGGTATTCGGTGACTTCACAGTTCCTACAAGGATTGCTATGTTCATCCCGAACCAAGAGTAAATCACCAATCTTAACTGCTTCCCTATAACCCACATTCCGCACCCCCAACTGGCACATACACGCAGTGAGGGGGTAAAAGTGAATCGTCAGAGACCAAGCGCGAGT
>JAUBSN010000027.1:10841-85741 GCA_036704825.1 Microcoleus sp. F8-C3 | reverse complement strand
TGGCGCATTGTGAGCCGTTTGGGTACACCCTATTTGAGGTTTTTTGTCAACCTCTTTTACTGGACTGGCGCTCTAGTCCCTAGTCGCTAGTTCCTAGCGCGCAAATCCCTAGCCTGTTGCTCGTTCCCGGTAGTCCGTTTGCTGTTTCTTCTAATAACGTGGCTTGTAATTGCGAGGCGGCGCTAATTGCGCTAAAGACCGACTACGAACTGCTCACGCCGGAATAGAAATCACAAACTCCGAACCCTGCCCGATAGAGGAATTCACCACTAATGTACCTCCATGTTTTTCCACAACAATTTGGCGGGCTATAGACAATCCCAATCCGGTTCCTTGACCCACAGACTTGGTTGTGAATAAGTGGTTAAAGATGTTTTCCTTGACTTCGGCTGACATCCCCACTCCATTATCCTTAATCCGAATCACAACCTGATTGTTGGATTCGCTCAGAGCAGTTTGAACCGTGATTTGATTGGGTAGGGCTTTAATTTCATTAAAACTGCGCCCCTTATTTGATTCCTCCAGAGCGTCAATGGCATTTGCCAGTACGTTCATAAATACCTGGTTTAACTGTCCGGGAAAGCATTTGACTAGGGGCAAGTTACCGTACTCTTTGACAACTGCAATGGCAGGGCGGAAATCGCTGGCTTTTAAACGGTGCTTGAGAATTAGCAGAGTGCTTTCGAGTCCGTCGTGAATATTGAAAGAAACTGGTCGATCGCTATCTGCCCTGGAAAACGTCCTCAAACTCGTACTGATATTGCGGATGCGATCGACTCCTTCCTGCATCGAGCCAATCAATTTGGGCAAGTCTTCTCGCAAATACTCCAAGTCTATATCCTCTATTTCTGCTTCAATTTCCCCTCCCGGATGGGGAAATTTTTCTTGATACAAATCGATCAAGTTGAATAAATCCCCCACGTAGTCTTGAGCGGGTTGCAAGTTGCCGGCGATAAAGCCTACGGGATTGTTAATTTCATGGGCTACCCCTGCGACTAAATTTCCCAGAGCCGACATTTTCTCACCCTGTACCAGTTGCAACTGCATCTGTTTGAGATCGTGAATAGACTGCTCTAGTTTTTGGGCGTATTCCTGAGATTGTTGATAAAGTCGGGCGTTTTGTAAGGAAATTGCAGCTTGCGAACAGAGGATGTTGAGGATGGCAACGCGATCGCCCGTGAATACCCCAGTTGCCAGATTATTTTCCAGATACAAAATCCCCATCATCTTGCCTTGATAAAGGATGGGAGTGCAGAGGATACTCTTAGATTGCTGTTGGATAATGTAGCGGTCAGATGCCAATCTTGGTTGAGTGCTAGCATCATCAAAAACTCGGGTTTCTTTTGTACGTTTGACGTAGTTGATCAGGGTTAGAGGAATTACTTCGCTCTCTTCAATCGGAATTGATTGCAGAAGGCAGTCTTGACGGTTTGTGCAGTGGACGTTTATCTTCCAGTTGCCCTCTTCATTCAAAATTAATGCTCCGGTTTGTGCTCCGGCATTCTTCACCACCACTTGCATCAGCGTAGCGAGCAATTGATCGAGTTTTATTTCACTAGATAGAGCTTGAGAAGCTTTGATAACTGTCGGCAAATCTACTAATTCCGAACTGCTGCTGGTGCTACCGACAAGTGTTCTATTCGTGTTAGATAGGGATGATTCACTATTGGTGGAGGTGTGAATTGTTTCGCTCGGATACTGGCGACTTCGCTCCAGTTGCAGGATGGGAGCCAGTAATTGGGGATAGCGCTGTTCTAGATGGTCAATCTTTGCTTTTGCTCCCCAACGAGCGCAGGCATAGTAAGCATCAATTAGATAAGGTTGGGCGAGTTTTTCTTTGCCCCATTCCAAGTAGAATTTGGCGGCGAGTTCGTGAGCAAGTGCTTCTTCGTTGATGTAATCGTTTTCTTTAGCAAGGGCGATCGCCTTATCGTACATCTCGATCGCTTCTAGTTTTCGATCTAAAACGCGATGCCGTTCTGCTTCCACTAGATAGAATTTATGCAGATGATTCATGGGGGCATGATTCGCCCAGTTTTGCATTTTTTCTTGATTGGCTTGTACGCGCGAGAGAATGCCCTGCCGCTCTGACTCTAGACTATCGCTATACACCGCCAATTGTATTAAAGAATCGTAAAAATGGAAGAGAGGAACAAGAGGCAATCCTATCACTGCGTCTAAATACTTCTCTGCTAAAGCAGTATTTTCAATCGCTTCTGAATAATTTTCAAACCAGTAATTAAGTAAAAGTTTGTTGCAATATATGTAGTAAATTCCGGTTTGATCGTTCGCTTGCTGGTGCAATGGCAACCCGATCTGCTCATCCCAGACTTCGCCCTTTAGAAGGCAGGGATTTTCACTTTTTCCAAGCAGATTTAAGGTAGCTTGCCAATAGATTTCTATATAATTAAGGGCTGTTTCTTGCTGGATTTTATAAACAGCATTTCTGTAAGTTTCGATCTCTCTTTCAAGGACACTCAGTTCTTTGCCGCTAAAGTAAGCAAAATAGGAGTACAGCATTAGACTAAAGGCAGCATATTGTAAATCTCCTGTCTCCAGTCCTGTAGAGTAAGCCGATACCAAAGGTTCTAAGGTTTGTCTGAGATGCTCTTTCCAAGGTCGGATAAGTCCATTTACTAGCATAACTATCTTGGCTTTTATTTCTTGAGCGTTTAACTGTAACACTAGAGTTAAAGCCAATTGACCGAACTGATAACCTGAATCAATATCTCCCACCACTCCGCAAAGCAGAGCACCATAATTGGCATAAGCAAATGGAGATACGGAAGCATTACCATATTGGACGGATAAATTTACTTGTTTGCACGCCGTCAAGGGCACCAGTTCTGGCGCAGCAATGTATGCAGCAGAAAAAATACTTGACAAAAGTCTCATGGCTGCTAGTTTATAGGGATCGGTCATTTGAGGCAGGTCAACTAAATCCTCAATTCGCCAATCCTTCACCATTGCCGCAGTGTCGGAGAGTGCTTTTCCAATGTCTGAGGGAGTTGGCTGTTGCGGAAACTCCACCCCCAACAGCTTTAGAACTTGTAACCCCCTATTAACTGCTTCTAATACCCTGTTCTGCCCTATATAAGCTTGTATTTGGACTTCATACACTTTAATTTGGTCCAGCAGCGAGGTAGCGCGCTCTTGGACTAGATCGACGAGTCTTTGCATTCCTTCAATATTACCGTTTAAAAAATCTGCTTCTGCGCCTTCTGAGTACAGTGATAATGTCAGTTTATATTGATTATTCCAGCTATTTGGTGTCAGTAATTTCCTACCCAGACAGAAGTATTCAACCGCAGCATAATAGGCGGTAGCAGCTTTGGCTTTCTGTCCAGCAACCAGATTTAATCGTGCTAATTGTTCCCGTTCTGCCTCTTGGGTAATTAGCTCAACTCCCACATTCAAGTGGTTGACAATATCAAAGATTCTTTCTTCTCGCTCGGCTTCTGGCGTATTTTTTAACAGCAGTTGACCGATTTTTAAGTGAGTCGATCGCTTTTGGGATTCGGGAATCAGAGAATAAGCAGCTTGTTGAATGCGATCGTGTAAAAATTTGTATTTCGGTAACTGGTCATGGGTAATTGGTAATTGGTCAGTACCATTACTAATTACCGATTCTCCATGACCCTCTGCCTGATAAAACTTATAAACCTCGCTAATTGGTAAAATCAGCCCTTCTTGCAACGCCTTCCATAAAGCCGATGCTGTTTCTACTTGAGATTTTTCATCAACAATTGCCAAGGTCGCTAAATCGAATTGATTGCCAATGCAAGCTGCTAACTTCAACACTTCCTGCGTTATTGTTGGTAACTTTTGCAACTGAAGCGCCACGAATTCGACTACATCATCGGTAATTGCAAGCGCTCGCACTCTTGCAATATCGCACTGCCAATAGCGGAAATCAAAATTAAATGCAATCAGTCCATCTTCGTATAATGATTTCAGGAATTGCGTTGCAAAAAATGGATTTCCTTTGGTTTTCCGATCGACCAGTTCTGTGAGCGGTTCTGCTAACTTTGTCGAACAATTCAGAGTATCGGCAACCAGAGAATTTACATCAGAGCGATCGAGCGGTGCTAAGGTAATCGTATTCACCTTTGCTTGATTCTTTTGAATCTCCGCTAACGTCAGCATCAACGGGTGCGCTGGAAAAACTTCGTTATCTCGATAAGCTCCTATTAGGAAAAGATAGCGTTTATCTAGATCGCTCATTAGCAGTTGCATCAACTTCAAAGATGCTGAATCTGCCCATTGCAAATCGTCTAAAAAGATAACTAGGGGATGTTCTTTTGTTGTGAAAACTTGAATGAATTTTTCCAACAACAAGTTGAAGCGATTTTGAGCCGCACTGCCAGAAAGTTCCGGTACTTGTGGTTGCTTTCCAATTATCTTTTCTAGTTCGGGAATGACTTCAACTATCGCCCCAGCGCTATCGCCCAAAGCTGCCAGTATTTCCGATTTCCATTGCTCGACTTTCGCATCTGTTTCCGATAGCAATTGTCCCATAAAGTCGCGAAAAGCTTGGACAAATGCACTAAAGGGGAGGTTGCGTTGGAATTGGTCGAATTTGCCTTTAATAAAGTAGCCGCGCTGCCGGACAATTGGCTTGTGAACTTCGTTAACGACGGCGGTTTTACCAATGCCAGAAAAACCAGCAACCAGCATCATTTCGCTGCTACCCGCACTCACCCGGTCAAAGGCTGCTAGCAGGGAGAATACTTCGCTTTCTCGGCCGTACAATTTTTCGGGGATGATGAAACGATCGCACAAATCTCGCTGCCCTAAATCAAAGTTAACGATTTTTCCTGTCTGTTTCAACTGGGATAAGCAAGTTTCTAAGTCGTACTTGAGTCCTAGCGCACTCTGATAGCGGTCTTCTGCATTCTTCGCCATCAGTTTGCTGACAATATCAGACAGCACCAATGGAACGCTATTGTTAACTTTTGAGGCTGCCAGCGGTTGTTTGGCGAGGTGGCAGTGTACCAAATCCATTGGATCGTCTGTTTGGAATGGTAATTTTCCTGTTAGTAATTCGTAGAATGTTACTCCTAGCGAGTAGAAATCTGTGCGGTAATCAATGCCTCGGTTCATCCGCCCAGTTTGTTCGGGAGATATGTAGGGTAAGGTGCCTTCGAGGACGTTGGGATTTTGAATTTCTTGGGTTTCGCGCGGCAGCAGGGAAGCAATACTTAAATCAATCAGCTTGACTTCTTTGCTGACCGGGTTAATTAGAATGTTGGCGGGCTTGAGGTCTTTATGGATGACTCGGTGGCGGTGAAGTCCGTCCAGGGCGTTGGCAATTTGAATTGCCATGGGAAGAAATTCGTTAACGGGCAAGCCTTCTAGATGTTCGTCGCTCGTAGGTGCAATACTTGAGAGGTAGCTACATAAGGAAATTCCGCCAAAGTCTTCCATCACCAGAGCATAGCGGTTCTGATAGCTTTCGAGGCTGTATGCCTTGACTGTGCCGGGGATATTTAAGTTTTTAGCAATGACGTATTGGTTGCGGAAGTGAACCAATTCGTTGAAGCTGGGAAAGTTATTTCGCAGCAGTTTGAGCGCGACTGGCTGCCCATTTTCCGAGCGAATGCCGCGATAAACTAGAGTTCGATTTCCTGCGTATATTTGCTCGTTAATGTGATATCCTAGGAGAAGTTTTGTGATCTCAATCATATCTACGTATTCCTACGGTTTTTTTGAAGCCTGAAGCTTCTTAGAGTTAATATCTACTATTTTCGCTCGCTCTACTCTGGTATTGAGTCAATTACATTTTTCTTAACATACTTTGTAGATAAAATTATGAAAGCACGAGTTTAAAACAATACTTGAATTGTTTATGTAAGAGCTGTTTGTAGTTTAGTTAAGACTAAGTAGAAGGTGAAGGAGGCTAAGGCTGATTGAACGGCAGCATTTGATAGAAGAGAACTTTAAGAGGCTAATCGGGTACTTAAGAGGATTTTTAAAACCGATGCTTGAATGCGATCGCCTATTAAATCTTAATGGGGAGCATCTCAATGAAAGCAGCCCTCCGCTTGAAATTGGAGCTAGGAGTCAGGAGTCAGGAGGAAAGAGTCAGAAGGAAGAAGAAAAAAGTCAGAAGGCAGGAGCCAGAATAAGTGTTTTTACAAATATGAGATGCTCCCTCTTAATGTCTAGTTTAGGTAATAATTTAATGTCATTAGTACAATTCGGGCGGAGCGGAATTTCAAGCGGGAAGCAGAGGAAATTGAGTTTGTGTGTCAGATTTGGGAGAAATTGGGATTCATGAGATTGCCAGCCGAATTATTTGTCCAGATGCCACAACAAGCTGCCCCACTCTAATAAGTGAATCAGGCATTAAATGCCAAAATGCAGAAGCAGACTGTGGAAATAGTCCAAGTCAATTATATTTTGCCGATCGCATACTTACAATTACCAATTACCAATTATCTCTTTGATTTTTTTACTTCCAATACCTGCGCCAGTGAAACAAATTCTCCCACAAATTTTGCATAAAACTGTTGCTGCCCAAGCGCTGTGACTCCCAAACAGCAGCAGTTTGACCGTTAATTGCCGAAAAACTCGACCAAATATAAGGAAGTTCGCCGATCGCCTCAACCTTCATCCCGTGACGCACAGCCAAAGCGATCGCGTGAATCAACTCAGCAGCTTGCGGCCCCACAATACTCGCTCCCAAAATCTCTCCGTTGCGACGCCCGACAATCTTACAAAAACCAGTTGTCTCGCCGCACATTTGAGCTCTTTCCACATTCTTGAAATATTCCCGACAAACAATGAGATCGTCTCCAAACCTGCGCCTTGCTTGGGCTTCAGTCAAGCCAACCCTCGCCAACTGCGGATCGGAAAAAATCGCCCAAGGAATCCCGCGATAATCTATTTGAAACAGCGGCAAAAACAAAGCATTTTTCACAGCAACCGCAGCTTCGCAATTAGCGATGTGAGGGAACGGATAACCCCCAGCCACATCACCGATCGCATAAATGCGGCGATTAGTTGTTTGCAGCTTTTCATTTAAAATCACCCCCCGATCGCTGAATTTAACCCTAGCCGCTTCGAGATTTAACGATGAAAAATTGTGCCCTCTACCAGCAGCCAGAAAAATCTCCTCAGCTTCGATCGCCCTAGGTCCAGCTTGAATCCACTTTTTACCCTCAATCACCCTAGCTTGAGTCACCTCAGTAGCAGTCAGAATCCGCACTCCTTGAGCTTCC
Source organism: Microcoleus sp. F8-C3 (assembly GCA_036704825.1). Classification (GTDB taxonomy): domain Bacteria; phylum Cyanobacteriota; class Cyanobacteriia; order Cyanobacteriales; family Microcoleaceae; genus Microcoleus. The sequence goes on along the minus strand of JAUBSN010000027.1, from coordinate 78,518 downwards.
ATTGCAGCTTGAACCAAGCCAGCAGCCTCTCGGTCTTCTTTCGTCAAAATGTGCGAACCCTTCACCACAAGCGTAACAGCAACCCCTAATCGAGCAAAAGTTTGAGCCACTTCGACACCGCTGGGATCGGCACCGATGACAGCCAAACTTTTAGGCAACTCAGGAAGTTTTGCTAATTCCCCGACAGTTTCGGAAGTAAAAAAGCCAGCAGCAGAAAGTCCTTCTATATTGGGAATCGTCGGCAGAGTTGGACAAGCTAACAAATAACAGAGCGATCGCAATTTTCGCTCGCCGACAACAAAAGCCAAATCCGGTTTCGCAACAAACTCGCCGTTGCCCGAAATAACATCGACACCGCGAGCAGCCAACACGCCCAGAGAATCAATTTCTGACAGATTAGAAACAACACCCTCGGCCCACTTGAGAACCCCGTCAAACCGCAATTTGAGCGGCAGGGACGAATTAGCAGCTTCCCAGCGAACCCCCAACTGCTGGCGGCTTATCTGCTGGGCAAAACGAGCAGCCTCGCTCAAAGTTTGGCTGTATCTCAAACCAAGGCCGATCGACTCTTTCCCCCCAGTCGGCAACTCTTGGGAATTACTTAGCGGTTCCACCAAAGCAACGCGGGCGGGGAAATTAGTTGCAGTCAAAGCAGCATAACGTCCGGCCGAAGTTCCACCAAGAATCACTAAATCATAATCAAGCATAAATAAAGAAGTCAGTAGTCAGTAGTCAATAGTCAGCAGTCATTAGTCATTAGTCATTAGTCATTAGTCATTAGTCATTAGTCAGTAGTTTAGGACGATCGGCGCGCGGGGTCAGAAATCAGGTTTCTTCCTAGATACTTCGCTGCAAAACCCAAGATTTATCAGAGAAACCGGGTTTCTTGGGAAGTGCGCTCAAACGACCAATAAAATCGGTTTGTCAACTGACAACGGACAACTGTAAACGGACAACTGACTAATGACTACTGACTACTGACTAATGACTTCTTTAAGTCCAGCAATCAGCCGCAAATTGTCAGCTTTTGAGCGCACGGCCACCCGAAAAAACCGATCGCCCAACTCAGGAAAACTCAAACAATCTCGAATCAAAATCCGGTGTCGTTCCAACAGACTTTTTTGAATAGAAGAAACCGACACCGACGACTCAACCAACAAGAAATTAGCCGCCCCTGAAAAAGGCTGCAAACCCGGCAAATTAGCCAAACCCTCAAATAGCTCTCGGCGAGCAACAGGCAGCCAGTCCCAAGTTTGCCGCTCAAAAACAGTATCTCGCACCGCAGCAGCAGCAGCAGCAGCAGCCAAAGCATTCACAGGCCAAGGATCGCGCCGTAACTGCCAGCGGCGGAGGATATCGGGATGGGCGATCGCGCAGCCCAACCGCAGTCCCGGCAGAGAATAGAATTTAGTGAGCGATCGTAAAATCACCAAATTCGGAAACTCCTCAACAGCATCGATCGCAGTTTCCTGCTCAGAAGGCGGTAGAAAGTCCATAAAGGCCTCATCTACCACCACCATACCTAACTGTTTCACATAAGGCAAAATCGCCTCTCTACCAAACAGCAAACCCGTAGGATTGTGCGGGTTGTTCAGTAGCAAACCTCGTCTGCGATCGGCATCGAGAGCAAGAGGAACTGGGAGACGGAGAGAAGGGGAGACAAGGGAACGGTTAGAAACCGACAAATCATCCGTTACTAACCGGCTTCCAGCCTCCGCGTCCGATGATTTCCGATCCAACTGAGATGTTGCAGCATTCTCAATTACTTGTTTGGGAACAGGCAAGATTCCTGTTCCAGAAGAAAATTCATCTCTCGCTTCACGGGCATCTTGCTCGTTCTTGACAGTGGTGCAAGATTGAAGATCCAAAGGAGATTTCAGCACCTGCGCGCCGAAAGCCGAAAGAGCCCGCCAGTAATCGCCAAAAGCCGGAGTCACCAAATAAGTCGCCTCCAGCTTCGACAAATCCCAAGCCGCCCAAGTCAACAATTCCGCCGAACCGTTCCCCGGCAAAATCCAATCCGGGTCAACACTCAATGCCTCACCCAAAGCAGTCCTGAGCTCTCCATAATCCGGGTCTGGGTAAGCCGTCAGACTGCTCGAGTGAGCTTGAATCGCATTCAATGCCGACTCAGGAGGGCCCAAAGGACTGATACTGGCAGAAAAATCGAGAATAGCAGAGGGAGGGCAGCCTGCCAGTGTGGCTGCCCAAGCTAAATTCCCACCGTGCACAGGTCTAATCAAGACTCAGTTCGCCAGTTATTCGGGGTTTTTCGGCGGTGCAACTCTGTCCTTGAACAACTTCCCTGCGGAAAATGCAGGAACTCTGGTTGCCGGGATTTCCATCTTGTCGCCAGTTTTGGGATTGCGACCCTCGCGGGCCTTGCGTTCCCGCGACTCAAACGAGCCAAAACCGACCAGCGTCACTTTGTCGCCGTCAGAGACAGCTTCCATGATTGCTTCCAAGGCTGCACTCAAAACGGCATCTGCCTGTTTTTTCGTGACACTAGCCTTTTCCGCGACTGCATCAACCAATTCACCTTTGTTCATTCCGAACTCCTTCTGGGATTTGCAAAATACGTTAAACAGAGTTCAACTATTAGCTGTGAGTGGTAACTGCATTGGAGTTTGGGTTCGGAGGTTTGGGTGGTTCCCGATGGCTCCTGTCCGCTTCCCCAATTAAGAACTCCTGCTGAATACCAATTACCCTAGGGTAATTGGTCAGAAAAGGAATTTTTGTTTCTAATTGCTGAAAACCCCACAGCATCTAAGTTTCACTGCATTATTCTAAAGTCTTGCCGACCTTTATGGATCGGTGGAACCTTTAATTTATATGGATTTGGACAATTTTTTTTATTAATCCCAAAATTTAGGTAAAAAAATACCACCTTGGAGAGAAGATTTCTCGCCTCAGTGGATTTGAAAGCAGAAAAAAAGCAGAAATAGAAAGAATAAAATGTCATTTGTCAAGGGCTAAAGGAAAATTTATTCCTTCTGATTTTGTTATTCTCAGGAAAAAAGGCATAAGTCAGAAGGAATAAAGTCTGAATTGTCAAGGGCAAAACTAAATTTATTCCTACTGACTGCTGACTGCTGACTGCTGACTACTGTCTCGGCTGGACGGGCTGACCGCGCTGCAACAGTTGGCGGGCGTCGGGACTAATGTTGTTTTGGTACCCAAAGTTCGATCGATCGCTGTCGTCCAAAATCTGCGGTGTCAGCAATACAATCAACTCCGCCCGCTGATTGGCCTTATTGGTGCTCCTGAACAGCGAACCGATAATCGGCAAATCTCCCAAAATCGGAATCTTGTTCGCTGTAACCCGTTCTTCGTCGCGGATAATCCCCGAAACAATCAAAGTCTGACCGTCCCGCAGGCGAATTAACCCCGATTGCAACGATCGCTCGCCCAGCAGCCTGATAGTATTTGTGTTCGGGCCCGTGCTCAGGTTTTGGGGGGTGCCCGGTGTCCTGATAATCGGGTTCACCCGCAGAGAGACAAAGCCGTTGTCGTCAATCCGGTCGATCGCCACCCCCAACTGCAAACCGGCCCTGTCTTTGACTGCCGTCACCGTTGTGGTACTTGTATTTCCGGTAGTCTGGGTGTCGGACGTGATGTTGCTGATCACCTCATCAGTAATATTCACATTCGCCGTTTCTCCTTCTTGAACCACCAGAGTCGGATCGGTCAGGATTTTGGCATTTTGGCTCTGAATAGTTGCCTGCAACGCCGACAGGAACCTCCTGGGATATTGGAACAGCGGGAACAAGCCGAACTCTGCACTTCCCGAAGCGGTTGCCGATCCAGGCTCGTAATCCGTAATTCCAACTCGCGTGGGGTCATTAGTAACTGGGGCGATCGGATCGAGGAACGCACCTTTGGCGGGGCCTTGGAGACCTTGACCGGTAAACGGCACGATACGCCGGCCGTTCGCATCGTAGAAAACATCCGGGGTTCCTAGGGGATTGGGGACGATCGGTCGAGCGTTGATCCCCCCAAGGGCAGTCCCGCTGGGCGGATTGATGCCACCAAAATTGAGGCTTGCCGCCCCGTTGTCATTGACGAAGAAATTGTTATTAATTCCGAAAGAGAAACTGCTGCTAGTGTTGTTGTTTCCCAACAAGTTGATATCGATCACCTTGACGTTGACAGCGACTTGACGGCGGCGCAAATCTAGCTGTGTCAAGAAAGCCACAGCCATGTCAACTTTGCGCGGGTCTCCGACTAAAGTGATGGAATTGAGCCGAGAATCCGCCAGCACCGACAGTCCCCTCAGCAAGAGCGGTCCCGTGCCTTCCCTAGCGCCGATCGCCTTAATGTCGGGTTCCCTAATTTCCACATCCCGCGCCGCATTTCCCTGGCCGACGCTTTGAATCGTCACCCGAGTAATCGGCAATTGAGTTTCCGCCCCTTGAGCGCTCAAAAAGTTAGCTGCATCTGTAGAGCGAACTTGATTGAGCCGCAAAGTCCGAATGATAATATTGCGCGAGTCGATCGGCAAGCTACTCCCTACAAAAATCGTCCGCCCCTGGCGGTTGGCTTGCAGCCCGCTGAGGCGCAGCACGTAATTAAAGACATCTTGCACCGACTCGTTTTCGATGTCCAAAGAAATCTTCGGCCCTTCATCTGAACCGGTGGCTCCCGGCTGACCGGGGACTGCGGGCTGGCCCGGTTGAGCCGGTGCCCCGCCACCTGTAAAAGCAATGTTCAAGCCAGCAGCGCGGGCCAGCAGAGCCAAAACGTCCCGGACTGGGGCATCCCGCAGCACCAAGCGGGGGATGCGTTCTCCCGAACTCAGTTCAATATTTCCCGCGCCGGGGGCGATGTTAGACACCGCGATATCTCCCAAGGGTGGCGCCACGGCCCGCGGCTGGAAAGGCGCAGCCTGATTGATCGGGGATTGTATTTCGCTGGGGAGGGGCGGGCGATCGTTCCTGGTAACAGTAACTTCGGGATTTGGCAGCAGCACGCCCGGGTTTTGCGACGTGCGGACTTGGGGAGCCGGCGGGGGAGCTATTTGGCTCAGCGGCAGTCCCGGAGGCGGCGGGGGTGGAGTTTGGGCAGACTGTACTGTACCACCAACTCCGGCAACGCTGAGGACGATGCTTTGGCCTTGTCCGGGAACAATTTGTCCGTTCGGAACTCCGTTGGTGCCGGCTACTACAACCCGGATGCTGTTAGCCTCTACCTGGCTGATTTCTACTGAAGATATTCCCGGAGCGGGGTTATCTTGACGGAAGCTGTTGCCTTGCGGCAAGCGGAGCTGGGTGTTGATAATTGTGGCTTGGTAAGTATTGCCGCTATTGATGGCGAAAACTTGCGGGCGATCGCCCTTTTCTGTCGCCATCACAATATTTACGCCATTATTACCTTGACTTACTTGCACTCCTGTGACTTGAGTCGGCACTGCCAACACGGGGGCTTGGGCGATGAGAACTCCTGCAACGCTGCATAAGAGTCCTCCAGTTAACCGTAGATGCTGTTTCACGTTCTCTCCTCCACTACACTTTGTTATTTGTTGTTCGCAGTCTTTTGTCGCTAGCTGCTAAACTGACTAAAATATTCTCGCTTCGAGCCTTTTTAAAGGAAGAAGTTATGCCCTTTTCGATGTTTAATTTTCGATTGGGAATAACAGATGACATAAGGGTTAGAAGCTATGCTACAGCAATCCTCGCATCATTTGTGGATTTCTTACTCCCCCCCTTACAAATGGGAGGGTTGGGGTAGGGTAAAAAAAATACGACTCCTGCAAGGATTGCCATACAGTTCCATTACTTTTTGAAACTGGTATTAGAAGAAATTAGATTTTAGAGCCAATTTTTGATTGCCATCTAAAATTTTTTTTTCTGACCTTCATATTTTTTGACTTCTACCTTCAATCATCCAATTCAACCTTCTGCCTTCTCACTTCTTGTGAAAGAGCGATTTTGGAACAATAGCTAATATCTGCCAAACAATAGCTACTTAGCACCAGGGCTCGGAGCCGGAGTTGGCGGTTTTTCTTCTTGCTTTAACGGCAGCAGAGCGTGCAAGTCAAAAGCAGTTTTAATTTTAGTTGGTGGCTGCTCCACAGGAACTATTTTTCCTTTCAAAAAGTCAACTTCAATTGGCTGATTTGATGCTAGCAATTCTGATTTCAAATTCCTAACTACCAACAGCGACTGCATCAACTCCAAGTTACGCATAAAATTGCGGGTTTGAGCGAAAGTGCCTTCAAACTCTACCTTAAATTTTTTGCGTCTGAGCTTGCCAGCTAGGGACGGCCCGAAGGATGTATCTGCCAGAATATCAGGGTCTGGAGCTCCCGGCGCGGCAGTTGCTGTTGCTGGCGGGATGTCCGGCTCAAATTTGGTAATTTTAGCCTTGAGGTCGTCTCCTTGCACGCCGGCGTTGATTCTATTAACGAGTTGGGTCATGTCAAGCAAAAGCGTGTTGGCGCTGGCGTCGCTGGCAAACATTGCCGTCACTTGGGCGCGGCGCTGTTTTGCTTCTTCTTGCTTGGCTTCTGCTTCTGCCTTTTTTTGAATTTGAGTTTGCAATTGCAGTTGCGTTTGCTTGCTTTCGCTAAGTTTTTGCTCGAAGTCGCCCTTTTTTTGGAATTCGGGCAGTACGAACTGGTAGCCGAGGCCGCCGGCAATGACGAGGCCGAGAACCGCGATGCCGATTGCTTGGACTTGGGGTGTCAGCTTAATGCCGAAAATTTCCTGACCCCCTGTCTCTTCTGCTTTTCCGCTCTGAATAAACTCTGCTGATGTCATTGTTTTTTCACCTCTGGTTTTTGTGGTTCTAGCACTCCTTTTTCTTGAAGTGTTTCTATCCGTATTGCGAGCCCGTCTGCCTGCTTGCTGCGGAGCTCGGGGAGCAACTCGGAGGCTCCCGTCGGGCTGAGCGTCGTTTCAATTTTATATTCCACCACCGGTCGCAGTTTGGGAAGTTCTGGTGGTGCTGCGTTTTGGTTGCGTACTTGCAATTGTGCGGGGTTGTTTTTTAATGTGGCCGCTATCAGTTTGGTATCGGTGTTGAGGAAGAAAGGAGATCGCTGGACTAGCAGCATAAAGTCGTTAACTTGAGCAAAGGTACTGGCGATTCCTGAAATTTGTACTTTTGATGCCTGCTGCGGGACGACGGGGGTGGGAGCTGCTGCCGGGGTGGGGCTAGCTGCTGGAGACGGACTCGCCCCTGGGGAGGCTGCGGGAGTTGCTGCGGGGGGTGGGGGTGCTGCTGCAACGGGGGAGGGACTGGGGTCGATTTGCTCGATTTTGCCAATTTGCACTCCCGCCGGAGTGCGGTCACTCAGGTCTTGCAGCATCGCCGACCAAGGTTTAATTTGGTCGAATACTCCGGCTAATGCTTTGTATTCGGCGGTAACTTGGTCGGTTTCGGCATTGATGGCTTTGATGGTGCTGGCTTGAGTGTTTAACTTGGCAAGTTCTTGGTCGATGACTGCTTGTTCTGTGGCCAAGTTGGTATTTTCGTTAGTCGCCCACCACCAGGCGCCCAGGACTGCGGCGTTGATGCCAAGGGCAAACAGCAGTGCCCCATATACGGGCAGTTGGTCTTTGGCTCCACCCGAACTTTTTTTAGCTGGGCTTTTGGTTGCAACGGGTTTGTAGTCGGGGCGGTCGTTGAGAAAATTAATATCTAGGCTGTACATGGCTTCACTCGATTTTATAGCAGGAGGAAGAAGGCAGAAGGCACGAAGTAGAAGGTAGAAGGTAGAAGGAAAAAGTTATCTACCGCTTATGTTTCAGCAATTAAGAAGGTCTTAACAGTCTTGGCTGTTGCTATAGATTTAAATTGGAAATTTGAGATTTTAGACAGAACCCAAGATTGCTGGTACAAGTGAAGGATTTATTTAGGGAAGAAAGAAACAACTTTCTGCCTGCTGGTGAAGGAAGGGGCTGCTGCTACCTCAGATATATTCTACCTTCTACCTTCTACCTTCTACCTCCAATATTCTACCTTCTGCTTTCTGCCTTCTTCTTTTAGAATGGGGTTTTTACGTAAAATTCTCAAATCGGTTTTTCTCTCATCTAAAACTGTTAGGTCACATAACCTCCCTCAGTCCTAAACCTAGGGCGACTCCTAAACCTGCTCGCTGTTCTGGGGTAATTTCTTGGCTGATTTCGAGTCCTAGGGTGTCGATGGGATCGACTTGAGATGCGGGCAAGCTTAATCTTTGCATAAAAAATTCGTCGAGTTTGCCGATCGCGGCTCCCGGGCCTGCTAGCAGCAGTTGCGCTACTTCGAGTTCTTCGCTCTGGTTGAGGTAAAAGTCTACTGAGCGGCGCAGTTCGTCTGCTAGTTCTCCCAATACTTTGATCATCGCATTTGTGCCGGGATTGGCGTCTCCCGATGCGCCCATTGTATCTGTGACTGGCAGGGTCATGCCTTGCAGTTCGCTGGTGTCTCTGGTTGGCGGCAGGTTCATGGCTTGGTTGAGGGCGGTCTGGATTTGGTAAGTGCCGATCGGGATGGTACGGTTGAACTGAGGTATGCCGTCCACTACTATAGCTAACTCGGTGCTGTCAAATTCTATGGCGGTCAGGACGGCGGCTTCTTGGGAGGAAAATTGTTGCAGTTGTTCTTTGAGGGTGCGGATTAGGGCAAAACTGGTTACTTCTAATACGTCTATAACCAGTCCGGCTTCTTTGAAGGTTTCGATGTATGTGTCGGTAACTTCTCTGCGGGTTGCTACTAACACGACTTGCACTTTTTCTACTCCGTCGTCATCTACAAATAACCCTATTTTTTGATAGTCTACGTCGGCGTCTTCTCTGGGAAACGGCAAGTACAGTCCTGCTTCTGCGTTCATGTAATCCCGCAGTTCTTCTTCGTTGAGTTCTGCTGGAACTGGGATGAGGCGGATGACGGCTTCGCGGCCGGGAATGGCTGTGGCTACTCTCTTGGCTTTGATTTTGTTCTCGGCGAGGACGGTACGTATGAGTTCTGCCATTCCCGGCGGATCGACTATTTGTCCTTCTTGTACTATGTCTTCTGGAACTTCTATGGAGGCTAGGGTGGCTAATTTTAATGCCTGAGCTTTCTTTTCGAGCTGAATGATGTTGATGCGGTCTGGGGCTATTTCGATCCCGATTCCTGGCTGGCGTTGGGAAAGTAGACCTTTGAAAAAGTTAACCATGTGATTGGGTCGCCGATAATTGCTATTTTTTGCTTTTGTAGTTGGCCAGCCCGATTCAGCGTGCAGGCGTGTTGGAGGGTTGGTTTCCAACAGCAGCAAGAGTGCTGTAATCTCTGTATCCCGCCGTAGCTAAGCAGATCCGTCTGTGTTGCGCGATCGCTAGTTCCGATTTTATGCTATCCAATTTACTTGACAATAGCTATTCTGCGGAGAATGTCAATAAATTCGGGCTCGATCGACTCAAAACCTGCCGATTCTGCACAAAAACAGACTATCTCGCCGTGCCCTGGTACTAAACTCTGTTACTGACTCGTGAGCGCTTGAAGAGGGCGATTCACGATCGGGATAGCTTCGGCGCGCGTGCTTTTGTCTGACGGTTCCCATAACTCTCAAATTTTATTCTATGAAACGTAAATCTTGGCAACTGTTTGCTGTTTTTGGGCTGGTGGGGCTGCTGCTGGCTGCAGTGGTGAGTTGCAGCAAACCGGCTGTGAATTCCCAGGCAAATAATACGCAGGAAATCGAGTTCTGGACTATGCAGCTTCAACCTCAGTTTACTGAGTATTTCAACAAGACGATCGCCGGTTTTGAAGCCCAAAATCCGGGGGTGAAGGTGCGCTGGGTGGACGTTCCTTGGTCGGCGATGGAAAGCAAGATTTTGGGGGCGGTTTCGGCGAAAAATGCGCCGGATGTGGTGAACCTAAATCCCGATTTTGCTTCGCTGTTGGCGGGACGCAATGCTTGGCTGGATTTGGACTCTCGAATTCCGCAGCAAGTTCGCGATATCTATCTCCCAAATATCTGGAAAGCTAGTGTACTCGACGGCAAGAGTTTTGGCATTCCTTGGTATCTCACGACTGGGGTGACAATTTACAATACGGAGTTGTTGAAGAAGGCTGGAATTGCTAAGCCTCCGGCTACCTATGCCGAGTTGGCAACTGTTGCCAAGCAAGTGAAGGAAAAGACTGGCAAGTTTGCTTTTTTTGTGACTTTTGTGCCGGAAGATTCGGCGGAAGTTTTGCAATCTTTCGTGCAGATGGGTGTGCCTTTGGTTGACGCTAAAGGCAAGGCTGCTTTTAATACTGCTAAGGGGAAAGCTGTTTTTCAGTATTGGGTGGATTTGTACAAGGGCGGACTTTTGCCGCAGGATGTTTTGGTGCAGGGACATCGCAGGGCGATCGAGCTTTATCAAGCTGGGGAAACTACTTTGTTAGCTTCCGGGCCTCAGTTTTTGAAGGCGATTGCTGAGAATGCTCCGAGTATTGGTGCTGTTTCGGCTGCTGCGCCTCAAATTACGGGGGAAACAGGCAAGAAGACTGTGGCGGTGATGAATTTGGTTGTGCCCCGCGACAGCAAGCGCCCTGATGATGCTGTCAAGTTTGCTCTGTACGTGACTAATTCTCAAAATCAGTTGGCTTTTGCTAAGGCTGCTAATGTTTTGCCTTCTACTGTTGAGGCTTTAAAGGACGATTATTTTAAGAAGGTTCCCGCTGATGCTGCTGCTGCCGATCGAGCTCGGGTTGTTAGTGCTTCTGGGTTAGAAAAAGCTGAGCTTTTGATTCCGCCTCTTTCGGATGTTAAGAAGCTGCAAAAGGCGATTTATGACAATTTGCAGGCGGCAATGTTGGATGAGAAGTCGGTAGATCAAGCTGTGGCTGATGCGGCTAAGGCTTGGGATCAAAGGTAGTTTTTTATTGAAGCTGGGGCGGGATTTTTTTTTAGCTCGCCTCTTGCTTTTTTTTGTGGCTTGACGTATTATTGAATAATAGAAATCTGTGCGCTCATATATATAAAGTTAAATTTAAATCATACACTTCAGTATAGGACAAAAAATATCAACTATCAATAATTTGGGAAAAGATAGGGGAAGTTAATAATTGTTTTACCGCAGAGGGCGCAGAGGGCGCAGAGGAGGAGGAGAGAGAAATGAATAATTTCGTCAACCACAGATGATGGTAAACGAACGTGCATGAATTGGAGATGTTGTTAAAATTGGGATGTGCTCTCGCCTCTTGCTTTTAAGGTTGAATTGTCCAGTCTTCCTGCACTAAATCAGGCACTTGCGAAAAATCTCGGTAGTTGCGCGTAACGAGGATAGCATTATTAGCAAGTACAATAGCAGCAATCCGCAAATCTTGCGTGCCGATGCGTATTCTTTGACGGCGGAACTCAGTGTAAATAGTGAAAGCATTCCGGTCAAATTTCAGAATGTTGAGATTTTTGAAATCATCTAATATATCCCATAACTTGGTGTAAGCCCATACTAATTTGTCCGCTTGCGAAGGTTGAGAAGCGTCTTTAATAACCTTGAACCTGCCGCGAATTACTTCCTCTACGGTTACGATAGTTACAGCAAGGTTTGCTGCGTTAACCTCGACCCGCTGCACGATCGTTGGATGATTCTGTTGCCAAAGCGAGAAACAATCCGTATCAAGTATGTATCGGCTCATTTTGTCTCAACCGCAGCGTCAATTTGACTGTAATAAGCTTCGGTTTCTGCATCGAGTTCGCGGCGATATTCTTCTATGTGTGCCAATACCTCATCGTATTGCGGATCGTTTTCATACTTACCAGCTAACCTCACCCAAGGATTGTTCGATCGACTATTCGTGAGTTTGACAGAGACGATTTCTGTTTCGGCTAGCTGGGCATTTACTAAATCGTGAAGGTTTTGCAGTGCTTGCGATCGCGTCTCGCCAAAAGCTTTACATTCGGGCCATCCCAGCAACGCTGCACTGACTGTTCTGTCTGATTCGTTTTTAATGATTACGTGATAAGTTGAGCTCTCGAGGTCGCCCCCAAAGTTAGTGCGATCGGCTGCACGAATGTCGCAGGTAGCGTTACCTGTTAAGAGTGTTTTTGTCTTGACTGTCTCCTTGGTGTTTTCCTGGCGCGGCTTTTCTCTTTCTCCAATGATAATAGGGTCTGCTTTGCGAAGCGCGTCATAAAGTTTGGCCGTGTTTGGAAACTTTTCTAGTGCTTGCCCGATCGCCGACTCACCAGCTACCTTGACTGTAGAAGAATCGATGTTTTCCTGACGCTGCTTGATTATGTTTCGCCTGAAAAGCTCGTCAAATAGTAAAGTTTGCTCTTGGGCTGGCAATGCTTCTATATATTCAATTAGCGTTTGCACCGATATAAGGCTGCTCATAAACTTCTATCTCTAAATTTTTATAAACTCACTTGTATTGTAACAAAAATTGGGCATTGGGCATTGGGCATTAATCTTTTTCGATCTCGCCCCTTGCTTTTTTCGGTCACTTGACGTATTATTAAATAATGGGAATCTGTGCCGCCATATATAAGCTTTTAAGTTATTAAATGATGAAATTACCGCCTCTCCACAAGGCGAAGTCGGAGGAGAACTCTGGATAAGTCAATCTCGACTATTTTAGAGGTAGATGTTTCTTGATAAGAAGGCTCGCTCATCGCAGAAACCGGGTTTATTTATGCCGCGCGATCGCCTTTCTCAATGCAGCTTGATTGAGGATTTGCAGGAAGATAGCCTGAATTCCTCAAATATTCAGAAATTTGACTCGTGTTAAAATCAAAGCTCAGATCGGAATAGGAGAAAATTATTATGCCAGCGATGACCCTCAAAGATTTAAACCAAGTTCAAACCCTTTTTTCCGAAGCGGGTTTAGATTACAAAATTGAACTAGAAGACGGGAGACTTTCAATTGTGGGGCCATCAGACATCGTATCCAGTGAAATCAGCAGTATTTTGATTCGCTTGCTGGGTAACTGGGTTTATCCCCGTCGCTTGGGGAGAGTCTTTGACTCCGCAGGCGGTTTCATCATGCCGGATACAAACGTCAAAGCACCGGATGTTTCGTTTGTGCGCGCCGCCCGCTTGCGCCAAAGTCCGCGTTATTTTGGAGAACTTGTCCCCGATTTGGTGGTTGAGATTAAATCTCAGAGCGATCGCATTAAGCTTATAGAAAGCAAGGTTTTGAAGTTTATAGAATTGGGTGCTACCGTCGGAATTCTGATCGATCCTGATGAAGAAACAGTGACTGTTTATCGCTCTACAGGTGAACCGACTGTATTAGGAAATGGCGATATCTTAACAGTAGCAGAACTTTTTCCCGGTTGGGAATTGCCCGTTTCGGAATTGTGGCCTCCTATCTTTACTGAGGAAGAAACACAAGGTTAAGGAAAAAAGAGTGATTCCCTAGAGGATAGCTACCTTTCAAGAACGCGATAGCGAACGCCTCGCGTACTTTCAATTCCTCAAATATTCAGAAATTTGACTCGTGTTAAAATCAAAGCTCAGATCGGAATAGGAGAAAGTTTTTATGTCTGTGATGACAGTCAAAGATTTAAACCAAGTTCAAACTGCATTTACCGAAGCAGGTTTAGATTACACAATTGAACTAGAAGACGGGAAAATTTCAGTTATGGGGCCATCAGATATCGTATCCAGTGAAATCAGTAGCCGTCTCATCGCCTTTCTTTTCGCTTGGATAAATCCCCGTCGCTTGGGGAGAGTGTTTGACTCCGCAGGCGGTTTTATAATGCCGGATACAAACGTCAAAGCACCGGATGTTTCGTTTGTGCGCGCCGCCCGCTTGCGCCAAAGTCCGCGTTATTTTGGAGAACTTGTCCCCGATTTGGTGGTTGAGATTAAATCTCAGAGCGATCGCATTAAGCTTATAGAAAGCAAGGTTTTGAAGTTTATAGAATTGGGTGCTACCGTCGGAATTCTGATCGATCCTGATGAAGAAACAGTGACTGTTTATCGCTCTACAGGTGAACCGACTGTATTAGGAAATGGCGATATCTTAACAGTAGCAGAACTTTTTCCCGGTTGGGAATTGCCCGTTTCGGAATTGTGGCCTCCTATCTTTACGGAGGAAGAAACACAATTCTGATGCGTTTAAGCTTGGGATTGTTGTTGTTGCAGAAAATAGCCGACGAGATAAAGAGAACCGCAAAGGATGGTTAGGTTGTCACCTGTAACAGCAGCATCTAAAGCTGTTGTTAAGTCGGGGAAGGCTTGACAGAGAGTTAATTCGGGGCAGATAATTTGAGCGAGGGCGGCTAATTCTGCGGGGGATGATGAGTTTTGATCGGGTACGGGTACTAAGTAAAGTCGATCGCCCTTTTTGAGTAATGCTTTCAAAATATCGTCGCAGTCTTTGGTAGCCAGAATCCCTATTACCCAGTTAATCGGTTGGGAAGTGTTAAGATTATCGACATATTCGCGCAGTGCGATCGCAGCAGCGGGGTTGTGCGCGCCGTCAATTAAGATTGTGCGGTTCTTCCAAGTTGTCTGTTGGAGTCTTCCGGGCCATTGGGTTTTGGCGATACCGTTTTCGATGGCGGTTGGGGAAATTTGCCATCCTTGGTTTTGGAGAATTTGCAAAGTTGCGATCGCAATTGCTGAATTCATTAGTTGAATTTTTCCCAGCAGCGGCAATTGATATTTTATTTTATCCGCATTTTGATTAAACTGATATTCTGCGAATCCTTGTCCTAAATCTACTGCTGGTTTTACCCAAGTTGCCGGACAGTCTAATTCTTGAATGCGTTTTTCTATTACTATTCTAGCTGATTCTGGCAATTCTCCGATAACTGCCGGACATTTTGCTTTAAGAATTCCCGCTTTTTCCCCAGCAATATCGGCGACGGTGGGGCCGAGTATTTGCCAGTGGTCGAGACTGATAGAAGTGATGACGCTAGCGAGAGGTGTTTCGCAAACGTTTGTTGCGTCTAATCTACCGCCCAATCCAGTTTCTATGACGGCGATGTCGGTTTTTTGTTCTGCGAAATACAGCCAAGCTGCGGCGGTGATTATTTCAAATTGAGTTGGAGTTTCGGTGTTGTTTTCGGTGGCGGCGACAACTCGTTCGAGACACTGTTGCAATTGAGTTGGGGAAATCGGTTTTTGGTTGATGCAAATTCTTTCTGTCCAATCGATTAAGTGCGGGGATGTGTAGCGCCCGACTCGATAGCCTGCTTCTGTTAGTACGGAAGAGAGATAAGCGCAAACGGAACCTTTGCCATTGGTGCCGGCAATGTGGATAATGGGTACTTGTTTGTGGGGGTTGTCTAGTTTTTGGAGAAGTTGGTGAATTCTTTCTAGGCCGAGGTGGACGCCGAAATGTTGGTAGGATTGGAGGATGGATTCTGCATTCATTGAGGATGATAAATTCTGTTTGTGTGTGAATTATATTTTTTTATTAACCGCAGAGGGCGCAGAGGGCGCAGAGTGAGAGCAGAAAGAGAGAGATATCTAAGAAAAGAGAGGTTTATAATTGATTCATTGTATTTATTGCGGGTGAAAAAAGGTGGCTTTGGATATTATTTCTCTGTTTTCTGGTTGTGGCGGGTTGGATTTGGGTTTTCGCTTAGCTGGGTTTAATGCGGTTTGGGCGAATGAATATGATAAGTCTATTTGGGATACGTATAATTTCAATCATCCTGAAACTATTTTAGATCGCAGAGATATCAGAAAAATCAAATCTGATGAAATTCCCAACTGTATTGGGATAATCGGCGGGCCTCCTTGTCAAAGTTGGAGTGAAGCAGGCGCTAAACGCGGAATTGATGACAGTCGGGGTCAACTTTTCTGGGAGTATATCAGAATTGTGCGGGACAAGCAGCCTTTGTTTTTTTTAGCTGAGAATGTTAGCGGTATTTTGGCTCCCAGAAATAAGGATGCTTTCACTTATATATTATCGCAGTTTGAGGAAATCGGGTATCGGGTTTCGTACAAGTTGTTAAATGCTAAAAATTTTGGTGTTCCGCAAGATAGGCAAAGGGTGATTGTTGTTGGCTATCGGGAAAATCTGGGTTTTGGTTTTGAGTTTCCCGAACCTGGAACCGATGTTTTGACGCTGAAAGATGCGATTTTTGATTTGCAGGCGATCGGGCCAATTCCAATTAAAGGTAAAGTAGATAACTATCACCCGTTTATTCCCAATCACGAATGTGCCGATTTGGGGTTTTCCAGCATTTATATGTCGCGCAATCGAGTGCGAAGTTGGTCGGAACCTTCTTTTACTATTCAGGCAAGCGGCAGACACGCACCTCTCCATCCTCAAGCTACTAAAATGATTTTAGTTGCCAAAGACAAGCGCATTTTTGACCCGAATTCGCCTCTGCCTTACCGCAGGCTGTCTGTGAGAGAATGTGCGAGAATTCAGACTTTCCCGGATGATTTTATTTTTAAGTACAAGCAGATTGGTGATGGATATAAGATGGTCGGCAATGCTGTTCCTGTTAATTTGGGGAAGATGTTGGCAAGGAAGATTTTTGAGGATATGAGAATTTTCAGCAAATTAGCAAGCTAGATTTGTCAGGATTGATATCAAATCCCTTGGCATCGGAATTATTCATTTCTCTATTTTCTTCCTCTGCGTTTTCTGCGCTCTCTGCGGTTTAATCATTCGATAATATAAAATCTAAAATCGATCGCCCTAGTCGTAAAGCCGATCGAGCTTCAAGAACGTTTGCAGCAGCGCATTTGCTCCCTGAGTACACTGTTCGGGGGAAGTATATTCATCTTCTGCATGGCTGATACCGCCGCGAGAAGCAACGAAAATCATCCCCATATCGGTAAACCGTCCGATTTCTTGAGCGTCGTGTCCGGCGCGGCTGATTAAATGCGTGTAACTCAAGCTTAATTCCCGGCAAACTTCTGCAATTGCATTTTGAATTTTTGGTGCTGCTAGCGTCGGCAATACGTGCAGCATTTCGGTTATTTCAACTTCGGTTTGGGTGGCAGATGCGATCGCCCCAAACTCCTGTTTCATTTTAACTAACAACTCTTCCAAATGAGTTTGAGATATATCGCGCAAGTCGATTTTAAAATCCACCTTTCCCGGAACAATATTTGTAGCATTCGGCGACACATTTAAGTAACCCACCGTTGCTACCTGTTCTCCGGGTGTTTCCACTCCCAGCTTGTTGACTGCCAGTACCATTTGTGCGGCGGCTACCAGCGCATCTTTTCGGGCGTGCATGGGTGTCGAACCGGCATGATTCGGGCGGCCCGTTACGGTTACTGCATAGCGGTACTGTCCGACAATGCCTTTGACTACTCCTATTTCGTCGCCTGTACTTTCCAAAACGCCTCCTTGTTCGACGTGCAGTTCTACAAAAGCTGCTATTTCTTGGGGATGGCGTTTGGCGTCCGCAATTTTTGACCAATCTCCTCCTATTTTTTCAAGGCAAGTTTCAATGGAAGTACCGTCGCTGCGTCGGTAATATGCCGCATCGCTGACTGTATTTCCGGCCATCGCTTTGCAGCCGATAACGGTGCATTCTTCGTCAGTAAATACGATCGTCTCAATGGGATGTTCCAAGCATAGGTTATTTTCGTGCAGTACCCGCACCACTTCAATGCCTGCCAAAACTCCCAAAACTCCGTCGTAATGGCCGCCCACAGGAACGGTGTCGATGTGAGAACCTGTGGCTAGCGCTGCACCTTCGCGCTTTCCGGGATATCGACCGATAATATTCCCCGCCGCGTCAATGCGAACAGTCATCCCTGCTTCTACCATCCAAGATTCAACGAGTTGCCGGGCAAGCAAATCTGCTTTGGTAAATGCTACCCGACTGACGCCTCCTCCCGGTAGTTTGCCGATTTGAGCGAGTTGGGCAATGCTGCGGTTTAGGCGCGACCCGTTGACTGAAAGTGTTAATGTAACTGTCATCTAAAGTTCTGCTATTGATTGATTTAACTAATTGTTGTATACTGTATGCAATATCATTTAAATGGGCGAAACTATGTAGCCTTGTTTACAAAAATCGATGGGTTTGGCACTTAAACTTGTATGCAAAACACACTACGCACAATAAAGGCGATCGCGGCCATTTAACTGTACAAAAAAGCACAATTTTTTATCGGGTGTGGATATGACTCAAACAGCAATTGCAGCCAAACGAGTGTTCATTTGCGGTTCTGCCCTTCGGGGTCAGCCGGACAACAGCAACCTTGGAGATGCCAAGTTTATCAGAGAAGCGAAAACTCGTCCGATTTACCGCTTGCACTCGGCAGAAAATGGCTGGCATCCTGCAATTTACGAAGTGGCCGCCTCCGGCGTATCAATTCCGGGCGAAGTGTACGAACTGACTCCAGAACAATTTGAACAGCTTGCAGCGGGGGAACCGCCGTATATGTATCCGTCGGATGTGGTTTTGGAGGACGGGGAAGTTTTAACGGCTTTCTTGTACCCGCAGGAGTTAGTGGAGAAGTACCAGTGGGAAGATATTTCCGATCGAGGTGGGTGGGCCGCTTATAAAGCGGGTTCGTAGTAGTAGGGACACGGCAGTGCCGTGTCCCTACGGATTTCAGGTTTGTAGTGAGGACTTCAGTCCTCCTTGGAGACTATCGGCTTGTGATATTCGTGCCAGTGTCGGGCAATATCGATGCGGCGGCATACCCACACCTTTTCGTGCTGCTGCACGTAATCCAAAAAACGCGCTAGGGCAGCAGCGCGCCCCGGCCTGCCCGCCAAACGGCAGTGCAGCCCCACACTCATCATCTTGGGTGCTGTCTCGCCCTCGGCGTAGAGTAAGTCGAAAGCATCCCGCAGGTAAGCAAAAAACTGATCGCCGGAATTAAACCCCTGACTCGTGGCAAACCGCATATCGTTGTTGTCGAGGGTGTAGGGAATTACTAGGTGGGGTCGCGAGCACTCGTACACCCAGTAAGGCAGGTCATCCGCGTAGCTGTCGGCATCGTATAGAAAACCGCCTTCCTCTATCACCAGCCGCCTGGTGTGGGGGCTCGTGCGCCCGGTATACCAGCCGAGGGGACGGCTGCCTGTAACTTGCGTATGGAGGGCGATCGCCCTGTGCAAGTGCTCCCGTTCCGCTTCTTCTCCAAAATACTTATAATCGATCCAGCGGTAGCCGTGGCTGGCAATTTCCCAATCGGCCTCTAACATCGCGGCTACTGCTTCGGGATGCCTTTCCAATGCCATCGCCACCCCGTAAACAGTGACCGGTATTCCCCTAGAAGTAAACATCCGGTGCAGCCGCCACAAACCGGACCGACTGCCGTATTCGTAACAGGATTCCATATTCATGTGCCGCAGTCCCGATAGGGGGACGGCGCCGACAATTTCTGACAGAAACGTTTCCGAAGACGCATCTCCGTGCAGGATGCAGGTTTCTGAGCCTTCTTCGTAATTGATGACAAATTGCACGGCTATGCGCGCTCGATCGGGCCATTTGGGGTGGGGCGGATTTTGCCCGTAACCGATTAATTCTCGCGGATAATTTGCTGACATATTACAGTGCGAGCGTCCCGCTCGCGATCGTTAATTGAGATTCTCGCTCTGGCGATCGGGAGAGATTCTTTTTAATAGTACGATCGCCTTTATTTTAACTTATCTATTTTCCCCTGCTGCTGTTCTATCTCCTGAATTTCTTTAACTACCCGCGCTTTGCTGGCGATTAAATGTTCTTTAATTGCTTGCCCTGCGGCGTCCGCATTCTGTTCGCTCACTGCTTGATAAATGCGGCGGTGTTCGCTGCGAATTTCCAATACTCCCGGATTGTATTCCATTGTGCGGAGCCGCACTAATATCATTTTGTCAAACACCTGATCCAACAGAGTTACCAACCAAGGATTGCCGGAACTTTGCGCTAGCAAGCGGTGAAATTGGCAGTCTGCGTACAGCAATTGATAGTTGGTGAGTTCGCCCGATCGCAAGGGTGTTGTACTTTCTGCCTGCTGGACGATCGATTCGAGTTGTTTCAATTGAGCTGGTGTAGCATTTTGACTCGCCCCGGCCGCCGATAACTGTTCCAAAGCGATGCGGCAATCGTAAAGATCGGCAGCATCGGCGATCGAAAGCGCAGCGACGCGCAATCCATGATGCGGATCTGCCGTCACTAAATTCTCTCGTTGCAGTTGGCACAAAGCTTCTCTCACCGGAGTTCTGCTGACGTTTAGCATTTGGGCCAGTTGTGTTTCTATCAGGCGTTCTCCACCTGCTAATTCCCCCGACAGGATAGCAGTTCGGAGAGCTTGGTAAGTTTGTTCGTGGAGGGATTGAGTGCGGCGAATCGCGCGAAATGAAAGGCCCAAAATCAGTTATCCTTCAGTTAAAAGTAGAGTAAATTTGCTGTTGTTAAAAATTGTTGATTCAGCCTCATATCTAAGATTTTTCTGTTAAATGACATTGGGTTTTGGCTGACTCATTCTCAATGATACAGCAAATTGACGTTTCTGCACCAGATAGGTATCGATTGCAGGCGACATCTGTAGGGAGGCGCTTCGACTCAGTACGGCAGGGGTTTCAACCCCTGCCTCAAAGCGAAAGTCGGTTGAAACCGACTAAAGAGTTTGAGACAAATTGAAAACAATTGCAGTCCTCTTTTAGAGGACTTTAGCTATGAGACAGGGGTTGAAAACCCCTGTCGGACTGTCGAACTGTCGGACTGTCGGACTATCGGAATAGCACTCCCTTAAAAGCTAAATTGAGTGCGGAGATTTCCCACAAATACGGTCGGGTTGCCATCAAAGTTGTTGGCATTGAAGATAGCATAAAATGCCGGGACGATCGCAATATTATTAGTAATCGGGTAATAGTACGAACCCTCTACCTCGTACTGAGTACCTCCATTACCACCGCCCGACAGCAAAAATCTGCGACCCGATATATAATCGTGGGGAATCACAAATGAAAGTACACCCAGCGCGCCCTTTTTTCCCAAATCGGGAAATCCCATCCCGACTTGAAAAGACTGTACCTTAATATCTCCGCCAGAGCGATCGCGATTTACCGGATTCACCTCAAGTTGGCCGTAGGAATAGCGCCCGAATAAACCAAAATTTCTGGTCAGCAACCAATCGAAATTGAGCACAAAAGCATCTGCACCGGAGTCTCTAACTCTTCCCCCAAAACCGTCATCTGCATAGCCGTAAGGCAGCGGTTCGCCAACTGCTCCGCCGATGAATCCATTATAAGGTTTGAGGCTCGATCGCGCGTAAATCAGCCTGAGATTGAAAGAGTTGCTGGGAGAGTATTCTAACTGCGCTGTAATCGTATTTGAACTGTTGAACAAACCATCCCTGGGATTGCTAGCCGTATTGAATACAGCAGAATTCAAAAATTCGGTATTTTCAGCCATATAAGCAGCCGTAAACCTGAATGGTTTGGCAATTTGCCAAATGACAGCAGCGCCCGATCCGCGATCGACCGCATTTAACAGTGTACTCCCGTTCGAGTTAAAACTCGTCGCCCCCCTTAGAAAAAATGTGAAGCGATTGCCGTCAAAATATCGATAATAATTCAACCGCGGCCCGATCGCAACTTGCACCTTATCTCCTACCGGAAACGTGTAGGACATCTCGCGAATTCCCACAACATTAGCTGTCGGCACGCCAGTTTGATCTAAAAACGGCGTTCCCCAAGAGTTGTAAAAACCCGCCGATACCAGTTCGTTCGCAGGCGAGTTGCCGTTGCCGAAAACTAACTGAGTCACCAGGGAATCTTTGCCTGTAAACGAGGTATTTAGCGTCAAGAAAGCGTAGTAGCTAAAAGTAGTTTCAGGTCGATCGCGATCGATGCGAGTCGGTCTATTGTTTGCATCCCGAGTTGGGGGAGCAAAGGCGCTGCCCGGGGCAGTGCGGCTGCGTTCGGCAGTGATGTCGCCTGTGGGAAATGCTGATGTGAGGTTGAACCAAACCGTACCGTTGAGTTTCGTTGTCGTCGAGAATTGATTAGATTCTAGCTCCGCCGTGCGAGCTTCTAATACATCGACTCTACCGCGCAGCGTTGCTAGTTCTGCGGCAAATTGTTCTTGCAGTTTCTGGAGTTTTTCTAAATCTTCTTTTTTGACAAAATTCGAGGTTCCGGCTGTTATTAACTCCGAAATTTTATCGAGGCAAGCGTTCAAGCCGGCGGCGAATTCGTAGCGAGTCATGGCTCGATTTCCGCGATAGGTACCGTCGGGATATCCTGCGATGCAGCCGTAGCGTTCAACTAAGGATTGCAGTGCTTGAAATGCCCAATCTGTGGGCTGTACGTCGCCCAGTTGGGAAACTGAGGTGACTTGCTCCATTTCGGAAGCGTCATTTATTTCCAGGCTATCTACCTGTTGGATATCGTCAATACTTGCCGGATTTTGCTGCGTTTGGATTGACTCCGCGACTGCGTTCGATTCGCCGGATTTTTGAGCTGCTGTTTCTGTCTGTTTTATTTCGCTTGATTCGGAAACTGCTGCGACTTGTTCTCGGTCTGTTTTTGGTTGAATTTGTAATGGGATTGCTGCTGGTAGTTCCGGTGTTGACGCAGGATTTGTCTGGGCGGTAATTGGTGCTGTCGCAACTTGCGATTTCCCTAATTCTTCAGTTGCTTTGTTAGCATATTCTAGATTGTTCGATCGGGCAACGGCTGCGAGATTTTCGCTGTTAAACAGGAGGGAAATATGCTCTGATTTTTGTTGCTTGTTTAGTTCAATCTCGGCATTTATTTCCGGTGTTAGCGCAGGGTCTATCTGTGTTTTAATTGGTGCGATCGCCACTGGCGATGCAACCAATTCTGCCTGCGGTAACTCTGCTGTCAGGGCTTTTGCTTCCTCGGTTTCAGAAACGGAATTTTCCGCAGCAAAGCTTGCAGGAGAATGCAGTAAATTAATACAAAAAAAGGCTGGCGTTGCTGTCAGCAGGATTTGGAAAAACAAAGATTTAGACATGATCCTCACACCGTAAATAGCGAAATTGGAGGCAGAGCCTCCGGATCTGCGTTACCAGGCTCTGCCTGGTAACGAGTAGAATACCCCTCGATTTCTTAGTCCCTCTCTGCTCGGACTTTGTTTGACAAGTAGCGGTTTCAACCGCCGAAAAATCTCGGACAACGCGACTTTTAAGTCAAGGGTTTGCGATCGGCAGCAGGAGGTAAAGCCCGCTCTTCTTTCGGAGGCAAGTAGCTCTCATCAAATATCTGATTAACTGGCGGAGCTGCTATTTGTAAGACTTCTGCTACTTGTTTTGCTGTGGCTTCCAGACGAGTTGGATCGACTCCTCCCAAGCCAACTTTTTCTACTTCGGGAGTGATGTACAGCCTTTCTAAAGCAATTTGCAGGCGGCGCTTTTCCGCATTTTTGTCCATCAAGCTATCTCCAGCTTTCGCCACCGATTCCAATCCGGCTGCCGGATCTTTTAATGTATCTTGAAGTCCTTTAAAATACGCTCGCAAAAAGCCTTTTACTACTTCGGGATTTTTTTCTAAAAAGGCTTTTTTAACAACGATCGCATTTCCGTACAAATCTAAACCGTTCTCGGTATAGTAAAAGACGTTGATATCTTCGGGCTTTTTGCCTGCTTTTTCTAATGCAGGGACTATCGTTGTTGAAAAACCGCTCACCGCATCCACATCGCCTTTGATTAATAATGTTTCGCGCAGCTTGGGCTCCATTGTAATCCACTCTACGGAGTTGGCCTGCACGCCGGTTTTTTGGGCAAATACCGGCCACAATTTGCGGGGTGCATCTCCTGCGGGAGCTCCTAACTTTTTGCCGGCTAATCCTTTAGGATCTGCTATGTTGCTCGACTTGAGGGCGACAATTGAAAAGGCCGATCGGTTGTAAGGTACTGCAACTGCTACTACTGGATCGTTTGGATTCTTGGCGTTGAACTCCATCATCGAGTAAATATCGCCAAATCCGATATCGAATTGGCCTGCTGCAACTTTGGTAATTGTGTCAGAGGAACCGTAGCCCCGCTCGATTTTGACATCCAATCCTTCGGCTGGGAAATAGCCTTTTTCAATGGCAATTGTTAGCGGTGCATTGTCGCCTTGCAGCAGCCAAGATGGATTGACTTTAATCGTGCGTTTCTGTGCGGTGTCGGTCGCCGCTGTTGTAGTGGCTCCCCCCGGTGCAGGGGTAGTTGCTGCATTCGGCTGCTGAGATTGGCAGCTGCTTAGAATTAGTAGCGCTGCGATCGGCACTAGGGATAGCGATCGTACTAACCACGTATTTTTCATGGAAAAAAAGCTTGCTATTTGGACAACCAACCGAAGGAAAAACCTAGTTGAGCGCACTAAACTCGACCGCTACTCTTTGCGGATCTTGCGTCCAAGTTAAGCAGCGCTCTGGCTTGCCGTATACCGTATACTCTAATTACTTGACATACTGTATACAGAAACACATTTTTTTGGTTTTCGTCAAACAAAATCAAATAGGTAAGTTGCTATTTTTGGGTGTACTGGCTGATACTGCGATCGCTTACTTGCTTATGCGAAAGTTTGTATTATACGATACAGCACGCTTCCTAATAATCAACAATAAATAGATAAATTTGAACTTGTTTTTGCGTACAGGATAGCGGTGACGGGATAATGTTGAGATAGTGTTGAACTCGTTTTGAGAAAATACTGTTGATGTTTTACTAAAGAAAAGAGGTGGACTAATCGTGGTACAGCCTAAAATTATAACAGATGCGATCGAAACCCAAGAACCGACTCTTTTGGAATTCGATCGGGTGGGTTTAGAGTATCGAGTTGACGGTCAACCCAGGCGAATCATTGACGAGATTTCTCTGTCGATCGCCCAGGGGGAATTTGTGTCGTTTGTCGGGCCGAGCGGCTGCGGTAAAACTTCTATTTTGAGGATGGTGTCCGGGCTATCTCCAGCGCCGATCGGCGAAATTCGGATTCGGGACAAAAAGATTACCAAACCGCTCAAAAATGTCGGAATTGCGTTTCAAAATCCAGTGCTGTTGCCTTGGCGAAATACCCTCGACAACGTACTGCTGCCGCTGGAAGTAGTGCAGCCTTACAAGCGGGAATCTAAAGATCCGAAGCGGCGCGAAAAGTTTGTGCGCCAAGCCCAAGAATTGTTAGCTACAGTCGGATTGCAAGACTTTCAGAAACAGTTTCCCTGGCAATTGTCGGGAGGAATGCGGCAGAGGGCTTCTCTGTGTCGGGGGTTAATTCACCAACCGGAAATACTGCTGCTGGACGAACCTTTTGGGGCGTTAGATGCTTTCACCCGCGAGGAAATGTGGGTGATGCTGCAAGATTTGTGGATGCGGGTGAAGTGCGTTTGCATCCTGATCACTCACGATTTGCGGGAGGCAGTTTTCTTGTCGGATACAGTTTATGTAATGGGCCCGCGTCCGAGTTCGATCGTCTACAAAGTAAAAGTCAACCTGCCGCGTCCCACCAATCTAGAGATGATGGTCTCGGATGACTTCAACCACATCGTAGCAGAACTGCGCCGACACATTCACCGCAATTAAAAAACGAGAAAGCAATGGATAATTTAGATAAATTTGCGCGCTCAAAAACAGCAACCGTTGTGATGCCAATTGCTGCGACAATCCTGCTATTCGTACTGTGGGAACTTCTAGTATTGCTGTTCAAAATTCCCCCGTACAACCTGCCCGCACCTTCTGCGATTATCGCCGCAACTTTCACTCAAAGTAAGGCATTGATCGAAAACACCGGACAAACTCTGTTTACAACTCTCGCGGGTTTCATCCTCGCCATTGTAGCGGGCATAGTGCTGGGTTTTCTAATCGGATATTCGCGGATTGCCTATGTAGTTCTGTACCCGCTATTAGTTGGGTTCAATACTGTACCGAAGGTAGCGTTAGTGCCGCTGTTTGCGCTGTGGTTTGGCATCGGTACGGTGCCGGCAATTCTGACTGCTTTTTTGCTGGCATTTTTCCCGATCGCAGTTAACGTAGCTTTAGGATTAGATACAGTTGAACCAGAGATGAAAGATGTAATGCGATCGCTTGGTGCATCGCAAATCGAAATTTTCCAAAAAGTCGGGTTCCCCCACACCTTACCCTACGTTTTTGCATCCCTAAAAGTAGCAATTTCCCTCGCCTTTGTCGGCGCTGTAATTTCGGAAACAGTAGCATCCAACAAAGGCCTCGGCTACTTAATTGTCACCGCGAGTTCTAACTTTGACGTGCCTTTAGGTTTTGCAGGATTGATGGTTTTGGCTGTGATGGGAACCGTGCTTTATGGCTTGTTTGCGGCGGCGGAGAAATACCTGATTTACTGGGCGCGGTGATTGGATGGGCTAAGCCACATCCAGTGACGGAAAATGCCGTGCAGGTGGCCTAAAGGTTCTTCGTGCTGAGCCTGTTTAATTTCTTCTACAGGTACTGGGGCGGGGGATTTTTTTGTGAGCGGGCGATTGAAGAATGTCATATATTTGCCTCCAAGAGAGTGGTTTCTGGGAGGCACATAGGAAACCTGTCACCATACCAGCTTGATTTGGTATGTCCGAATCTTTTTCTGTGCCTTATGATACCATTATAGAACTTTTTGGGCGGGAAGTATCACCCGATCGGGTGATATTGACTTAGGCATCAGCAACAGGCTTTCGGGCAACTGAAGCGAAGATTGAATTTTCTTGCGGGGTGGGCATCCTGTGTCAGCAACAGGCTTTCGGGCAACTGAAGCGAAGATTGAATTTTCTTGCGGGGTGGGCATCCTGCCTGCCCGATT
Organism: Microcoleus sp. F8-C3; assembly: GCA_036704825.1. Classification (GTDB taxonomy): domain Bacteria; phylum Cyanobacteriota; class Cyanobacteriia; order Cyanobacteriales; family Microcoleaceae; genus Microcoleus. The sequence continues at coordinate 51,944 of JAUBSN010000027.1, read as the reverse complement.
AATTTGGGATTGCCGACTCAAGGCGAAAGCGGGCAATCTCGCAAATTTCAGCTAAAGCCTGCTGCATTTCAGTTTCAGGGGAATTATGGAGGCGCTGTTTAAATGCTTCGAGAATGCTGGTTTTAGTGTGTTTTTTCACCGCAACAATGAAGGGAAAACCAAACTTTTCGCGGTACGATCGATTCAGGAATTGAAAGCGATCGAACTCCTCAACAGATAGCCGATCTAAACCTACACCTGTTTGTTCGCTAACTGATGCTTCCGCCATTTTTGCTTTGCTTCCTAAGTCAGGATGCGCTTGAATCAAAGCTAATTTTTCGGCATCACTCATGGCGCTGACAACTGTTACCATTTTGGCGTGCAAATCGGCTGTGGAGGCAAAAGGGCGATCGTCCCAAGTGCGGCGGGCGATCGCGGGTGTGTGTTCAAAAATCGCGCCCAGGGCTTCTGTAAATTCTTCCTGGCTGATTTGGTTGAGTTCAACTAAAGAATATTGCATTGTTTATGAAAAAACTATCTAACTACTGACAGATGACTGCTGACTGCTGACTGCTGATTCGTATCTAACATAATTACTCACAACAATTAAGGATAAATAAACCCTTCTGACAACTAACAACGAACAACTGACAACTGACTTCAGCTACCGCGATAGGTGCTGTACGACCACGGCGAAACTAGCAGGGGTACGTGATAGTGTGCGGTGGTATCAGCAATGCCGAACTGAATTGGAACGCTGTTTAAAAACGGCGGTTCTGGCAAATTTTCGGCGCACTGCGCGAAGTATTCGCCAACGGAAAAGACTAATTCGTAAACTCCCGGTTTGAGTTCGGTTTCTGATAGTAACGGAATTGCGGTGCGACCGTCAGCATTAGTTGTTACTGTTTTCAGCAGGGTTTTTTCGCCTGAGTTTGGGTCAATTGAATGCAGGGCGATCGACATATTTGCGGCCGGACAGCCGCGGGCTGTATCGAGAACGTGAGTGGTAAGTTTTCCTGACATTTTTGCAAGGTTAAATGTTAGTTTTAGATATATTTTGCGCGCTGCAATTTAAATGAACCCGGTATCAGGGACACAGCACTGCTGTGTCCTGGCAATTATCTATTTCTATTAGTGTAACGGGCCGGCCGCGATGATTTTGGCGATCGCATCGGTGACATCAGTTGGCTTTTCATCAGCCAATTGTGCGTACCACTTTTCTGTTACCTGCGGATCTTTGCCGTGTATTTGTTCCGCGCGCTGTCGGGCTTTTTCTACCACTGCATTTGCCCGCTGTTTGCGCTCGGTTTCGTAACGTTTTAGCGCGTATTCTACGCCCAAATTCGTACTCAAAAGGTAGTTGCTCAGTACCAGCGCATCTTCCATCGCCTGACAGCCGCCTTGTCCGAGATCCGGGCAGGTGGCGTGGGCGGAATCTCCCAGCAAAGCAACTTTACCGCGAACGAAGCGGTCGATCGGCCCTACGTCGTGAATTTCCGGCCGCGCCACTGCTGCGGGATCGAACCTGTCTATTAACAATTGCACGGGCTCGGCCCAACCTTTAAAATGTTCTTTAAGTTCGGCTTTGTAATTGTCGGGATTGGCGGCAGTGCCTTTGGACAAGGGAACATCAAAGAAAAAGTAAAATCGATCGCCCGCTACCGGCATCATTGACGCGCGTTTGTGATCGCCGACATATATCGCCCAAGTGTTTTTCGGCGCGAGTTCTTCATCTGCCGGAACTAACCCGTTCCAGTTGATATAGCCGCCGTATTTCGGCTCTACTTCGCGGCCCAATATATATGTACGCAAAATCGATCGCACGCCGTCAGCCGCCACTAACAAATCGCCCCGCGCTTTGTCTCCATTTTCAAAGATTGCTGTTACTCCGCTTTCGTCTTCTTCTACAGAAATACACTTGCGATCGAGCTTGACTTCTCCCTTAAATCCTGCTAGCAACATATTTTGCAAATCTCGGCGGGCAACGGGATAGGGGCGCTGACCGACTTGTTGAATTAGCGGCATTAAATCGATGTCATTCAGAAGTTCGCCGGTTTTGGTGCGGTATTCCATGCGCTCCATTTGCCCGCCAATTTTTGCCATCTTTTCGCCTAAACCGAGTCGGTTGAGAACTTTGACCCCGTTCGACCACAAAGATATTCCGGCTCCTGCGGGGCGCAGTTCTTTAACGCGATCGTAAATTTCAACTTGATAACCCGCTTGTTCGAGGGCTATGCCCGCAGTTAAGCCGCCAATTCCCGCACCGATGATGACAACTTTCAAGTCGTGCATTCTCTGTTTCTCCTGCTGAATGACATCTTATTTCAAGAATTCATAACAGTTAAATAACTTTTGTTTTTGGTCTGCCCGAATTTTGAAAATCACTATATTTTATAATACCATAATTGCTGTTTTTACTGTATCGTAAATTACTAATTTATGCGGTTTTAGACAATTGCGATCGGCTTTGGTGCGGCATATCCCCGCAGGGACACGGCAATGCCGTGTCCCTACTGTGGGTATCTTACTCAGCTATAAATTTTGTTAACTCGCCGAGGTTCTGCTGAATCGCATTTGTCCCGCGAATATGAGACAAGGGAGAACCTCCGTACAAAAAGCTGTTTAAGCTAACTTGATAATTTTGCTGAACTGCTAAATCCAGCCACAAATTGTTAATCGCATCTCCGGGTTTGTAGTCGGGGATATTGTGCTGATAGTAAGGAAAACTGTCTATACAAGTATTGAAAAAGTTCTTGCGCCCGCAATGTTTTAAATACTGATATCGCGGTTTGAATTCTGTTTGATTTTCCAATACTGTATATATAGTATCTGCGAGAGATTCCGGGTCAAATTTGGCGTAAAGACCCGCACCTTCCGGGAAAACTGGCGAGTTGCCTCTGGCGTACTGGTTGAATTCTTCAAAACAAATTACTGGTACGTTGCAACTCATGGCTTCGGTAATGCCCCGGTTTTTTCCTTCGAGGAGGGAACCGAGGACAAATGCTTGGGCCCGGGAATAATATGTGGGGATTTCGCTGTAGTAGTCAACTCTAGGCACTAAGTTTATGTAGTCGGAGGGATTGGTTAAAATTTCCTCGACTTGTTGCCATTCTTGTAAGGCGTACTGGTCGAGAGTTTTCAGGTTGCTAGCATCAAATTCGTGGCCGGTGACTACTGTTAATTTAATTGGTTTTTGGGGATATTTTTGGCGGTAAACTTTTAAGGCTTTGGCTATGATTGGCAAATTTTTTTCTTCGGAAATTCTGGCGACGGCTAGCAAGTCTATGTCTTTGGCGGGGACGTTGCGCGGGGAAATTAAGTATTCGTTGATGAAGTCGGTGTCTTGCAGTGGTATGATTGGTTTGTGAGCGCGATCGACATAAGTTTCGCGAAACCACTTATCCCGCTGCGGGTTTTTGTATAAACTGGAGTAGGCGTCGGCTACAGGTGCCCAGGAGTAGGAGATTCCGGGCGAATAGGCAAAGGATAAAAATACTGAGGAAAGTTGGGGAAATAGTTTGTTGATGAGTTCGACTGCTTCGCTGAAGTAAATTCCTTTGATGAAACGCCCTTCGTAAAACAGCGGGGGAAGCAAGACGTAGAAACTGACGGTATCGAAGCGGTGGGGTTGGTCTTCAAATATCTCCCAGGTAAAGGCGTCTAAGTCTGCATAAATTTCGGCGATTGGTTTGTTGATGTGGGGGTTGCGTAAATATGGTTTTTGTCGATCGTAGTTTCCGCGTACCATAAAACTTTTTTGGTATTATTGTATAGCAATGTTATTTGTTGTGCGAACAAGATTTTTTTATGAACTGCAGAGGTCACAGAGGGCGCAGAGAAGAAGAGAGATATTCACAAGTCATCTAAGGGTTGTTCTAGCGATTCGTTGTCGCCAATTGTGAGGGCGAGTTGGTAGATTTGGCGGCGGGGGAGGGATGTTTGTTGCGCTAGCTGGCGGCTGGCTTGGGAACGACTTATGCCTTCTGCAATTAATGTTTGCAATTCTGCTTTGATGGCGTCTTCGGAAAATATTGGGGCGGCTGTTTGGATGCCGGCAATTACGAGGGTGAATTCTCCCTGGGGTTCGCGATTGGTGTAAAGTTCGATCGCACTTTCTATCCTACCACGCCAAAACTCTTCGTGCATTTTAGTTAACTCTCTCGCCAGTACAATCTGTCTGTCGCTTCCCAAAGTATTTGCTAAATCTTGTAAAGTTTGCCGCAATCGGTGGGGAGATTCGTATAATATTATAGTGCGGGATTCTATTTGCAAAGCTTCTAAACTTTGTTGTCGTTCTTGACCTTTCACGGGCAAGAAACCTTCAAATACAAATTTCTCTGTGGGTAATCCTGATGCAGTTATGCCAACAATGCAGGCAGTCGGGCCGGGAATCGGAATAATGTTAATATTAGCATCGGCGCAGGCTTTGACTAACTCGTATCCAGGGTCAGAAATTCCCGGCATTCCGGCATCGGTGACGAGGGCGATATCTTTGCCTAAATGCAGTTTGTCGAGGAGTTCGGGAAGTCGTTGGTGTTGGTTGTGTTCGTGATAGCTGATTTGGGGCGTTTTGATTTGGAAATGCTGCAAAAGTTTGCCTGTATGGCGGGTATCTTCGGCGGCGATGAAGTCTGCTGCTTGCAAGATTCGGATGGCGCGAAAGGTCATGTCTTCGAGGTTGCCGATCGGGGTTCCGACGATGTAAAGTCTTCCTGTGGTGGGGTTTGCTTGCATTTTTAGATTGGGATTTTTAACCGCAGATGAAGGCGGATTAACGCGGATTAACGCAGATATGAAAACGGGATTGTTTTTGGGATTGGCGACTTTAGATTTAGTTTATTTGACCGAGAAGCCTCCGGGTGAAAATCAGAAAGTTGTTGCTTCTGATTGTACCATTGCTGCGGGCGGGCCGGCGGCGAATGCTGCGGTCACTTTTAGCTATTTGGGGAATGCGGCGGTATGGGCTGGGGTTTTGGGGACTCACGCGATCACCCAATTAATTCGTGCAGACTTAGCGGAGTATAATGTCAGGATAATCGATTTGGAACCGGGGCGATCGCACTCGCCGCCAGTTTCCTCGATTATTGTAACTGAAACAACGGGCGATCGATCGGTAATTTCCATCAATGCTACAAAATCGCAAGTTGACAGTCAAACAATTAACCGGGATATTCTAACATCCGTTAATATTGTACTGGTTGACGGACATCAAATCGCAGCCAGCCAAGAAATTGCTCGACTTGCCAACTCAAAAAACATTCCCATTGTCCTCGACGGCGGCAGTTGGAAACCCGGATTAGAAGAAATATTGCCTTTCGTTGAATGGGCGGTATGTTCCGAAAATTTTTATCCACCAGAGTGCAAAAATTCAGAACAAGTCTTTGCTTACCTGTCAGCAGCCGGAATTTCCCATATTGGCATCACTCGCGGCGAAAAATCAATTTTATACCTCAGCAATGGCACTTGCGGTCATATAGAAACACCTCAAATTCAAGCCGCAGACACTTTAGGCGCTGGCGATATTTTTCACGGCGCTTTCTGTCACTACATTTTGCAACATAACTTTACCGATACTCTCACCGCAGCGGCTAAAATCGCTTCCGATTCCTGCAAAAGCTTCGGAACCCGCGCCTGGATGAATAAGGGTTAATTTTAAAAGAAAATTAACCAAACTATCCGGTTAAAAACGCTCAAAGCTAGAAAACTTGAACTGGCAACACCTGTTGAGTTAAAATCCTGACAGCAACCTCGACAAAATTTGTGAACTTCCCTCTTCTCTTCCTTCGCGCCCTTTGCGCCTTCGCGGTTCGTTAACAAAATTGCTATATTAGTAAGACAAGTTAAAGTCACACAAAACACTCCCAAAACAACATAGCCGAATCATGCCTGACACCCAACCTCTAAGTATCACCCTTCCCCCTTTGCGGATTACCCTAAGCGAGCAACAACAGGTTAATCTAGAATGGCTGACGCAAAACTTGCCCAATCTACTCGCAGCGCCAAGCAAACCAGAAGTCCCCGACAATATGAAACAGTGGGTGGCGGCCAACAAATTATTAAATCAACCTGACGAAGAAATCATTCAAGCGCTAATAAATACCGGCATAGATGCAGAAACAGCCACCGCAGAAGTTAGAGAAATATCATCTCATCCTTACTTTCAAGCAGGCAGCCATTACGTGCAGTTATTGCAGAAATTAGAATCGCATCTCAGGATTAACAATCAATTGGCCGCCCTGTCTTCCAAGTTTGGCACAATCGAACGCAAAAGCAGTCTTTCCCGAGAGTATTTTCTAGAAAATTACTACTCCAAAAATACTCCAGTAATTATTACCAATATCATGCACAACTGGAAAGCGTTGCAGTTGTGGACGCCGGAGTATTTGCAGCAAAAATACGGCGATGCAGAGGTACAAATTCAAGCCAACCGCAATTCCGACCCTAACTACGAAATTAAGATAGAAAATCACAAAAAAATTGTTTTGTTCCGCAAATATGTCGAGATGGTGGTCAAGGGCGGGCCTAGCAACGACTACTACATGGTTGCCAACAACAAAACTCTGGAAAGAGAGGAATTTAAACCCCTATTTAACGACATTGAAATATTCCCAGAATACTTAAATCCAACGGATACAAAAGGCAGAGTTTTCTTTTGGTTCGGCCCGAAAGGCACGATTACGCCACTCCACCACGACCCAGTTAATTTAATTTTAGCTCAAGTGTCTGGTCGCAAACTAATTAAATTGATTTCTCCGCAGCAAACACCTCTACTTTACAATCATGTCGGTGTTTTCAGCAAAGTTGACGGCGAAAATCCCGATTATGACAAATACCCGCTTTACAGAGATGCGAAAATTATTGAAGTAATTTTGGAACCGGGAGAAGCTATCTTTATTCCTGTCGGTTGGTGGCATCACGTAAAATCGCTGGATGTGAGTATTTCGGTTTCGTTTACTAACTTTGTGTTTCCCAATTATTACGAATGGAAATATCCTCATATTAATTGGTAATTGCTAATGTATAGTCCCAAGGGGCGGACACGGGGTACCGCCCCTACTCAAATCCGCGTTCATCTGCGTTCATCTGGGGTTCAAAAAAAAGAAATTCATGAAAACTCTCGAAGAAATCAGCGAAATTTCGCGATCGATCGCCTGGAGTGCATCAGATATCCTACAATCCTATTATCGGCAGGACTCCAACACTCCTAACCTCGACATCCAAGAGAAAAAAGACGGCCCCGTCACCGCCGCCGATGTCGCTGTCAATTCTTACATTCTCGACGAATTGCAGTCGGCTTTAGGGAATGCAGAATTTGGCTATCTCAGCGAAGAAACTTACAAATCTTATTTGAAAACCAACGGTCAAGTTCCCTTACCTCAAAGTTGGGTTTGGATTATTGACCCTTTGGACGGAACGCGAGATTTTATTGACAGGACAGGTGAATTTGCCGTTCACATTGCTTTAGCCTTCGAGGGAAGACCGGTATTGGCCGTTGTGGCTTGGCCCGAACAGCAAAAGATTTATTACGCAATCCGCGATGCGGGTGCTTTTATGGAAAATCGGGACGGTTCTGCGGTAAAATTGCAAGTTTCGGCGCGAAATATAGTGGCAGATTTACCTATAGTAACTAGCCGCAGTCACCGGGACGATCGCTTTAATCAATTATTGCACAAACTGCCTTGTCAAAATCAACTAGCTGTCGGCAGTATTGGCTGTAAAATTGCGACAATTGTGGAACAAAAGGCTGATGTTTATATTGCGCTTTCGGGCAAGTCGGCGCCGAAAGATTGGGATTTGGCGGCGCCGGAATTAATTTTGACGGAAGCGGGCGGTCGATTTACTCGTTTTGACGGTTCTGCTTTGCAATATAACCGGGGAGATGTGAGTCAGTGGGGGGGATTGTTGGCGAGTAACGGTTGCTGTCACGCTGCTTTGTGCGGGCAAGCTGAGGGGATTTTAGCGGGGATAGATGCGAGTTTGAAGTAAGTACGTGAAGCGAAGCGATTCCCTACGGGAATCGCGCGTAAAGATTGCCACGAATAACTTGTAGGGGCGGGTTCATCAACAATAATTAATTGCCGATCGCAGACAATATAATAAACCCGCCCCCACCCAACGGTCAATCGCAATCTACTTCTTTCAAAATACAAGGGGTGGGTGTTACGAAAAATTTTGGCGATCGCTAACAGCATACAGTCCTGGACGCATCAAAAGCAAAGAAACCGGGTTTTTTCCTGTTTCTGCGGTCAGGAACCGTGTCTTTTGGGCAAAAAAACCGGTTTCTGACCGCGCGATCGACCCGCCGATCGCAGATATGTATCAAAAATCTCGATCTTAATATTTCAGTGTAATTACACTTGCTATTGAATTGTTTTTGTGTTGTGTCATCTACCTCGCGCTGGCTCGTCCTTAATATTAGTTAATAATATTCCCCATTTTTATCAAAACTTTAATTAAAAAGGTGTTTATCAAGCAAACTTTATAGATATTCTCTTAAAAAAAGTTCTGGTTGCTACAACCTTCAGAAAGTGTTTCCGATGCCAGTCGCGAAACATTTGTTCTTGTTTGGCTGACAATATAGGAATCCTCGCATCATTTGTGAATTTCTTACTCCCGGACTTTGATAAGGGGAGGGTTGGGGTGGGGTAAAAATTTTACGACTCCTGCAAGGATTGCTATATATTAGATTTTTCTGAGTCCTTTTGTCCAGCGTGATTGAGATGCTATTACCCTGGGTTCGACAGCAGGTTTTTTTGAATTCTAAATAACTCTGAAACAACTGAGTCAAAATCTGTTAGGGTTTGAGCTTGACAGTCTCAATAACAGTCAAGTGAGTTTGCGGTTTGTATTTGTTGAGTGTAGGGTCAAAACGATCGAACTTGATATCAGATTCAATCAGTTGGGCTTTGGCTTGTGCCAGTTCCCAGTTTTTAGGGCTGTCAGACAGGTTCAGGTACAGGTATTTACCATCGCCCCCGTAAATCTGGCGGGGCAACGGCAAGCGCAACCTACCACTGCGAGTCTGGACAACTACGGCTCTTTTTTTAGCCCTACTAAGGGATGGGTCATGGTAAAATCTCAAAAGGGACAGGACAATTTTGGCAAATTGGAGACAAAATTGGAGACAAAAATCTGTGCAGAGGATGTAACCCTTTGCCAGTATCAGGTTCCCTGAGTCGTACTTACTGCTTCCATGCTGAACGTCGTAGGTTCGAGTCCCACCGTCCGCTGTGACTGAATTTTCATAGAATTATGAAAATTAATTAGTGCTATAAATTCAATCTATGGCTGATTTCTTAACTGCTGCTTTATATAAGTTCGTTGAACTACCTGATTTTGCTGACCTGAAAGCACCGCTAGTCGATTGTTGCAACAAAAACAACGTCAAAGGCACTATCTTGCTGGCTTCTGAAGGCATTAATGGCACGATTGCCGGCGCGTCCGAGGGCGTGCACGCAGTGCTGGCATTCTTGCGTAGTGACCCGCGTTTTGCGGATATGGTACACAAGGAATCTTTCTCGGAAAAAGCACCTTTTTACCGCCTGAAAATACGCTTGAAGCGCGAAATCGTCACGATGGGAGTACCGGACATTAATCCCCGCCTGATGGCTGGCAAATATGTCAAGCCTGATGAGTGGAATAAGCTGCTTGACGATCCCGATGTTGTCGTGGTTGATGTGCGTAACGATTTTGAGGTATCTATGGGTACTTTTGAAGGCGCTATTAATCCCAAAACAAAAAGCTTTTCTGAGTTACCGGAATGGGTGCTGCGGGAAACTGCTTTACGCAATAAACCCAAGGTGGCAATGTTTTGCACGGGTGGTATTCGCTGCGAGAAATCGACTGCTTTTTTGCGTACTCAAGGTTTTGAGGAAGTCTATCATCTCGAAGGCGGAATTTTAAAATATTTGGAAACGGTGCCGGAAGCAGAAAGTCGCTGGGAAGGTGAATGTTTTGTCTTTGATGAACGGGTTTCTGTCGGTCAGGGGTTAAAGCCGGGAAACTATGAACTTTGTCGCGGTTGTCGTCACCCGATTAGTCAGGAAGATAAGGCTTCTGAATTATTTGTACTTGGTGTGAGTTGCCCTCATTGTCATGACTCCAAAACAGAAACCAAAAAACAAGCTTTATCTGAACGTCAACGTCAGATTGAGCTTGCTAAGCGTCGCAATCAAGTACATATAGGCGCGCGCTACGATGCGAAGGAAAAAGTAGAGGGTGCGATCGATTAATTAGTACGATCGCGTTTCTCAAAAGAAACCGGATTTCTCTGAAAAATTTGGTTTGGCGACGTGAAATTGCGTCAGAAAAACGGTTTTTGACTCAATTAGTATGAGCGCGTTTTTCAAAGAAACCGGGTTTCTCTGAAAAATCTGGTTCGGCGGCGAGAAATTTGGGAATAAACCCGGTTTCTGACTCTAAAGCCTTCCTTCTTCCTGATGACTAATGACTGATGACTGATGACTAATGACTGATGACTAATGACTGATGACTAATGACTAATGACTGATGACTGATGACTAATGACTAATGACTAATGACTGATGACTGATGACTGATGACTAATGACTAATGACTAATGACTAATGACTAATGACTTCTCCTATATGTCAGCAACATACCCGATTTTGTATTCCTTTCGCCGCTGTCCCTATGCTATGCGGGCGCGCTTGGCCCTGATGGTTAGCAATCGGGTGTGTGAGTTGCGGGAAATTGTTTTGCGAGACAAACCACCAGAGATGTTGGAAGTATCTGCCAAAGGTACAGTACCAATATTGATTGATGTTGACGGGCGGGTACTCGATCAAAGTATCGATATCATGCTGTGGGCATTGAGACAGCACGATCCTGAAAAATGGTTGATGCCGCAGCAAGGTTCTCTTGCAGAAATGCTGGAACTAATCGCTCTATTTGATGATAGATTTAAATATCATCTTGACCGTTATAAGTACCCCGATCGCTATCCCGGTGTTGATGCCCGAGTACATCGTGATGAAGGTGCTTTATTTCTGGAAAAACTCAACTCACAGTTAAGCGCCACTAAATATTTATTTGGTAACAATGTAGCATTGGCTGATATGGCGATCGCACCTTTTGTCCGTCAATTTGCTCATACAGATAAAGGTTGGTTCAACCAACAGCCTTGGCCGCAGCTACAAGCTTGGTTAACAGGGTTTACAGACTCAGAAATGTACGCTAGTGTTATGCAGAAATACGCGAAATGGGAATCTGGGAATGCAGGCGTTGTTTTTGGGCGATTGTAATTATACGCAATCAAGAGACAAGATTGCTCTCATTCGCTCTCAGTTCTTAAAATTATCTGCGTTTATCTGTGTTAATCTGCCTGAAATCTGCGGTTGACGTATCAATCAAATATTTATGTAACAAGTCTCAGATGCAATGTTATCCTAGTCGCTCAGGCGTTACTGTATTCTAGTAAGTGTTGTCAGGCTGAAATTATGATTGATGTTGGTTCGTTAGTGCGATCGCCCCGAAACGATTTGGGAGTCGGAAAAGTTGTCGAGGTATCGCGTACCGATGCCGTAGTTGAATATTTTTGCTCAGTTAAAAACCGCATCCGCAAAACTGTACCCTTGGGTTTGCTGCAAGAAGCCAGACTTCAGCGCCAAACCCGCTGCTACCTCTGGAGTACAACTCAGGAAAGATGGATTATCGGGCGAGTTTATGACTGGGATGAAGATAAATTAGAGTACGAAATTGACCTGCCCGACAGCCAAAGTTTGCAAGCTGTTGAAACCGAACTGTACGTTCGCTGCAATATCCCGATCGCCGATCCGATCGACATTTTAGCAGTCAAAGGCCAAGAAACACCGTATTTTCACGATCGCCGATTGGCATTCGTTCAATCTGCGATCGAACAGCGGGCAGTCAGCCGCGGCATGACCGGTTTAATTTCTGCTAACATAGACCTCTATCCGCACCAAGTTGAAGTCGTCCGGCGCGTCCTAGAAGACCCAATCGTGCGCTATTTATTGGCAGACGAACCGGGACTGGGAAAAACAGTAGAAGCCGGGACAATTCTCCGCCAATTTCTGCTAGATGAACCCACCGGACGCGCTGTGGTACTGGTTCCGAAATACCTGCTCGAACAGTGGCTGCAGGAGTTGGAAAATAAATTCTATTTGTCTCATTTTGCTGACCGAGTGCAGCTTGTTGCTGTTAGCGACATCAATCAAATTAGCCGCAACGCCAACCTGGATTTTCTGATTGTTGATGAAGCGCATGATGTGGCGGCAATGGCACATTCGAGCGATCGCGCTCAGCAGCAGTCCTTTGAACTTTGTCAGAAACTAGCTCAAAAAAGTAAAAATGTATTGTTATTATCTGCAACGCCAGTTCTCGGCCGCGAGCAAGATTTTCTAACAATGCTGCACTTGCTAGACCCGACAACTTACCGTCTTGATGACCTGGAAAGCTTCAAAGAACAGGTGAAAAACCGTCAAGAAATCGGTCGCGCCTTGCTAGATTTTCGAGAAAATTCCCAGCCTGCTGTTTTGCAAACAACACTCGCTCAACTCCGCACTATTTTTGCCAAAGATGATTATTTAATCGGATTAGCAACAGAGTTAGAAAGTTGTTTGAAAACTAAAAAAACCGCAGAACAGGCTCGCCTTGTCCGAACGATTCGCACTCATGTTAGCGATACCTACCGCCTGCACCGCCGCCTCCTTCGCAACCGCCGGGATGCGGTCGAAGATGTGATTTTCGATCGAGATGCTGTCCCCAAGACCGAGTACGACCTGAATGACGAACAGTGGGCGGAAATTCAAACCGTACTCGATAAATGGCGCACAGTCGCTCCCAAGTCGAGCGAATATCAGAGAATTTTTCTGCTGTTTTTCCGCGCTTCCGGTACTTGGCTGAGTGTTTTAGAACGGGTTGTCAAAGCTCGCTTGCAGAAAAAATCGACTCCAGAACTCGATCGCGACTTCGGACAAAATGACACGGCAATTTTGACCAAAACGGCGCTGTTTCCCGAAGAAAAGGAAATGCTGGAAACCTTGCTCAACACCCTGGAAAAGCCCCAGGAAGGACTCGACCGACTGAGTTTGTTGCGAATCGCCATTCTCCGATTTCTGGCAGTTGCTTTGAAGGTTCCGCGCGAGTATCACAGCAATCCTCGCGATTTGCTGTCGAGAATTCAACAGCAAATTAAACGGCCGATTCCGGGCGAGCGTTTCCCGAAAATTGTGATTTTTACCAGTTTTACGGCAACTTGTAAAGAGATTGCGGAAAATTTAGCGAAAATCTTTGGTAAAAATGCGATCGCCAGCCATGACACGAGCAAATCGGCTGATGATGTTGAGGCGAATGTCAAGCGATTTAAGACACAGCCTCATTGTTTTATCTTAGTGTGCGATCGATCGGCGGAAGTAGGGGTAAATCTGCAATTGACAGATTGGTTAATTCACTTCGATTTGCCGTGGTTTCCCCATCAGTTAGAACAAAGACTCGGCAGAGTCGATCGCATTGGCAGCAAAATGGGAGTGCAATTTTGTTTGTTTGCAGGCGCGGATTTGCCGGAGAGTCCCCACGAAGCTTGGTTTCAAGTTTTAAAAGATGGGTTTGATATCTTCAACAAATCTATTGCCAGCCTTCAGTTTTATGCTGAGGAAAAACTTCTCAAACTTGAAGAAAAGTTGTTTGCTGAGGGAGGCAAGGGCTTATCCAGCGAAATTGAAGCGATTCAAACTGAAATCGAACAAGAGAAAATTAAAATCGACGAACAGTACGTTCTCGATGAAATTGATACTCTTGATGACAGTGCATCTCAGTATTTTGAATCTCTCGACAACTGCGATGCTAAGCATAAAGAAATGCAGCGGGCTACTGAAGGTTGGCTGTGCCAAGCCCTTCACTTCAAACAAATCGAACATCCCAGTATATCGGGGTTGCTGCGCTATCAACCTACTCAAAAAACGTTGATTCCCTCAAACGATTTGACAACCAGATTGATTCCTTATTGCCAGCAATATGGCAGTTACAATCGCCGGATTGCTCATCAGAATACAGATGTCGCTCTTTACCGCATTGGTGAGGGATTGATCGATGCACTTGGCTCTTATATTCGCTGGGACGATCGCGGTCAAGCTTTTGCCATGTGGCGGCATGATGAAAGTTGGGATGCGGAACCCGGGAAGGAGTGGTTCGGCTTCCAGTTTAATTATTCCATCCAGACTGACGTGCAGCCGGCCGAGCAAGTTTTGCAAGCACAAAACATCGAAAATTACAACTTGAAAGCTTTGCAGCGCCGCGCTGATTCTCTGTTTATCCCAACTTTTGAAACTGTGTTTGTAGATGCTCGCAGCGAAGAAATGTCACTGGTGGAAGATGCGGAAACTCTAGCGATTTTGCAGCGGGCTTATAAGGGGAAAGGCGGGCCGAACCGGGATTACAATTTGTCGAAAAATCGCACGTCGCTGCTTGACAGTTTTGTCGATCCGCTAGAATGGGATGATTTTTGCCAAAAGGGACGGGTGGTATCGGAGGAATTGCTGCGCGGGCGATCGGCTTTTGTGGAAATGTGCAATAGTTTCGCTGTCACTGCTGCTATCCAACTCGAAAACCGGGTGAATCAATTGCAGTTGCGCTTGCATCGACTTTCTACATCGGAACAAGTTTTAGCATCGGTTTTGGCTGAGGAAATCAGCACGGAAAGTTTGTTGAGTGAAGCGGTTTTAGCTGGTATTCGCCGCCCGCACATGACTCTTGAGTCTGTGGGATTTATTGTGATTTCTGGGCGTCCTCCTGTAAAGTCGGAGGATGAGGGATAGTTTGTTTGGGAGGGCGATCGCTCTTTTTGACCCGATTCGGAAGCACGGGCGAGACGCCCGTGCCACGATGAACGGATATGGATAAAAGGGCGATTCGTTTTATCTAAACTGCGGAAGTGACAGCAATTTTTAGGTGATGGGACTGCAAAAAGGGTAAGATAAAAGCAGTAGTAATGAGTAGCAGTGATTTAGTTAAAAGCCACGCTTGAACCTGACATCAAAGCGCGCCGATCGCATGGAAATTGCACCGCACACCCCAAATGAGTAAGTCTCCGATAAAAATTCTGCTAGTAGAGGACGATGGATGGCTGACTGCAACACTGGCAAAGGTGTTGGAAGCAAATCATTACGGGTTCGATCGGGCAAATGATGGACAAGTGGGTTTAGATTTGGCAGCAGCAATTGAGTATGACCTGATTTTGTTAGACGTGCAGGTTGCCAAACTAGATGGAATTAGTCTGTGTCGGCAATTGCGATCGCAAGGCTACTGCAAACCGATCCTGTTAATGACTGCAAAGGATTCAGATGCGGAGGTGGTGGCTATTTTTGATGCGGGTGCCGATGATTACATCAGCAAGCCTTTTGCTACGGAAGTATTACTGGCAAGAATCCGAACTTTATTGCGACGCAGTAAAGCACTTTCCCCAGGAGGTTCTACTCAGAATTCAGCGGCTAATACATTGATTTGGGGAGGTCTTTGTTTAGATTTGGATTCTGGTAGAGTGACATTTTGCAAACAAATAATTTCACTGACAGCGACAGAATATAACCTGCTGGAATTATTGCTGCGAAATCCCGATCGCATCTTTAGTCGCAGTACCATTTTGGATCGTCTGTGGGGATTTGATGACGCACCAACCGATCGCGCCATTATCACTCATATTAAGGATGTCAGAAAGAAATTGAAGGCAGGTGGCTTAACTGAAGAAATCATTGAAACAGTTTATGGCATGGGCTATCGACTGAAACCGTACCCCCAATCTGCGTCGTCTAGTTCAAATAATCCCGGGATTGAACGCACCCAAAAACATCAATATCGCGGGATAGATAAGTCTGAGACCGACAAAATTTTAGAGCGGTTTCGGGGAGGATTAAACCAACAAATTGCTGTATTGGAACGGGCAAAAACTGCTCTATTTGCAGGACATTTAGAAACAGAATTACAGCAAGTGGCAAAACATGAAGCTCATAAATTGGCCGGGTCTCTCGGATCTTTTGGTTATCCAGAAGGCTCGAAATTGGCACGCTCGGCTGAGCATTTGCTAATAAACGATCGCTCTTTGACTGCTGAGGAAATTACCCGCTTCTCGGAATTGGTGACAGGATTACAGCAGGAATTAGCCACAACACCGATTACATCAACGGCTGCACCAGTTTCTACTATTTCAATTTTTAACTATCGGGTTTTGGTAGTTGATGATGATGCTGCATTAACGGAGCAATTGAAA
Organism: Microcoleus sp. F8-C3; assembly: GCA_036704825.1. Classification (GTDB taxonomy): domain Bacteria; phylum Cyanobacteriota; class Cyanobacteriia; order Cyanobacteriales; family Microcoleaceae; genus Microcoleus. The sequence continues at coordinate 35,722 of JAUBSN010000027.1, read as the reverse complement.
GTAGAATCCGAAGCTTGGGGATTGCGGATGAAAATTGCGCCGAATATTACTAATGCCCGATCGCGTCTTGCTTTGTCAATGCCCGATGTGATGTTATTAGATTTAAGTTTTGCAGAGATAGAGGAAGATGGATTGACGCTACTGCGAGAACTGACCGCGCGATCGCCTGACCTGCCTATAATCGTTTTTACCGGACGAGATAGTCTTGCCGATCGCTTGGCTGTATCGCGCTTAGGTGCTAAGCAATTTCTCCACAAACCTGCAACCACCGAGCAAATTTTTCGAGCGATTGCCCGTGTTCTACCCAGTCCCAAAACTTCAGAAGCCAAAGTCTTAATCGTAGATGATGACCCTGTGATGCTGGTTAACTTATCAGCGTTACTGACTCCTTGGGGAATTGAGGTGACAACTCTCAAAGAACCGCAGAAATTTTGGGAGGTGTTAATTAATACTGAGCCCGATTTAGTAGTGCTGGATCTACAAATGCCGATCGTCAGCGGCTTAGAATTGTGTCAAGTCGTCCGACAGGATATCCAATGGGAAAATTTACCGATTTTAGTGGTGACAGCCCATAGCGATCCAGAATCTCTCCAACAAGCCTTTGCAGCGGGAGCCGATGATTTTATTACCAAGCCGGTACTAGGGCCTGAATTAGTCACGCGGGTACTCAGCCGAATCAAGCGCGCTCGTCCTTTACTTAAGCCTGGAAATACTTAAATAAAACTTACGCACGAAGGCTAAAAACCCGGTTTCTGGAGCAATCTAAAAAATGTAATTAATTAAGTAAATTAATGATAGAACATACTGATGAAGATTATGGGAAATGGCAACAACAGCCACAGCAAATCCTGGCTAAAACAGCCCTTTCTCTCTCCGCATCCCTCAAACTAGAAGACATTCTCAAAACTACGGTCACTGACCTCAGAAACATTCTGCAGTGCGATCGGGTAATTATCTTCCAATTTGCTCCAGACTGGAGCGGAAAGGTGGTGGTAGAGTCCGTGGGTTCAGAATGGACAGCAATCTTATCCACTCAGATACACGATCCTTGCTTTGCTGAAAGCTATGTCGAACCCTTCAAACAAGGCTTATTCACCTCTAAATTAGATATTTATACTGCCGGAATTGATACTTGTCACCGGGAATTTCTGGCAAATTTTCAAGTGAGAGCTAACCTGGTTGTTCCTATCCTTGAGGGAGAAGAACTTTGGGGATTATTGATTGCCCATCACTGTGCAGCACCTCGCGAATGGCAACCATCAGAAATTGAACTCATGCGACAGCTAGCAACTCAAGCGGGAATTGCCCTTCAGCAAGCTGATTTATTTGAGCAAGTACAAACGGAACTGAGGGAGCGGCAACAAGCAGAAATTGCCCTACAAAAACTCAATAATGAACTCGAACAACGAGTCATAGAACGGACAGCAGAACTCACTGAAGTCAACCATAGCTTGCAACACTATATCACTCAAGTTGAAGACCTCTATAATAATGCTCCCTGTGGCTATCATTCCGTAGATGCAGCAGGAACAATAATTATGATTAATGATACAGAACTGAAGTGGTTAGGCTATACCCGCGATGAAATTGTGCATAAAATAAAATATAGGGATTTAATGACATGGGAAAGTAAAAATATTTACGATCGAAACTTTACCTTATTTAAAAAACAAGGATGGGTAGAAAATTTAGAGCTTCAGATATTGAATAAAAACGGACAACTCATTTGGATCAACTTAAACGCTACAGCAATTTATGATGAAGCAGGTAACTTCATGATGAGTCGTTCTAGCGTATTTGATATCACCGATCGCAAACGTACTGAAGAAGTATTCCGCCAATATGAACGAATTATATTCCATACAACAGATATGATTGTACTGATGAATAGAAACTATATTTATCAAATAGTCAATCAAGCTTATTTGACTTGGTGCAACAAATCTGAAAGCGAAGTTATCGGAAATTCTGTTAGAAATATCCTGGATGCAGAGGTATTCGACCACTTGATAAAACCTAGGTTAGACAGATGTTTGGCTGGCGAAACAATTCAGTCTGAAAACTGGTTTGACTCTCCCAATTTAGTCAGGCAATTTTTGAGCGTTACCTATACGCCTTTACGTGATGTAGGCGAAAAGATTGTAGGCGTTATCGTCAGTCTGCGCGATCTGACTAAACTCAAACAAGCCGAACAAATGCTTGAGCTTCAGGCTGTCATTACCCGCAATATGGCGGAAGGCATTTGTTTAGTAAGAGCAGATAATGGAGTTATTGTCTATGCCAATCCTAAATTTGAGCGGATGTTTGGCTATGACTGTGGTGAACTTAACGGTCAGCACGTTTCGATAGTGAACTATCCTAGCGAATCGGTAAGTGCTGAAGATGTAAATCAAGCTATTCGGTCTGCCGTTTTACACAGGGGTGAATTTAGCTATGAAGTTCATAATGTCAAGAAAGATGGGACTCCATTTTGGTGTAGTGCAACTTGCTCTGTATTCAATCATTCCGACTATGGCGATGTTCTGGTGGCCGTTCATCAAGATATCACAATAGCGAAGCACCTCGAAGAAGTTCGACAAGAGGCGGAAGCAGCCTTGCTGCAGAAATCTAGAAAGGAAAATTTGCTCTGGAGGATTACTCAAGGAATTCGCCAATCTTTGGATCTGAATGCCGTTCTAAATACTGCTGTTACTGAAATCAGGCAGATATTACAAAGTGATCGCACTGCCATTTACCGATTTAATCCTGATTGGAGTGGTGATTTTGTCGTGGAGTCAGTTGGTGAGGATTGGGTAAAACTGATAGGAAGCGATCTTCAAAAAAATTGTGCAGATACCTATCTGCAAGAAACTCACGGCGGTCGATTCCGCAATCATGGAATTTTGGTTATTAATAATATTTACAGCGCTGAGCTTCAACCCTGTCATATCGAGCTAGTGGAACAATTTCAAGCAAAAAGTTATGCAGTTTTCCCGATTTTTTTGAGAGAAAATCTCTGGGGTTTGTTAGCTATCTACCAAAATACGGCACCCCGTCAATGGAAATCCTGGGAAATAGAATTACTCGAACAGATTGCCAGCCAATTGTCGATCGCCATTCAGCAATCCAAACTCTACCGACAACTTCAGCTAGAACTGCAAGAACGCAAACAAGCCGAAGCCACGATCCGAGAAGCCGAACGACGCTGGCGATCGCTCTTGGATAACGTGCAGTTGATTGTTGTCGGACTCGATCGATGGGCAAATGTTAATTATGTTAATCCTTTTTTCTTAAAAATTACAGGATATACTCACCCAGAAGTTTTAGAAAAAAATTGGTTTGAAAACTTCTTACCCCCTTCTAATCAACAATCGATTCAAGTGGTTTTTTCTGAAGTTTTAGCCCATAACTATCATCCCTATTATCAAAATCCTATCTTGACCAAATCGGGTGAGGAACGATTTATTGCCTGGAACAATACCATGCTGCAAGATGCAGAGGGAAACATCATTGGAACTATCAGCATTGGGGAAGATATTACCGAACGACAAAAGCTAGAACACATTAAAAATGAGTTCATTGGTATAGTCAGCCATGAACTTCGCACTCCTTTGGCAGGAATTCAAATGTCATTGGGACTAATAAAAAGTGGGGTTTACGATCGAAAGCCCGAAAAATTGAGACGCATGATTGAAATTGCCCACCTCGATACTAATCGATTAGTGAACCTGGTTAATGATATTTTAGATTTGGAGCGCCTCGACTCCGGGCGGGCAATGGTCGAGAAAACCGTTTGCAAAGCTGCCGATTTGATGCAGCAAGCAGTAGATAGCTTTCAGGCGCTGGCTGCTCAACAGCAGATATCATTAATCGTTATCCCCACAGATGCAGAAGTCTGGGCAACAGGAGATGCGATCGTCCAAACTTTAACAAATTTGCTCAGTAATGCGATTAAATTCTCACCTGCCGATTCCACAATTCATCTGAGTGCCGAAAACCAGACAGACTTTGTGCTGTTCCAAGTTAGCGATCGCGGGCGAGGCATTCCAGCAGATAAACTAGAACTGATTTTTGGGCGATTTCAGCAAGTTGATGCCTCCGACTCCCGCGAAAAAGGAGGCACCGGTTTAGGTTTAGCAATCTGTCGCAGTATTGTTGAGCGACATGGCGGCAAAATCTGGGCGGAAAGTATCTTAGGTGAAGGCAGCACATTTTGCTTCACCCTACCGTTACGCATCATTGAATAACGCTTAGATTAATCTACACCATCAATCCAAAATGCAAAATCTTCAATCCAAAATCCCATGACAGACAGACAAATTCTAGTTGTTGACGATGAAGAACACCTTCGGGAACTTGTGCAGGCTTGCTTAGAAGATTTAGGCGGATGGAAAACAGTGGGGGCAGGATCGGGAGAGGAATGTTTACAAATGCTGCAAATACAACAGCCCAACGCTATTTTGCTGGATGTATCGATGCCGGGGATGGATGGGTTTGCCGTGTACGAGATCCTCCAATCCGATCCGATTACCCGATCGATTCCAGTGATTCTGCTGACAGCGAAAGTTTTGCCCAGCGATCGGGCTAAATTTGCCCAGATGGCGGTAGCTGGGGTAATTGCCAAACCGATCCAACCCATCACCCTGACGGAAGAAGTAGCAGAGATTTTGGGATGGGTTGAATAACTTTCACCATTTTTGTGAACTTTTGTAAAAATAACGGCATCTTTACCAATTCCTTACCGTTGCTATTTAGTCTCCTGTTATGCAGCTAAAAGTTCTTTGCATTAGGAAGAGACTCAATGAATGGTTTTCAGGCTTTGAATCATGTAAATCAGGATTTCGCAGGTTCATTTTCCGGTTTGCCCGCTCGTTGTCCGCAATCCACACTTTGGATTGCTCATACAGAGGAAACACCGATCGCAACCATTAAAATTCAAGAAAAGGATGTGACACTTATCATTAAAGGTCGCATTTCTGACATTCATCTTGTCAAATTGAATCTCCAAATCACTCCAGAAACTGTTTTAATCCAAGGTCAACCTACCGAAGCTGCGGGAGTATAAGGTTATTTCCTTCCTAGTGGATTTCAAAGTCTCATCCCGTTGCCCCAGCGCGTACATCCTGAAACCTATGGAACGGAAATACACTCGGATTGTTTAACAATTCAGCGTGCTAAAGAGTTGAGAGTTCCGCTATCCCAAGTTCGGATTCAACTCTTAAATACACATCTTTGACCGATTGCTTAAAGATGTGTATTTGAGACCCAATAGGCAACCGAAAAATTAATCTGCAATCAACCCAAATAAAATGAACGCTTTGCAAGTAGCTAATTATGATGGCAATCTCCTGCCCGAAAACCAGATGATAGGGAAACAAATTCTCATCGTTGATGACCAAGAACACCTCCGCGAACTGGTACAGTTGTGCCTGGAAGACCTCGCGGGATGGAACACCCTGGTGGCAGCATCAGGACAAGAATGTTTACAAATCCTACAAACAGAAAGACCTAACGCTATTTTGCTGGATTTATCAATGCCCGGAATGGATGGGTTTGCTGTGTACGCTCGTCTCCGATCCGATCCGATAACTCGATCGATTCCAGTGATTCTGCTGACAGCAAGAGTATTGTCAACCGATATGGCTGAATTTGCCCAAATGGGTGTTGCTGGGGTAATTCGCAAACCATTTGAACCCACCACCCTGCCGGGAAAATTGGCAGAGATTTTGGGATGGGATGATTGACCTTCATCATCCAGGATACAAGCCCCCGGATTCATCCGTCCAGAAATAAAAAACCTGTATCCGATGAAACTTGCCCCCCCGAATTTATCTCGCGCAAGTCAATTCTTCAATTCTTTAATCTAAAATCGCGCAATCGATTGACACTCCCCCGTATGGCAGAGGCAGGATTCTGAAGAATTTACCAAAAAATGGGGCCTAAATCCCCGTCATTCTAGGACGTGCTGACAACAAATTACAACGGAGACCGTAACGGCGGCGGCGATTTCGACAAAAGAATGTATAGCAATCCTTGCAGGAGTCGTAAAAAGATGTAGGGGTAGTGCTAAGAGTGTCTACCCCGACCTCATGGGGCAACCACGCGGGGAAGAGCCCCTACAAGAATTACACAAATGATGCCAGGATTGCTATAGCCGTTCCAGCGAAAGATTCGCGGACGTAGTTGGGCCGAAAGGGCCCTATACGTTTAAGTGGTTATATAATCTGTCAATCATAAGCTGTTGTGCATTTAAATTGTATATTTCTTTTTGGGAGCGAAAATCGTCAAATCCGATCCCCATCGGACCTACTCCCCCTCTCCCTCTCTAATACCATAGGCAATCTAGATGCAACACAGCTTACCTCACCAAGCTTGAGAAAGGCTATATATTGCTAATCTAGTTTTTGAATCACTTGAATAGCTAGAGTATTTATTGCATCGCCTCTTAAATGAAAGAGAATTAATAATCAAATGGAACCGCAAAATCACAAATACGGGTAATGCTTTGATAACAGCTTGGTGAGAATGATATCTTTGCCTTAAAAGCTGGTCAATAATTTGATATCATCGCTGATTTTAGCCTGGTCAAGATTTGATTGGATTAAGCGGAGGTTTAAGCTTTGGTCAGTTAGCAATCACTCAAAATACTCAGGGAAATATCATCAAAAATGTCTTGACAGGAGATGACTTAGGTGTGATGATTGGAGTGAGTGTACGTGCGATTACATCTGCTAATTTCCGGTTGATTTAGGAAAAAAAGAAAAGGCGAGGCGGGTTTCTTTATCCCTTGGCTAGCTTCAAATATTTTTGATGAAACCCGCCCTTTGTATCTAGAAATAGGTAGATTGTGATTCACCGTTGGCTGGGGGCGGGTTTACGAGATTATGGGTTTTAGCCAAATATTGTTGGTAAAACCCGCCCCTACAGCATCAAAAACACTTGCACAACCCATGTTAGAACCCCGACTTCTTTAAGCTGTCGGGATTCTCGGCTTTACGGCCAACCTTTTCTAAACTGTCTTAGCCCACTCGATCCAAGTTTCCATCGGGCGGAAACCGACAGATTTGTAAAGCTTTGTCGCCCCCGTCAAACTGTCAGCATCAACGCTGAGTTTAGCTGTGTTTGCACCCGCTGCTTTCAACTTATGCAAACCAGCTAATAGCATCGCTTTTCCTAAACCCATTTTCCGAAAGTCGCGCCGCGTACCCAACAATTCAATCCAGCCGTCTTTTGTGTCGTTGCGGGCGTTTTTTTGGGGTTTGATTTGACAGTCGCAGAAAGCAGCAAATTTGCGTTCGCCCGAAACAGCAATCAAGTCTAATTCCGGCTGATAATTCGGATCTTGCATCCAGTAGCGCACGGTTTCCACAGTTAAATCGTGGTGGTTCCAGTGGTCGATAAATGACTGGTTGAACATTTCTACCCAGGGTTGAATGTCTTGTTCTCCCGATACGTGCGTCAGTGCAAAATCTGCGGGGAATTCCGGTGTGGGAATGGGTTCGGCGAGGGATCGGGCCATTGTCCAAAAATAGCGATCGACCTCAAAGCCCTGTTTCTCTAACAGCCGCATCTCATCGGTTTTATCCTCGCGGCTGTAGGTACGCAATTTCGCGGGCAGATTGCGTTCTTTTCCTACTTCGCGCAGCCGTTTTTCTGCCCATTTAATGATATCTTTCTCCAAACCTAAGCCGCGCAGGTTTGGATGCACGTAAAACCAGAGACAAGCGTCGATTTCAGCCGGGGAATCGGGCATATCTAGGAGTGCTAAACCGATGAGTTTGTAATTACCATCTTCCCACAACTGCACGTCGCGGGCTTTGTCGAGTTTGGGCGCATCAAGTATTAGCTTGAGTTCAGTTGCTGAAACTTCTTCTCCGAGTCTATCTACTGCTTCGCAGGCATCGATCAAATTTGCGATCGCGCACCAGTCTATTTCGCCTTTGTAGGAGCGTGTTGTTAAGATATTCATAGAAAACTTGCAATCCGTAATTTCGGACTGTTCCTCTTAATTTGTATTGGCAAACAAGTACAGTGAATTTCTGTCAAAAATCCGAGTTTTTGATGATTAACCGCTTCGGAAAGCGGATAAACGCGGATGTAATGCAGATTTTTTGTGGTGTCGATAAAACTCAGAAACCTGTTTATATCACCCAGGCTTTCAGGTTTTATCTAATTAGGCAATCATAAAAATTGGTTTGCCCTTCCGGGCTAGTTTTGTATGTTAGTTTATGGCTGGATGTCGATGAGTCGCGCTCTCTTTCGTTACCGAGCTTGGTGCTTAAGTAACTACTATTGTTTGAATAAAGTTTCTACAGCTAAGTAAAGAAGTTGTCACCCCCACCGGGTAGTTGATTTTTACTTTTGCTCTGTTTTACGATCAATCCTTTTTCATGGATTTTTGGCTCCTCCTGTTAACTCGCCCGATCGGGGGAGGGGAGAAGTTGAACTTATTGAAAAGTTACCTATTTCAACTATAACCCGAGCCGTTTTTTTTGGCAAGTTTGAAATTGAGGGAATCTTGCTAGTATTAACGAGGCTGCCATTTGAGGGCAGGAGCGCTCCGGCTTTCAACCTGCCGAAACTGTAATTTTTATAACGCTTTTCTCGGACTTGAGGATTGAATTTTATCCAAACGTTAAACTAACGTTAAACTGTTTTTTCAGATTTATATGAGGTAAATATGCTCGACAACCTCGATTTAGATATCTCCCTGGATAAAGAAACCTACGATGCCAAGATAGAAGTTTTGATGCAACAGTTGCGATCGCTCCAACTGGCCTGCTGGGAAAAAAAATTGCCCGCAATTATCGTCCTCGAAGGCTGGGCCGCCGCGGGCAAAGGCGCTTTAGTCAAAAAAATGGTGGGGTACATGGACCCGCGCGGGTTTGCCGTCCACCCGATTTGGCCGCCGTCTGCAGCAGAAATGGGCTATCCTTTCCTGTGGCGGTTTTGGCAGAAACTCCCCGCCCGCGGCAAAATTGGTTTTTTCTACCACAGTTGGTACACTCATGTTTTAGAAGACCGGTTGTTCGATCGAGTCTCCGACGCCCAAGTACCCACAGTCATCAGGCAAATCAACGCCTTCGAGCGGCAGATGGTAGATGACGGCGCCGCAATTGCCAAATTTTGGATTCACTTGAGCAAAAAAGAACTCAAGCACCGGCTCAAAAAACTAGAAGACGACACCTTACAAGCTTGGCGAGTGCGGCCAGAAGATTGGAAACAAGCCAAAAAATACGAAGAATACACAACTTTTGCCGAAGAAATGGTAGCCCAAACTGGCACTGGCCCCGCACCTTGGACGCTAGTAGAAGGCGATTGTCAACGCTGGGCGAGAGTCAAAGTTTTAACGCAAATGGCCGCGACAATTACAGAAGCCTTAGACAGACTGCCGATGCAATCTGCACCAGTGAAATTGCCGCCTCAAGAAAGGTTGCAACCCACCGAACCCGACTTGCTGGCCCAAGTAGATTTAACTCAATCGCTGTCGCCCGACGAATACAAACAGCAACTTCGCGAGGAACAAACCCGTTTTGGGAAACTGCAACAAAGCATCTACGAAGAGGAAATCCCCGTGTTAGTGCTGTTTGAAGGTTGGGACGCAGCCGGTAAAGGAGGAGCAATCAAACGCTTGACGGACATCCTAGACCCCCGCAGTTACACCGTTAATGCCTTTGGGGCCCCGACAGACGAAGAAAAAGCGCATCACTACCTCTGGCGGTTCTGGCAGCGGCTGCCAACGGCTGGTAAAATCAGCATTTGCGATCGCAGTTGGTATGGTAGAGTGCTCGTCGAGCGAGTGGAAGGATTTGCCGCCGAACCCGAATGGCGGCGAGCTTACCAGGAAATCAACGAATTTGAGGAGCAACTCACCAGTTTCGGTTGTGTCTTAGTTAAATTCTGGCTGCACATCAGTCCTGACGAACAACTAAAGCGGTTTACAGAGCGGCAAAACAATCCATTTAAACAATACAAACTCACTCCTGAAGATTGGCGGAATCGGGAAAAGTGGAATTATTATGAAGTGGCGGTGAATCAAATGATTCAGCGCACCAGTGCGCCTGCTGCTCCCTGGACGCTAATTGCGGCCGATAACAAGTATTATGCTCGTGTTAAAGTAATTCAAACGGTAACGCAGGCAATTCGGAATCAACTGAAGCGCCGATAAATTGGGATTGGTGAATGGGTAACAGGTAATGGGAAAAAAAGCAGGCAGCAGAAAGCAGCCTTAAAGTGCGAATTTCACCTGCGGCTTGCTCGATTCATTACCAATTATCAATCAACCATTACCAGTTATCAATTACCAATTAACTGTCAGGAATCTGTGACTGGAAGTAGCGGGCTTGCAGCCTGCAACTAATAGTTGATAGCTGACCGGAAGCGAGCATTAGAATAAATGCGATCGGACTGCGTTATTGGCGAAAGTTAAAAACCCACCGAGGGCCGTATTTCCTACCGCAGCTAAATTTGCGCTCGTTTCCAAACTTCTGTACTAATTTATGAAGACACAGAATATTGCAAGATGCCAGAACTATTAGCTCGCATTCTATTTCTATTCCTCCTGTTCTCACTGATCAAATCGTGGTGGGATCAATCAGGAGGCAAAGACAATCCATTATTAGACCGGCTGCGCGTTTTGTTGCTGATCAGCCTTTTGTTCCTGGCTTTTTTTGCACCAGATACGCCAGTAGGAGCCGCGATTTTCAGCCTCATAGCCTTCTTCTTTAAGCCGTTGGGTTTTTCCATCACGCTGCTGGTGATTGCATCGGCGCTGATCACGAACGGGGGCATCCGCAACCCGGCGCCGAGAATGATCCTGGCAGCCCTGCTAGTTTTGATCCTTTCGAGTATGCCAGTTGTCGCTTACTGGTTCGCCGACCAAGCAGAACGGGACGCTGCCGCGGCATCCCGCACAGTTTGCTGCGACGAAACAGCCGCGGCGATCGTCCTGCTGGGTAAGGGAACCACTCAGCCTCACCTTCCCAACCGAGTGGCGATTCAACTGACAGATACAGGCAATCGCCTCCCCTATGCTGCCGTTTTGTACAGCAAAAAAGTGGCACCTATGGTCATCGTTACCGCTGGCCCGAGACCAGAGTTGGAGGGTTATGTTGGCGAAGCTAAGGATATCGAGACTTTGCTGGCAAACAACATGGGCGTGCCGCGCAGCAGTATCGTTCTCGACGATAACGGCAGCAACATACGCACCAGCGCCCAAGAGGTGAGAAAAATACTCGACAGCCGCGGCGCCCCGCGCAAAGTAATCCTGGTAACATCTGCGATTCAGATGCGCCGTGCCAGCCTCGCTTTTGCGAATATGGGAATTCAGGTAATTCCCAGGGCTACCGACTTCTACACTTTTCAACCCACCTCGGGAGGGAACTCCAGACTGCGTTTAGACGCGGGAGATTTTTTGCCTAGTGCAGAAGCTTTGGTAACTACGACGCGAGTATTCGATGAATATTTCGGGTCTTTCTATTACTATTTGCGCGGCTGGCAAGCTCCCAGGGCCTAAAGTGGCAAGTTGCTGGTGTTTTTCTGAGGCAACAGCGACTGCTCCCCAGATTGGTTTAAAATCTGATGAGAAGAAGACCTTTGTGGGGAGCTGTATTTTCTCATTCCGGCGGGGTCGCCGACGATCAAGTTTGCCATGAATGCAAACAATACCCAAAAGATAACTGGCTCCCACTCGGATTTTTTGGGTTGTGCTGGTGGGGTTGTGACTGATTCGACGTTGACTTTAATATCTAGTTTGCCTTCAATTTCTTTGCCTTTGAGAACTCCGTCCTTGCACACACCCTTAAAAATCATGGGAGCGGGCTTTGGTGCTTCTGCTTTCGGTTCTTCTGCCATTTTTTTTATCCTGGTTTTGGTAGATCCGGTTGGATAGTACATTCTTAAAGGTTCGAGGGGTTTCCGGAAAGGATTTGCCGAACACTCAAAGAATTAAGTTAAATATGCACCCCGCCCCTTACAGGGGCTTAAACATCAGAATCTGAAGGCATTTCAAGCTAGTGCTTGTTTGTTTTGGCTGGCAGCGTTGCCTTGAAGCTGCTACTTATATATCCGGGTGAAGCGGAGATTTTTATGCAAAGTACACATTTTTTATGAAAAATTGTCCGTAAATTTATTTGCTCCCTCCGAGCCCAAACGTCAACAGCCTTAAATAAGCTGTCCCGCCTCTTGCGTTGTATTTTTCGAGCAGGTGGGACACACACAAAAATTTCATCAAATTATGAGCTTGCCCGATCTCACCTAACAAACGCGGTTGATGCCAGCAGAGAACCCAAGTGACGCTATTGAGTTAATAAACCGGGTTTATGGCTCTATGTCGCGCCAGGAATGCCAATCTAAAATTTAAAATAATCTACATAATCGAGAGTGAAAATATCCACCAGCAAACTATCTTGCCTGCAACCGGAACAACTGGCAGCTTGGGCAAAAGAGGCAATTAATCGCAGTAAATCGGGTCAAATCCCCGCGTACATACCTCTCCTTGCACAAGCCGACAGACAAGGCTTTGCCGTGCAAGTGCGGGCAAGTGACGGTCAAATTGTGAGCTGGGGTAGCATCGATCGAACATTCCCGCTGATGAGTGCAGTCAAGCCCTTCGTGCTGCTTTATTTGCTGTGCGAATTGGGCGAAAAAAGGGTATTTGACTGCGTTGGCTGCGATCCTTCGGAACTGCCTTTCAATTCCCTAACTCAACTCGAAATAGACCGAGGGAAGCCGAGAAATCCGATGATTAATAGCGGGGCGATCGCCCTAGCGTCTTTGATTCCCGGTCAAAATGCTGTGGCGCGCTGTCAAAACTTGCTCGATTGGTTAAATCAACAGGCAAACAGTCAGTTATTTGTTGACGAGTTAATGCTCGATTCGGTGAAGACAAATCCAAATCAAAATAATTGGAATCTCGCCTTAAAAATGGTAGAATCGGGTTACATTCAAAATGCAGAAATTGCTTTAGAAACGTACAATCGCGTTTGCTGTTTGTCGGGAAATGTGGAGGATTTAGCTAAGCTGGGAATGGTTTTGGTAAATAGGGGCGATCGCGCAATGCGGGAAAACTGTCGCACTGTCAAAGCACTAATGGCGACTTGCGGTTTGTATGAAGCATCAGCCCGCTTTGCGCTGCGGGTGGGACTGCCTGCCAAGTCGGGCGTTAGCGGGGCAATGCTGTCGGTAATTCCGGGTCAAGGTGCGATCGGCTTTTACAGTCCGCCCCTGGATAAAGACGGAAATTCAGTCGGCGGCTTATTTCTGTTAGAACAAATAGCTAAAACTCTGCGGTTGAGCGTATTTGATTAGATTGGTCAGTAGTCATTCGGAATGGGGAATGGGGAATGGGGAATTTGGAAAAAGGTAATTTTCCCAACTGACAACCGACAACTGACAACTGACAACCGACAACTGACAACTGACAACTGACAACTGACTAATGCTTTTCTCCCAAAATAGCATAAACCACAGTCTTTTCTTTTTTGCCGCGCAATTGAATCGCTCCTACTTTTTGACCTTCGTAGCGATCGCGCACGTAAGAAAAAGTCCTCGCCGTCACCAACAAATTAAAAGGACTGTCAGAAACAATTTCCTTATTCATCGCCTCCAATCTAGCAGCAACGTTGACAGCATCGCCGATTACAGAATAATTCAAACGCCGGGAACCGCCCACGCTGCCAGCAACTAACTGTCCGGTATGCAAACCGATGCCAAACTTAATTAAAGGTTTGCGTTCGCTTCTAAGCTGCTGATTAAGTTGGTGCAGCCTTTCGTGCATGGCTATACAAGCCGCAACTGCATTCAAAGCATCTTGTTGAATTTGTCGATATTCGGTATGGCAAAAAGGCACCCCAAAAACTGCCATAATTGCATCGCCGATGTATTTATCTACAACGCCGCCGTGATCCATAATACAGTCGGTCATCGCTTCCAAATAATTGTTCAACCAGGTGAGCAAATCTCGCGGTCGCATTTTTTCTGAAATCGAAGTAAAATTGCGAATATCCATAAACAGCACCGTTGCTGTAACTTCTTGAGGTTCGAGTTCTCCCTGTTCAAATATCTCAGCTTTGCGTTCCCAAATAAGCTGAGCTGTCTCTGGAGCGACGTGCTTTTCAAATAACCTCATCAACTGCTGTTTTTCGTACTGTTCCCGCAGTTGCAAAGCAGTGCTAGATAAAATGATGGTGCCGATAGGTGCGGCAATCGGAACCCACCAAAAAAAGAAGCCAAATAACAAAGCAGCAGCCCCAATCCAAATTATAGGCAAAGCGAGAGCGATCCCAATTCTCTCTTTAACACCTCGGTTGCTCAGAACCAAAGCGGTAAACGGGCCAATCCCCAACAATAACACAATTTCTACGAGTACCGGCAGCCGCAACAGAAAGCGTTGATTGAGCAAATTGTCAACCAATGCTGCATATAAATAAACCCCAGCCGTAGTCTTGTTTAGAGGTGAAGATATCGGGTCGAAACCGGTAGCAACTATGCCCACTAAAACTAACTTATTGGTGAGGGCATCTGCGGGAATCTTACCTTCTACGACATCAACAAAAGCATAGGTAGGTAGATTTTCTGTTTTCCCCGGCCAGTTAACCCAGGCTTTTTTTTGCGGCTTATTTTTTGACTGTGGGAGCAATACTGGATCTTGGGGATTAGCAGCATTGTACCTGTGAATCATGGCTAAACCGAAATTAGGAACACCGTTGAGAAAGATGTTTGACACGCGGGTAATACCGTCGCTATCGGCTTCTTGGCCGATGTGGCCGACACCTGCGGCGGCTGCTTTTAAAGATGCTACGGGTTCTTCTTTGATGGTTCTAGGGAGTACAACTTTGCCGTTGGCGGCGATCGCAGCGGCTAAAATATCATCTTTCGGACTCGGATCGAGGAAAAGAATGTCAAAACCAACGGCTGTGGGGGGAGATTTTTTCAGCGCTTCTAGCAGTTGGGCGTAGCGGTTGCGGGGCCAAGGAAATTTACCGTATTCCTGCAAGGAATTCCGTTCGATCGCAATTACCGCAATTCTTGAGTCCCATCCGGGATGTGGCAAAATTCCCAATTCTCGAATTTGAAATAGCGTTTTGTATCCCAAATATTCAAGCGGTTTCCAAATTCCCAATTGCAGCATGGCGACAGACATTATACCTGCTATTGCCCCTGTCATCCAAGGAGGATTTGTAGCTATATATTGCCGGATGCTGAGCAGTCGATCGTGTTTGAGATGCTCAATCCATTCTTTGAACTTCATGCAATTAATTTGACGCAATAATTGACATTCGAGTCTGACCTTGGAGAGGAGTTATATCAATTCTCAATGAGTCGTAATTTTTTTACCCCACCCGAACCCTCCCCTTATTAAGGGGAGGGAGTAAGAAGTTCACAAATGATGCGAGGATTGCTATATATCAATTTTGGTTGGACTCCTCTTGATTGTTGACTCTTGACTCGGCATCTAAAAAATGAATGGTTGAGTGTTAACTGTTGACTGGATTTGATTATTTCGCTGGAACCGGAAACGATATTAGAGTTAGGAATTTTTACTATACCGTAAGGTCGAAGCTTTGGCACAAGGTTCTTTATTTGGACTAATCTTTTGGGCATCAAAATTGTATTTTTGGGCTGTTCCCAGGCCCACCCCAGAAGAATTGCATCAAAGTTGACTCTAAGATTTAGTGACGCCTGCGCTTACGGAGTTTCACCGCGAAATGCTTCGCCGCTACAGGAAATAATCAACTCAAATAAGACTTACAATCTAGCTCAGATCCTCAGAGACTGCCCGCGCACTTTACTCTTAAATAGGTTGTTTAGGGAACGGCGAGGCTGTAATGCCGTTCTGTGATTGACGGGCCTCGCACTACGATTTTGAGGCGGCGGCTTGGAGGTAAAATTCCTTGGATTTTGAAGTTGCCCTTTCGATCGATCTTAATTGCTTCGTTGTTGACATAAATTATGTCGATCGGGTTAATTTGACCGCTGAAGCGATAGATATTGCCGCTGAGTCTCCCCAAACTGCGGACTTTGAGTTTAGCTAGGCCAGGGCTCGCTGAGGGATCGACGGGCGAGGTTTGAGAGAAAATAGTCGTGGCGCTGCCGCCGTTGACAACTACTTCCGAGTCAGTGTTGCCGGATACTGCGACTGCACCTTCAATAGTTTCGACTGCGGTTTTGCCTTCGCCGACGCTGACGCCAAAGGATGTGCCGCGAACTCCGGCAACACCTTCTGGGGTTTCAACCCTGACTGGGGCGCTTTTGGTCGAACGGGTTGTTTGGGCAATTTGACTGGATTTGCCGAGTCCGCTGAAGCTATTGAGGCCGACTATTTGGTTTGGCGGGATAATTGTTGAGGTGTTGGCTGCGGGAGTTGTCGCAGCAGTTTTGCCGATCGACAACCTGACTCGCCCCCTGCTGACAAAAATGGCTGTGTCTTTTTCGCTACCTGCACTGCTTGACAAATTGGATATTCTGACTGTGGTTTTTTCGGCAACTTCCACTGTGCCGGTGTTGTTGTCGATCGCTAAACGGGCTGTGGAATCCGGGCCGGTGATGATTTCGTCTCCGGGGGCAAGCAGCCGATCGCCCACAACCGCCGACCGCCCTTTAAAGCTCACTGTACCCCGAATTTCTTCTATTTCGAGCGATCGTCCGGCCGCTGTTTCCCGGGCGTTTATCGTCTCTGCTGGGGATAAATTCGCCGCCGCTGTTGCCGGATTTTTGGGAGATTTTGAGCCGATTAGCTGTGCTGGCGGTCGAGCGCCTGAGACAATTTTAGTAGTGTTGGACGGCTGTGTGGGGGATGGAGAGAGCGGACTGGCGATCGTCCCGCGAAAGGGCGACAGACTCGCCAGCACAGCCAAGGACAAACTTAGGAGCGGAATTTTGCTCGATCGCCAGCACGAAAAAATTTTATTCATTATTTAAATTTTGTGATCTTGAAGTTCCTTGACTTCATTTGCTCTCTTAGACTCCCTAAATCCGGCAAGCGTTCCACTTTTTATGCGGTAATACAACAGCCAAAATAGACTTTCTCAACATGAAATTTTAGCATTAATTTTTTTTATGTTCATATTTTAGTAAACTGTTACAAGATGGCAGTTTACTAAAATCTTACCTTGGGGAAACTTTGCCAGCCAGACTCAAAGTGCTTTGCAGTATGGATGTTAGCCGAGGTCAACTTTAGAGAGCGCAGATTTATATATAGCAAACATAAAATTAATTACTGCTTCTGAATGCCTTTTGACTTCTACCGGAAGGATGACTAATTGGGGAGAAATCCTGTAGTTGTGGCAATTAATAAAAAGATGGTTTTTGAGAAGGGATAAAAAATAATTATCTTCGTGGTGCGCGAGAGTCTGGGATTTGAGCTTGCCGCTGTGGAACCTGAGCCGGGCAAACCCAAGCGAATCGAGGACACGATCGACCAACTCTGACTAGAATAGCGTTTTTTAGGGAAAGTTGGTGGAAATTTCGATGGAAAATCATAGGGAGCGATCGCCTGCTGGCGTTGCTGTTGAGAAGTAGACGCCAAACTGTAAAATGGACGGTTGTATATAGGTTATATAGAGCAGGAGAACAATTTCAGTGGCAATAGAAGTAGGTCAGAGAGTGAAGGTGCGCCGTCTCAGAGATCGGATACCTGCAAATATGGTGGGCAAGATAAAGGAGAATCCAGTAGGCACTGTTGACGGATTCAAAATGGTTGACGGTAGCGGAGTAGGTGTGGTTGTCAAGTTTGACGGTTTTGCGACTTGGTTCTTTGAAGATGAGCTAGAATCCGTTTAACAGAAGGCAGTGGGCAGTGGGCAGTGGGCAGTGGGCAGTGGGCAGTGGGCAGTGGGCCCAAAAGCAGTCGTTAATTTGTTATTAGTTAGTTGCCACCAATTACTAATGACAACTGACAACCGTCAACTGACAACCGTCAACTGACAACTGACAACTGACAACTGCCCCCGTCCCCCACTCTGGCTGAAGGTTGCGCTTAAATGTTAAAGAGTAAGCTTTGGCAGTGAGAACAGAAAATGGCTTTGATTTTGACATTTTTGGGCAAAGGCGGCACTGGCCGCAGCACGATCGCGATCGCAACAGCTAAAAAATATGCGGCTCAAGGCAAGCGAGTTCTGCTGCTGGGCCAAGATCCGGGCCCTGCATTGGGTATCCTGCTAGGGGTTCCCCTGACTATCAACCCCCAGGAAATCGCCCCAAATTTGAAAGCAGTTCAGGTGCAAAGCGCGCCGCTGCTAGAACGCAGGTGGGACGAAGTTAAAAAGTTGGAAGCTCAATATGTCCGCACTCCCTTTTTCAAGGAGATTTACGGTCAAGAATTAGGAGTGTTACCGGGAATGGACAGCGCCCTGGCGTTGAACGAACTTCGGGAATACGAGGACAGCAAACAATACGATGTAATTGTTTATGACGGCACCGGCGGCATGGATACGCTGCGGATGCTGGGAATGCCGGAAATTTTGAGTTGGTATATCCGTCGCTTCCGTCAAGCTTTGGTAGATTCGGATTTGGGTAAAGCTTTGTCACCTTTTATTCAGCCGGTTTTCAGTACCGTGTTGACTGTGGATTTGTCTGGGGATAACCCTTTTCAATCGACTAAGCAAGTCGATAATCTTTTGGATAAGGGTAAGGAAGCGCTGGCAGATCCGAACCGCACGGCGGCTTTTTTGGTGACGACTGGGGATGCAAGCGCGATCGCAACAGCCCGCTATCTTTGGGGCAGTTCTCAACAAGTTGGTTTGACTGTGGGCGGTGTCATTGTCAATCAAGCACCGGTTACAGAAGCTATTACTGGCGAGTTCGATCCTTTGACGGCTGTTTCGGTTCCGGCGCACAGTGACAATAACTGGCAGCCGCTAATGGATGCTTTGCCAGATTTTTCGGAGGCCGCAAAAGCTCCTAAACCGATTAACATAAACATTGCACAGCGTCAAGTTAGTTTGTTTTTGCCTGGGTTTGACAAGAAAGAAATTAAATTGATTCAATCGGGGCCGGAAGTGACGATCGAAGCGGGCGATCAGCGGCGCAATATTTTGCTGCCTCCGGCGCTGACTGGGAAGTCTGTTACTGGTGCTAAGTTCCTAAACGGTTCCTTGATTATTTCTTTTTAGTGGTTAAGTTGTAGGAATTTAAGCGGCAATTTGGGAACGGGCAAGATGCCCGTTCCACATTTTTAGGAAATCCCTGGTTCCCAGGAAGAGCCGGGGAACCGATGTCTAGAGGCTCTGCCTCGATTGCGGAGGAAAATTGGAGGCAGAGCCTCGGGATCTGCGTTACCAGGCAGAGCATGGTAACAAGTGGATCTGTTAGTCTGCAGAGGCAGACTTCGTTTGACAAGACGCGGTTTCAACCGCCGATTCCTTATGATATTTATATAACCAGACACGCTCTAAAGTCACCATCAAATTTGGGGAAACAGCAATGGTTACACAACTGCAATCTCCCGACAAATCAAATATTATCTACCCCGATGACAACGGAGAACCCATGTCAGATAATACTGAGCAATTCCGATTAATTGTTTGGATTAAGGAAAATACCGAACTATTATTTGCGAATGACCCGAATGTTTTCGTGGCGGGCGATTTGCTTTGGTATCCCGTGGAAGGAAATAATAAACTTTGCCAAGCACCAGATGTGATGGTAGTTTTTGGTAGACCAAAAGGTTATCGTGGTTCCTATCAACAGTGGAATGAAGATAATATTGGGCCACAAGTTGTGTTTGAAATTTGGTCGCCGGGAAATCGGCCCGCTGCAATGATTCAAAAATTTAAATTTTACGAACGTTACGGTGTAGAAGAATACTATTTGTACGACCCGCAAACACTAGAATTGACAGGATGGCAGCGGGTTGAGGAAGAGTTAGAGGCGATCGAACAAATAGACGGTTGGATTAGTCCCAGACTGGGCGTGCGCTTTGGATTGTCTGAAACCGGACTCGAAATGTTCGGGCCGTCGGGAGAACCGTTTGTGAGTTTTGTGGAACTCGCTCAATTGCGGCAGCAGGCGGAAGCACGGGCACAGGAAGCAGAGGAACAGGCTCAGATTGCACAGCAACGGGCTACTGAGGCAGAAACTTTGCTGGAACAAGAACGATCGCGATCGCAAGCTTTAGAATCAAGACTCCGAGAAATGGGAATCGACCCCAATGAATTGTAATTGCAACTCGTACAAAAACCCGGTTGCTTGAAGAAACCGGGTTTTTTAAGACAATTACCTAACTTTTACCGTTACCGTTTCCATTGCCGCCAGTCGTTAGCAAAACCCGCTTAGCTAAAGGTTCCGGCACTTCTTGCAATCGATCGAACTCCCAATTAAAAAATCCAACTCCCATTGTCTGCGATCGCAATTCTACGATCAAATTCTGCATTTCAGCCACCGGCAAATAAGCCGAAACAGCATCCCATCCCTTCCAGTCTTGTTTACCTTCGTAGCCGAGAATTTGGCCGCGGTGTCCGCTGACCAACTGCAACACCTTTGATGTACACTCGTTCGGAGCGCAAATTTCAACTTTGGCGATCGGCTCGAGCAATGCCGGTTCGCACTTGGCCATTCCCTCCTGCATCGCCAAACGCGCCGCTTGCTTGAAAGCTTGTTCGGAACTGTCCACAGAATGGTAGGAACCGTTCGTCAGCGTCACCGCTACGTCTACCACCGGGAAACCCAGCGGGCCGCGATCCAAATACTCGCGCACTCCCACTTCAACGCCGGGAATGTACTGTTTTGGGACGACGCCGCCGACTATTTTATCGCTAAAGCTGAAACCTTCTCCGCGAGGCTGGGGTTGAATGTCGAGGTACACGTCGCCAAACTGTCCGTGTCCGCCGCTTTGGTGTTTGTAGCGCCCGTGGATGGAAGATGCGGGTTTGCGGATGGTTTCTTTGTACGGCACTTGCGGTAAGTGAGTTACCATCGGCAAGTTATACTTGCGGCGCAACCTGTCTAAAGCTACTTTCAGGTGGATTTCGCCTTGACCCCAAAGTATAATTTCGTGAGTGTCGCCGTGCTGTTCCCAGACTAAAGATGGGTCTTCTTCTCGCAATTTAGCTAAAGCGGAGCTCAGCTTAACTTCATCGTTGCGCTTTTCTGGGACGATCGCCAGTGCGTAGACAGGCGGGATGATTTCGGCTTTTGGCAATTCTTCCGATCGGTCTTGCGCCAGCGTATCGCCTGTTTTCACGCCTTCTAGCCTTCCCAAAGCCACAATTTCCCCCGCGCTGACGGACTGCAAACTTTGAGTTTGCTGGCCGGTCAAGCGGTACAAACCGTTAACTCGAACGCCGTTCAAATTTGCTCCGTCTGCCAGCGTCCCCCGCCACATTCTCACTAAAGATAATTTGCCTCCCTGCGGCGTGTAATAGGTTTTGAGGATTTGAGCCAGAACTTTGTTTTCACTTTGTATAATGCCCCGGCGATCGGCTGTAGTTTGCGGTGTCGGCGCTTCCCTCAGCAAAGCTTCCAGCAGAGGCCGCACGCCGAAATCTTGTTCTGCGATGCCTATGAATACTGGCACAATTAAATCTGCGCCTAATTCCATCTTTAAATCGCGGGTAATTTCTTCAACGTCGGGATTGATTTCTTCGAGCAATTCTTCGAGTAAATGGTCGTCAAAATTCGCCAATTCTTCGAGCATTTGCTGCCGCGCTGCGCTTTCTTGTGCTTTGAGGTGTTCTGGAAGCGGGACGGGATCTGCGGCGGCGCCCGGATGATAGTGGTAAGCTTGTTCGGTTACTAAGTCGATAAAACCGATGATTTGTTCCTTTTTGCCGATCGGATATTGGTGAGGTACAATTGGTCTGCTGGAAACGGATTTGAGCGCGTCGAGCACGTCGGTGAAGTTGCTGCCGCAAGTAGTTTCGTCCGTGCAAGCTCGATCGATCTTGTTAATAAAAACTAGGTGGGGAATTTCCCAATCATCGAGGAATTTAAACAGGGGTGCGAGGGTTAAAGTGCGATCGGCAACTGGTTCGCAAACAATGACTGCCGCATCCACACCAATCAGCGCATTGTAAGTTTCTTGGGCAAATTCTACCGAACCCGGACAGTCGAGAAATGTGAAGCGGACGCCTTGATATTCAGCGGTGGCGGCGTTTACTTCTACGCTCATTTGGCGATCGCGCGCTTCCGGCGAACTATCACCTATTGTATTGCTATCCTTGGCATTACCTTTGCGAGTAATTGCCCCTGTTACCGATAGCAAACTTTCCAGCAATGCGGTTTTACCGCTTAAATAAGGGCCAACAATTGCAACGTTCCGCGTGGCCCCAATGACTTTTTCGTTCATATTGCCTCCTACACAAAGTGAAGGGGAAGGGGAAGGAGAAGATAATAATTCAGGAAAAAAACTTGTGTTTGCTGGTTTCTCCCATTTCTTCCCTTGTGAATGTGAAAACTTTTATTTTGCGCTGTTCTTAGTTTAAGCTTAAACTGCCACACTAATTCATTAATTAGTGTGAATTATTAAGTATTTTTGTAAATTACTTTGAGTCGCGGGTAGCCAGAAAGCTGGTTTTTTCAAGTCTTAATGCGTCCTAAACAGTACCCAATCTGTAGGGGCGGGTTCGCCAACAATTCACGATAAAAACGAATAATATAATAAACCCGCCCTCCCCCACAAACAATAAAAATGTACCAAAAATTTATCGATAAAATGTTCATATAAACAATCGCGGAAGGCGGGTTTATGAAATTGTCTGTCAGTTTCATAGATGGTGGGTGAACCCGCCGCTACAAATTCGCCTGGGAAAAAGGAGGCAGAACATCTGGATATGCGTTACCAGGCTCTGCCTGGGAACGAGTAATCTAATTAATTTCTCAGCAGTCGCAAACCGCTCAGAGTTACTATCACTGTAGACCCTTCGTGACCGATGACGCCTAAAGGCATGGTGATATTTCCGAAAAAATTAGCCGCCAATAACAGGACAATACAACTGAGTGCAAAAACAATGTTTTGTTTGACAACACTTTGAGCGCGGCGGCCCAAACTAATTGCTTTAGCTAGTTGCTCTAATTTATCTGCCATTAATACGATATCAGCAGTTTCTAAAGCAACATCGCTGCCGGAAATCCCCATGGCAATGCCCACAGAAGCTTGAGCGAGGGCGGGGGCGTCGTTGATGCCGTCTCCTACCATTGCTACAGTTTGATACTGGGCTTGCAGTTGTTTAATTGCCTGCACTTTGTCTTCTGGCAAAAGTTCGGCGTACACTTCATTGATGCCTAATTGACGGGCGATGTGTCGAGCTGTTTGCTCGTTGTCGCCGGTTAGCATAATTATATGTTCTACACCTAATTTTTGCAAGCGTTTTACCGTTGTTGCTGCTTCGGGGCGGATGGTATCTGCTACTGCAATGATTCCCAAAAGCTGCTCGCCCTTTGCCACCCAAACAACTGTTTTACCTTCGGCTTGCAACTGGTGGCTGATTTGAGCTAATTCGGCAGTTGCTTCGACAAATTCGGCTTTACCAATAGCAATGATTTGATTGTTGACTTTGCCGACAATTCCTTGACCGATTTTTGCTTGTACGTCCGTAGCGGTTGACAATTGTAGCTGTTGCTGCTGGGCGGCGCTGACAATTGCAGAGGCGATCGCGTGTTCGGAATGAGCTTCTAGGGCGGCAGCCAATTGCAGAACTTCTGTTTCAGTATATCCGGCTGCTGGTACAATTTGGATAACTTCAGGTTTTCCGGTGGTGAGAGTTCCGGTTTTGTCAAAGGCGATCGCCCTGACTTTACCAATCATCTCTAATTGCGCGCCACTTTTAAACAAAATCCCCTGTCTCGCCCCGTTAGCAATTCCCGAAAGCAGCGCCGGCATAATCGAAGCCATCAGCGCGCAGGGGGACGCGACTACTAGGAAAATCAGCGCCCGATAGATTGTCTCTTCCCAATTCCAGCCCAAAACAAAGGGCGGCAAAGTTGCCAGAAGCAAGCCTAAAGCTACAATTAATTTGGCATAACCGCGCTCGAATTTTTCCACAAACATTTGAGAAGGCGGCGCTGCTGTTTGCGCTTCTTGAACTAGCCGAATCACTCGCTGAATTAAGCTGCTTTCTGGAGTTTTATGCACTTCGAGTTTCAGCGCGCCTACACCGTTAATTGTACCTGCATAGACTTCATCGCCGACGGTTTTTTCTACGGGCATCGATTCGCCGGTAATCGAGGCTTGGTCGATCGCGCTGCAGCCTTCAATAATTATCGCATCTGTGGGGATGATTTCTCCGGGCTTGACTAAAATGCGATCGCCAATTTCCAATTTGTCGATCGCAACTTCGCGTTCTCCGCCGTACATTACCACCCTAGCAGTATCCGCAGTCAAACTCATCAAACTGCGGATGCTGCGTTCAGTCCGCTGCATAGCATAACCTTCAAGCGCGCCGCTAATTGCAAAGATTAAAATCAACACCGCACCGTCAACAATTAAATGATATTCTTGCCGCCACAGCCCCAAACCGGCCGCGCCCAAAGCAGCGACAATCATTAACAAATCTACATCTAATTCGCGTTCTTGAAAAAGCGTAGTTAAGCCTTCGCGGGTACTGGAATAGCCGCCGATAACATAAGCTGCGGGCAAGATTAACACGGCTACACCCAGCCAGCCGAATTGCAGCGCTAGCGAACCCAAGATTACTAGAATTCCGCACAGGGCTGCTGTTAAAGCGTCGGGATGTTCTGCAGCGAGGCGCCAGAGGCGAGGGATTGGGAGGGAATTGGGAGTCATTGGGGAAACTTGATTTGGTAGAATGACTCCTGTAGCCTAAACCTTGACATTAATGTCAATGTCAAGAGTGAAACCAAAATAAATCCAGTATCAACTCGCCCTTCGTTGAGTCCCAGAGTCCGACAGTCCGACAGGGAATGAATTCCCTGTCTCATAGCGCAAGTCCTCTGGAAGAGGACTG
>JAUBSN010000027.1:0-10741 GCA_036704825.1 Microcoleus sp. F8-C3 | reverse complement strand
GAAGAGGACTGAAGATAGTTGAGAATTGAATTTAATCTTTCAGTCGGTTTTAACCGACTTCTGCTATGAGACGGGGATTTCAATCCCCGGCGGACTCTGGGTGAATCTCAAGGCCCTCGCCCTCAACTTGTCATTCGTTACATCCGACAGTCCGACAGGGAATGAATTTCTCATAGCGCAAGTCCTCTGGAAGAGGACTGAAGATAGTTGAGAATTGAATTTAATCTTTCAGTCGGTTTTAACCGACTTCTGCTATGAGACGGGGAATTCATTCCCCGGCGGACTCTGGGTGAATGCGTGGGAATTGCTTCCCAGCGGACTGCGGGTGAATTCCAGAATCAAATATACAATCCCAAAATTCCCAAAATCCCATGCAAGAATACCTGACAATCAAACAACTTACAGAAGCGGTAAAAGGCACAATTACCCCTCGGATGGTGCGGCACTATCACGCTTTGGGGCTGCTATCTCCGGCGGTGCGATCGACCTCTAACTATAGATTGTATACCCGCAGCGATGTGCAAAGACTGCAAAGAATAGTCGCACTCAAGCAGCAAGGCTTTCAACTGTCTCACATCCGCAAACTGTTAGAAACAGACGCGGATGCTTCCCCTGACGCGCTGATGGCGACTCTGCAACGGCAATATCTGTCGGTTGTTCAGCAAATTGTTCGCCTCAGAGAAACGGCTTCGGCGCTGGAAGGATTGCTGGGACGGGATATTTCTTGTCAAGCGGTACAAGCGGACGCCCTGGCGCAATTGAGGCTGTTGCAGGCGGAAACTGAGGGGGGGTTGGATGAGTTGGAACAATTTTGGGAGGGTTGGGATGCGGGGGCGCACACTCACCCGGAGGATTTTGGGGAGTCGTTGCAGCTTTTGTTGCCGGATTTGGCCGATCGCTCGGAAATTGAGGTAGACTTGCTTTCTAAACTGGTGTTAGCCTGCGGTGATTGTTCGCTGCTGCCGTTTGTGAAGTTGAGCGCAACGGCGATTAAATCGGCGCGGGAAGCTTTGAAAAATCAGTGTCAAATTGTGGCTGATGTGCCGCCTGTTTTTGCGGCTTTGGATCGGACAAGATTGGCGCATTTGGGAACAAGTATTGCTACTTTAATTGATGACCCGCACATCAATGCTGCGGCGGAAGCGGAACGGGAATTCTGGCAGCAGGGTGAGTGGTTTGAAAAGTTGTTGAAACTGGAAAAAGGATGTATATTGGCGATCGGATATGCGCCGTCTGTGCTGATGGCGGTTTGCGAGGCGATCGAGTGCGGGCAACTGCAACCGGCTTTGGTAGTTGGTATGCCGATCGGTTTTAGCCATTCTCCGGTGGCGAAACGGCGGTTAGTGCGATCGGGCGTTCCTTATATTACGACTGTGGGAACTTTTGGCGGCGGGTTGTTGGCGGCGGTTGCTTTGAATGCTTTGGTTGAGTCTTTGATTGAAAAGCCGAATTGTCACTGTCATCTCAAGTAAAAATTTGCCTGAGAAAAGCGTACAAATAAAATTCTCCTTTATCGGGATTTGTTTGCTAGCGCAATTCTGACTTCAAACCTAGTTCAAAGTTGACTGTTGTCAGTTGTCAGTTGTCTGTTGTCTGTTGTCTGTTGACTGTTGAGTGTTTGGGCATTTGAACAATACCGATGCAACCGAAAACGAGAGCGCCCACAAACAAGATTTGGATTCTCTTTTAACATAAAAATTTCGGAGATTCAACCCAGAGCAATTAACCGCAAAAGGTACTCAGCTACTCACCATTGTCTTTGATCGTGCTGAGTATATCTTGTACTTTTTCAAATGGAAGTTTAGTTATTCTGGCTGCCGATCTCGCGCTGAGGCTGCACCTTTGACTCGTATTTTTGGTTTGCTGGTAGCATAAGCACGAATCAAGGCAGACTTCTTCAGCCGTTTGACGCCACTCAAAACCAAGAGTGCAAACAGCGTTCCTATCAAACTCATCACCCACAAACCGCAGCCAGCCGCTGCACCTAATCCGGCAGCCAACCAAATAGTTGCGGCGGAAGTTAATCCTTTTACTTCAGCTTTACCCACTGGGTATTGAGTTTGTTGCAGAATGATTCCCCCTCCCAGAAAGCCTACCCCTGTGGCAACTCCTTGGATAGTTCTGCTCAAAGCATTGGAAGAGGAAAAGGTGCTGTCGCCATCCATCTGCAAAGGAATCATTACAAATATAGCTGCGCCTAAACTTACAATCGTAAAGGTTCTTAAACCTGCTGGTCTACCTGGCTGCTGGCGGTTCATGCCGATCGCGAAACCTACCAGTAGTGCCGCCGTCAGCCTCAAGGTGACTGTTTGCCAATCGTTGGGGCTGAAAAAGATTGAACTCATTGCCTGTACTCCTACTAGAACTGGCTCTTCACGCGCACGCATTCCCAGGCGGGGCAGGCTGACTTAATGTAACTCCGGTTAGCCGCTAGATTTACTAGGGAATTAGGTTAATTTTAAGTTAAGACTAAGTTAAATTCAAGTAGATGTTCGGTTCGATGTGCTGCCCCGAAACGTCAAACGCCCGAACCCCCGCGCTTTGTTGAGGCGCAGGGCTAATAGGTTGCAGACAAATATCTGCGGTTGCAAATTTATATCGTTGCTTCTTGCTTCACCACTTGCCCAAAGCCCCCCAAACAGTACCCGAAACCACCCCCCAAATTGCTCCCAAACCAGCCCCCACGATCGCCCCCGCCACAGGTCCCAACTCCACCGGCACCCCAGCGCTAACAGCCGGAAACATCGCAGACACCCCCGCCCCCAACACAGCACCCGCAAAAGTCCCCAAAAAACTGCCCCAAATCGCCCCCAAAGTCGCACCCCTCACCCCTGAAGGCTGAAACGAAATCGGCAACTTCGGCGCAAACCCGCAAAAACCCAACAAACCCCCAGAAACCACACCCCCAACAGAACCCACACCAGCCGCGAAGATCGCCACACCCAGCAGCCCAAGCACAAACTCATTCACCGGTCGCATCTGGACACCGTACTGCTGCCAAACCACCAACCCAGCCCCCAACAAAACACCGGCCAGAGTCCCCACAAACGAGCCCCAGACAGCCCCCAAATACCCTCCCCGCCGGCCCCACACCCTCCCCACCGGCAGCGCCAGAGGAGGGCGAAAACTCGCCCAAACACAGCCCCAGACAGCACCTACCCCCGCCCCAGCCAAAATCCTCTCCCCGACTCCCGGAGTGCTATTTATCGCCCCAAACACCGCACCGCCGATCGCCGCCAACAAAAAAGCCCCCCAAGCCGCCCCCACCAAAACTCCGCCCCACTTCCGCCAAATCTGATTCGGCGGCAAAGTAAAAACGCCCCACATCATCCCAAAAAAACAGCCCCAAATCGAACCAACAAAAATCGCCCCCAAAATAGCGCCGCCGCCCTCAGCTATTACCGAATAAATCCCCCCGATCGCCGCCAAACACAAACTACCCCAAACACCTCCCCAAGCAGCATCCTGAAAAATGCGCTCAAACTTGCCCGCCGGAAGCTGGGGCGCAGGAGTCCGACTTCGAGAAGACATCGGCATCGGCAGCAGCGGCACTGCGTACTGGCCCAGGGGGCGCGGCAGCCCCGTCGAGGGCTGTTGCCGGCGGACTGCGGGCTGCATCGCGACCGGCGGTGGTTGGGGCTTTTTACGCTTGGTTTTCGCCGGCTGCAAGTGCAATCCGTGGCTGACTGCTTGCCGCGAAGGAAACGGATCGCGCCCTTTGAGGAGTTTTGCCCGATCGCACCAAGGGCACCGACTCAGATGATTTCCGTATTTATGCTGACTGTTTTTGCTGCAAGTTACCAAAGCATCTTCCGCTTCCCGAATCGCATTCACCCAAGTTTTCGCATCCGGGCGCGCCGCCGGATTGCCGTGCCCTTCCTCAAAACAGCGGACAAACATCTGCTGCAGCCGCGGATGCAGCATCTCAAAAGCAGGCGCAGCCGGCATCGGGCGGTAGGGAATCCGCTTCGTACCTGTAGGGAAATGGCCCGATCGAATTCTCGCTTCCAAAGACGGCGGTTCGTCGCTACCGAGATAAACTCCCGAAAACGGGTGCGTACCTTCCATCAGCAATTGAAAAATTAATACCGCTAAACCGAACAAATCGTGCTCTGGAGATCGAT
The DNA here is from genome assembly GCA_036704825.1 of Microcoleus sp. F8-C3. GTDB lineage: Bacteria > Cyanobacteriota > Cyanobacteriia > Cyanobacteriales > Microcoleaceae > Microcoleus. The sequence goes on along the minus strand of JAUBSN010000027.1, from coordinate 6,617 downwards.
CGATATCGCGGAAAGTCTGCCCCTGCAACTCCGGCGGCGTAAACTCCGGTTTCCCCACGGGACACCGATAAACGTAACCCGTATAAGGATCGCGCACTTGAAACGAATCCGTGTCTACCAGCGTTACCAACGCCGTATCCGTCACCAGAATGTTCGACTCGTTCACGTCGCCGATGACGTAACCCCTGACGTGGAGGGCGTTTACAGCCGAGGCGAGATTTCTGGCGGTACGGTGGAGGTAAAGATAGCTAAATAGCGGTTTTTGTTCGCGCCTGGTTTTGGGAGTGTAGAAAGTGTGTACCGGCATCACTTTGTTGACGCGCGGCATCACAAAACCGACGATTTTTTCGCGCCCGCCGACAGTATGCAGCAAATCGATCGGCCAAGCAATAGAAGCGTGTCCCGGTTCCGCGATCGGCGCATCCGGCGGCATACTGAACATGACTGTGAGTTTGTCGCCGTCTTCGTCTGTCGGTTTGTGGTAGATTTTTGCTACAAGGGACGAGTCTTGGGCGATCGGGTAGATGCGACCTTCACCCCCACTGGCGATCGCGGTTTTGGTGTCGATCGCAATCAGTTGTCCGCTAAATTGGCGCTGCAACTGCATAGAATTCGCTTAGGGTATGGGGGCATCAATCGATTTTAGATTTTAGATTTTGGATTTTAGATTAAAGAAAGCTACCCCACTGATAAATCCGTAATTCTATTTTATTGTGGGGAGTAGGGGTTGGGCAGGAGAGCCCGCCCTTGAAAATTCAGCAACAGGCTACGAGGGCCTGTTCCACGATAATTCTATTTTATTGTGGGTTGGGCAGGAGAGCCCGCCCTGGAAAACTCAGCAACAAGCCACGAGGGCCTGTTCCACAATAGTTCAATTTTGCAGTTGTGCTTACAATTGATTCGGATCGATGCCCATTTCTCGGAGTCTTGCTTCCAAAGCTTGCGATCGCGATCGTTCTTGTTCCAGCAGCATTTCTGCCTGTTCGGCCCGCGCCTCGGCTTGCTGTCGCAGTCGATCGAGTTCCACAAAACTCATAAACGGTTCTCCAGAGGGCCCGAACATTTCGAGTCCTGTTTCTGATAATTGAAACCGCACTCCCAGTCTCGGACTTACCCAACCATCAATTTGTTCGATCGGTTCTAATTTTCCCTCAGCCCGCAACCATCCTATCAGTTCCAATTTTTCTGGATCGTACAAATAGTATTCTTCTACACCATAGCGTTCGTAAAATTGAAATTTTTGCATCATCGGAGTCAGACGATTTCCCCGCGACCAAATTTCAAATGCGACTTGTGGCGCAATATCATTTTCATACCACTGTTGATAGGAACCTCGATATCCTTTGGGGATGCCAAAAACTGCCATTACATCTGGTGCTTGAGACAGTTTGTTATTGCCTTCCACCGGATACCAAAGCAAGTCACCTGCGACAAAAACATTTGGATCGTCGGCAAACAGCAATTCTAAGTTTTCTTTAATCCAAACAATTAATCGAAACTGATCCGTATTGTTTGACATCGGTTCGCCGTTATCGTCGGGGTAGATGATATTTGATTTTTCGGGAGATTGCAGTTGTGTAACCATTGCTGTTTCCCCATTTTTTTTGACAAGTTGATTTTATTTTAGTCGATCGCCTGTTTCCTCTTCCAGTTCGTCAACTGCGGTTTGGATAAAGTTATCCACCAGCCAGTCGCGGGTTCGCGAGAAATTGCTTCCCAATTCCAGGTACTGACTGCCTAGTTTTGCCTTAAAATCTTTGGGAAAAATCTTTTTAGCCGCTAACTTATTTTTCCAGCGACTTAGCTGGCTGGCGTTGCGTTCGGGAAAGCGGTTGTACAAATAGTCGATCGCGATCGCGTCTAGAATATCCCCACCCAGGATTTCCCGTCGTTTCACCTCGTTTTCGGGCCCTATTTTTCGCCGCTGAGTTAGATCCAGATGCTGGCTAACAGTTGGTTCAATCAAGTGCTGAATCAGCCAGTTTCCTCCGCGAAAGAAATCGCGGTCGAACTCCAAGTAAATCGCGCCAAACACAGCTTCAAAAGTCTCAGAAAAAACCTTATTGTACTCGCTTTTGTCTGTTTCTCTCGCCCCATTCCAGACGCGCCAACTGAGTTCGTTTAATTTCAAACTTTGTGCAAACTCCCCAAGTTTTTTGGGATCGGCGAAACGAGCTTTTAAGCTTGAGATCGCATCGGGATCTAGTTCTGGATATTCGCGGTAGAGGTAATCGGTAACAACAGCACCGAAAATCGATTCCCCTAAGAGTGACAGCCGTTTGTACTTAACCTCTTGCCAAGCGGGAGACTCCTCGGGGCGATCGGAGTAATAGCTGGTAGAGTAAGGGCAATTCAAGGCAATTTCCAGCAGTTTTGTCTGCTGAAAGCTGGGAATGTCGATCGCTGCTTTGACTGCTTCAATCTCTACCTTTTTATTTTTTATTAGCTCTAATTCTTCTTCACATTTACCCCACTTTTCCAACCAATCACCTCCTGCATCTTCCACATACAAATCCACAAAATCTACCCCGTAATTCATCCATTCATCCTGCATTTTTCTGGCTGCTTCCAGTTCTTCCCAGACTTTTTGCAAGTTATTTTCAACGATGCTCGTACCTTGTACAGTCATAGTATTTGATTTTGATGTAATTTGATTTTATTTCCAACAATTCCACGGCGATTAAATCAAATCTCAATTTAATTTAGGCCGAGTTTCTAGTTATTTCACAAGATTGATGGCTGCGGTAAATCTTCCCGTTGCTTAGCCTTCGTATCAAGCACCTGTTGTCGCCGTCTGGCAGACTTCTCCCGGAACCAGAAAAGGGGAGGAAGAATCTTGCTCCGCCTTCTTGTTTGCGGGAAGCTGTCTGGGGACTAGGCTTTTGCCATTGTCGAGAATTGTGCAATATGTGAGTTAGTCAAAATTTTTTTTCACCGAGTTGGGAGCAGTCGAACTATTCTCAGCAGCATATCTGCTTGATTTACGGGAACTTGAGGTAACGACCTGCGGGCAAATTATCACTATTATATAATGCAATGTTTACTAACTGGTTCAGGAAATTTGCATCGTTTTTATCATAACTTAAAAATAATCCTCTGTCAATCCCCCAATCTTGAAGAGTTTTTTGCCAATTTTGATATTTTAGTTCAGAAAACTCATCCGAAAGAGTAGTGACTTGAATGCAGAGGGGTTGCTGTTGGCGGCTGCTAACGATGGAATCGGTTGCCATAGAAAAATCTGCAACATATCGATACAAAACAGTGCCTTGGCGATCGACAATTCTGGCTGCGATCGCTCGAATGACGAGATCGTCAGCCGGATCGAATTTACCGGCTTTGAGTTTTTGTTTCCAGATGTAAAATTTGCGATCGGTTTCGCTCAGCCATTTAGGAAATAGATAGCTGTACCAATACCTTTCCCCCGGCGTCATTAACTCAAACGCGGCTTGCTGTTCTCTTTCCGAAGGTAGAGATTGAACTGCCAGCCAAACCTGAGAATCTCGGATAAGCTGCAGCAAAAAAGCCATCACAAATTTTTTAGCCGTTAGCGAACCGGGTTTAACATCTTTCACCCAGCGATTGATTTCATCCAATCTTCTCGCCAAACTCGGATCTATTGGATCTGCTGCGCTAATTAGGGAGTTGAGCTTATCCTTAATCTCTTGTGCTTGCAAATGACGACCTACTGTACAAATTAAAGCAGAATTGTTGACTCCTCGATTTTATTATAGAACTGCACCAAATTTTCACCGCTGATTGGGTTGAACGCATTAGACTTGTTGCCAAATTCAGAATCGGCAATTTTTAACCGCAAATCAACGCCAATTCACGCAGATGGGTGTTGGCTTTGGCAAAATGTCTATTTTTAATTGTCCTGTGCGTCCGAACTCGAAAAAGTTGCTAACAATAAAGTTAAGTCATCATCGGTACGTTCCGAAACGCGGGGCGATCGCAAAAATGACTCTAACTGCTGTTTCGCATCTTCTTCTTCTTTCCACTCGCCAGAAAACCGAAACAAAGGCGCAAAAAACGGTCCGTGCGGCGTACCTTCTGGGATTTTGAGAGCTAGCATTTGCAACCCGTCGGAAAAAACGGCCAAGTGCCGCAGTTTTTCCCGAAGTACCTGAAATTGCGCCGTTTCAATTGCATGCGGCGAAATCAAAAAGATAGTTTCGTTGATGTATTCGCCGCAGGGAGGAACAGTCAGGGCGATCGCATTTCCTGCACTGTCACCTGCTACCACTGCACCGTCGCCGATTTGAGCAACTGCGATTAATTCCGGCGTAGCAACAACCGCAATTAAAGTGCAGGCTAAATCTCTGGCAGCCACTTCCCGCACTGCCGCTGCTGCTTCTACCTGCGCCCGCGCAACTTGCAGTGATGCTCTCAAGAATACCTGCCATTCGCCGTCATTTTGAGGCAGCCTTTCCTGTTGCTGGCAAATCGTTTCGACAACCGCTTCCACAGCTATTTTCGCCCCAACTTCTGCGAGTGCTGCCGAGCCCGCGCCGTCGGCAACTGCTGCTGCTAAAACACCGTTTGGCAAGAGACGCCAGCAGTGAGCATCTTGACAGGGCTGCGATCGTTTTTCGTGGCTCGTACCTATCACCGATGCCGCTACAACTTGCCAATTAAAGGATGAATTCTCCATTAATAACTCTTTAATTCAAAACTTCGTAAATTCACAACTATGAAAAGTCAGGGCGGGTTTTATTTATCCCTAATTTGGTAGGGCGATGCACACCACACCTTACTAATTTGGTAGGGCGATGCACACCACACATCACCGCTTGTCACATACTAATGACCAATAACTAATGACTAATGACTAATGACTAATGACCAATGACTAATGACTAATGACTAATGACCAATGACTAATGACTAATGACTATTGACTAAACAGTTCCCCATCCGGGCGGAGGCAGTGCTACTTGTTCGTCAATTTTTGAGTGAGAAACTCTCTGCATACTAGCCGACAGCCAGATGAACATCTCTCTAAAGTCTAATCCTCTCAATTTTACAGGCGTGCGCTCCACAATTTGCGCGAGACGGGTGATATTAGCACCTTCCACTCCGACTGCAAAAAATGCCACGCGCTTGTTAGTTTCTTCCTCTTTAATTCGCTGTGCTGCTATTTCCACAACATCGTCAGATTCGCCTTGAGGTTCGCCGTCGGTAATCATAAATACCCACGGGCGGTAGTAGGTAATGCCGTTGTTGCGGTATTCGGATTTGCGGGCTGCAATGGTATCTAGCGCTAGCTGAATGCCTGCGCCCATGTGGGTTTGTCCTTGAGCTGTCAGCAGCGGCGTCTCGAACTGGTCGGCGGTCACGAAGTCTTGCACGACTTTGATATGATTGTCAAATGAAATAATCGCCACTTCAACTCGCTTTTTAGCTAGTTCGTCTTTAATTAGGTCATTCCTAAAGATTTCCAGCCCCTCATTCAAGGCATCTATGGGTGCGCCTTGCATGGAGCCGGAGGTGTCCAGCAGAAGGACGCAGGGACAGCGCGGCTCTGGGTTTTCGGCAAATTCTACGGCTTCGTCTAGTCTCATGGTTCGGGGTTGACCTGGGAGTGGCTCGATTTCTAGGTTTGTTACTTTCTACCCTAGCAAGTAGGTGACATATTTAACTCAATCTGCCCGATGGCGATCGTATTTTACCATTTACCTGAATCGATTTGAGATTTTTAATTGTAGATTTGAGATTTGAGAATTAGATATCTGCGGTCAAAAAAACAAATTCATTCCTGCCTGTGGTAACATAGACTAATAGTATTACTGCAAAATAAGGATAGATATTATGATTGCAACAGTCACGCAAAAATTAACCTTTGACCAATTCCTGGTAGAATGTCCAGAAGATGGACGCTATGAACTGGTAAACGGAGAAATTGTAGAGATGAATGCCACAAGAAATCATGATGATGTTGCTGATTTTACGTCTGACTCATTTAAAGATGAAATTAAACGGCTAAGTTTAAATTATGTTGTCAAAAATACCGCCGTTATCAGAACTGTAAGTAAAGCCGGCATCGAACAAGGGCGGAGACCTGATGTTAGCGTAATCGATCGCGATTTGTGGCGATCGAACCGTTCTGCTTATGCTGCCTTGCGGGAACCAATTCAACTGGCAGTGGAAGTAACATCAACAAATTGGGAGGACGATTATACAGACAAATTGGACGAATACCGGCGCCTCGGAGTTCCTGAGTATTGGATTGTCGATTATTTAGCAATTGGCAGCAGGGAATTTCTGGGAAATCCCAAAGTTCCAACTGTATTTGTTCACCTTTTGGATGCAGAGGAAAACTATCAAAGAAGCGGGTTTAAAGGCAGCGAACGAATTGTGTCGCGGACTTTTCCCGAATTAACGCTGACAGCAGAAGAGGTGATGAATGTTTAACTTCGGTTAATCCAGCTAGCCAGACTATTCTCCATAAAAAATTACTTAAAATATGAAATCTGTTTCTGAAAAAAAAGCTATTAGTCCTTGGAGTTACAAACCTTGGTGGTGCCAGCCTTGGTCGATCCTTTGTAAGGATTCAGGTCAAAAAAAGTTCATCAAGAGCCGAGAAATATGGTAATGTAGTCAGATGAGGGAAAAAGCAG
>JAUBSN010000026.1:0-85813 GCA_036704825.1 Microcoleus sp. F8-C3 | reverse complement strand
CGTCCCGCCCGTCCAAAAAAGACGGGCGGGACGCCCATCCCACAATAACAATTAAAATTGTAAGTTATTTAATTCGCGATCCTAAGTTCAGCTCGATCCAGATGTGAAGCAGTGGTTTGAGGCTCAAGGAGAACAGTATAAAACTTTAATTAATAACGTTTTACGACGCCAATATATAGAGAATAATAAAACTCAGCACTCAGCATAACCCTACGTTGCAAAGGAATTAGACCGATCGCGAACTGTCTGCTGAAACCTTGTGGCTAAACCTATATCTGAATCTGAATATATCCTACGTTTTGTAGTGATTTTACCTGCCAGCCATCAACACCTGTTCAGCAGTCAGTTTTAAATCTGGGAAAGTTAGAGAGACGATGGTCTGATTGCCCCGAATCTGCTGAATTTGATATTCTCCATTCACTAAAGTGCAGATAGAGAGGGTGGGTTGTTTGGGCTTCCCAATGTGTTGAGTACCACCTAATCCGGCGTAGTCTGCAATCCAATATTCAGGAATACCTAAAACTGCGTAGTCTTCGACCTTACGGGAATAATCATTTTGCCAGTTGCTACTAACAACTTCTGCCACAAATTTAATCGAACTGCCCAGTGTCAGGATCGACTCCTCATACCAAAACAATTCTTTGGTAAGTTCATCTCGATCGACAACTGCCACATCAGGTCGAAATGCTGTCATACCAATATTTGAAGGGCGCAATAGTCCCCGCTGAAGGACAAACCAAGGTAAGCCTGTTCCGTCGATCTGGACACAGATTTTTGTGGTAATGAAGGCTGCAACCTCCTCATGAGGGCCTGTTGGTTCCAAGTCGAATACCTCTCCATCGATCAATTCATAGCGATTATCGCCACCATAACGGGCGATAAACTCGTCAAAGCTGAGTGGCTTCTGTTGTATTGGTTGATCGATCGCAATGGTCATAGCTTAACTTAGCCCAATCAATTCCTTTAGTATATCAGACATCTCCTAAAAAGCTTGTTTTGAACAGGCATCCTGCCTGTTCCACAATAATTATGGGAGATGTCTATCAGATTGAATACGCGATGTGTGACGGATCAAACCGTTACCGATGCCCCATTACCCTATGCCCTATGCCCCATTTTCATCTCTTACGCCCCAACGCGAAACATTTATTTTACATTCCTAGAAATAGCGGACGATCGCATCGATCGAACTTGTGAAAAGTTCGATCGCCCATTTCCTACTCAACAAACAGCCGCTACACCCAACTCTGCAATCGCCGCCTCCGGACCTACCAAAGAAATATACGGTTCTCCAAAATATTTCTTAGCAGCATCCCGCGCTTCTGAAGCTGTCACCTGTGCAATTTCTTCTTGAAATTGCTGGTCAAATTTAATTCCCAATCCCAAAATTTCGTACCAACCTAAAACTTGGGCAATTTGCGAATTAGTTTGTTTTCCTAAAGCATATTGACCGAGCATTTTATTCTTGCAAGCTTGCAATTCTTCCTCGCTTAGTGGGATGCTGGCGAGTCGATCGACTTCTGCGCGCAATCCTTCAAAAGCAGTCGCCGTATTTTCCGGTGCCGTACCCATGTACACAACAAACTGAGCCGTGTCCAAGCGAGTCGCGTACAGCGCGGAAACGTCGTAAGCCAAGCCCCGCTTTTCCCGCAATTCCACAAACAACCGGCTCGACAAACCGTTACCCAAATAAGTATTTAGCAACTTAATCGCTGCGTAGTCGGGATTTTTGACAGAGGGTGCGAGGTAGCCCAGCATAATCACTGATTGCTGCGTATCTTGCGCCGTAACGACCGACTCAGGGGAGGGGTCAAGAGGGGGGACGGTTAAAGTTGGCAGGGGTGTTAAAGGCGCTTTCCAGGAGCCAAAAGTTCGATCGATCAGGGCGATCGCATCTTCGGTCGATATTCTGCCGGCTACCGAAATAACTACATTATCGGGACGAAAATAGGTTTTGTGGAACTGTTCGAGATCGTTTCTGGTAAGCTTTGACACAGTACCTTCGATGCCCAAGGGAGAGAAAGCATAGGGGTGTTCCCGGTACATCGCGTGCCGCAATTGCTCGAAGGCGATCGCAAACGGCTGTTCTTGCTGCGATCGAATTGACGATATGGCAATGCGGCGTTCGAGTTCGACTTCAGCTTCCGGGAAAGTGGGCGATCGAGTCAATTGCGCCGCCAACTCCAAAATCTCCTCAAAATCCGCAGAAACCGTCTTCAAACTGACTAAAAAATAGTCTGTAGTAGAGTCGGCACTCAACCTCGCTCCCACCGATTCTACACGCTCGGCAATTTCCAGCGAAGACAGCCGATCGGTTCCCTTAGTGATTACCGCCGACAGCAAGTGACACAATCCTGCTTGTTCGGGCTGCACGTAGCGACTGCCGGCCCGCAGGAATATCCTAGCTGCAATAATATCTGCTGCTGGATTTTCTGCTGCCAAGACAACAATACCGTTGTCTAAAACCGTGCGCTGGATTTCATTGTTCATGGTTAATTTAGTTGAAAGTACGCTCGCGTAGCTGAAGTATTGGTAATTGAAAATGGGTAATTGGTAATTGGTAATTTGTAATTACTCGATCGCCATTTTTCTATTTTCCACGTGCATCTTGTATGATGTCATACCGGACCGGGTCTGACGCACAACATCTAAATTTAACAACATCTATCCTGTAGGGTGCGCCACAAGCACAAAGAACCCCGGACAAATGCCGAACATCTATCCGGTAAGCTGTGTTGCATCTAGATTGCCTATGGTATTAGAGAGGGAGAGGGGGAGTAGGTCCGATGGGGATCGGATTTGACGATTTTAGATCGGAAAAAGAAATATACAATTTAAATGCACAACAGCTTACAAAAGATATTTATATTCACAAGCTTAACGATTAGATGGGTTTGAGGACTACGGCTGTATAGCGTCGGGGAGAGAGATATTGTTGAGCTAGGCGCTGGAGGTCTAAGGGCCCAAATGCTTTAATCCTAGTGGGATAGCTGAGCGCTAATTCGGCACTGGCGATCGTATTGTAATATCCGTAAAGACCGGCTAACTGTCCCGGCGTTTCGAGCGAGAAAGCAAAGTCGTTGCACAGCAAACGCTGACAGCGGATCAATTCTACCTCGGAAACCGGCTCGGACTGCAATTGCCAAAGCCGATCGCAAATCCGAGATTCTACCTCTTCGACATCCTTGGCGTCCAAGACTGCACTGATAGTAAATAAACTCGATTCCCGTTGCAGCGAGAAAGTGCTGTCGATCGCCTCTACCAATTGTAATTCTTCCCGCAGTTCCCTGACTAAACGCGAAGTCCGCCCGTCTGCGAGCAACACCGACAGCAAATCCAAGCCGCAAGCACTTTGCAAGTGTTCAACTCCCGGGCCCGTCCAGGCCATCATCAGCCGCGCTTGTTCCAATCGGGGCAGGTCCAATTCCTGACGGCGAATTTCTATCAGTGGCGGTTCCGCCTCTGCGGTTAATTTGGGACAATCCCACCGATCCGAAAACTGCTCGAATGCTTTCTCCGTAACATCTCTGGCCTGTTGTTCCTCAATTCCCCCGACTACCACCACAGTCATATTTTCCGGCTGATAGTGCGATCGGTGAAAACAGCGCATTTCGTGGGGAGTTCGCGACATCAGCAGTTCTTGGGTGCCGAGTACCGATCGCCTGTAGGGGTGCCGCTGGTAAACTGTTTCCATCATGGCTTGGAAACCCAGCCAATCGGGATTGTCTTGAGCTTGACGGATTTCTTCGAGCACCACATCTCGCTCGCGATCGAATTCCCGATCGGGAATCGAAGCCCGCAGCAGCAATTCTGCCAGCGGCTGGGCAGTTTCTGCTAAATAATCTGCCGCTGCGTTGACGAAAAAATGGGCGTAGTCGTGACTTGTAGCTGCATTCGCGACACCGCCGCGATTTTCGATTACTTGGTCAAATTCTCCCGGGGCGATCGAATCCGTCCCTTTAAATATCATGTGTTCTAGAAAATGAGCCATTCCAGACCAAGAATCCGGCTCCAGCGTAGCGCCAGCCCTCACCCACACGTCTAGCGCGACCACCGGTGTGGCCGAAATCCGCTGGTGAATGACCGTTAACCCATTATTCATCTTCCAGACATTGGCTGGGAACTCTAAAGCAGTGAGCAGTTGAGACAAGCTAGTTATTCTTAAACTTTAGTTAACTTCGGCTGCAACTATGGTAGCGCTTTAGGGCTGTGCGATCGGGATTAATTGATACAAAAGTCAGTTGACTGTTGACTGTTGTCAGTGGTCAGTGGGCAGTGGGCAGTTGTCCCTTGTCCGTTGTCCTTTGTCCGTTGTCCGTTCTTATTAAGGGTAATTTTTGCTTTTTTTTAAAACGACCTTAGCCTTAATTAACTATCATTTTTTGGTTTAAAAGTCAATAGGTTTCGCGGGATATTAATGAATCAGTCGTGAGAAAGAGGGTGTTATCAGAATATTTCAATAACTTAAAAGATGTAAGAACACTAAAGACCTTGAGAGGAGAAACGACAGATGGTAGCTACCTTAGAAGATACCAAGCGTCAAGCGATCGCAACTAAATTAGCAGACATGAAAGCGCTGCAAAACCTGTTGATCGCCAACGAGCAATTGTTCATCAATTCCTGCAACGACTCCGAACTAGCTCAGCGCTTCCGGGATATGCTCGATGACGATCGCAAAAACTTGGGCGTATTAGAAACTACGATCGTCCAATACGGCATTCAAGCCGAACCCAAAGAAACCAGCACAAAAATGATTCAAGAAGTTCAGAAACTCATGCAAGGATCTGAACTTACCATGTTTGAAAAAGTCGCTCAGCACGAACTGCTCAAACACAAACAAACAATGGCCGGTTTGTTAATTCACAAAGCCGCTCAAGTAGTCGGCGCCGACATCGAAGCTGCCATTACCCCGATCAACACAGTTAACTTTGAGAACCGCGCTCACCAAGAACAACTCAAAGGAGTTCTCGAAATTTTAGGCGTGCGCGAACTGACCGGCAAAGACCCCGACCAAGGCGTTTGGGCCCGCGTGCAAGATGCAATGGCAGCCATGACCGGCATCATCGGCGGTGCAGTTACCCGCACCAAAGATGAAATGAACATCACCGAAATCATCTCAATGGATCACCGCAAAGCCGATACCCTATTTATGGAAATCGAAAAAACCGACGATCCGAAAAAACTGCAAGAATTCTTCGGTCAGTTGTACAAAGATTTAAGCGTTCACGCCGAAGCCGAAGAACAAGTTGTTTATCCGGCAATTCGGAGCTACTACAGCAACACTCAAGAACTGTACGACGAGCAAGCACAAATGAAGCAGATGCTCGCCAAGATTAAGTCAATGAGTTCCAGCTCTTCTGATTTCAAAGCCCAAATCAAACAGCTCCAAAAAGCGGTTCAAGATCACGTAAAAGAAGAAGAAAACGATATGTTCCCTCAAATTCGCCGCAACTTGAGCGAAGCACAAATGGAACAAATGGCTACTCAATTCAAAGCAGCCAAAAGCACCATCCAGCAAGAAATGGCTAACCTGAGCTAATTCAGCAGCGAGCTAATTGTAGCTCTAGCTGAGCTCAAAACTAGCTAAACTGCAACCTATCAATCCCGCTACTAACCTGGCGGGATTACTGTTTTGTGTAAACTCAGCTATGTTCAAAAACTAATATAAAATCTGTTAGCATCAGAATTATTCATCTATCTTATTCTCTTGATCTGCGTGAATCTGCGTCAATCCTTTGTCATCTGCGGTTCATAAATTATCTTTTTTTTACCGCAGATGAGGGCAGATCAACACAGATTCACGCAGATTATAAGCCCGACGATGCTACCGAATTCGATCTAACTAAAAAAATGAATAAACCCGCCCTGGGTAAGGTGGTAGTGGGGGCAGATTTATTTAGATTCTGAGTTACGATCGGAGATTGTGGGTGACACTCCCGCCTAGAAAATGCGGTTATATATCAAGTCGCGACAAATCTATCCGTTAATCACAGAACCGCCGTTGGGATGCAAAATTTGACCCGTCATGTAAGAGGAATCTTTTGAAGCTAAAAACACGTAACTGGGGGCAACTTCATCGGGTTGACCGGCGCGCCCCAAGGCCGTGTCTGCACCAAATTTCTCTACTTTTTCTTCAGGGAAAGTTGCAGGAATTAGAGGAGTCCAAATCGGACCGGGGGCGACTCCGTTGACCCGAATTCCTTTGTCAGCTAAACTTTGAGACAAAGAGCGGGTAAAGGCAACAATTGCTCCTTTTGTGGAGGAGTAATCTAGCAATTGTTGGTTGCCTTTGTAAGCGGTGACTGAGGTAGTGTTAATAATTGCACTTCCTTCTTGGAGGTGTTTGAGAGCGGCTTTTGTGAGGTAAAACATTGAGAAAATGTTGGTGCGGAAGGTGCGCTCTAATTGTTCGGCGGTGATGTTTTCGATGCTTTCTTGCGGATGCTGTTCGGCGGCGTTGTTGACGAGGATGTCGAGGCGGCCGAATTCTTTAACTGTTTGTTCTACAAGTTTTTGACAGACGCTTTCATCGCCGATGTCGCCGCCGATCGCAATACAGCGCCGGCCTTGTTGTTCGATCGCCTCTTTGGTTTTTTTAACATCTTCATCTTCGTTGAGATAGCCGATCGCCACGTCGGCCCCTTCTTTCGCAAATGCGATCGCTACTGCACGCCCGATACCGCTGTCTCCGCCGGTAATTAAGGCTATTTTGTCCCGCAATTTGTCGCTACCGCGGTATCCCTCCGCGAAGGATTGAGGTTGCGGGGTCATTTGCGATTCAATACCGGGTTGCTGTTCTTGATGTTGAGCCGGATTAGTTTGTTGTTGAGTTGGCATAACATATTCCTCTAAGTTCTACCTCTATAAATAAAGGTTTTCTGTAACTAGGGAATCGCTCTTTTTGCCGATCGCCGTCTACTACTAAAGACAGTTTGGGCGATCGAAATCCCTTGTTATTATTGTCACAACAGCAAAAAGCACGCCAAAACATCATTTGACGTGCTTTTTCAACAAATTAACTGTTAATTGCTGAGTATCGAATTAGAAACCCAACTTAACATTACAACAACGGACTATGAGCATTCTGAGCAGGAGGAGTTAACAGTAATTCCTCGAGACCATTCTCTACTAAAAATGTTGCAATCAGCGAATTCGCCGATTCTTTCAACTTGTCGATGTCAACAAAGCTGCTAACAGCAGTCTCAGGAGCGAGCAAGCTATCGGTGCTACTGGCCTGTACCAGATCCGCAACGGAACTGCCGGGGTTATTCAGCGGATCGTTGGGGATGCTAGAACCAGTTACCACACCCGTGCCGCCAGTCAACGGATCGGTTGTCGCTGTTGGTGTCGGTACTGGCGCTGGCACGATCGGCGTTACAAAAGTATTTGGCCCAGGTACCGAGAATGTAACAGGGTTAGGCCCTGTCGGGATGGGGAACGGGTTGGGAACGCCCGGAGCGTTGAAAACTTCCAATACCGAGTAGTTGCCAGGAGCTAAATTGGTGAACAGGGCAATACCATTGGCATCAGTCCTTACCAGAGGCTCGGTACCTGGATCGTAGCGGCCGTTCCGGTTCAAATCCAAGGTGAACGGGATGTCCTGCAAAGGAGGCTCACCCTCATCTTGCACGCCGTTGCGGTTGTCGTCCCGGAATTTGGGAACTATCAAGTTAAAGAACTGGCCGTTGCCCACCAAAGCACAAGTAAACGTTTGGTTTGCGCCCAGAACGATGTCTAGTGGTTGAGTAGTTTGGAAAGAATTGGAAGGCACCACTTCCCGGACTCGATAAATACCGGGGGTCAAATTGCCAAACTCCCAGCGACCGAACTGATCGCTGACGGTATTTGCTTCTCCGGCATCAAGAACGTCGTTACCGTTGGTGTCGAGGAAGATTGTCACTCCTGCGATCGGCGTTTCAAAGCCGTCTCGGTAGCCGTTGCCGTTCAAGTCTTGGAATTTGCACCCAGTGATCCGACTGTTGGGGGTGTTGCCAAAGACGACGTTGGCATCTTGATTGCTGAGGTTGAACTGCACCCGATCCGGAGTAGTAGGACTAAAACCAGCTTGCGGCACTTCCCGAACCACATAATTGCCCGGTTCCAGGTTGGTGAAAGCACCGCGCCCGTTGGCATCAGTTACTAGCGACTGTTCCCCTGTATCGAGGGCGCCGTTGTCGTTGGCATCTAGGTAGACCGTGATGCCGGGAATTCCCACTTCCTGTAGAGCGTTGGCCGGTTCGTAACGACCGTTAGCGTTCTGATCGTTGTATTTGAAGATCGTGATGTTAGGGCGCGTATTCCCGACAGCACCGCTACCTGGATTTACCAAAATCGGGGTGAAGAAGACTGCGGGTTCCGGATTTACGGGGGGGAAGGGGGGCGGAAAATTCGCCGCAACGACACGCTGACCACCTGCAACTGTTGGATCTGCGACTATGAAAGGCAGTGTTCCCTGCTGTCGGGATTGGGCCCCGGGGGCTGTGACTTCTACCGGGTTCTGGGTAGTTGCAATTGGCGGCTGGTTGGCTATGAATGTTTCAAAGGTTTCCAATACCGAGTAGCTGCCAGCTTTCAAATCTCTGAAGGTAGCCCTACCGTCAGGACCAGTGAACACCTGCGGTTCGCCTGCGTCTGTCCTGCCGTTCCGGTTCAAATCGAGGATGAACGGGATGCCGGAGAGGGGAACTTCGCCTGCGTCTTGTATGCCGTTGGCGTTGTCGTCCCGGAATTTGAAGATCGGGATTTCGTACAGGGGAGTGTTGCCCACTTGAGCGCAGGCCCAGATTTCGTTGAGGCCGAGGTTAATGTCAAGCAGGGGGATGCTGCCGGGGGGGGTGCTTTGGGGAAAATCTCTTTCTAACGGTTCAGTCCCCGGCCCGTTGGCTCGCTCTTCCCGAATCCGGTACAGCCCTGGCTGCAAATTGGTGAATCGGTACTCGCCGTTTCTATCGGTTAAGGTACTGGTGTCCCCTTCATCTAGCCGACCGTTGTTGTTGGCATCGATATAGATTCTGACATTTTCCATCGGGGGTTCACTCCCGTCTCGAAAGCCGTCGTTGTCTACGTCGAGGTATTTGCAGCCAATAATCTGACCGCCACCTGTAGCATTACCGAACAACACTGTGGCATTAATGCCCGCGAGGGTGACGATGACTGGGTTGGGTGTTGTCGGGCTGAAATTGGGTGGCGGGATTTCCCTGACTGTATAGGTGCCTGGAAGCAAGCCTGGAAATACGAAGTTTCCGCTGGCGTTTGTCAATGTCGAGGGTTCACCTGCATCGGCAGTGCCGTTGTTATTGGTGTCAATAAAGATTTGGACGTTGCCGATTCCCGGTTCGCCTGGCTCTCGAATGCCGTTGCGGTTGATGTCATTGAACTTGGTACCCTGGATACCCGCAGGAGCGTTGCCAAAATTGATGGTTGGCGGTAGCACTATTGGGGGTAATACAGGAGTTACCTGACTAGCATTTCTTTCTGCCATGATTTTCTGTTCCTTCACACCTAAATCTACGTAAGCTACAGGCTACTGTATCACTTTGTCAATCAGCAGTTAGCTGCTGCTAGCGACTGACGATCGCTACTCAATCATACATACGTCTACGTTGCTCGAAGGTTCCTCATCTAACATCAGGCTTACTCCAGCTTGGTCGCACGAGATTATATCAGGTTTTGAATAGCTGTGGCAATTTGAGCCCAATATCTTAAAGAATTGCGCGCTGAGTTCTTCTGCCCGCAGACACTTGCTGTTTTGAGCTGGAACAACGTTAAAACTCACTGCACCTCGGTGACTTGAGCGACTATGCCACGAGGGCGATCGCACTTGGGGAATTGTCTGATAATTCCTAAAAACAGGTATGATACTGTCTCTGAATCTTGCTCCTCATATACAAGCCAGCTTTGGGCTTCCCGGAACTCTGGCTTGGCTTTGGAGCTTGCCAACAATAGGGTATCACGCGATCGCCCTTTAACCTCTTCTTGATTTTGATTTGCGGTTTGGGATGCGGGGCGATCGAGTTTTGTGTCACCCTACATAACCGAGAAATCTCTCGCGGCCTGCGGCCCAAACGAGTGAGCGATCGCCCCATTAATTAATAATTCATTTGTCAAGACAAAAGTATCAATCTGTGAGTTAGGCTCCAGACCGACATTCTGTTGCCCAAAGTTAGGAATATTGGCTAAATTCGCAAAAGGTAGATCGACCCAAAAATCACTAATTCGATCATTATCACGACCCGAGAGCGAAAGCAAGCTATCGGGCCGAATATTGCCTGCTGGTTCGCCCGCATAGTTACGGGCATCCGTCAGCGGGTCGCCCGAGGATTTAGCCGCTCGACCCTCAGCCTCTCCCGTCACCAAATCGATGCTGCTAGCCCCTATCTCTGCCGAGACAACAACCAGCGCAGGCGGGGTTGTTTGAATGAAACCGGGCGGCGGAACTTCGCGGACAACATAACTACCTACCGGAACGTTGCGGAAACTGTAATTGCCCTGAAGGTCGCTGAAGGTACTCGCTTCGCCGGGATCTAAACTGCTGTTGTTGTTGAGGTCGATGTAAATCAGAGTGTTGGCGATCGGCGGTTCCCCCGGATCTAGGCGGCCGTTGGCGTTAAAATCGTTGAATTTGACACCGCTGATGGTTCCCGTCACCAACACGTTGCCAAAGCTGAGATTAGTGGCATTTGTGCCGTTGCCCACGGTTATGGGAGTCGGATTTGGCGTGGTTTGTCGAAAACCGGGCTGCGGGACTTCCCTCACCGAATAAACGCCTTGAGGCAAATTGATAAAAGAGAAATTACCTTCGGGGTTGGTTAAAGTCGCAGGTTCGCCCGGATCTAAACTGCCGTTGTTGTTGACATCAAGGTAAATCGGCCAGTTGGCAACTCTCGGTTCCGTCGGTTCGTTGATACCGTTAGCGTTGAGGTCGTTGAACTTGAAACCGCTGATGCTGCCGGTGGGAAAATTGTTGCCGAAATTGACGCCGACAGCGTTGGTATTGCCGGTAATGTCGATCGGGCCTGGATTTGGCGTAGTCTGTACCCATCCCGGTTGCTGGACTTCCCTCACCAAATACCGACCGGGAGAAACATTGGCAAAAGTGTAGTTGCCTTGGGGGTTGGTGATGGTATTGGGTTCGCCCGGATCGAAGCTGTTGTTGCCGTTGAGGTCGAGGTAAATGGGCCAATTTTCCAGAGGCGGGTCTGTCGCATCTCGGACGCTGTTGGCATTGAGGTCGTTGAACTTGACACCGCTGATGCTGCCGACAAAAAAGACATTGCCAAAATTGATGTTGTTGACAGTGGCGTTGGAAGTAACGTTAACCGGGCCGGGGTCAGGCGTGGTTTGGCGAAAACCCGGTTGCTGGACTTCTCTCACCAAATATGTATCTGCAGGAATATTGACAAAAGCGTAATTGCCTTCAACGTTTGTAAAAGTAACAGGTTCGCCGCCGTCGAGCCTGTTGTTGCGGTTGAGGTCGAGGTAAATTTGCCAGTTAGCTAGCCCTTGTTCCCCTGGATCTCGGCTGCTGTTGTTGTTAATGTCGTTGAATTTTGTGCCTGCGATCGTCCCTGCATTAAAGTTATTGCCAAAATTGATATTGCCAGCGTTGGTGCCGCTGGTAATCGTGATGGGTGCGGGATTTGGAGTAGTTTGACGAAAGTTCGGCTGCTGGACTTCCCTAACTTGGTAAGTTCCCGGCGGCAGGTTGGCGAAGATGTAGTTGCCTTGCGCGTTTGTGACGGTGGAAGGTTCGTTAAAATCTGGCTGGCCGTTATTGTTGAGGTCGAGGTAGATTTGCCAGTTGGGAATGGGAACTTCTCCGGGATCGGGGAACCCGTTGGCGTTAAAATCGTTGTATTTAGTGCCGCTGATGCTGCCTACTTGGAAGTTCCCGATGTTGACGTTGCCGATATCTATTTGGCTGGCGGTTCTGAATTCGGACATGGTGTTGCTGGGGCCCAATGAACGCGGTTCAATGTTTTCTGTAGGGCAATCTAGCAGTTTTTTTGCCAATTGCAGCTATTTGAGGCGATAAATTATTTTTAGGAAAGGGAAGGGGAGAGGGGGAGAGGGGGAGAGGGGGAGATGGGAGAGGGGGAGATTGGGAGAGTGGGAGAGGGGGAGATGGGAGATGGGAGAGGGGGAGAGGGGGAGAGTGGGAGAGGGGGAGATTGGGAGAGGGGGAGATTGGGAGAGGGGGAGATTGGAGAGGGGGAGATTGGGAGAGGCAGAAAATCTTCACGCTTGACTTCTTCGCTCAAAACCCATCCGTTAAATTTGTCCTTGCCAATCCGTTGCCGAACTTCACGCTTGACTTCTGGGCTTAACATCGATCCGTTACATTCCGTACATTGCTCGTTGCCGAAATTCCCAATTTTTCCAGATTTGATGTACGATCGCTACCAGTTTTGCAGAGGTCGAATTCTCAATGTCCCAAAACTTGACAGCAAGCTGGAATGACGCCCGCGAGGTTCCGAGTTTGCTCTTCGGCTGGAGTTTGTGCGGTTTATTGGCAATGGGCTCGATCGCCCCTACTCCTGTTGCAGCACAGCTACCTACCTCCGAACAAGGTAAAATTAACAGCCCGATCGCTCAAACAGGTGCTCGCGTCCGCCCCACGCTCAAATTGGGCAGCCGCGGCTCAGAAGTGATCGAACTCCAAGCTGCTCTTAAATTATTGGGCTTTTACGCTGACACTGTAGACGGGATTTTCTCACAAAGCACCGCTAGATCTGTGTCTCAGTTCCAGGAAGCAGCAGGTCTGCCTCCCGACGCCATAGTCGGTCAAGATACTTGGAACAGGCTGTTTCCTGCGACTCCTAGCGCGCTCGAAAACCCCGTCGCGGACGCTTCTGCAACAGCCGACAACTCAGAGATTAACCCCCAAGCGCAGCCAACCAATTTTCCCGTTTTAAGAAGACGAATGCGGGGGGCGGCAGTCAGAGATTTGCAAGAACGGCTGCGGGCCAAGGGATTTTTGCGCGCGAGTGCTGACGGCGTGTTCGGCCCGCAAACTCAAGCTGCTGTCAAGGCGGCTCAGCGACAATATCAACTGCCTGCAGACGGCATTGTCGGCCGCGCAACTTGGGAAGCTCTGCTGCGCTGACAGCAAGCCAAAAGTGCCGACTATGCACGTTGTGCGGTCGGGCGATCGTACAAATTGTTAATAATTGCTTTGGGAAGTATTTCTTCACGTCAAAAAGTGTCAAGTTTGGTAAACAAAGTGTTTTTATGCGCGCAGTTGGTGTTAACTTAAAAACATGAAGGGCAAAACCAAGAAGCACAAAAAACTTGGATAAAAAATTTGGAATTAGAGTATTTGTCCCGATCGGCTCTAGTTCGCAGGCAACGCCTGAACCGTGTAGCTTATTAGCAAGGAAAGGTTGACATTGCGATCGGGATTTCTTAGATAGCTTGAGGCTATTTGATTAATCAAAAGTTGCGATCGCACAGTCAAACACAGAAGTCTGAATAGACTCCGCTGATAGCTAGCTCGTATGCAGAGTAGTTGCAAAAAAGTCCACCTTAGTTGTAGTTTGCTGAAACTCAGCAGAGCTAAAAACCCTTTTGAATCAACTTAATTTACCAACTTTTTAGGGTCTGGCATCCGATATGCTAGGCCCTAAAACTTTGAAATGTTTGAAATAGCAAGCAGTCTTTGTGTTGAGATTCATAGAGGAATAAGCTCATGAATAATTCAGACAGAAATTGGAACCGTCTTTTCGGTGAGTATACGACTGATGAGACTGCCTGGTATGGGGAATGGAATACGTATTCTCCCGATCGCAAATTAATCAAGAGCAAGCAAGTGATTAGAAGTTTTCGATCGAATGCAGACAACACCGCTATTACTCATACCAATCGCTATATTGGTGCTGATGGCAATGTTGAGGAGACAACCTGGCAGATCGATCGAGCAACCTGTAACCAGCCGGATGGCGTGAGTCATCCGGCTGCGTCTTCGATGCGAACATTGGCGTTTGAAGCGGGTGCATTAGCTTTCTTGTCACAGAAACTCGCTTCCGGCAACGCCTGTGGTGTAGAACTTTTCTTCAGAGATCGAGAATGGCGAACGAGCATCGCAATCATCTATGGAGAGAATGGTCATCTGAGTCACATTACCCAAATTCGAGAACATTTGGAAAGTTTCTCTGCTCAATTGCTGAGCTTAGAGTCCTCAGAATTTTCAGGAGATTGGATTGGTAAGCAACGCGCCATGACTTGCGATCTCAGCATTTCACCCGAAGAAGAGATTCAACTCTCCTTTGACAAAATCACAGATAGTCACCAGATCGTTTCTTTTCCCAGCAACATGATTGCCATGTTTGCTAAGAGCGTTGATGTCGATCGACCGATTCAGCTTGCAGTAGGTCAACGAACAGCAGACCATCAATTGCAGTATCTTGCTGCTCACTATGCTGCTGATGGGGCGTTCTCACGATTAGTTTCTGCAACGTTGCATTTAGAGTCAGTATAAACGGAGAGACAAAGGACGGGTTTTAAGTAGGTAGGCGCTGTCAAACACACTTATGTTAAGGATTGTAAAGTATCCGCATTCCCTAAGCGTGGCTAAGTTAGCCCTGTTTATATATTGTTACATAGCTCGGTTTAATCCCGCTTACCTACTTAATGAGGATTTCATTTAATGTCCTCAAGTCGGGCATTCAAACCGTTAGCGCTGAGCATTTGTAGCAATTCTTCAGCTTTTTCGCGTTCCCGAAAAGCACCGGCTTGCATCACCGGTCGTCCCCTGGAAAAAGAGCGAAAAGCACCGGGAACGAGGGATTGCATTTTTTGTCGATCGCCCCAACTGTTGGCATCCACCACAACTCGATAGCGCAAACCCAAAGCAGACGGTCGATCGAATGACGGCGAATTATCCTCGGCATCCGGCAAAGAATTCCCCCCTAAAGCAGCAGGTACATAACCGCCCCTCCCGATCGGAATGTTGCGGCCTGGAACCGGCAATCTACCCTCAGAAGAAACCGAACTCGAACTATCAAAATTGGGAGGAATAATTGGTTGCTGTACCGAAATTTCCGAAACCGATCGATAATTCGGATCGGGCACCGGAATTGCGATCGCCCCTTGGACTACCGCTGAACCAGCGGCATTCCTCCCAGAAAGCTCTTGCTGCAACTGAGCGCTTGGCGGTGTCGGTCTATTTTGCACCGGCTGCCTTGAAACTGGCGCAGGGGGGGGAAGTGGCGCTCTTGCAACTGGGGGACTTAGCCGCCCGGGAGTGTAAGCTGGGAGAGAAGTGTCTGGGCCGCCGATGCTGGGAGGTCGATCGGTTCTTAGCTGCAAAGCACTTCCCCCCATTGGCCCAGGGGTAAAAGTTCCCGCCACATCAACCGATCCCGTCGTCCGGCTGCTCGACAATTGATTGCCGTAAGCTGGGATTACTTGACCTTTAGCCGCATTGTTGACATCGTACTGGCCGTTGTTGCGAATGACATTGCCCCCAGGTTCGGCGGCAGTTCCCAAATCCGGCAGAGAGCTCGCGATCGCCACAATTCCGTCCCGCCGATTACTCTCGATATAATTGTTACGCAGCACCGGTCTAGCATTAGCTTGCACCACCACGCCATCTTTATTGCGAGTAATTTTGTTGCCGATCAGCAGAGGCGAAGCGTTCTGCGCTACATTCACCCCAAATCCCGTATTTTCAAA
This sequence comes from Microcoleus sp. F8-C3, assembly GCA_036704825.1. GTDB lineage: Bacteria > Cyanobacteriota > Cyanobacteriia > Cyanobacteriales > Microcoleaceae > Microcoleus. Next base: position 70,141 of record JAUBSN010000026.1, on the reverse strand, counting down.
CACATTATCTCGAACTTCCGGCTGGGAATTTCCAAAAATCGTGATGCCGTTAGCTCCATTTTTCGAGAAAACATTCCCGCCAATCGTTGGCCTGGAAGTACCCACTACTGAAATGCCGTCGTGAGTGCTGCCAGAAAAAGTATTGTTGACAACCGTCGGAGAACTCGATTCGATCCACAAAGCGTAACCGCGATCGTTGGTATTCGTCACAGTCACCCCGCTGAGTCCCGCCCCATCTGCGCCTAAAATCGCAATATTTTGACCCGCCGAAGTCGGACTGATAAAGTATCCTCCGCCTTTGATGACAATATTCTGACCGCGAGTGTTGGGATTTCCCTGAACTGTCACGCTGGGCCTGAGCATTAATGGAAATTTTTCGCCGGTTTGCTCGCTGTAAGTACCGGGCGCTAGCAAAATCGCTGTTTTGGGCGGGGCGACGCTTAAGGCGTAGGTAAGGGTTTTGAACGGAGCTCGATCGCTGCCGTTGCCTCCTGTGTCGCTGCCGCCCGTCGAACTGACGTAGAGTATGTTAAGGTCGCTCTGCAGCGTCTGAGAAAGTAGCTGCACTCCCGGTATCCCGGCAGCGATAACTGACGGTTGAGGGTTGCAAAGGGCGGTCATCGCAAAAACGAGCAAAAGGCAAGAACTCAAACAAGATTTTTGCGATCGCTTTTCTTTGCACTCGCTATATTGAGAATTTAGGAGCATAAATAAACCCCACTGATTTGCGATCCGAGTTCCGCTTCCCGATTTCGGTGTCGGGTTTTGGCGATCGAACTTTGATTTCACCCGCCTGCTGGGGTTTTCTGCTGTTAATCTTTTGTGTTGTTCTGCTAACCTCACGGCTCTCCTCCGAAGTGTGGTATGCAGTTTAACGATTCCACTCTCATCAAGTTTGATCTATTATGCTTTGTTTTCATCAAATTCAATAAAACTTAAAAAATTATTGTCTAATTTACATTGGTTTATGCCAAAATTAAGCCGCCTGCTTTGCCACAATCTTGAGGGCGTGGGAGAATATAGCGGTTTGACTGGTACGGTTAATTATAATTAGGGTGGTTCTGAATGACCGACAAACAAAACAGAACTTTACCGGCACAGCCAGCCCTCTGCCGGATTTTAGATGCAAATTTAGATCGATCGCGCGAAGGGTTGAGAATTATTGAAGAATGGTGCAGGTTTGGTCTCAACAGCGCCGATTTGGCTGGCGAGTGCAAGCAACTGCGTCAAGAATTGGCTGCTTGGCACGTCGCAGAACTTCGCAGTGCTAGGGATACGCCGGCCGATCCGGGTACGGAGTTGACTCACCCGCAGGAAGAGCAGCGTTCGAGCATTCAGCAGCTACTGGAGGCGAATTTCTCTCGGGTGGAAGAAGCTCTGCGGGTACTCGAAGAGTATGGCAAAATTTACGATCCCAATATGGGCGCGGCTTTCAAGCAGATGCGCTATCGGGTTTATACTCTCGAAAGCGATTTGCTGGCTTACCGGCGCTACCAGCAGTTACTCCGATCGCAGTTATACCTGGTAACTTCGCCGAGAGACAACTTGATGGGAGTCGTGGAAGCTGCTTTGCAAGGCGGACTGACTTTGGTGCAGTACCGCGACAAAAACTCAGACGACGGCGCAAAGCTGGCCAACGCGCGCCAGTTGTGCGAACTTTGTCACCGCTACGATGCTTTGCTGATTCTCAACGATCGCGTGGATTTGGCGATCGCAGCGGATGCCGACGGCGTACACTTAGGACAGCAAGATTTGCCTGTGGCGGAAGCGCGCAAGTTGCTCGGCCCGGGACGCATCATCGGTTGTTCGACTACTAATGGCGAGGAAATGCAGCGAGCTGTTGATGCGGGAGCAGATTATATTGGAGTTGGGCCTGTTTATTCCACTCCTACTAAACCTGATAAACAGGCGGCGGGTTTGGATTATGTGCGGTATGCTGCTACTAAGTCGCCGATTCCGTGGTTTGCGATCGGCGGAATTGATATCAACAACCTCGATGAAGTATTGAATGCCGGAGCTCAAAGGGTTGCCGCAGTACGCGCGATTATGGAAGCAGAACAGCCTACTTTAGTGACGCAGTTTTTCATCTCGCAGTTGATTCGGATGCAGAATCTGAAAGCTAAAAAAGCTTTGCACGGGAAAACTTAGTAAACGACGAGGACACGGCAATGCCGTTTCCCTACCCGGATATAATTGTAGGGAAACGGCATTGCCGTGTCCTGAGTGTGGGTAATATTAATACCGATGCCACCGGATTTGATATAATTAATAACTAACAACTGATGATCGATCAAATTGCGCTGCAAGTTAACGGAGAAACTCGGAATTGTGCGATCGATACACCGCTACCAGAATTACTCAAACAATTGGGATTAAACCCGCGCTTGGTAGCTGTCGAATACAACGGGGAAATTCTGCACAAACAATTTTGGGAAACCACACACATCAAAGAGGGCGACATCTTAGAAGTTGTCACAATTGTCGGAGGAGGCTAGCCACAAATGGGTGACAAATTAAGCCTCTAGTCCGCCAGGGAATGAATTCCACGGGGCTAATAGCTAAAGTCCTCTTGCATAGGACTAATAAGTTCTTCAGTCTTCTTCAGAGGACTTTAGCTTTGAGGCAGGGGTTTCAACCCCTGTCGGACTATCGGTTCTACGCTAAGTTGTCAGGAATCTGCCGAACCTAGGAACGAGGAACTAAACAGCGACAGCTTCAGCCACGGGTTCAGCTACAGGTGCTGCTACAACAGGATAAATGCTGACTTTCTTGCGAGTTTTGCCCTTTCTTTCAAAAGTCACCACGCCATCAACCAAAGCAAACAAAGTGTCATCTCTGCCGATACCAACATTATTACCGGGGTGAACTTTAGTGCCGCGTTGGCGGATCAAAATGTTGCCAGCTTTGACAACTTGACCGCCGTACTTTTTGACGCCCAGACGCTGAGAATTAGAGTCGCGTCCGTTACGTGTACTGCCTGTACCTTTCTTGTGGGCCATAATATCCTCAACTGTATTTACTGTGTTTTATTCTGAATCAGTTTCGGCGGTTTGGGGGGTTTCGACAACTGCTTGAGTTAAGTCTCTGGCGGCCAATACTGTACCGTTGACACTAATGGAGTCAATCATAAAGCGAGTTGTTTCTTGACGGTGCCCTTTTTTCTTCCGAGTTTTCTTTTTCGGCTTCATCTTGTAGACGAGGACTTTGCGGCCCCGGAAATGCCGCAGAACCGTTCCTTCTACTGTGGCATTTTCTACTAAAGGCTGACCGATATGAACCTCGCCTTCGTGCTGGATCAGAAATACTTTATCTATGGTGACTTTGGATTCAGCTTCAACGTGAAGCAGTTCGATGTCGTAGAAGCGGCCTGGTTCTACCCGAAATTGTTTGCCGCCGGTTTCAATGATTGCGTAAGTCATGGGATGGTGGTTGAGATTGCCGTACAGGTAGCTGATGAGTCATCGATCGTTGGTCGTTGTGGACTTTTGACTGCTGACTGCTTTCCAGCTTTTGGAATGTCTTAACCTGATCCGAGCCGGATTTAGACAGACAATCTACTATTATTGCGGATTATTGTAGTTTTGTCAAGGGAAAGGGAACTCAATCTTTTCTAATTGTTAGTTTGAGAACAAATTGGTGGGGAATTTTTATGAACAGGCTTTCGGGTCTGTGAAGCGAAGAGTGAATTTTGTTGTGGGGTCGGCCCGAGAGCCCGCGCCCGAAAGACCGATCGACCTTATTCTCTCCAAAAGGTCGATCGAAGGGGATTCAAGCAGTGGCAGAACATTTGCGCGATCGTAACAATTCCAAAGCTTGCTGTTTCACCCTACCCTCCATCACCTCTTTTTGCAAATTAATAAAAGCCTCAAAATCTTCTAAACCGTACTTGGTCATTTGCAACTGCTGTCGCAACTGTTCTTCTGCCTCAACCGTTAAGTAACCTGTTGCCAAAGCTTTGCGGACAATTTTACTGATCAAAGTCATAGTAGCTTTACCCTGAATACACCTACGTTAAAACACTGAAGTTTCGTCAACTGACTAACTCAGTTTTTAGTTTGTTTCATAATTATCCTTAAAATAGGTTAAATCTACCTTAAGATCTATGTAAGTAAAGTTATTTTTGATACATTTATGACACTTAAGCGATTTTAAATGTACAGTGCGATTAAATCGATCGATTTAGTTTTTGTCAGATCGCATTATTCTTCAAGTACCTTAAATCTACCTTAAGGCATAATTTAAACATAGCGATTTGTAACATTGCAAATTGTATGGATTTTAAATGTAGAGTGCGCTTAAATTGGTATAGCGCTTCTCATAAAGATGAGGTATTTACTAATTAATTAACAATTCCTCAATCCCTCAATCCCCCAATCTAAAATCTCAAATCTAAAATCTAAACTTGTACCTCATTTTTCTGAAAAAGGCTATATATTTAGTTTCTCTCTAACAACAGCCGCCATTCTCTGACAGCAAAAGGAGGAACCAGCAATTCTGTTTCTTGTTGATTTTTCGCGGGTAAATTCAACCGCAAAGGTCGATTACTGTCCAACTTTGTAATTATTGATTTGAAATCGTATTCTCCGACATTAATCGGCAAATTCGACTCGCTCCAAATATCATTAGCCTTGCCAATTTCGCGCTTGCCCGCAGCAACTTTCAGCGGAACCGGGTGCTGCATTTCTATTCCCGGAAATCCTACTAATCTCAGATTTAAAGATTTTACTACTCCCGACTTGACTCGCTTGTACAAAACAACCTGCCATGCTTTGTCATCTGTATCGCGTAGGCTTTGTACGGATCGGAACATTACTGTCTCGGCAGTTTCGGGATATTTGTGAATCGAGGCGAAAGCGGGCGGGCTGACAGCTAAGATTAGATACAAGCACAAGCTAATGACAGTTAAAGCCTTGAAAAGCGAAGGTTTTGTACTGAGATTGTTCATGGGATGACCAAAATATCGCTTGTTACCCAGAAGTTGAATAGATGAAAAAGTAGAGTGCGTCGCACACACCCTACTACTCATTTTAAACCTAGATGAATCCAACTGCCTGCTTAGGCGGCGGGAAGAGCATAAAAAGCAACTCCCTCATCCCGGAAATCTGGCCTCGCCTGTGCCGCCGCCCGATCGCTTGGCTTTGCGGTGAAAAAGTGTGTAATATTTAGCGGATTTTCGCGTTCCCTCGCCAGGTTGGTAAAACGATAGACGGGTACCGCACCCGAAACTGCCGTGTTATATGAATTGAAAACCTCCCCCTCAGCACGAAACTGGGGTAAGTTGTCGCGAATAAACTGTATGTCAGTAGGTTTATTCGTATAGAAATAGGTTCCTGATGCTGTATTGAAGAAGCGTTGAACCTTTGCGTTACCGTTGGCTGGAGCGATAAATTCATCGCCTTCACTCTGGTAACGAGCAGGGTTGTTTAGTCGGTCAGCTTTCTCTGTCGGGTCTGTGGTATAAAAATGCGATCCTGCCACCTTGTCAAAGAAACGCCGGACGGGAAGATTGCCTGTTAGAGGGTCGCCGTTACCGCCCGGGATGATGTCGCCTTGTGCATCTAAAGTCGCACCTGTTACGGGGTCTTTCAAGGCGACATTGCCACGGTCAGTTGAAACCTGTAATGTGAAAGGCTGAGGAAATGATGTTAACGCATCATAGCTAGTCACGCGGACTACATAGTCCACACCAGGCACACTTTTAAGCGGGGGAGGAGCACCATTGAAGTATTGGGCAGTAGGACTCGGTATTTTTGAGTTTCCTCTGGGGACGCCGTAGCCATCATTATCCAGAGCAACAAGAGTACCCGAATCAGCTACTACATTCGCACCCCTGGTGCCTTTGGGTATCTGAAAAACTTGCACGTAAGGGTCGTAGCTAGTGTTCAGACCTTTAAAAAGATCAATTGATATAGACTGATTAACTAACTCTACTTCTAAGAGGTAATCTTTAGCGCGAGTTGCCGTTGGAAGGAAATCATTCGGAGTAGGAGTCGGGATACTCTTGTCAGTTGTAGTTAACTGATTTGTCAGTTGAACTGATGCCATTTAAGCTGTCCTCTTAACTTTTATGATAGCAAGTGTTATAAAATCCTGCCTTCTACATTTATAAAACACTCAAGACCGATAAGTTACCTAACAGCTATTAGTATTTTTATTAGGTATTTTTGTGAGAACTACACCAGATTAAAATTATTTACTTAAACTAAATTAACACTAATTAACAATACTTAGCGGGACTTAAACAAAGTTTATCTTGAAAAGAGGCTCAAACCCAGTCCCTATAATACTTTCAGATCGTTTTTGCTATTCTGTTACTACAACTGGTTTGAGCCTCCATTACCCGGAGCGAGCTGAACTCTTTACCCACAGCGGAATACAAGCCGATTTTAGCCAGCAATTTGTTTGAGTCCCGTTAGGAAACTTTTTGAATGAAAGCTAAAAATGCAGGGTAAGCTCATCTAATTTGGTATAAATTGTACTTGACAAAAAAGATAAGATATCCATAGTAGCTTTCGCGTTAGTCAGGGTTCTATAATGCATTAAAAGCTAAGTCATCAAAAGAAGAAAAAGTTTATGGGTAAAGGATTTGCTCCAGACAAATTAACTGAGAAATCGGCAAAATCTGAAGCACTTAATAAGCCACAACCCATTTCCCTAGAAGATTTAAAAACGAGCTTCTCAACTTATTTAAATGACGTACCAGACCCCAGAGTCAATCGAACTAAACAACATTTGCTTAAAGATATTCTCGTCATTGCTCTATTAGCTATCATAGCCGGAGCTCCCGGGATGGGAAGACATGGAAAGTTATGGAATTAATAAGCTTTCTTGGTTAAAGCAATTCTTAGAATTACCGAATGGCATCCCAAGTGATGATACATTACGCCCTTGTTTTTGAAAAGCTTGACCCCAAGATTTTAGAGCAAAAATTAGCTCAATTAGTTCGTCAATTAGTGGGTTCAGTTTCCCAAGAGGTAATCCCAATTGATGGAAAACAATTGAGAGGTTCTTACGACCGAGAAAAAAAAGTAAAAAACTTACATTTAGTGACCGCTTGGGCAAGGGAACATCGCTTGGTACTGGGACAAATCAAAGTTGAAGACCACTCAAATGAAATCACAGCCATCCCCGCCTTATTGGAATTAATTGACATCGCTGGAGCCATTATTACAATTGATGCTATGGGGACTCAAGCCGAAATTGTTCGATTAATTCGTCAGAAAAAAGCTGATTATATAGTGACTTTTAAAAGCAATCATCCCACTCTTTATAATCAAGTTAAAACTTGGTTTGAAATGGCGAAAGCTCAACATTTTGAAGGAATTGAAGTCAGTCAATATTCTCGAACAGAAAAGGGACATCATCGCCTCGAAATCAGACAAGTTTGGGCGGTGCCAGTGGTGGCATTAGGAGGGCTTTATAAACAAGAATAATGGACAGATATTCAGACTATTGTTTTTGTAAAACGAGTCCGTCATCTTTGGAACAAAACGACTCAAGAGGTACAGTTTTACCTAAGTTCTTTACCCGTGGATGCTAAAGCGGAATGGCCGTGCCATTCGTCAAAATTGGGGGATTGAAAACCAAGTTCATTGGGTTTTAGATGTTACTTTTAATGAAGACCTGTGTCGCATTCGGTCGTTAAACAGCCCTCAGAACTTGGCTGTTCTAAGACGAATGGCGCTTAATGCCATCAATCAAGAAACAACTCTCCGACATAGTGTGCGGCAAAAAAAGAAACGAGCGGCGATGAATGATGAGTATATGATGCAAAATCTCAAATGCTTGTGTCAAGCATGATTGAGATGCTCTTACCCTGATAAGGTCGTTTGGGGAGTACCTTGTCGCGCCTCGTCTTTTGAGAGCTTTGAGTTAGCTGTCTGATTTTCATCCATACCAATTCAGTCAACATGGTTGATGACCAAAAATAGGGAGGTATGAAGAGTGCGGCGCAACCTCTTCTCAGAGATTGTGAGACTTCTACAACTCAGTTTGGGATTTCAAAATCTCCTCGAATTTATTTTCTAACGTTTGATTAATAAAGTGAGGATAGACAATGTTGTGGAATAAGTTGTCGATTGTTTGGCATTTTTCTTCCAATAAACGATCGTAGTCGAGCTTGATGGAAGCCTCTCGTTTTTGGCGTCGCTCATCCTCCGAGTACTGTCGTCCTTGATGAAGATCGCGAAGCCAAGTTGAATGCAGGGTTAGCGCCAGATTCAGAGGTTTTTCAGTTGCAGGAGCGCTCAATCGATAGATCGGTTTGTTGTTGAAGTCATCCGCGTGGAAAATCCAAAACTCGTCTCTAGGTTCATCTAGCCCCGTTGGATTGTCTGTTAGAACTATACAAACTATATAACCTTGTGTTGACTTATCTTTTCCTTCTGGGCAGGGCCCAGAACTGGGAATGAATTGTGGCGAGCAAGCAAAATGCCGATCGGGAAAGTGGAAACGGTCAACGATTTCCATTGTTTCTGTGTCTAGGCGGAGCAGGGTTGCGGGTTTGTGGTCTGGCAGGTCTTCAATTGCTACAACCCTATGTCCATCAGCTTTGTAAGCCTCGTATATCCGTTGCGGGATTAACTCCCAGGTGAATCCCCAGGACATCCAATAGATATTTTTTACAGTCTGGGACGATGTCTCGTTACTGTCGCGGCAGAGGTCTCGATGAGTGTAGACAGACAGCGACCAAGTTGATTCAGTATCGTGAATTAGCTTGGAACTTTTGATTTCTCCAGTCTCCCCATCAATTACATACCGTCCGAGAGAACCTAAATCTGTCGTACCAGACATCATACCCTCCAAATCCTTCCGGAGCGGTCTTCCGGGTACAGATTGGTCGTAGCGAGTAATTCCCTCTGTTACATCCCAACCATTACTATGACCAATATGAATGGTGATTTTGTTATCTGGATTCGCGTAGTCTGCCGCAAAGTGAGAAATTTCGATCGGAATAGTGACCTTCTGGGCTGTAACTTGTGCTGCCTCAGTATTTTTGTCTAGATCTTCGCGCTTCACTATATATAGATTACCAAATGGCAACGGCTTAGATTGACGTATAAAAACCGAGTAAAGCCAAGCTCCGAAGGAATAAAATTTATTTTGTCCAAAGTTTGTTAGTCGAAGAAAGCCAACAAAGAAGGGAGAAAATATTTGGGAAAACTCCATTCTGAAGGTAATGTCAGATAGAATTAAATATTTTTCTGTAATGGCTAATTGATGAAGCGATTGTTCGACCAGAACTGGTTGATTATCAGGTAAAACCATTCGCCAAGACTTCATTTTTGGCTTTATCCCTGCTTCTTCGTTACCAAATTGATAGCGAACTAAATAGGTAAAGCGTCCGAAGTCTTCCTGGCCAGAAACTCTATTTTTAAATAGAAGTTTGAGTAGTACGCTGAGACGGTCTAGTACAAAATTAACAGGTTTTCTAAACTTTCCGTTATATCCTGTAGAGTAATTTGTTGTAAAAAACTCGTCTAGCTTGTCATCTAAGTGGCTGACATCAGCAACCGGATGCGCTGAATTAATGTAGATATCAAAAATATTATTTCTGAGGAATTTAGCCATCACCGGGAAAATACCTTTCCACTCATTTGTAGAACCTGTAGGTTCTATGAGTTCTAAAGTATTGGGATCGACTACATAAGGACGACCAGCGTCGATTGTAACTAAGAGATGATCGCGGGTTCGTAAAAAGGCAGTGTTTAACTGGTTTCTTGCACCGAGAATAATGCTATATCGGCTCTGACCCCCATCTCGAAATCCACTAAAATAAGAAAAAATCCGATTGTTTTTAGCGAACTGTGCTTTAGGTTCTATTGCCTTTTCTGCTAAATATAATTGCGTTGGTAAATCTGCGTAGTAACAAGGGGTTTTAGCAATTCTCGTTTTCAGTGTTGCTTTGCCATCCTCAAAACCCAGGCGATAGATCATGCCATCGCCTGTATACAGTAGCGTTCCATCTTCTTGGGGTCGATTCTCTGCTTGAAATAAAGCTCCAACAATAAAAGCATAGCCATGTAAATCTTCTGGCAGCTTATCGACAGGAACAGGTTGTGCGTTCTTATTCTCCTGTTGGTGAATTTGAAGCTCTGAAATATCCAGTTCTTCGCGGCTCGTTTTAATAACTGATTTGGGAATGTGTTGATGGTTTTGCAGGTGTGAATTATTCATTGGAAAAGTATCTAAAAATTACTCATTGGTCATCTAACACGATGTAAAATAGATACACCCATACGATTTACCCAACCGGAAGGAATGGTCTATGCGATCGGCTTCGCTACTGCTGTAGGCGATCGCTCACTAGCGATACATTAGGTGGTTAAGGCAAACCTTGCGGAGGAGAGACAATCGGCAAGACAGCGAACAGTCAAACCATCTGTTTGGTACAGCGAAGTTTGAGACTTTCCTTTTCACAAGCACAAATGTAATGGCTACTCAACTCTTCGCCGCCAAGAATCAGGACTGTGTCGAACGTGTAGGACTGCGAAAACTGTTACGCGCTCTTCATCAACTGTAGAGTAGATACAGATTAGCGACCAAAGCAAACTTTAAGGACACCAGCGTTGTCACCGAGCGCATTATCAGCATCATTGATTCGCATAGCAGTCCGAGTAATCGGTCTAGGTAACCGTTGACTTCCCCGAACCCACACATAACCATACCCATCCGTAGGAATATCTACAAATAAAGCACCGAAAGGTACACTCTGATCGTACTTGTATTGATTGTATGGCTCCAATCCAGGTTCTGAGTGTCCACCAGGGCCAACTTGTCGGTAATTTCTAGCATCTACAGACCAGCCTCCGCTTAGGCTAGTTATGTGTGTGTATGACCCGCCGAGATCGAAATATTGCCAGCCCTTTCTTGAATCTACGTAGAAGCATTGTTCAGCCGATGTATTTGAGCAATGAGGGCAACCAACAGTTGATTGACTTTGTGCTTCAGCTTTATTCACTACCACTCCCCACCCTGCCAGCGTGATGGCTACTGTCGTTAGAAAGAACAAGTTTCTGCCTGAATGTTTGCTCATGTTTAGAGATTCCCAAATTTAGAAGTTGCTGAATTCAACTTAATTTCCGTATACCCCTTTGTGAGTTGGAGAAAGTCAGAAAAAAGTTGGAGAAGAGTTAGATACACCCAAAAAAAGTATCAATTTCACCCACCTTGGACAATATCAACTTAGCTGCTGCGTACAAAGATTGAGAGTCGGAAAAGGTCAGATCAAAGTCAGATCAAAGTCAGAAGTAATTGGAAATCATACTTTTATGGAAGTTTGTAGTTGCATGGAATGCAGGGTAAGGACACGGCATTGCCGTGTCCCTAGAATCTCCACAACAAGCTGTAATCAACCTGGTGGTAAAACGCTTTAACAGGCGCAGACCAAGCGGTTGCCTTAATCACAAAGCAACAAGGGGATATTTACATTTAGAACGCTTACGCTTAAACTGCCCCTAAGACGGTTAACATTGCTTTCTGAGCTGGAGTTAAACCTGTAGCGCTTTCAACACTCATTCCCTCATAAGGTCTTCTAGCTCTCTGTGTTGCTAGGCAAGTCTGTGTTTGCGTACTCCAAATCCGGATCGTTTCATCTTCACTAGCGCTGGCAAGCTTTAAACCATCAGGACTAAGGGCAACTGTCCAGATCCAATTGCTATGTCCTCTCAACGTATTCAAGCAAGTTCCCTCAAAACTATCCCATATTTTTACTGTTTGGTCGCAGCTACCGCTGGCAATCTTGCGCCCGTCTGGGTAAAAAGCTACAGACATTACCCAACCTGTATGTCCCTCTAGCGTGCGAATACACTTGCCTTTTGTGATATCCCAAATCTTGATCGTTCCATCCAGACTGGCACTGGCAAGCAAGCGACCATCTGGACTAAAAGCGATCGCACCCACTCTAGCTGAGTGTTCGTTCAATGTCTTGATGCACTCACCGCGACGTATATCCCAGAGTTTGATGGTATGGTCGTCACTACCACTTGCTAAAAGGGTTCCTTGAGGATTGAAGCTGACTGCCGCTACGCGATCGCTATGCCCCTCTAGTGTTTGCAGGCAGTCGCCAGTACCCACATCCCAAAGCTTGATTGTGCGGTCAAAACTACTGCTGGCGAGAGTCGTTCCATCGGGGCTGAAATTGAGCGACCAGACCTCATTAGTATGTTCCTTAAGGACGCGAATGCAGCTACCATCACTGAGGTTCCAGATTTTGATGGTTGTATCCTCACTACCACTAGCAAGCATTCCCCCATTGGGATGGAAGGCGACTGCTGGTAAACCTTTGGTGTGTGCCTTTATCTCCCTAAGACACTTCCCACTACTCACATCCCAGACTCGTAGCGTTCGGTCTTTGTGTCCGGTAGCAATTGTCTGACCGTTGGGACTGAAAGCAACTGTCTTCACCCAATTCGTGTATCCCTGAATATTAGCAATGCACCGACCGTTACTTACTTGCCATAAGCGGATGGTTTGGTCTTCACTGCAACTGGCTAGAGTTTGACCGTCGGGACTGAAGGATATGCCCCAAACTCTACTGCTATGTCCTATCAGGGTATGGAGACAGGTACGGGTTTCGACATCCCAAATTCTAATCGTTTGGTCTTCTCCACAACTGGCAACTCGTCTGCCATCTGGACTCCAAAAGGCTTTCCATATCCATTGGCTATGACCTCTAAGCACACAAAGACATTTCCCATCTGGAAGACGCCAAATTCTGACCGTGCGATCGCAGCTAGCGCTGAGTAGTCGTTCTCCATCAGGACTAAACTGAACCGACCCGACCCAGTTGTTGTGGGCTGTAATGGTTTGCAAACACTCTCCTGTCTGCAAATCCCAAATTCGGATCGTGTTGTCAAAGCCGCTGCTAGCAAGACATCTTCCATCAGGGCTGAAGTCAACAGATAGAACACCACCCGTATGCCCTGTTAAGACTTGCAAGCAATTGCCATTAACTGCGCTCCAAATCCTAATCGTGCAGTCGTTACCACCATTGGCGAGTAATCGTCCATCCGGGCTGAAAGTAACTCCATATACGCGATCAGTATATTTGCACAGCGTGGATTGGCATTCCCCAGCGAATAAATTCCACAGTTTAATCGTTCCATCTTCACTAGCACTGGCAAGGGTTTGACCATCTGGACTAAAGGCAATCTTGCGAACCCAACCCGTGTGTCCTTGCAAGGTAAGTAAGCGCTGGCGATCGCCTTTGGCGCTGTCCTCACTAAAGCTCCGGCTTGGGCAATCGTTAACTCGCCACAGATGAACTTCACAATTGGCGTTACCTGTTGCTAACAGTTGACCGTCCGGACTAAAGGCGATCGCCAAAACCCCTCCGAAGGACTGGGCAAACACCGAATTATAAAAATGGCAATGAGCAAAATTGACATCGTGTAAATTAGTATCTTGTAGATATGCCTGATTGATGATTAAGTATGAGAAATCATAACTGCTCAAGTTAGTTTGCATTTGCACCAGCAGATTGAGGATATTGCCTCCTGCATATCCAGGTTGGAGGGTAGCTTCTGCTCTTAAGTTGCTTACAATGGCTTTGAGTTGCTGTTGAATTTTATTGTGGTTGCCTAGAGATAGCAACAATTTGTCTACGATCGGCTGTAGGATAAAACGAATTTGTGCCTGCCTGATATAGTCTTTACTTTGGGCTTTGATTAAAGCGTAGTTCCTCAAAAATTGCTGTCGCTGGTCGATAATATCTTCACAGATTGCGGTGACTAATTTGCTCGTTGCATACTCCATGATTACGGGTTGCAATGACCAGCGTTTCTCAGTGCGTTCTACTATGGAGCGTTGGCTCAGCGATCGCAATGCCCCTAGTAATTGCTTGGTAATTGCCTCTGATACCACATCGGTTTCTAATTCTGGCAGTGAAACGGGTTCTCGATTCACGGCTAACCAGTTCATTACTTGTTGCTCTGCTTCTGACAAGCGATCGAACTGTCGCCCTAGCAGTTCGTTAATATCTGCAAACCCAAGCTTTCCCTGTCTTAAATATGGAAGTAACTCCGCGACATCGCCATCAAATAGTTCTCGCACTCCGGAGGCAACCATTTTTAATGCCAGGGGATTGCCTGCATAGTGTTCAAATATCTCTAACCAATCTTGGCTATCGCAACTAAAACAGCCTTTATCTGTAAAGATAGCCTGTCCTTCTACGGGTGTCAGTCCTTGTAGCTGAAGCGATCGCACAGGGGAAGTTACCCCTTCTAGTAACCCAATCTCCTTGGGTTTTTCTCGACTGGTTAGAATGACGCAGCTTTGGTGGCGAACTTCTCCCACAGACTTTAACAAGTAACCATAGCATTCGTAGTCCTTGAGGTATTGTCCCGTCTGGCTGCCGCCTTGAAGAATGGCCTCGAAGTTGTCAAAAATAAGAAGACAGCGAGAGGAGCGAAGATAGTGCAACAGGCGTGCTGTTTTTCCCTCTACTGTCTCTGGAAGGTTGACTTCTTGCTGATTGGAGAGAAACTGAATTAACTCGGTTATAAGCTCCTCAAAAGGAGGAGCCTGCGAGAGCGATCGCCACAACAAAAACTCAAATTCGTTCTGAACCTGTTCTGCTAGCTTCACTGAGAGCGTGGTTTTCCCCATGCCGCCCATACCCAGAATTGCCACAACTCGGCAACGATCGCGTAGAACCCACTGGTTAAACAGCGCGAGTTCCTGATTGCGTCCGTAGAAGATGGAAACATCGATCGCTTCTCCCCAGTTCTGTTGAGATAGAGTGGCAAGTCCACAACTGCTCTCCTGTTCTAATTGCTGGTTCCTCTGTTTTGCTACTCGCCTCAAAACCTTTTGAACGCTATGTTTCGTGACTTTCTCACTCAAAGCTAGTGAAAGCGACTGCCACAATTTAGAGCCAACATCTTTGATGTAGCCAGGGTCATAACTAGAGGCTTCGGCAATTTTATCGTAAGACTGCCCTTCCCAAGATTTACGGAACACGACTTCCTGGACGTTATTCAAGCATCCGTTGTCGAGAGCTTTTTCTACAAGCTCTAGCGCTTCTTCTATGGTCATTGTTGAGCGTTGGGTTTGAGCTGTGATGATTGTTCAACAAGTCAAACGGGAGAGTCCTGCTTCGTTGAGAAGCTACGAACTACCCGTAAGGTAGGGGCTTTTGCCTTCTATAGCTGCTGCACCCTTACCTGAAAGATGAGGCAAAGCTAACTGGAGTTCGAGCTGAAAAGAGACTATTAGGTTTCTATACAGCTATCTCACATCACCCTGTAGGATGATTTTTTCATAGATCTGACTTTTTTCTGACTTTTTTAGGACTTCTTTACATCTTCTTCTGACCTTTACCGACTCTCAGAGATGGGCTTAGGCAGTTAAAGTGTATCAATCACAGATGAAAAGCCTCAATCAGGGGCGATAGCGAAACGCTGCTGCCAAAGGCAGATCGCAGTTGTGTTAGTTGGGGTGTAAAGCGGCATCGCATTACAAACCTCAACGTTACTGGATTAATTCTTTTAAGAATCTTAAGGAAACGCCATGTCCAAGAATCTTGGTCTAATCGGTGCTGCTTCTCTAAATGAGTCTGCTGAATTTACTTTGGATGAAACAACCTCAACTGCACGACGCTACTTGAGTGCGTAGGAACCGAAGGTGAAAGTTGGCTTGCCTGAAGATTACTAGCAACCTTCAGCGAAGTGAGCATCTACTCAACGCTTTCAACAAAAAGGAATGGAAATCAAGATGAATCGATTGCTCTCTCGCTTACCGAAGAACGGTTTTCTTTCAGGAACTATTAGTAAAGTGCTAACGATAGGCATCCTCAGCGCCAGTCTGCCTTTATTTGTGCAAATAGAGCCTTCAGTAGCGCAAACGTGCAATGTCTTCGGCTGTTCTCAACCCGGTGCCAGTGCCTGTAACCCGTTTGGTTGCCCAAATCCGGGTGCGGCTCCTTGCACTCCTTTTGGATGTCCGGCTTCGCCAACTCCTGCTGCCTCTCCAGCAGCGCAGCCCCCGGTCATTTATCAGCAGCAACCGCAACCGCAAATTGGTGGTTCTCCGCAGGCGATTCAGCAGTGTATGGAGAATTTGCTGTATCGAACAGAAGTACAGAAACCATTTTCAGGCTGGATTTGTGTTGCGAATGATGTGAACTGTAGAACCGTCAGAGTCAGAACTGAGATTAGCGAAGCTGCCGCAGTCCAGGCTTGCCAAAATGCACGCTAAAAAAACCTTTTTTAGGAGAGGTTCAATCGAAATAAGCGCGGATCTTACCACTAATTGTTAAATTACAAAACGATCGATAGGAGTAAGAAGTCATGTCTAACAAAGCTTTTATGCGAAACTTATTTATTGCTGGTATCACGTTTTCTGGTGCGATCGCCTTGGCAAAACAGATTAAAGTTGTTTACAAGGTTGCATCAGGTGCATCTAACTTTTTCCGACTGACAAAGTAGCTGTATCGAGTTGACAAGCGAATTTCTTGATAGTACCCGCCACGTGATTTATCCGTGGAATCCATCCAAAATCTAAAATCTAAAATCCTCAAGAAAGAGCATTTATCCGTGGGGTCGCCTCCAAAATCTAAAATCTAAAATCTAAAATCGAATGACGGGGTGTTTACTTATTATTAATATACATGACACAGCGAAATAAACTTTTACAAATACCAGCACAGAAGTTTATAGAGGCTGCTGCTTGCTGGAATCTCGAACAGTTATATGCAGACTTGACAGCAGCCAAACAAGAGTACGCCAGCAGTAGAAAGCAGCGACTCACTCCTTTAGAAAAAACGTACCTGCGAGGATTGCTTTGCAATTATAGCCCGCCGGAAATTGCCGCCGCACTCAACCGCGAATGCGCCGGTATTAGAGTAGACTTATCGAGAGGGCTGTATCGCTACATAGAAGTTTTGACGCTGCAACAACCCAAAGACTGGAAAGAAATCCCAACTATGCTAGAAATATTTGGTTATAAACAAAAAGGTAATGTAGAATCATTGCATCCTACATTGATAAATTATACTCAAACTCCCATCGAAAATCGAACTGAATGGGGGCTGGCGGTGGATACGTCTATTTTCTACGGGCGCACAACAGAACTTGCTAACTTAGAACAATGGATTTTACAAGAAAACTGTCGCTTAGTTGCTGTATTGGGTATGGGGGGCATTGGCAAAACTGCTTTAGCATCTAAGCTAACAGATATGATTAAACACCAGTTTGAGAGATTGATTTGGCTCAACCTCAGTCATGCACCTTTGTTGGCAGATACTCTGGTAAATTTAATCGAACTTTTATCAGATGAACCGCCAAGCGATTTAGATAAATTGCGGTTAATTACTCAGGATAAATTTTTTTTTCAAGCTGCGATATCGCAGCTTGACTTTTCCCGGGAGAACCTAATCGCTTCCACAAATGCAATAGAACCTACAATCATCGCTGATGGTATCCAGCGCCTGATTCAGTGTTTACAAAAGCGTCGATGTTTGATAATCTTAGATGAGTGGGAAGCTGTTTTCTTCACTGAGCATTTAACAGGAAATTATCGAGAAGGATATCAAGTGTATGGGGAATTTCTGAAACAATTAGGAAAATCGCAGCATCAAAGTTGCTTGCTGTTAACAAGCTGCGAAAAACCTAAAGAAATTGCGGCGTTAGAAGGTCAAAATCAATATGTACGGTCGTTGAAATTGGGTAGTTTGGGAGAAGCGGCTGTGGAAATCCTTAAAAACAAGGGTTTGTCTGAAGAAGGTCAATACTCAGAATTGATAGAGGCTTACAGCGGCAATCCTTTAGCGTTAGAAATAGTAACGACAACTATTCATGATATGTTTGGGGACAGCATTGCTAAATTTTTAAGAAATGGGCTGTTTCTGGGAGATTATAGCGATACGTTATCTCGGCAGTTTAATCGCTTATCAGGATTAGAAATCCAGCTATTACACTGCATGGCGAAAGAAGTCAAGCCTGTTGGTTGTGAAAATTTGTACTCCGATATTCAGCAAGATCGGGATTCAGAATTGCTGAAGGCGTTAGAATCGCTTTTAAGGCGATCGCTAATTGAAACAGTCCAAGCCGAAAGTGAAACTCTGTTTGCGCTTCAACCTGCGGTAAAGAAATATCTGATGTCTGTGGCAAGATTGCCTAAGCCGTAAATAATCTACCGAGGTTCTATTTCCAATCGGTTTCGGCTTGGGAGAGCACGTAAGCTGAAACATCGATAATTTGTTGTTCCGACAAACGATCTTTGTAAGCGGGCATAATACCTTTGCCGTTGGTTACTAAATTTGAAATATTGGCAATCGAGTCCATCTTATATTTTTTTAATGCTTTTTGTTTCAAATTTTTGCCGCGCCTGATAATGTTGCTGCCGTTGATGTGACAGCCTGCACAGTTAGCGGTGAAGACTTCGGCTGCGGTGGGATTGGTAGCTGTATCTGCGATCGCCATTTGGGAATTAGCAGCGATTTCTACAAATGCCAGTATCAGTATCAATACAAAAGCGCTGAGAAATTTTTTAAATTTATTTAGCGAAATCATCTATTTGCAAGCTGAAAAATAGTGCTGGATTTAAGGATATCACTAAATACGCATTTTCGGGTTAACTCAGCGATTCATTCTTCCCAATCGAATGTGCGGGAAACTGCTTTTTTCCAAAAGCGATATTTTTGCTCGCGAAGTGCGATCGGCATTTTCGGTTCCCAAGTACAATCCACCGCCCAATTGTCCCGCAATTCGGCTAGCTGACTCCAAAAACCCACCGCCAAACCCGCCGCATAAGCCGCGCCGAGTGCAGTAGTTTCTGCTACGACAGGCCGCACCACAGGCACTCCCAAAACATCGCTTTGAAACTGCATCAGCGTGTGATTTCCCACCATACCACCGTCTACTTTTAAAGACAAAAGCTGCACTGCTGAATCCTGATTCATCGCGTCCAATATTTCTCGCGTTTGCCACGCTGTCGCTTCCAATACTGCGCGGGCAATGTGTGCCTTAGTAGCGTAGCGAGTTAAACCTGCAATTACTCCCCGGGCGCTGTCTTTCCAATAGGGTGCGTAGAGTCCCGAAAATGCCGGGACAACGTAAACTCCGCCGCTATCTTCAACTGTATTTGCTAATGTTTCTACTTCCGCAGATGTGTTGATGATGCCCAAATTGTCGCGCAGCCACTGCACTAGAGCTCCGGCGATCGCAATGCTGCCTTCCAAAGCATACACAGCGGGCGATTCCCCCATCTTGTAGGCGACTGTTGTCAGCAATCCTTGCTTTGAAGGGACGATCGTCTCACCGGTATTCAGCAGCATAAAACAGCCCGTACCGTAAGTATTTTTCGCCTCCCCCGGACTGAAACAAGTTTGCCCGACGAGGGCGGCTTGCTGATCGCCCAAAGCAGCAGCAATTGGAACACCATCTAACAATCCTTTTGCAGTGCCAAAAACTTGACTCGAAGGGCGAATTTCTGGCAGCATCTGGCGGGGAATTGCCATTATTTCCAAAGTTTCGGCATCCCAATCGAGGGTTTGCAAATCCATCAGCATCGTGCGGCTGGCGTTGGTAACATCGGTAATGTGGGCGCCGCCAGTCAGGTGCCAAATCAGAAAAGTATCGACATTGCCAAAAATCGCATCCCCTCGATCTGCAGCTTCCCGCAATCCTGCAATATTGTCCAGCATCCACTTAATTTTCGGCCCGCTGAAATAAGTTGCCAGCGGCAAACCGCATCGTTTTTGAAATCGATCTTTGCCCTCAACTTCAGCTAATTGTTCGCAAATTTTGTGAGTGCGGGTATCTTGCCAAACAATCGCATTTCCGTAAGGTTTGCCAGTGTTTCTGTCCCAAATAATTGCTGTTTCGCGCTGGTTGGTAATACCGAGTGCAGCAATATCTTTCTGGTCGATATTGCCGATTTCGAGGGCATTTTTAATCACGCTTTGGGTGCGCTGCCAAATTTCCTCGGGATTGTGTTCCACCCATCCCGGTTGCGGATAGATTTGCTGGTGTTCTTGTTGGTTGCTGCAAATTATCTGTCCCCGGCGATCGAATACGATAAACCGGGTGCTGGTAGTTCCTTGGTCGATCGCTGCTACGTATTTTTTGGCCAATTGTCTAAAATATTTTTAGTAATGAGGTCTTTAACGTATATCATACTATATCTAGAAGTCAAATTAATCTCAAAAACTTTAGCTTACGGAATTCCCCAAGTTGAAACTGGCAGATTTGCTGAGGCTCGATCGCACAATTAAGGTTATTGGCTTTGACGACGCTCCGTTTTCTCGGACAAGCGGCAGTCTGGTGTCGGTCGCGGGCATAGTCTGCGGGGGAACTCGATTTGAAGGAATGGTGTGGGGACAAGTCATGCCCGACGGATTAGATGCCACGGATGCTATTTCTGGGCTACTCGTCGGAGGCAAATTTCTGCCGCAATTGCATCTGGTTTTGCTAGACGGAATTGCTTTCGGCGGCTTCAATATTATTGACCTTCCAGAGTTAGCTTCGCGGCTGCAAATTCCTTGCGTTGCTGTCATGCGCCGCCAACCAGATTTAGCTGCTGTTGAAAAAGCCCTCCGCTATTTACCAGACTCGGAATACCGTTTAGAATTGTTGCGCCACGCTGGTAAAATTTACGCTTTTGAACCTTTCTTTTTTCAAGTTTGCGGCGAAAAACCAGAAGTAATTGCGCTGGTGCTTCAGCGTTTGACAGACACTGGTAAGGTTCCTGAAGCTTTGCGTTTGGCTCATTTGATTGGTGCGGCGGTCATTACTGGAGTTAGCGGGAGTTCTGCTTGAATAAGAGGGAAGAGAACGGGCAAGATGCCCGTTCCACAAAGAGTAATTTTTTTTGTGGGACGGGCATCCTGCCGGCCCGTGAAAGACTTATTGACAATGGTGCAATATATCAGTTGGTACTCGCTTACTTACACTATTTCGCCGTCTAATTCACCGAATTCGATTGTAGTTCCCAACGCCAAAGTTAAGGTACTTTCAGGTTCTACCATTTTTATATCGCCTTGAATGTCTGTAGCCCACCAAGCGCGATCGCACAAATTGGTCAATCCTAACGAAAGCTCGTTTCTCGATCGAGAAGTGACTATAGCTACAAGACCGTTAGATGCTGCTGCTGTTAAACTCGGTATGTCAGAGGTGAATAGTTGAGTTCCCGCACTCAGAGGAATAACTCGACTGCCTAATTTCAGGAATAATTGACCGCTGGTCAAAGAATCTGCTGGGGATTTTTGTGATATAATACTAGGCGGAACCGGAGCAGAAGTTACAGGGAGCAAGTCAGAGTTTCCTACTGTAATTGTACAGTTGCCGATTCTCTTTTGGTCGCCAGATCGCAAATAACTCACCGCCCCGCTATCCACATTCTCGCAAACAATTTGACCTGCTTCCAATTGAAACCGCATTGCCAAGGGCGAAACATTAGGAATGCAGATAATAGACAAATTTTCATCGCTGCCAAAAGTTATCGGTTCCGAACCCAGAGTGAGAGTGCGATTTGCGCCGGTATCGTAACTAATTACCAGCCAAGCTTTGTTGAACAAAGTTTCGGCTGCAACTAGCATAATTCCAATCCAAAAACCGATCGCAGCACAGCCAGCTAAACGGCCCGCCGTACCGGATAAATTGTAAGCAAACAGAATAAACAAACAGCCGCCCAAAACTCCTCCAACACCGCCGCCTCCCATGCCGCGAAGCGCTCCCAAATTAGGAATCCGCTGTGCAAGTCCAAGTCCTAACAAACTGCCAGCTATTCCCCAGCAAATTACTCGCAACAATTCGTTGTTTCCGTTGCCAATTCCGCTGTAAATAGCTTCGGCGATCGCCCCAGAAATGGCTCCTGCTATTAAACCAAACAATCCGCCATTTTTTAAAGATTGTTTAATTAGAGGCTTGCCTTTAACATAGTAATAATACCCAAACATAATCGCAGTAGCAATACCACCGCCTACCAATCCAAACCAGCGACCTGTGGACAATACACTGTCAAAAAAAGATTCCGAACCAGTGAGTCCCTGCATGAAAGGTTCGGTGATTAGATTGCCGGCGAAACCGCCGGCTGCACCGCTAATGCCAAACTGCAAAGCTTTTTTAAGGGCTGATAGATTTCTTTTCACGGCGCACCAGATTAAAAGTGAGAGTCAAATCTAGCTACAAGCTCGAAAGTTACGATTTCCGACGATTCTGATATCTTGCATCATTATCAAGATCGAGAACAGGCAAGATACCTGTTCCACAAACACAAAGAGTGAGTGTTCTTGTGGGTAGTAGGGGTTGGGCAGGAGCCAAGGCGTGTCAACTTAAGCTTTTAGCCCGCCAGTCCTCCCGCTCACCCGGCACTCCGCCAGGGAATGAATTCCCTGTCTAATAGCGAAAGTCCTCTAAAAGAGGACTGAATCATTCATTAGTCCTCTTTGAGAGGACTTTCGCTTTGAGGCAGGGGTTTCAACCCCTGACGGACTATCGGTTTTACCTGGTTGTTGACACGCCTTGGGCAAGAGATCCCGCCCGTCCACGACTTATTGAGAATGCTGCAAGATGTGAGAAGATCGCACATCTCCCCCTCTGTCTCCCCCTCTATCTCCCGCCTGTCTCCCTTCCCTCTCAGCAACAAGTCTTTAACCCTCGCGCCCTCGCCCGCCACAAATACCGATCAATTATCTATCGCCTGTAACCCTTGCTGGGAAAGCATTTTATTGAATTTTCTATCGGTGAAATTTGAACGCCGAACACCCAAACGAGGGCCCAAATATGAAAAGGAATGTTACAAACTATTACAGTAACACTCAGAATGTGAACATAATGCCTCAAAATACTTGCGAGAGGTAGTTGTGTCAGAAAAGCAATATTCTTACTAACTGCCCGACAGTCACTCGATCGCCACTTAGTGGCCTGCTGCAATCTAAATCAAAAATTAAAGATCGCATCAGTCATTTGTGGTATTCTAAGCGACAGGCTTAGTGCGGGCACTCACAAGCGCACCGGCGTGAAGAACGAGCGCCGTCAAACATCGAAAGTCGCCTCCCGCCCACAACTTTAAAAGTTGCTGGCTGTGGAAAGTCCGGCCTTCCCTGTCAAAGCTCCTGCCCGAGCGTGAAAGGTACGGGATGCAAGCGCCCACCGTCGCTCGCTCAGCGCGGAACAGTTCGTATAGCAAAATATCCAGCGGGTACACACAAGATGAGTATCGTCACCAAATCAATCGTCAACGCAGACGCCGAAGCTCGCTACTTGAGCCCAGGTGAATTAGATCGGATCAAGAGCTTTGTCACCTCTGGTGAACGCCGCGTCCGCATCGCCCAAATTTTGAGCGAATCCCGCGAACGCATCGTCAAGCAAGCAGGCGACCAACTTTTCCAAAAGCGCCCTGATGTTGTTTCTCCCGGCGGCAACGCTTACGGCGAAGAAATGACCGCAACTTGCTTGCGCGACATGGACTACTACCTGCGTTTGATCACCTACGGAATCGTAGCTGGCGACATTACTCCGATCGAAGAAATCGGTATTGTCGGCGTCCGCGAAATGTACAAATCTCTCGGCACCCCGATTGAAGCCGTCGCCGAAGGCGTTCGCGCTATGAAAAGTGCAGCAAGTTCGCTGCTGTCTGGAGAAGATGCTTCCGAAGCTTCCTCTTACTTCGACTACGTTATCGGTGCGATGCAGTAAGGAATTTCGATTTTAGGTTTTCGATTTTAGATTGAACAAAAGCGCCTTACTGCTAACAAGCTAAAAGCTTTTGCAGATAAAGGGCCACTTAAAAATCTCAAATCCCAAATCCCAAATTCCAAATTCTAGCTCCAAAATTGGACTGACTCAGCCACTTTCAAGGAAACAAGACAACCATGCAAGACGCAATTACCGCCGTTATCAATTCCTCTGACGTTCAAGGTAAGTACCTCGACATCAGCGCTCTAGACAAGCTCAAGAACTACTTCGCTTCTGGCGAACTGCGCGTCCGTGCAGCTACCTCCATCAGCGCCAATGCAGCCACAATCGTCAAAGAAGCAGTTGCTAAGTCTCTGTTGTACTCTGACGTAACTCGTCCCGGCGGCAATATGTACACCACTCGTCGTTATGCAGCTTGCATCCGCGACTTGGACTACTACCTGCGCTACGCCACCTACGCCATGCTAGCTGGCGACCCTTCCATCCTCGACGAGCGCGTGCTCAACGGTTTGAAAGAAACCTACAACTCCTTGGGCGTGCCCATCGGTTCTACCGTACAAGCAATCCAAGCAATGAAAGAAGTCACCGCCGGTTTGGTCGGTTCTGACGCTGGTAAAGAAATGGGCGTCTATTTCGACTACATCTGCTCTGGCTTGAGCTAAGACTCAGGAAGAAGGAAGAAGGAAGTTCGGCAACGGATTCTGTAACGGATGTAACGGATGTAACGGATGTAACAGATTTCAGTCCGATGGAAGTCGGAAGAAGGAAGAAGATTTATTTCTTGCCTCTTTTAACTTTTAACTTTGGACTTTTTACCTTTGGCTTTGAAAAGAGGTCAGGGAAGTTGAGAGTGATTGCTAGACCGTCAAAGGCTTGTCGAGAAAGCCCGACGAGTTTTAACGAGCTAGTTTTGACTCCTAACTCCCTGCCTTCAATCTTTAAAAAATCCATCTAAAAATCTGTAAACCTACTCAGGAGTTAGTTTCCCATGAGAATGTTTAAGGTGACTGCTTGCGTCCCCAGTCAAACTCGCATCCGCACTCAGCGCGAATTGCAAAATACCTATTTTACTAAGCTCGTTCCTTACGACAACTGGTTCCGGGAACAGCAAAGAATTATGAAAATGGGCGGCAGAATTATTAAAGTGCAACTGGCTACCGGTAAGCCCGGAGCTAATACAGGTCTACTTTAAGAGCCGAAGCTGGATTAGTAGAGGGGTAAGAGGTCGCGATCGCGACCTCTTTTTTTGTTGCTATGATTTTTCAGAACAGGATTTACGCGCGAGTGGTCAGAAACCGGGTTTTTGCGCGCCTACTTCGTTACAGCCCGTAAATTCGGTAAAAACCCGGTTTCTTTGATTTTGATGTGCGGGTAGTCAGAAACCGGGTTTTTGCGAGAATACTCGATTACAGCCCACAGATTCGGTAAAAAACCTGGTTTCTTTGGTGGGAATTTTGATGTTAGTGAAGATGGAGCACTCAGCTATCAGTTTTTAATTTCATAAACTTGAATCTTTTGAATAAGTCGGGGTGCTAATAGCGATCGTATTTTAACGTGAGTTCGATGGGGCGCGATCGCGAAAAAATAAGCTTCTCTTGAGGGCGAGCGCGCGAAAAAATAGCCGGATGTTGGGCGATCGCAATTCACAAAAAATATCACTTGCTATAAGTCCCTGGGGACTAGCATTGTGGAAGTTTGCTGGCGGGGTGACAACCCCGCCAAAACCAGGAGCGGGTGAGGGGTTGACCGACTTGTGGTAAAAAAAGATAGGTCAGAAGAAGGTTCAGGGCGACAAGAACAAAAAATATGCTACCCCTATTTTATCAGACGCATCTCCAACAACACTTAACTCGTGCTCAGTTTTTAGTATTAGGCATCTTGCTCGCTAGAAGTGCAATCTCACTCGTCAAGTGAAGTTAGAGCGATTAGCATCTGTGTTTCCCTATCCGATTACTACCGAAAGTCGGCGTCGTCCATGACAAAGGTTCTTGAGTTTACCTCAATTAACAATCAGTCAGATTTGGTATCCCATCGTTACTTATTGGTTAACTACCTATTGCCAAGTGGGTCAGACTTTATCAATTGCGATCGATCGCACGAGCGTGGGGTAAGATCAATATACTCATGGTCAGCCTGGTGTGGGAGAAAAGAGCTATCCCTTTATTCTGGTCGCTGTTACCAAAGCTAGGAAGCAGCAATATAACTGAGCAAATGAATGCGATTGCAGAAATTTTACCACTGTTAAAAGATTATCAAGTAGTAGTGCTGGGAGACCGGGAATTTTGCAGGCGTAGAGCTGGCGTTCCTGGCTGAGGGAGAAACGTCTACATTTTTGCTTGAGATTGAAATGCTCTCTATGTATCGAAACCGAACCTGAGATTTGGCAACCATTGAAAGAGGTAGGATTGGTTCCAGGAATTTCTCTCTATTTCTCAGGAATCAAAGTCCGAAAAACTCAACCAATCAAGGGGTTTGATGTTGCTTGTAAGTGTTCCAGGAAATATCGAGGTGTGTCGGTTAAGGAGGGTTGGTTTATTCTCACAAATTTGGGTTCACTTAAGATGGCGATTCCCTACGCAATAGCTGCGCTTCACGCTGCCTATCGGCGATCGGATGGGAATTGAAGAAATGTTCCGAGACTACAAAAGCGGAGGCTATTATTTAGAGGGAACAGGCTTAAAAGGTCAGCGGTTGATGACCCTCATTTTATTAATAGCACTCGCCTACAGTAGTGCCATCATGCAAGGAACAAATCTCTTGCATGAAATCGGTCAAAAAGTACATTGTTCGCCCTCAAGAGTCACAAATAAAATATGCAAGACGGAGTACATGAGGCAGTGGTTTAGATAGCCACCAATGGCTAACATACCTGGAAAAATATGCCGACGCAGTTAAGCTAGTTAATGACTTTAACCCCGACTAAGCGCTACTTTTACCAACAGGGGATGAGAGCTATAAGTAAGATTCAGTCTAGCTATTAGCCATCTTGTCACCCCCCCAGGGAAGTTTGACAGTTTGTCGTTGGACACCAACAGTTAATTGATGTAAATTGACATAGGTATTTTCAAGGGCTGCGTACTAGGTGCAGTCTGCGGTTAAAGTTGTGAAGAATTTAAGTGAACAAACAGAAATTATCCCATTGGATGTGGTTAAGCTATGTCGTGTCAGTCTTTGTAGCTTTACCCGGCAGGGCTAACGCGGTGCAAGAGAGCCAAGAGAGACTAAAGCAGCCCAATACTTCCAACTCTCAATCTCTCGTAACCGAAAGCCCCCGACTCAACGAAATTGCTAGACCTGCCACTACGACTGTCACGGAAATTGACGGGACACCAACAGAGAAAGTGGTTCAAAGTCAAAAAGGTCTGCTTCTGGGACTCACTCCATCACAGCCAGAAGCTTTGCAGCCTAACACTTCCGACTCCCAATCTCCCGTAACCGAAAGCCCCCGACTCAACGAAATTGCTAGACCTGCCACTACGACTGTCAGGGAAATTGACGGGACAACCACTGAAAAAGTGGTTCAAAGTCAAAAAGGTCTACTTCTGGGACTCACTCCATCACAGCCAGAAGCTTTGCAGCCTAACACTTCCAACTCTCAATCTCCCGTAACCGAAAGCCCCCGACTCAACGAAATTGCTAGACCTGCCACTACGACTGTCACGGAAATTGACGGGACACCAACAGAGAAAGTGGTTCAAAGTCAAAAAGGTCTGCTTCTGGGACTCACTCCATCACAGCCAGAAGCTTTGCAGCCTAACACTTCCAACTCTCAATATCCCATAACCCAAATTCCCCGACTCAACGAAATCGATCGCCCTGCTACCACTGTTAAAGAGTGGCTGTCTCAATCTTCAACTCCCATTCCCGATTCCCAATCCCCAATTCAGATAACGGGTGTGCAACTCAATTCAACGGCTGATGGCATTGATGTCATCCTGGAAACGGCTGAAGGCAATACGCTTCAAAGTTCTACCTCCACAGAAGGGAATAGCCTGATTGTTGACATTCCCAATGCACAGTTGCAGTTGCCAGAGGGTAAAGAGTTTCGTCAGGAAAACCCTGTCCGGGGCATTACCTCAATCAACGTGACTAATGTCACGCCTAACAGCGTGCGAGTCACAGTCACCGGAACTACGGGTGTACCAGCGGCTTCAGCGATCGCCAGCGAACAAGGTTTGATTTTGAGCCTGACGCAGCGATCGCAAGCAGAGGAAAAAATAGAAATTGTTGTGACAGCACAAAAACGACCTGAACCTGCTCGACAGGTACCCATTAGCCTGACGGTAATTCCCCAACAAACTTTAGAAGATGCCCAAATTGATTCGCCTCAAGAAATTGCTAACAACACGCCCAACTTCAGCTTTTTCCCAACCAATGCTGGAGGCTCTGACTTTAGTTACTACAGCATTCGGGGTCTGAACAACTTTAACTTTTTAGTTAGTCAGGATAGCGTTGGCTATTACATTGATGATGTCCCCTTTGATTTCGGTGCTTTCTTAGACTTGGGATTGCTGGACTTGGAGCGAGTTGAGGTGCTGCGAGGCCCCCAGAGTACGCTGTATGGCAGAAGTAGCCCTGCTGGGGTGGTCAACATCGTTTCTCGTGGACCAACCAATTTTTCAGAGCTTCGCATCGCAGGAGGTTACGGTAACTATAACTTCCGAGAAGCACAACTTTCTTACAGTAATGCCATTATTCCCGATCGACTGGCATTTCGATTAGCCGGAGCCTATCGAGCACGAGATGGTGTATTTGAGAATGAAACCCTCGATCGCACAGTGGGCGAACGCGAACAACTTTTGGGACGGGCACAACTTTTGTGGACTCCCTCACGGGAATGGAATGTTTCCTTCAACACCTATGTCAATGACACTAACGACGGCGATCCTGTATTTACCCGACAGGACGCTGACGATCCCTTTGAAACCTTTAAAGCAGTTGATGGATTTGTTCGACTCAACAGCAATACTCAAGCATTGAGAGTTGGCTACAACGGCACTGACTTTCGGGCTACCTCGATTACCGCACGGCGCTTCAGCAACCAAGAAGTTCTTTCGGGTGATAGTTTCGATCCACCGCTCGATTTTGCCCGATCGGTCATTGACTTCGACTCGACAGTATGGACGCAGGAAATTCGACTTCAGTCACCTGCAAATGCCGATCGCTTCAAGTGGTTAATCGGTGGATATTACGAGTCTCGTGCATTCAATGTTGACAATGATGCCTTTGAATATACCGCTCTTGGCGCAGCCCGGTTTGGCTTAGAATCTGCCGGACAAAATCGAGCGATCGCCGAACAGGATCGCAATACTTATGCGGTGTTTGGACAAATTGACTACAAGCCGATCGATCCCCTCACCCTGTTTGTCGGGTTGCGGTATGAGACATCTAATTACGACCTCGATCGCCGTCGCATTTTTGAAGCAGCAGACAGCGTGACCGTCTTAAATCCAAGAATTCAGACAGAAGACAGTAGCAGCGAACTGATTCCCCGGTTTGGGCTGCAATACCGCTTTAGCCCGAATGTGATGACCTATGCCACGATCGCCAAAGGCTACCGACCGAGTGGATTCAACTATCGCGCTGACACCGAAGACATCCGGCGCTATCAGGAAGAAAAGACTTGGACTTACGAAGTTGGGGTGAAATCTTCCTGGTTTGGCGATCGCCTAACTGCCAACCTCTCAGTTTTTCACAATGATGTCAACGGCTATCAAGTGTTGCTGGTTGATGAACTTGGTTTCTTTAGAAATATTGCCAGCGCTGATGTGAAAGCGACTGGGTTGGAATTTGAACTGGGCGCCGCATTGGCAAGAGGATTAGATATTACTGCTGGAGTTGGTTACGTAAATAGCCAATTCGCAAGGTACAGAAATCCTTTGCTAGGAAGCGACTTTAGCAACAATCGCGTTCCCTTTGCACCGGATCTGACGTACAACTTAGCCTTGCAGTATCGCAGTCCGGGCGGCATTTTTGCCCGTGCCGAATTGCGCGGCTATGGCATAACGTATTTTGATGATGCTAATCAGGTGAAGCAAGACCCTTATGCGATCGTCAATTTGCGTCTAGGTTATGAATGGCCCAATTATGGTATTTATGTCTTTGCCAACAACTTATTCGACACTCGCTACATTACCTCTGGATTCCAATTCCCACCACCCAATGTAACAGCAGGATTTGGTGAACCAGTTACTTATGGGTTTCAAGTTCGCGCAAATTTTTAGGGAGGCTGGCTATTTTTATGAAAACGAAACTAATTTTGCTGGCTAGTCTTTATATCTCCCAGTTTATTCCAACCACGTTTTTTATCCAAACCGTTCCGGTGTTGATGCGACAACAGAATATGTCACTAGGCGCGATCGGATTTTTGGGTTTTCTGATCGTTCCGTCTGCCTTGAAGTTTCTTTGGTCGCCACTGGTCGATCGTTATCGTCTACCTAAATTAGGACATTATCGGGGTTGGATTATTGTTTTGCAAAGTTTGTCGATCGTCACGCTGCTGGTGACAGCTTTTCTGGATGTGCAGACAAACATTACCGGATTACTTGTCTGTATGTTTTTAGCTTTCTTATTTTCTTCCAGCCAAGATATTGCTACGGATGCTTTAGCGGTTAACTTACTTCTACCTCAAGAGCGTGGTATTGGCAACGCGATTCAAGCGAGTGGCAATTTTTTGGGAGCGATTATTGGTGGGGGTGCAGCGCTAATTTTACTGGAAAAAGTGGGATTTCGGACTACGCTGCTGACAATGGATCTCGCCTTAATGCTGTGTTTAGTACCCATCCTGTTTCATCGAGAAAACCTGATTCCAGTCGCCAAATCTACTGCGCTCAAATCCTACCTTGAGCCGTTTATTCGCTTTTTTTCTCGTCCAAACATAAAGCTATGGCTACTGGTAGTGCTGCTGTATACGATCGGCGAAAATGTTTCGGGTACGTTAATTCGTCCCCTGTTGGTCGATCGCGGCTTATCTTTATCTGAGATTGGTTGGTTACTGGGTGTAGTCAGCTACGTTTCTAGAATTATCGCGGCGTTGATGGCAGGAGTGCTAATCGCGCGGTGGGGGCGCAAGCGATCGCTCATTACCTTTGGTGTTATTGCCAATGTTGGCACCCTGCTTTATATCTTACCTGCTGCTGGTGTTGCGAGTCCTTCTATTCTCTATACGGTGTGCATTCTCGTCAGCGCTGCTCAAAGTATGGCATACACCGCCCTCCTTACTGCCATGATGGATTGCAGCAATCCTACTACCGCAGGTACTGATTATACGACTCAAATTTCAGTCGCGTTTGTGGGTGTGGTTGCTACCACGGTTCTGGGTGGAATGGTGGCTGATGCGATCGGATATACACTCACGTTAATCATCGGTGCAGTTGTGAGTTTATCGAGTGTGCTATGGATTCCCAAAGTATACAAAGACACTGTGCGGACGTAATGAAGACAGATGTTATCGATAGAACCACTTGCTCCACCTCTGGTGATTTCTGCAGAAGAGATTGATTGGGCGATGCAGAAAATTTCACAAGTATACCCGCGTTACACCTGCGATCGCGCAACGTATTGTTCACGAAACCGTAGTGTGACGTTTTCCTTAAAAATTCAAATTCTTAGTTTGCACAAAAATCAATAAAGTCATTAAAATAGCGCCAATTGCTTCATAAACAAAAGCAGTTTGGTAGTCAATATATTTAGTCGCTAAATTGCCAAAAAATCCCCACAAACCGTATAATAGCGAACAGATTAATGCGTAAATTAACCAATCTGGTACTTTAGCCATCTTTGTTAGAGTTTATTGAGATCGTTCTAAAATCCTATGGCTAACGACATTCGACGCTTCATTCCCTTTTTTGACCCCAGCGCGTCTCAATGGGCCGCTGAGGCCCGGTGGCTGAGGTGGCTGACTTTTCTGTGGCTGTTTGTCGGGCTGACAGCATTGTTTTCGGCTTCCTATCCCATTGCAAATTATGAATTTGGAGACGGCCTTTATTATTTTAAACGACAGCTAATCGCAGTGGCGATCGGGCTGGCAGGTTTTAACTTGATGGTGTACTCCCCACTGCGCTACATCATGAAAACAGCTCAGTTGGGCGTTTTATTGCTGCTGGGATTGCTCTGGTTGACCTTAGTTCCGGGAGTGGGAACCACAATCAACGGGGCCACTCGCTGGATATCTCTGGGCCCGGTTCCGATTATTCAACCTTCTGAGTTGATCAAGCCGTTTTTTGTTCTCCAAAGCGCCCGCATTTTCGGCAACTGGCCCCGGTTGACCAATAAAGTTCGCTTAACTTGGCTGTTAATTTTCGGTGCCATGCTGTTGGGAATTTTGTTGCAGCCGAATTTGAGTACCACGGCTTTGTGCGGGATGACTTTGTGGTTAGTGGCTTTGGCGGCGGGCTTGCCTTACTTGCAGTTGGGCGCAACGGCTATGGGGGGAATGCTTTTGGCGGTTTTAAGTATTAGTTTTAGGGAATACCAGCGCCGCCGGATTATGTCTTTCCTCAATCCTTGGGCAGATCCGATGCAAGACGGCTATCAGTTGATTCAAAGTCTGCTGGCTGTGGGTTCTGGGGGCATTTGGGGTGTGGGTTTGGGGATGTCGCAGCAAAAGTTATTTTATTTGCCGATTCAGTACAGCGATTTTATTTTTGCTGTGTTTGCTGAGGAGTTTGGTTTGGTGGGAGGTTTCTCGCTGTTGTTGATGTTGGCGGCTTACGGTACGGTGGCTTTGAGGGTGGCGACGCGGGCCCGGAATATTGAGTCTCAGTTGGTGGCGATTGGGGTGATGGTGGTGATGGTGGGACAGTCGCTGCTGAATATTGGGGTGGCGACGGGGGTTTTGCCGACTACGGGTTTGCCGCTGCCGTTTTTTAGTTACGGGGGTTCTTCGATGTTGGCGAGTTTGTTGTTGTCGGGGTTGCTGATTCGGGTGGCTAGAGAGAGTTCTGAGGCTGATGTTGTTTCTTTGGATGGACGCAGGGAGAAACCGGGAAAGCCGAATTTACGATCGAACAACCCAACAACACAAACCGAATAATTTGTCAAGTTATTTCTTTGACGCGCGGGTAGCTAGAAACCGGGTTGTTTAACCAAAATATTTGGTTACAACCTTCAATAAGAGTCAAAAAACCCGGTTTCTTTACCTTCTGCTGCGGTATCATTCTGAGCGATCGACTATTTCCGCCCGTCACCCTTATTTGGCGGTTCTTCTTGTTGTTCTTGAGGTTTAGCTGTGATGTTAGCTAATTCTTTTTTGTCTGGTTGCGGTGTTTCTGGAGTTGAGTTAGCCATTGAGTTTTTTCCTAAATAGATGCACCCTTTAATGATATCTTTTCCGGCTACAAATGTATTGCTGTAGATAGGGGGAGGAAAATCAAGACAGACAATTCTGATGCAATTCGATTTGGGCTTTAATATTAGACAGCATTATGTAAATGCAAATTGCTGTCGCTTGCTACACTGCTTGAGGGTTGCAGCCAAACAAATCGGAGGTGGAGGCAAAAACATCTTTGTTAAGAATTAAATGCCGATCGCCATCTCGACTGATTAACCCTTGCTGCTGCAATTTTCCCAGCATTCGAGTTACTGTTACCCGCGTCGTGCAAATCGCATTAGCAATATCTTGATGTGTCAAGCGGATATTCAAACGAGTTCCCTCAACCACAGGCTGACCAAAGTCCTGTTGCAATAATATCAGTAGCTGATACAAACGGTCATCTACTCGCCGCTGTCCGGCGATCGCTAAAATTGCTTCCATTTGTCGCAGCCGCCGTACCATTTGAGGCAGCAACTCGTGAGCCAATTGAGGAGAAGCTTCGATTTCCACCATAGAATACCACATCAAATAAATATCTGATGTCGCCGTAGCTCGGTAAGTCTGCAAATTTGTCAACCACAAACCGAAGCACATCGAAGGCCCAACCCAACCCAAAAGTCCTTCTTCCCCGCTTGGATAAAGCGTGCTCAGTTGTGCTAGACCTTGACAGACTCGCCAAAGGCCTTGCGACATCATAGGAATGTTTTCGCCCTTGGCATAAAAATGCAAGTTGCGAGTCGCTCCTGTGTTATGCTGGACTTCCGCTAAAAGTGCTTTGGATGTTGGTGGCATATCCTTATTTCCAGCTAAAAAACATTGGTCTGAGACCTACATTGCTCACTCTAGCCGACAAAGGTAAAGGTTTGGTAATCGTCTGGTTAGCGGCAAGATAAGCTTTAGTCATTAGTTGTCAGTCATTAGTTGTTATAAAATGACTGACAACCGGGTGGATTATGGGAAATAAATGCACTCGTTACACGAGCATATTAAATAAATATTTAAGTGGAAGAAATACTCATAATACTTGTTAATAAATAGTAGGTAAATCAAGGTTTTAGAGAAAACAGAAGCGAGTTCTGAAGTTCGATCGTCCTCCCATACCCACCAAGTCAACTGCTGCTATCTCTTGCGACAACCTTCTAAAATAGTTCAAGCAGGTACTAAAAGACAAAGTAAGGTTTTTCATGGCCGATCAATTAATTCGCGCTACAGCCGCAGAGGGCGGAATTCGCGCTGTAGCCGTCATTTCCACCCGCCTCACCGAAGAAGCAAGACGGCGGCACAAGCTCTCCTACGTGGCTACAGCCGCCCTCGGCCGCACGATGTCGGCGGGGCTGTTACTCGCCTCCAGCATGAAACGGCCCGAATCGAGAGTCAACATTCGCATCAAAGGAGATGGGCCGCTGGGCGGGCTTCTGGTGGATGCGGGACTAGATGGAACGGTTCGAGGTTATGTGGAGAATCCTGAAGTGGAATTGCCGCCCAATGCTAAAGGCAAACTCGATGTCGGCGGGGCAATAGGTGACGGTTATTTGTACGTGGTGCGGGACGTTGGATACGGCTTCCCTTATTCAAGTACGGTAGAATTGGTTTCCGGCGAAATAGGCGACGATCTGACTCACTATTTGGCAACCTCGGAGCAGACGCCTTCGGCTCTGGTGTTGGGGGTGTTTGTGGGGGCGGGCGGGGTGCAAGCGTCTGGGGGTGTGCTGTTGCAGGTTCTGCCGAAGGCGGCGACGGACGAAAAATTGGTGCAAACTTTAGAATCTAGAGTTGCTCAATTGTCGGGCTTTACGCCGCTGCTGCAATCGGGAAAAACGCTGCACCAGATTCTCGAAGATTTACTGGGAGATATGGGCCTGGAAATTTTCCCGGAAACTCAGATGGTGCGCTTTGACTGCGGCTGTTCGTTCGATCGAGTTTTGGGAGCTCTGAAAATGTTGGGCGAAGCCGAACTCCAAGACATGATTGAAAAAGATGGGGGGGCTGAGGCTACGTGCCATTTCTGCAACGAGGTTTACAAAGCTAACAGCGACCAACTTGCGGAACTGATCGGCGATTTGCGATCGAACTCCGGTTCTTGAGACGATAATGTGTAATTGGCTCTATTGAGTGCTTGTTTCGGGATGACGGCCTTGACCAATTGCCAATTACGCATTATCAATTACCTAATCACAAAATTTTGATTTTGGCGGTTTGGCGATCGGCTCTTGCACTCTGGGGCCGACGGGAGTATGTAAAAGTGATGAATACATTTTATAGAGCAGTTGATAGCAGCGCTCGCAGTTTTTAAATAACTAACGCTGGCTGGTTGCTGTTTGTGGTGAGGATATGAGTCAAGATCG
The DNA here is from genome assembly GCA_036704825.1 of Microcoleus sp. F8-C3. Lineage (GTDB taxonomy): Bacteria > Cyanobacteriota > Cyanobacteriia > Cyanobacteriales > Microcoleaceae > Microcoleus. The sequence goes on along the minus strand of JAUBSN010000026.1, from coordinate 34,844 downwards.
CAAAATACCAGGCCGTTGGTCTGCATCAGAATCCTTGGAGTCAACAAAGGATAATTCGTCGCTGGCGCGCTTACCAGCAAGGAAAAACCGGGCTGAACGACTTAAAGAGCTCCGAGAGTTGGTTACTTCGGGAAAACTGCCGTCCGGGCATCTGGAACTACCGCCGAATTTGTCTGGGGAAAACTCGCAGCCGCCGGGGGAACACAATCCGTTTTGGCGGAACTGGTCGAATAAGTGGCAGTTTTGGCTGGCGCTGAGTTTGATGCTATCGGTGGGTATGGGATTTGTGGCAATTGCGTCTTTGCTCAACCTAACCTCGCAGTCCAATTGCTCAAAGATTTTTTGGCCGACGGCTTCTGCTAACGATCGCTTTTTTTGCGCTCAAGAAGCAGCAAGCAAGCGGACAGCGGATGATTTGCTCAGGGCGATCGAATTAGTGAATGCTTTGCCACAAAACCATCCGCTGCGGCCGAGAATTAACACTCAAATCGAGCGGTGGTCGGAGGATATTGTCAGGCTGGGAAATGCTAGTTTCCAAGAAGGAAAGCTGGAGGAGGCGATTGCGATAGCGAACAAGGTTCCTAAAAACGTTCCCAGTTACCCGACGGTGGAAAAGCAGATTGAAAAGTGGCAGTCGATATGGAGCGATGCAGAGAAAATTTACCGCACGGCTGAAGACCACTTGCGTCAGGAAGAGTGGACGCTGGCTTTCAGCCAAGCTACTCTGCTTTTGGATTTGGGAAATACTTTCTGGGAATCAGCTAAGTACGAGGAATTGACTAAGCTAATTCAGACGACTCGGGCGGAGGGCAATAAGTTGCTAAAAGCCCGCAATACAGCCTCCGAGGGAGGTCTCGACAATCTGGTGACGGGGATTAAGCTGGCTCAGGGAATCGATCGAAACAGTTATTTGTATCAAGCTGCCAATAAAGCGATCGCGGAATTTAGCAAGAAAATTTTGGAGATCGCCCAAAAACGCTTGCAGGCAGGGGATTGGCAGGAGGCGATCGCGATCGCTAACAAGATTCCAGAGTCGGCAAATTTAACAGAACAAGTACAGGATTTTAACGAGTTGGCGAATGCTACTTCTCAGGCTTTGACTGGCTCTGTTGAGGGTTTCTCCAAGGCGATCGAGATTGCTCAAAAGTTGAAGTCGGACCGCCCTTTATACAAACAAGCTCAAGATTTAGTCGGCCGCTGGCAACAAGAAATGGCTGATGTGAAAGTTTTGGATTTGGCAAGCAGGCTGGCGGGGCCGGGTGGGGTAAATGATTTGAGGGCTGCGATCGCGCAATTGCAAACAGTTCCCCAATCCAATCCCCGCGCTTCGGAAGCTCGCAGTCAAATTAGCCGCTTGAGCCGTCAAATCGAGCTGCTCGAAGACAGTCCGTATTTGCAAAGAGCGAACGATTTGGCGAGTACGGGCGATCCGAATTCTCTGGAGGCCGCCGTCGCTCAAGCTTCTCGGATCGGTAGGGGCAGGGCGCTTTATGTGGAAGCTCAAACCAAAATTCAAGCTTGGATCGAGAGGAGACAGCGGCTTGTTGACCAGCCGTTTTTGGATAGAGCTCAGCAGCTAGCGGCGGGGGGCGATTTGGCGGGGGCAATTGAGATGGCCCGCCGGATTCGATCGGGACGGGTGCTTTATGAGGAAGCTCGATCGAACATTCGGACTTGGGAGGCTCAATTTCAGGGCGAGCAAGGTTTGCAGAGCGCCCGTCAAGCAGCCCGAGCGGGGACTGCTGAGGCTTTGCAAACGGCAATTTCCCTGGCTCTTGAGGTGCCGGAGTCGAGTTCGCTCCGGTGGCAGGCGAGTGAGGCGATTGATGAGTGGAGCCAGCGGATTTTGGCGCTTGGTGTGGAACAGTCGTCGTCGGATCTGGCGGGGGCGATCGCGACTTTGAAGAAAATTCCCTCGGGAACTCGGGCTTTTGAGCAAGCTCGATCGCAAATCAAAGTTTGGGAGGAGTCGCTCAATCCTCCCGATCCTGAATCTCCCCCTCCCGAACCGCCGGAAATTGAGCCTCCTAGCAGCTCTCCAAGTCTGTAAATTTGAGGGTTAGAAGCTGCTAACTAATATCTTTACTTATCTGTATTAGGGAACCAAAAATGAAAACGCCCAAGCAAGCGATCCAAGACTGGGTTTCTGCTTATAACGCTCGTGACCCTCACGCCCCGATCGAGCTTTATCGCGACGATGCAGAGAACCATCAAGTTGCCTTTGGCGAGCCTCTAAACGGGCGCGAGGCATTGCTGGAGAGTTTTGTTTCCTTCTTCCAAGCTTTTCCAGACAATTACACGCACGTTGAGAATCTGTTTGAGGATGGCGAGTGGGCGATGGTCGAGTGGACTGGCGGCAGCACATTTCTAGGTGAGTTTGGTGGCAACCTACCAACTGGCAAAAGTTTTACGCTGCAAGGCTGTGGCTTCTTTCATATTGTTGATGGCAAAATCCATTTTCAACGCGGTTACACAGACAAGCACACTTGGTTCATGCAGATTGGGTTACCGATATCATAAGCTTCCTGTTGTGCAACTGTACAATTATTTCGCATCAAGCCTTTGCTCACTAAAACCTGCGTTGCAGGTAGATACTACCGAAAAAAGGTGCTTTTTGCCGATGCTTGCCATCCCATTAAAATGACTAATTCCAGAGCCTAAACATCCGCCGGATTGAGGTGCATCATTGCCCAAGTGGTGTAAGTGCCGATCGGACTCCAAAGTATGTAAGGCAGCAATAACAGGGCGGCAGGCTCGGAAACTTGCAACACGCTTAAAGCTAGTATTACGCTTAAAATAGCGCCCGTTCCGCCAATTATTGTGCCGACTTTTAGGCTGCGCAATTTGCACATAACGGGCGTGTAAGAAATAGTGGCTATTTCTAAAAGCAGGTACAAACCCATTTTCAGCCAAGTCTGCTGAGTTCCTGGTTCTTTTTCCCAAACAATCACTGCTGACCAAGCTGCACAAATAAAAATTACTGTCCAAATTAGGGGAATTGCTTTTTCAAATACTAGCCATTTCGGACGCTGCAAGCGGTTGAACCATTGGATGTCGCTGGGCGCGATTATGTTAGCTGCTAAAGCTACTACAAAAGCGACGCCTCCAATTACCATCCAGGATTTAATCATTTTTTTACCTTGGGCGAGGTTGACAGGTTCAATTTAGCAGGTATTATCTCTAATTTTGGCGATCGCGCCATCTGTCCCTAGTTATATTAAGTTGAGTTGACCCGCAAAACCCAACATCAGTTGAAAAGTAATTTAGACTTCTGAAAAACCTCAATTTATTCTCTTCAATTCTTGTTCGCCACATACAAAATAGAACTGTTGAACCCTCCCCTAGACAAGGGGAGAGAGCGGGTGGGATATCTCAGTAAATTTGACAAAAAGTCTTTTAGTCTTGCAACGAAATTGGCGGCTAGCCGAGTCGGTGATGCTGTTCTAATTCTAAACTAGAGTCGTCATCTTTTTTGGGAACCAGAAGCGTATTTTCGCTGCTAGGTTGCAGAACGGCTTTAATAACTTGGAGAAAACGGTTAGGCTTTTTAGTTTGACCGTTGAGAGTGCGGCGGTCTTGCACTTTTTTAGAAAGGTGCCGCATCACAGATAAATCGAGTTCATCTATGAAATGGTCTGCTATACGTTCTCCCATTAAATCTATAGCTTCAGCATACTGATCTTTTAGCGTTTCTATGGCATCGTATGCTTCGTCAGCAACTTGACTTGCTACTGTTTTATTTTGGTCGCCAGATATCTGGGAATGGCTGCGGCGTCGGTCTAAAAGACTTTGGTACTCAGCAATACTCATTCCCAAATTGTAAAGGTGGTGGTGAGCGTGATCCATCAAATCTACTTCGCTGGGATAGAAGAAACCGCGAGTGCTGTTGATGCCGTGCAGTTTTGCCCAACGCCGCAGAATTATCTCATCTTGCAGTTGATATCGTTCCAACATTTGAGCTGTATTCAGCTCTACTTCTGGCGTAACTTTGAAATCGCTCATCGGTAAATCCTCGCTGGTGAGTAAATAAATAAAATTGAAACTTAGAATCTGTGATTTGCGTTCAGTCTGAAAATCACGATCGATCCTTTGACGGCATTGAGCGAAGTCTTGCGGGCATTTGCTAGGCGTCGATCGTGCGATCGTCGCTCGATCGAGTCAGAGAATTTCAGGGTAGGGTAATTTTGGGCTTGGTCTCGATCGCATCCGGGAGCAAGCACACAGGGTTAATAATATAGCTGATTTAAGGTTTCAACAACCGTTAAAAATAGTAAAGTTTGATTTTTAGGGTTGAATTTTTAGTAATGTTGAGCTATCATATTCTCAATAACCGTGCAATTAGTAATTTTAGTAGTTGCAAACAAGATTCTTAGTATGCCTGTATACGATTATTTTTGTCCCGAAAACAACCAGCAGTTAGAAGTTTGGCACAGCATGAACCTGGAAGTTTCGACTTGGGGCCAACTGTGCGAGTTGGCTAAGCGGGAACCCGGAGAGACTCCGGCAGATGCTCCGGTACGCCGGCTGCTGAGCGCTCCGAGGTTGATGAAGCCGACATCCGACACCGATTATAAAAATTCTGGTTTCAGCAAGTACGTGAAGCGGGATGAAGGGGTTTATGAAAATGTCACCGCGAAGGATGGTGAAAGCCGTATTGTCAATCGAGATGGCAAGCCGATTAAAGACTGAACTCGGTAATTGGTAATTGGTAATTATTCCTAATGACTAATGACTGATGACTGCTGACTGCTAATATTATTTACCAAACCAATCATTCATTTTTTGTTTGGCTTGTTCTTTAGTTTCTGAACTAATGTATACAGAAACAGTAGCGATCGCCGCCAGCAACACTCCCAAATCATCGGTAAATCCGATACCGAGCAATACATCGGGAATCGCATCAACAGGAGATATAAAGTAAGTCAAAGCTCCAACAACAACAGTTTTGGCCCAAGCCGGAACGTTGGGATTTTGAGCGGTATAGTAAAGTGTCAAAGCTTTTTCTACTACTTCTCTTCCTGCGGTTAAAGCAAAGTTTTTCAGTTTAGTCCAAAAACTTTCATCTGAATAGTTGCTTAGGGAATTGCCGAGGTTTGTTGTGGTTCCTTTTGGGTCGAGCAAATCGAGAGGGATGCCATTAGTTTTAAGCTGAGAAACAGCAGATTTGAAGGATGCTGATTCCTGATTCTTATTTGGCCCGGTCTCCCGTATTTGTTTCATTTCTGCGATGAATTCCTGCATCGATTGGATTTGCAAGTCGGAAACCGCCAGCAATTTTTTTGCGGATTGGATAGCCTCGGTTTCTGCAGGATGAAGCGTCTTATTGGCACCAGCAATGTTAATTAAAAAATACATGACTCCCAAACGCAGCGGTTCTTCTGACTTGCTGAGTGTTTGCAAACAGTCGCCCGGGGATGGGGGACTGGCTGTGTAGGATTGAATTTGAGTTTTTGCAGAGTCAGAAAATTTGTCTAAATTTATGGTTTTAAACAACAAATCTAGTTCGTCAATATCAACGGAACCATCGGCGGCTGCGATCGCAAACAAAGAACCATAAAAAGCTAAAAGTTCGCTTTCTGAGGATGTGGCAAAAATATCTCTTTCGGACACAATGCTACTCCGATTGATAACGACGCTTTGCATTTTACCACAAAACTGAGCGCGCCATGATTTCAGAAACCGGCAATAATTTGAGAGAACATGACACAATGGAGAATTTTTTATGAAAGTTGCGATCGTCGGCTGCGGCTATGTGGGTACTGCTACAGCCAAACATTTACGCGACAAATCTGATTGTACCGTGACGGCGACAACTACGACGGCGAGCCGAGTAGTTGAATTGGAGGGTGTCGCCCAGCGGGTAGCCGTGCTCGAGGGAAATGACAAAGAGGCAATGACGGCTGTATTGCAAGAGCAAGATGCTGTTATGCTGTGCGTAGGTGCTCCAAATTCTCAGGCTTATCGGGAGAGTTATTTAGAGACTGCGACAACTTTAGTATCGGTTTTACAGCAGATACCGACAGTAAAGCAGGTTATTTATACGGGTACTTATTCTATGTACGGCGATCGCCAAGGTGAATTGGTAAATGAAGAATCGCCGATTGCGCCAGCTAATCCAAACAGTGAAATCCTGGCAGAAACTGAACGAGTTTTATTAGCAGCATCGAGTCCCAATCTTCACGTCTGCATTCTCCGTTTGGGAGGAATTTATGGGCCGGGGCGAGAATTAGTTAAAATCTTTGGACGTTGGGCTGGGAACACTCGTCCCGGTAGGGGAGAAGATGCTACTAATTGGGTGCATCTGGATGATGTTGTTGGGGGGTTGACATTTGCTTTGGAAAATCGATTGCAGGGAATTTATAATTTAGTCGGGGATGTGTCGCTATCGAGTGGTGAATTGCTCGATCGTATTTTTGAAACTCACAATCTGCCTCAAGTTTCTTGGGATGGAAGTCCTAGCGTGCGGCCTTATAATGCGAGGGTGTCGAATCAAAAGATTAAGGCGGCTGGTTATCAGTTTGTTCATCCTGAAATTACGGAGTTTTAAATACAAATCATTTTGTATTTGCTGTCATCGCTTTTGCCACAGATGTCAACTGATCGGTAGTTAAATCATCCCCTGGATTGGCAACTGGACCCCAGTTTGTATAGCGAGTGGATCTGCCTGCACCTATTGCCACAAAGGCTCGAATAGATTGCAAATTACCGCGAGCCATTTCAAAATAAGTGTAGGTGGCTCCCCAGCACAGAAATTCATTGGTAATTCCTCCGATTCTTCCATTGCCTAAATCCATGGTTTTTACCAAAAAAACAGAGACATTCGTTTGACAAGCTTTGTTATAATAAGAATAAGCTACCGGAGCCTTCTCATTGTATTGATAGTTAGTTGCAAATATTGCTAGCTCTGAGGGAGTCATAGCAAAACAAGGATTTGCTGTAGACAGAAAAACAATTGTAGTAGTTAGTAATTTTTTCATGATGTGAGACCATTTCTATATTTTCTCCTTAACCCAATTTCTAAAGGATTTTAGCAAAGCCATTTCCCCCATCGTTTGAGTGCGACTGAAAAACCCAGCCATTTCTGCTGCCGATACAAAGGGAAAAGCAATACTAAAGTCGCGCTCAATATATTCAGTTTCTACCAATTGATAAAATTTCAAAACTCGCCCGTTATACAGCCAGAGTTCCGGGACGCGAAGTGCGGAGTAAATGGCAAACTTATCAACTGAACTGCTGGTAATATCTATTTCAATTGCTAAGTCTGGCGGTGGGGCAGTTTCTAAATCTAATTCTTGCCTGCCTCTAACTGCTGCTTCATTTTGGATATAATAACAGTTATCTGGTTCTATGCCTTTTTTGGCATTTTTGAGTTTGAGAGTAGTTGAGCCAGCACTTTTAATTTCAATGTCGAGTTCTTCTGCTAAAGCAAGGATGAAATTACCGAAATTGCTCTTGTAGTTCTCATGTTCAAATAGTGGCGCCATAATTTCCAGTCTCCCTTCATCGTAAGCTATGCGATAACCTCGCTTATCGCCTATTTCTTGGAGCAACGTTTCAAAGGTTGGCCAGCTAATGTTTTCTAGCAGTGTTCTTTGTTCGGCTAAACTTGAAGTAGTAGCAATCATCTCAAAATCTCCTTGAGCTGAGAAAACTCTAGTTTTATTTTACCACAGGCAATTTTGACGATTGCAAAAATCCCAGGAATAGATGGATCGGGGCGATCGCTCTTTTTTTTAGCGCATAGGGATAAAAGGCAATCGCTAGATTAAATAATTATCTCGATAGCGTTCCTGTGCCATTTGTCGTGATTCAAATTCATTCCATTGCTGGATAGGTCGTAAAGTTTCTACAGTTGTCAATTCCTCGGGAATTGGTGTACCTATTATTTGATTGATTACTTCGGCTATTACGCGACAACAGCTTTGAGGCCAACAGACTACTTGCTCCTCAGCAAATCTAATGACTATCCATCCTTTTTCTAAAAATAGTTGATGGCGCTGATTTTCTTGGACAAGCACTTCGTAATTTTTAGGCTCACCGCTTTCATAGTGATAAGGTTTATCAATCGTTATATCAATACGTAAATTTGTTAATTTATCAAAATAAGAAATTTCAATACAGTAAGGTTGATAGGATTGGGATTTTTGGATGATTAAATTGTTATAAATTTTATCTGGAAATAATTGCTGTAAGTTCTTATAAAATTTACTTTCAAGCCACTGAGACTTTGTACTGACAATTCTACCTTCAGGAGGGACTGTTTTTCTGATAATGTCTTTAATTATCTGATAGCGATACTGTTTGATTTTTTCAGGTTTTTGGGATTCTGCTATCTGCCGTTTATGCTGAATCTCACACTTTTGCCATTCTGCTAACAAATCTTTATAATCGCGCACTTGTTGCTTGTATTGATTAAGTGTTCGTAAGTAATATATTTGTTGTTGCCAGAAGTTCAAGGCAGTAACCAAAATTCCACCTACAGAAATATAGAAACTAATGATAATATTTCTACTGGCAATCAGACCAATAGTTGCAAAAGGAATAATTAATGGAAGAGATTTATAAAAAAACAAAAGTACATCAATTGGTTGGGGCTTATAACTAGGAGGTAAAGGTTGGGGCTCACTAAATTTCCATGTGAATGGAACTGCATCCATAGCTTGAATAACGGGGTCGGGCATGAGGATAATAGGATATTGATTCATGTTTTTTAGTGGTTGTATTATTAAACTATAATACTCAACTATTTTCACGAGATATTCGGCTCGTCAAATGCAAACAATGTTCTAACAAGGTGGGCAAATGCCCACCCTACCAAATTACCCCATAATCCCAGCAAAAAAGTCGATCGTCTCTTTCAACGCTTTCACAAACACATCAATCTCCTCGCGAGTATTGTAAAAATACAAACTCGCTCTGGCAGTAGATGAAACGTTCAAATAGCGGTGCAAAGCTTGCGTGCAGTGATGCCCGGAACGAATTGCGACTCCCTCCTGATCTAACATGGTAGACAAGTCTTGAGGGTGAATTTCTCCGGCTGTAAATGCCGCTAACGCAGCCCTACCTTCGCCGTTGCTGTCTGGCTGCGGGCCGTAAATTTTGATTTCTGGAATTTGCCGCAATTGTTGGAACATATAAGCAGTCAATTCTGCTTCGCAAGCGTGAATCTTATCCATGCCAATGTTACTAAGATAATCGACTGCTGCACCGAGGGCGATCGCCTCTCCGATTGCAGGCGTGCCGGCCTCAAATTTGTGCGGCAAATCTGCATAGGTGGAATAATCGAGAAACACGTCAGCAATCATCTCGCCGCCGCCGAAAAACGGAGGCATTTCTCTCAGCAAGTCGAGTTTACCGTACAGAAAACCGATGCCAGTCGGAGCGCACATTTTGTGACCGGAAGCAACCAGCCAATCGCAATCTATTGCTTGCACGTCTACTATCATGTGCGGCACGCTTTGGCAAGCATCTATTAAAACTCTTGCGCCGAAACTGTGGGCAATTTTGCAGATTTCTTTGACGGGACTGATGCAGCCCAAAGTATTAGAAACGTGAACGGTTGACACCAATTTAGTTTTATGGGAAATCAGCGTTTTAAACTGTTCCACATCAAACTCGTTAGTTTCCGTTAACTCGACAAACTTCAGCACCGCACCGGTTCTTTGAGCAATCATTTGCCAGGGAACGAGGTTGCTGTGGTGTTCCATCACCGACAGGATAATTTCATCTCCGGCTTGCAGATTGCTCAAACCCCAAGAATAAGCAACCAAATTAATCGCTTCGGTGGCGTTGCGAGTGTAAACAATTTCTTGCCGCGACGCCGCATTTACAAACGCCGCAACTTTGTCTCTCGCACCTTCGTAAGCATCAGTCGCTTTGGCGCTGAGAGTGTGAGCGCCGCGGTGGACGTTTGCATTATATTTCTCGTAGTAGTCGCGCCAAGCATTGATGACAGCTAGAGGTTTTTGAGAAGTAGCTGCATTGTCTAAATAAACTAGCGGTTTACCGTTAACTTTTTGAGCCAAAATTGGGAAGTCGCCGCGAACTTTTGATGCGAGGGTTTTTTCTTGAATAAGTGTCATATTTTTTGAAGTTAGTGATTTGTCGTTGGGTGGGGGCGGGTTTACGAGATTGTTGGTTTTAGGCAATTATTATTCGTGAAACCCGCCCCCACAGGCTGTTAAAAATGGTGCAAAATGTGGTATGGACACAGCACTGCTGTGTTCTCTGTGTCCTCATATTTATGAGTTATCCTTGGATAGCCACGCAGGTAGAAAGCATTTTCGCCACACCTACAATTGGCAACTGATTCAGAATTTCGGCGGCAAAAGCATCGATTAGCAAATAGCGGCTTCTTTCTAAATCCAAACCGCGACTTTGCAAGTAGAAAAGTTCATCGTCTTCTAACTGGCTGACAGTTGCACCGTGGGAACATTTAACGTTGTCCGCCACAATTTCCAACTGCGGTTTGGTATCTACGCGGGCCCTGGGCGACAGCAACAAATTCCGGCTCAATTGTCCGGCATCTGTCAATTGTGCTGCTTTGCGAACGAAAACTTTGCCGTTAAATACAGCGCGAGCCTTGTTACCGATAATGCACTTGTGCAATTGGCGACTTGTACCGTGGGGGTAATTAAAATCGATTAAACTGTGAGTGTCAGATAACTGTTCGCCAAAGGCTACGGTTAAACCATTTAGAGTTGTTTCAGTGGCTTCGCCGCGCTGAAAAACTTCTAAATTGTGCCGCGATATTTTGCCGCCCAAGCTGATAGCATGACAAGTATAACGGCTATTGCGAGATTGCTCGATCGCACTTTTGCCGATATGAACGACTTCCCCACCTTCCCGCTGCAGCCGAACGTGATTCACAGCGGCATTTTCACCGACAACAACATCGGTTACAGCATTCGTAAATGCAGCGACATTACCGATAGTTGCGTAATCCTCAACCAGCGTCACTTTGCTTCCAGGCTCAGCTATGACCGAGCAGTGCGGCTGGCACATGGTCGGAGATGCACCTGGTGCTGTCAGGAACAGCAAGTGAATTGGAAGGTCGATCGACATATTGGCCGGCACGAACACCACCGCAGAATCAGCCAAACCCGCAGTATTCAGCGCCGTAAACACCTCTGTTTGCTGTCTGTGCTTGCTCAAAACATCGGCGATGCGCCCTTGATATTTTTCGGGTACATTAGATAGATTACCTGCGTAAAAGTCGTTCGGCAAAACCGTTGACAAATCCGGCGCATAAAAACCGTTGACAAATACCAATCTTAATGGTAAATCATCCCGATTTTTCACTGGCATAATGATATCAGCCAACTTAACTTTTGACTGATTGCTCAGGGGTATATGAAAAGGAATTTGCAACACCGGCGACAAATCAGTAAAGCGCCATTCCTCATCCCTCACCGTCGGAAAACTCGAAGCAAGCACGTATTCCGTCGCCGCATCCCGCAAATCCTGCAACCCGTAAGCCGCACTTTTGCTATTAGCAGCCTCCAACTTGCTGCACTGATTTACCACATCAGCCAAAAACGTTTCCCTACTAGCAACTTGCGTATTCATCATCATCATCGCGCGCCTACTCCTGCTGCTTCCTCTTCCACAACCCAGTCATAACCGCGCTCTTCCAATTCCAGCGCCAACTCTTTCGGGCCAGTCAAGATAATTCTGCCGGCTTCCATGACGTGAATAAAATCAGGAATAATGTAATTCAGCAACCGCTGATAGTGAGTAATCACCAACATCGAATTTTCAGCAGTTGACAACTGATTCACACCGCCGGCGACAATCTTGAGAGCATCGATATCCAAACCCGAATCAGTTTCGTCCAAAATAGCTAACTTCGGTTCCAACAGCGCCATTTGCAAAATCTCATTCCGCTTTTTCTCGCCGCCGGAAAAACCCTCATTAACGCTGCGGCCTAAAAAAGAATCATTCATCTTGACAATATCCAGCTTGTCCTCAATTAAATCTTGGAAATCAAAAGCATCCAATTCTTCCAAGCCGCGATGTTTGCGGTGAGAATTGTAAGCCACGCGCAAGAAATCCAGATTGCTAACGCCGGGAATTTCTAAAGGATATTGGAAAGCTAGGAACACGCCAGCTAAAGAGCGTTCTTCCGGCGCTAATTCCAGCAAGTTTTGACCCAGAAAAATAACTTCTCCGCCCGTTACCGTATAAGCAGGATGACCGGCTAATATTTTGGATAAAGTGCTTTTTCCCGAACCGTTCGGGCCCATAATCGCGTGAATTTCACCCGATTTAATTTCCAGATTCAAACCCTTAAGGATTTGGGTATCTTCCACATTCGCAGTTAAATTGCGGACGGATAGCACCACTTGACTATTTTCAACAATCATCTATTTTTTTCCTTTTCCTCAATGCACTTTACAGTTTTTTTCTCGTTGCTAGGCTGTACCCAGTGGTGACAATTTAACGTTAAACCGATAGTCCGCCAGGGAATGAATTCCCTGTCTCAAAGCTTAAGTCCTCCTCAGAAACTCGCAGGAGAGAAGGGGAGAAGGGGAGAGGGGGAGAGGGGGAGAAAGAGTTTCTTTGATCCATAACGGGTGCTAGGCCTCTGTGAAACGCTCTGAAGAGGACTGAGAAGAAAATTTTTAAACTCATTAGTCCTCTTTAGAGGACTTTAGCTTTGAGGCAGGGGTTTCCACCCTTGCCGGACTATCGGTTTGACGTTAAGTTGCCAGCAATAGGAGCGACCTGGTAACGAGGGTAAATTATCCGACACTTCCTTCGAGCTTCAGACTCAACAGCTTGTCAGCTTCCGCCGCAAATTCCATCGGTAGCTGATTGAAAACATCTTTACAGAAACCGCTAATCATCATCGAAATAGCATTTTCTGCAGAAATTCCCCGCTGAGCGAAGAAGAACAATTGCTCTTCCCCAATTTTAGAAGTAGAAGCTTCGTGTTCCACTTTAGCAGTGTGGTTCTGCACTTGAATATAAGGGAAAGTATTGGCTTGAGCGTTATCCCCAATCAGCATGGAATCGCACTGAGAGTAATTGCGAGAGCCTTTAGCATTCGGTCCCATTTTCACCAAGCCGCGATAGCTGTTGGCAGAATTACCTGCCGAAATTCCCTTAGAAATAATCGTGCTGCGAGTATTTTTGCCAATGTGGATCATCTTGGTGCCGGTGTCAGCTTGCTGCTGGTTATTTGTCAGCGCTACAGAGTAGAATTCGCCCACCGAGTTGTCGCCGACTAACACGCAACTGGGATATTTCCAAGTAATTGCGGAACCGGTTTCTACTTGTGTCCAAGAAATCTTAGAATTAACTCCCTGACACAAACCCCGTTTCGTTACGAAGTTGTAAATGCCGCCTTTGCCGTTGGCGTCGCCGGCGTACCAGTTTTGCACTGTGGAGTATTTGATGTCGGCATTGTCCATTGTTACCAATTCCACTACGGCGGCGTGGAGTTGGTTGGTGTCAAACATGGGGGCGGTGCAGCCTTCTAGGTAAGACACAGAACTGTTTTCTTCTGCAACAATTAGGGTGCGCTCGAACTGGCCGGAATCTCCGTTGTTGATGCGGAAATAGGTTGACAGTTCCATCGGGCATTTGACGCCTTTGGGAATGTAAACAAACGAACCGTCGCTGAATACGGCGGAGTTGAGGGCTGCGAAAAAGTTATCGCCGACTGGTACGACGCTGCCGAGATATTTTTCTATGAGTTCGGGATAATCTTTGACGGCTTCTGAGATGGAACAGAAAATAACGCCATCTTTGGCTAACTTTTCTCTAAATGTTGTGGCAATTGAAACGCTGTCGAAAACGGCATCGACGGCAACATTTCCGAGCCGTTTTTGTTCGGAGAGGGGAATGCCGAGTTTCTCGAAGGTTTCTAGCAGTGTCGGGTCAACTTCATCCAAACTCTGGAGCTTTTTGGGCTTTTGTTTGGGCGCGGAATAGTAGATAATTTGTTGGTAGTCGATCGCGGGATAGTTGACGTGGGGCCAGGTGGGCTCGGTCATTGTCAGCCACTTCCGGTATGCTTTGAGGCGGAATTGCAGCATGAATTCCGGTTCGTTTTTCTTAGCGGAAATCAGGCGGACTACATCTTCGCTCAAGCCGCGGGGGATGGTGTCTGACTCGATGTCGGTGACGAAACCGTATTTGTAGGGCTGGTTGACTAAGGTTTTGACTGTGGTAGAACTCATTATTTTGCGTGTTCAGTGTTCTAGATAATGCTCTCAAAGATGGCAGACGGGGCAATGCCTGTCTGGGCTTGAGCGAGTTCTGCTGGACTGCTCTGGGTAGTTAAACAACAATTTTGTTGCTTTACTATATTTTAAGCTACATTAACAATAGTGATATTGTCAAAGTCAAATTAATAATTTTTTGTGAAGATGATGGAGACTACTCAGCAGACTTCCACGAAACAAGACATCCTGGAATATTTGCTTAAGGAGGATAAAGGGACGGCTCTTGAGTTGGCGGAGTCTTTGGATATCAGCCCGCAGGCGATTCGCCGTCACTTGAAGGATTTGGAAGCGGAGGGGCTGATTCAGTATCAGTCGGTTCAGGCTGGGATGGGGCGGCCGCAGCACATTTATGAGCTTACCAGTCTGGGGCGCGATCGATTCCCGAACCGTTACGGCGATTTTGCAGTCTCTTTCTTGGATACTTTGGCGGAAACCGTCGGCCGAGAGCAAGTGATTAGTATCCTGCGAAAACAGTGGCAGCGCAAGGCTGCGGACTACCGGCGGCTGGTGGGTGAGGGTTCGCTGCAAGAACGGGTGACTAAGTTGGTGGAACTCCGCAGGGCTGAGGGTTATATGGCTGAGTGTTATCCTGTAGAATCTGTAGAAGTGGGAAGGTGCGATCGCACTGGTTTGGGCGATCGATTTGTGTTTGCGGAACACAACTGCGCGATTTCTAATGTGGCTGAAACTTTTCCGAGCGTGTGCGGCAATGAGTTGGAAATGTTTGCTGCGGTTTTGCCGGACTGTATTGTAGAGCGGACTCACTGGATTATTAATGGGGAACACCGCTGCGGTTATTTGATTGCAAGAAGGAAGAAGGAAGAAGTTCGGCAACAGGCAATGTACGGGATTTAACGGATGTGACGCAGGGAAGTTCGACAACGGATGAGTGTAACGGATGTCACGGATGTCACGGATTGCCAATTACCGATTAGCAATTACCAATTACCAATTTTTAATATATGGAACCGCTAGCAGATTTTTTAAAGCCGGAAGAGTGCGCGGAAGTTGATATGGCGCTGCTGTCATCGAAGGAAAAGTTTTCGGCGCGGCTGGCAATTTATGCTTTGAGGGTGCTCAAGCAAATTGCTGGGGAGACTGGGAAGCCGGTGGCTGAGGTGACAAATGGACAGGTGATGGATTGGATTAAGAATGATGAGAGTATTAAAGGGTCGATCGAACTTGATGCTAGTTTTGAAAACTTTTTTACGAATTTGGTGGTTGCGTCTTTGCGGCCGTTGAGGCAAATTGCGACAGAATCGGGAGGGGCGATCGAACAATTAACAGTTAAGCAGGTCGTGGCGTGGTTTGTGAAGGACGGGAAGATTCGCAGAGAACAGGGAACCGAGGCGGCGTTTTTGGATTTGTGAGTTAAAGGTCGATCGGCAACACTGGCAAATAATACGTCAAACTCGGCGATTGGGGGCAGTTTCGGGCGATCGAAAAAAAGTTTGGACACAGGGGTTGACAGACTGGGGGAAACTTGATAATGTAATTAAGTCGAGCGAAAGAGATGCAGCGCATCAAACTAAACGCAGACACAGGATTAAAAGTTTTCAAAGCTTTCCTGGTGCTTATGATGTAATGGAACCACTCCGATCCATCCCGAACTCGGTTGTTAAACGTTGCTATGGCGAAGATACTCGGCGGGTCACTGCCCGGTAAAATAGCTCAGTGCCAGGTTAATAATAAATTAAAGCTCTTTTCCCACAACAACGGAAAAGAGCTTTAGTTTTTTGGGCGAGTTATTAGTCGTTTCCTTTAGGGTTCGGCGGTTGAAACCGGGCAGCAACACACAAACGAAGCTCGGCGGTTGAAACCGCTACTACACTGAAGAATAAGAGGTAAAATTTATGAAGATTCGTTATAATTCCGAAATTGATGCTCTCTACATTAGACTTGTAGAAGGCAAGCATCAGTGTCGCACTTTACAGTTAACTGACGAAATTGCTTTAAATATTGGGGAAAATGAGTTATTGGTAGGGATAGAAGTTTTAGATGCTACACAGGTTTTAGGTAGTGGAAGTATACCTAATGTAGTGCTAGAAAATATAGCTTTTACTGTAGCTTAAATAGGGAAAGCAATCGCTACCTGTGCAAATATAAGAAATGATGAGTGGAAACACGATCCGTACTTTTGATGCAAAATCTTATACAGATTTACTTGTTCGGTATCAACCCAAACCGATCGCAAATGAAGCAGAAAACGAGGCCGCGATCGCTCTCGCTTGCGAACTGGAACACCGCCCTATGCGATCGCAGGAGGAAGAGCTATTTCTGGAGCTTTTGATAACGCTGATTGAAAAATTTGAGTCTGAAAATTATCCGATTCCTGCAGGAAATGCTGCTTCTATGTTGCAACATTTAATGGATGCGAGAGATTTGGACAAATCTGATTTGATTCCTGTTTTGGGAACGGAAACTGAGGTTGAGAAAGTTTTTGTTAGCGGAAGGGCGATCGAAATAGATGAAGCCAGGAAATTAGCCGAGTTTTTCCACGTGGATATTAGTTTGTTTCTTTAAGGGCGATCGGCTACTTGTTGAGTAGAAGTTGCTGATAAAATAATTGAATCCAAAATTTCTGGGGTCAATCCTCGCGCTTGAGCATTCTGACTAATCTCACTCATTACCTCCTCTAGGGGTCTTTTGCGTCGAATTGCATCACTAAGTTTCAGGCTAAGTAATGCCTCCAATTTACGACGCTGTTCTTCAGAAGAAGCCTCAAATATCTTAGCAACTTCAGCATTAACGCGAATTGCGATCGTTTTGGTTTGCATGATGATTATGTGATGTTTCAATTATAGTTTTATATCTATTATCTAGGCTAACACAGGATTTTAGTAGGATAGTAATGGGTTTAACTCCAAAGTCAAAAACCTGGTTTTTGCCATACCTGATAAAATCCCAATCACACTTCCCTCACCGCTACTCACTTACAGTAAACCCGCCTTCAGACCAAAACAAGCCCATCCATAATATAAAAATCATCGGCATCCAACCTCATCAACAGAATACGCCCAGCAACCACCAAAGAACGCGCAAGAATATTTTTGCATTCATTATGACCATATCCGCTGAAGGTCATAGGCATCAAAAGCCACATCGCGACTAACCAAAACAAGGGAATGATTAATCGCCTGTGCCACCAGAATGCGATCGAAAGGATCTCGATGATACAGCATCGCGACTAACCAAAACAAGGGAATGATTAATCGCCTGTGCCACCAGAATGCGATCGAAAGGATCTCGATGATACAGCGGCAAGTTAAGATAGCACTCTGTATCCGAGAATGTGATGGGCAAAACCTCTATTTTTAGTTGTTGCAACACTTCCTCTAATTCAGAGAATGAGTTTTGCAAGCTTAGTTTTCCTAAGTTAAGCTTAATGGAAATTTCCCATAAGCTAGCGATACTCAACCTGAGAGTGTTACTTGGATCTTCAAGAAGTTCTGCTGCTTTAGAACTTAATTGTTTACTGTCTTCCAAGTACCAGAGAAAAGTATGGGTATCCAGTAGAATATTCATGTTTACATATAATCCTTTAAATCTTCTAGAGGTTCATCAAAATCATCAGACATCCAGATTTTCCCTTTCCAAATTCCCAGTCCGCCTCGCTTGGTAGCTTTTTCGGTTTTAGGAGCCTCTTGGGCGTAGCGGCTCACCAGAAATTCTATATAGTCAAGGACGGCTTGTTTGACAGATTCAGGTAATTTTTCGAGATTTTTTAAGATGGCGGTTTCTATCATCATTTTTTACTCTCCTTTAAAAATGACTGGCTGTATCATGGTTTCTGCTCGCGATCGCCCTATCTATTCCATTAAAGCACCCACACCCAAAGTCAGCAACAGAATACCCCATTATCTAGTGCGATCGCCCTCACTCTACCCAAATCCCGATCGCACTAACACCATCATAATTGTGCAACTTGCCGAAAATCTCCCGATCGACTATTCTTCCTAATAGATATGATCTCGATATAACAACCAACAAAAACATGACAGCAATATTACCGCCTTGGATAGTTTTAGACTCCCTATTGCACAACTGGTTACTAGAAGATATCGGTAGGGGCGATCGCACAACATCGGCATTATTTCCCGCAAACAGCATCCAGGGTACTGCTAAATGGATTGTCAAAGAAGCTGGAGTCATTGCCGGATTGCCAATTGCCGATCGCACATTTAAACTTTTAGACAGCGGCCTCCGTTTCATCCCCCAAGTACCGGAAGGGAAACTGTGCGAAAAAGGAGAAGTAATTGCCGAGATTTCCGGCAATTTCGATGCGCTGCTAACCGGAGAAAGAGTAGCATTAAACTTGGCAATGCGTTTGAGCGGCATCGCTACTTTAACTCAGAAATATGTTGACAAAATTGCCGATTTGCCCGTGCAATTGGTGGATACGCGCAAGACAACACCGGGATTGAGATTGTTGGAAAAATATGCAACTCAAGTCGGCGGTGCTTGCAATCACCGGATGGGATTAGATGACGCGGTGATGGTGAAAGACAATCACATTGCGGCGGCTGGGGGAATTGCAGAGGCGATCGCCCTAATTCGCAATTCTATCCCCTATCCGCTGACAATCGAAGTAGAAACCGAAACTCTCGCCGAAGTAGAGACAGCTTTGCAGCACAAAGCCGATATTATCATGTTAGATAATATGTCCTTCGATCTGATGCGGCAGGCTGTGGCAATAATTCGCGAAAAGAGCGATCGGGTAAAAATTGAAGCTTCCGGCAATGTTACTTTAGAAACAATTAGAAGCGTAGCCGAAACCGGAGTTGACTATATTTCTACCAGTGCTCCGATTACGCGATCGACTTGGCTGGATTTGAGCATGAAAATTAATAGTAATACCCGCAGTCCGGCAGGGGTTTAAACCCCTGCCTCAAAGCTGAAGTCCTCTCAAAGAGGACTAACAGACATCTGCAAAAAATAACTTGAAACCCAAGTCAAGCCTAAGCTAAAATCTAATTTCTGGAAAAATCTAATGAATTATTCAGTCCTCTTTTAGAGGACTTTCGCTATGAGCCAGGGGTTTAAACCCCTGGCGGTATTTGGGACCCGATCGATATTTCGGCTGAAGTTGATACCAATGGGCAAAGCCGTGTCCGACCTTGCTGAGAGTCAACTGTTAACTATTAGTTAGTTATTACCAATAACCAATAACCAATAACCACTAACTACTAACAAATTACTACTTCGAGATAAAATGAACCCAAAAATGCCCGTCAGGCATACAGAGGCTGCGGATTAAGCGGTAAGTATAGTGCAAGTAAGCACCGCTGACACTTGTATCGTAGCCAGTTCGGAACCACTCGCCATAGGGATCGTGGACGAAAAATCCCTCGCTGTCGTAGCCTGATGCAACTACAATGTGACCGAAAGACGTGAAGAATCCGTGGATGACAGCGGGATTTCCGCTGGCCAGCCAATCTTGAACGTCATCAATAGTTGCATTCTCGGTAAAGAAATCTTGAGCGCCGTAATCTCTAACAATCTTTGCTAAATCGTAGGGGTCCCAGCGACTGTAACCTTTGGCGATGGCATATTCGTAAAGTTCGTCTTCATATTGCCCGGTTTGTTTGCGCCGCGGCACCTTCAAAAAGTCCATACACATCGCTAATGAAGTTACATTGCAAGAACCTGTAGGATTGTTCAAGTTATCCATTTGCGATAGATAAGGAATGCCAAGCCTGACAGTTGGGGGATTCGGTTTGGGATAAAACAGAACGCTGTCTTGAGTAATTTGAGCGTGTGCTCCGAAAACATACCAAATCCCTGAATCTTTGAAAGACTCGTTGCGGAGAGCAACTCTGATGTGACCGCGAGCCGGAGCAAAAGCCAGGATCTCAAACTCTTTTCCTGCTGGTATTACTTGTTTTTCCAAGTCCTGAAGTTGAGAAGACGCCACCGGTTTTGATTTAAAAATGGTGTCTCTGAGCGTTTTCAGGATCAGGGGCTGTGTGGGAATGTCCTCTGGTTTGGTTTCGATCAGCTTTTTGGCTGTGACTTCTCCCAAAAAACCCGGTTCGCCGCACTTCATCAGAGTTTGAAATCGGTGGAGGGTGGCGGTAGAGAGAGGGCCAAAAATTCCGTCTACGGGAGGCTTCAGTAAACCCAGGTCAATGAGGCGGCTTTGAATTTGGCTACTGAGTTCGTCGTCTGCAGCAATTGCTTTGGCATCGTACCTAATTTTTGAGTTGAGAAAGTTTTGTAATTTCATGCTTGCGTGCCCTGTCAATCCATTGCGCGATTTTAGATTTTAGATTTTAGATTTTAGAATTACGATCGCCGATAAATCTGGTTTCCCAGGCCCAATTGCTTGATTGTCAATAATTCCCCGTTTATCTTCTCATAAAATTATCGATTTTAGATTTGAGATTTACGATCGCAGATAAATCCGGTGGCCCCAGAGACAATTGCTTGATTGTCAATAATTCCCCGTTTATCTTCTCATAAAATTATCGATTTTAGATTTGAGATTTACGAGCGCCGATAAATCCGGTGGCCCCAGAGACAATTGCTTGATTGTCAATAATTCCCAGTTTATGCTCTCATAAAATTACGGTAATTTTGCCGATAGCCCGTACCTTAAAGGCTTCATATTAATTATTTGATACAAAACCTTCAAGGCGCGGGTCGATCGAATTTCACGCACTATTGACTAAAAAACCCTCGTGCGCGTTGACATTATTTCTGCCCAGTGCCCAATGCCGTTGGATGCCTCAAAAGCACAGCGATGGTAGAATTGCCCTGTTGAGGCGATGTCCGATTCATGCTTCGTCCGGGCGAATTACCACAACACCCATCGCGTCGGGAGACAGATATTTGACGGCGGCTTCTCGGAGATCCTCGGCAGTCTGAGCTTGGATGCAGGCGGCATAGTTGAGGGCGGGAGCGATATCTCCTACCATCGACTGATAGTAACCGTACAAACTTGCTCGATCGCTCGGAGTTTCGTTACCAAAGATAAACCGATTTGCTACTTGGGTGCGAATGCGGGAAATTTCGGCATCTGTCACCAATTCGGTTTGGAGAGTGCGGATGTGTTGGACGATGGCTGCTTCCACTGCTGCCAAGTTTTCTGTCGGTAGTTGAGCGGAAATCGAGAATACACCGCCCAGCCGCTGAGTCATGTTGCTGACCGAAATTGACGAAACTAGCCCTTTTTCTTCGCGCAACTCCTGAACCAAGCGAGTTGTGCGGCCGTGACCCAATATAGTCGCCAAAACGTCCAGGGCGTAAGTTTCGGACATTTCCGCGAAACCTGGCACTCGCCACATCACTATCAGTCGGGCTTGCTGAAGGGCAGAGTCTACAAATTCGCGGCGGACTGTTTCTGTAAAGGGCGATTCTTGCCCGTAGTTCAGGGTTTGGGATTCTGGGTGAAAGTTGCCGACAGCAGGCACATTTATTGTGTTGTTTTGTGCTGTGCTTTTTGCTGCAAAACTGTCTGCGACAATTTCTATTAGTCGATCGACTGGCAAATTGCCTACAGCTACGGCTGTCATCGCCCCTGGGTGATATCTGCTGCTGTGGAAATCCCGCATTTGTTGCGCTCTCAACTGTTCGATTACGGCTGTCGGACCGAGTACCGGTCGCTTGTAGGGCAAGACTTCAAAGGCTAATTCCATCGATCGCTGATAGGTGCGGCGCCGGGGATTGTCTTCGGATCGTCTAATTTCTTCTAACACTACCAGCCGTTCGCGATCGAAGGCGTCGTCGGGAATGCTGGCGTTGAGCAACACATCGACTTGCAGGGGGGCTAGTTCGGCAAAATCTTTAGGAGCTGTGGTGATGTAATAGTTAGTGTAATCTTGGCTGGTGGCAGCATTGGTGAGGGCGCCGCGCTGCTCGATCGCGCGCTCAAATTCGCCGCTGGGAATGCTGGGAGTTCCCTTAAAAATCATGTGTTCTAAAAAGTGAGCCATGCCGTTGATTTCGTCGGGTTCGACGGCTGAGCCTAAATTGAGCCACACGCTGAGGTTAACAGCATCTACGGGCAAGTGTTCGGCTATAACTGTAAGACCGTTGGGGAAATGCCGGACTGTTGGGGCGTTGAGGGGCGATCGGGAAGATGATTTGAGGAGGGTTGAGGTCATTGCGCTTTTAAATTTACCTTTTCTTTTATATCTTAAAGGTCTTTAACGAAAACATCGGGCATCTGGCATTTGGCGCAAAAAATGCAATTGGATCTGGACGGTAACACGCACCGAGTTTTTGGTCTCCTTGGAGGAAGTTTTGTTAACGTATTTCTGCCAGCGCGATCGTTAATTTATCCTAATAGTTGTGGAAGTCCTCAGTTTTTTGGTGACAGCATTCGATGGAATATCGAAAATTGAATAAAAACTTAATATTTCCACAGTCAGCTTTTCAACGATTTTGGCGATCGACTTCGGGGAAAATCGGCTTAATTTTGACTGTAGCGCTGACGGTCGCGGCACTGTCGGCCCCCCTACTTTCTCCTTACGATCCGGCGGTCGATCGAGATTATTTGTTGCGCTTAGTGGCTCCTAGCGCTAAACATTGGTTTGGCACCGACGGTTTGGGGCGAGATTTGTTGGTGCGGGTGTGGCACGGATTGGGGATATCTTTACTCGTCAGCCTGGTTTCTGTGGGTGCGGGTTTGATTTTGGGAGCGCTTTTGGGGCTGGTGGCCGGGTATTTTCGGGGGTTGCTGGAAATGGCGGTCGGCACTTTGGCGGATATTTTGCTAGCTTTTCCTTCGATTTTACTGGCGATCGGCGTTGTTACCGTCACCGGGCCGAGCCTGCAAAGCGTAATTGTCGCCGTCAGCGTCGTGCAAATTCCGATTTACATCCGCTTAACTCGCAGTATGGTGCTGTCTCTGCGGGAACAAGAATTTGTTTTGGCCCTCAAGGCCTTGGGCGCCAGCGACTTGCGGATTATTTTTCGCCACATTTTGCCGGGAAGTCTCGCGCCTCTGGTTGTACAAGCAACTCTTTCGACTGGTACGGCGACACTAGAAGCTGCCGGTTTGGGTTTTTTGGGTTTGGGCGCACAGCCGCCGGTTCCTGAGTTGGGGACGATGCTTTCTGATGCTTTTAAGGGCGGATACGCTCTTTCGTCTCCTTGGACTATTTTGTTTCCCGGTTTGCTGATTACCTTGACTGTTCTGGGTTTCAATCTTTTGGGCGACGGGCTGCGAGACGCTTTAGACCCCCGATCCAATGCTGGGGCAAGGAAATAGCAATATTCAGGACTTACGCAGCAAGCACAGTATTTGAGCAAGACTGTGCCTCCTCTAAAAATTGTTCAGGTATGCTCAAAGTTTTGGCGGGAGTTGAACCCATTTCAAAGTCGCAGCCTGGGCTGCCGACTGAGGTGATACCCGCTATGACTGGCTGCATTAAGATTTGCCCGGATAGGTGGCAGAATTAACGATCGCGATTGTTAATTCTGCCGCTGATTTATTGACTTTTTGCACCAGCCAACTCACAAAGGCTTGCCCCAAAATAGTCGCCATTTCCGGGGTGGGGTTAACCTGTTCGTCTGGAACGCCTTCAATGGCGATACCGCGAATGTCTGAACCGTGTTGCAGCTTTTTTAAGTTATACTTTTGCATAATAATCAATAGTAATTTTTCAGCTACGCATCAGTTTACGACAAATTTTAACCGGGAATTGTTACATTTGCTATTATCAACAAATAGGCAAGCTTTAACAGCGACTTACAAAAGTTATTAAAAGCGATCGCCAAGCATGAATTATATCAAATCCGGTTATATAGCAATCCTAAATGAGTCGTAAATTTTTGACCCCACCCCAACCCTCCCCTTGCTAAGGGGAGGGAGTAAGAAATTCACAAATGATTTAGGATTGCTATATCTGAATGATATACAAGTGCGAGCCTCCCGCTCGCTATCGAAAGCAAGGCGGGAGAGTGGGAGAGTCGGAGGATTTCTCTTCTGCCCTGTTCCCCTTTCATTCTTCCTTCGAGATTCTGGGATTATTTCAAGGAACAAATCGGCTATCTGACCCTCGTGCCACTGCTATTCAAAGCGCACAGAAATCAGCTTCTTTGTAAAACTCCGCAGTTCATTTTTCAAACAGCAGTCTAGTTGTTTTGCCCGCTTTCGTTTTAATAAGGCCTTGATTTGTTACCTGCCACTGAAAAATTAGGCAGGGTTACGCCACGGTGAATCTTCGGTGTAAGCTAAAGTTACTCGTTTTGGATCGCGACTATTCCAGTCATCTTCTGCGATTTGAACTTGAGTTTTAGCAGTTTCCCGCGTAAAAGGCAGCAGTGGTGGTTTAGTTTCCATCGGGTTGAATGATTTTGCTCCTTTTCAACGAGTCATCGAACTTAGCATGATAATGAACACAGCACAAGACCACTATAACCAGCAACTTGCTGCCGTTTACAGTTGGATGTCAGGAAATCCTGAAGCAGCAATCGAACGAAACCACGCTCTTTTTTGTCAATTGGCGCTCGACTCCGCACCGCGAGGATTAGCCATTGATTTAGGTGCAGGCTCAGGATTTCAATCTATTCCTTTAGCAAAACTAGGCTTTTCGGTAGTAGCTATAGATTTCTGTGATGCCCTACTTTCAGAGTTACGCGATCGCGCTAAACATCTTTCCATCCGTACCATTCACGACGATATGCTTAATTTCTCGCAACATATTCAGGAACAGGCGCAGCTCATTGTTTGCATGGGCGACACGCTTACACACCTAGAATCATTGAGTGCTGTCGATTCATTACTTTTGGACATTGAGCGCTCGCTGATTGAGAATGGGATGTTGATTTTAACTTTCCGCGATTATGTTTCAGCAGAGCTTCATGGAACTCAGCGTTTTATTCCTGTACAAAGTGATGAATTTACAATCCTCACTTGTTTCTTGGAGTATCAGGAAAACAGCGTAGCAGTCCACGACTTACTCTATCAAAAACAGGGCGGTCGGTGGTCATTCAGTGCCAGTTGTTACCAAAAACTGCGGCTCAATAAATATTGGTTGTGCGATCGGCTATCTGAAATAGGTTTACAGGTAGTTCAGAACGAGATGATTAATGGAATGGTTTGTATCATTGCCAAGAAATTATATTAGAGACTTTATATTAGAGACAACTGAGAGTCGCTGTAGTGACTGTTCCGAAATTTACAGCCCCATCCAAGGCTTAGAAACTGAAATCTCACAAAACCTGATATGAAACTCCTCCGAAGGCTGACATTGTGCTTCCTCTCCTTGACGCTCACCCTCTGGCTGGGCAGTTGCTCCTCCCCACTCCAAATCCAGGCGGTGACGCTCAATTTTGCTGCCTCAGGCATGGTTCGCACTGCCCTGAAGGAAATAGATCGACTCTATGAGCAGGAACACCCCAATATCTGGTTGAATACGACATTTGCCGGAACAAGCGTAATCCGCGCAGCCGTTGAGCAGGGAGAACCTTTTGATGGGGTTTTGTTATCCGATATTTCACCGCTGGATGCGTTGCAAGCCCAAGGGCTGATTCTGCCGGAAAGCCGTCGGGAGTTAGTGACCACCGATATTGTGGTGATTGCTGCGGCTGATTCTGCGGTGCAACTGAATGATTTGCACGAGTTAGCGAGCGATCGCCTCAAAACGGTGGCAATTGGCAACAAAGACCTGTCGGTTGGCCAATATAGCCACCCCATTCTGAGTCGGTTAGGCATCCTTCAGGCAGTGGAATCCAAGGCAGTCTGGGCAAAGGTCGATGTGCGGCAAATCTTGCGAGCCGTCGAGCAAGGAGAGGCACAGGTGGGCATTACCTTTCTGCCAGAAGCCAAAGCCTTTGGCAAGGTCAAGGTATTAGCCACCGTATCGCCCGACCTCTACGAACCAATTCGCTCCGGTATCGCTGTGGTTAAAACCTCTCCCCATCTACAGGAAATGCAGGCCTATTTGGACTTTGTAAGCAGCGATCGGGCAATGGCAGTATTTCAAAAATTTGGACTCCGCCCTCTGCGGTCTTAGATCGACGAAACTAAGCACGAGACAGACATGATGAAACAACCCTCTAACTTTCTCAAAACCGTTGCCGGGAGCCTGGGAGCAGCCACTTTCCTGGCATTAGCAGTTAGTGGAATCGCATTTTGGAGCACTAACCGCACCTTAGAAACTAACCGCCAGATCGCCCAACATCTAAAAGCGCTCAATAGTTTGGAAGTGTTGACCAGTGCATTTCAGGATGCTGAAAAGATCCAGCGGCAATACCTGCTGGCGCAAAACAAAAATGACTTCAGGAAATTTGGGCTTCGGACGATCGATGTAGATCAAGAATTGCGAGAATTGCAAAGCTTGCTAGAGGACGATCCCCGCCAACAGGCAGCTACCAAGCGCCTGGAAAAATTTATCCTGCGTCGCCTGGAGGAACTCCGGCAGGGCGTGGAACTCCGGGACACCAAAGGGGTGGCGGCGGCGATCGATCGCACCCCCCCGCGACTGCTCGACGAGATTATGCTGCTGACCCAGCAGATCGAAGCGATCGAAATCGTAGGGTGGCGGCAGAAACAGCAAGCTGCCACCCACACAACCATTCTGGCAATGATGGCATTTCTGGTGGGCATCGCCCTCAACCTAGGAATTATTCTGTGGACTTACCGCCTGATTTGCCGTGAAATCCTGAAGCGGAATCAAGCCGAAACCGACCTTCAGCAAAGTAACCAGACGTTTCAAAACCAGACTGGCCTGTTGCAACTAATCCTCAACAGCATGAGCGATGGCGTACTCGTTCTCGATGAAAACGGTCGATTCCTGGTGTTTAACCCCGCTGCCGAGCAGATGTTTGGCAAAATACCCGACAGCCAGCCGGAAGAATGGTCGGAGCAATATGGACTGTTTCATGCCGATGGGGTAACTCCGCTTCCAACAGAGCAAATTCCCTTAGTGCGGGCTGTTCGGGGTGAGCAGGTAGACAATATGGAAATCTTTACTCGTCATCCCCAGGCCGCAAAGGGCTTCTGGCTGACAGCTAGTAGCAGACCTCTGAGAGATGCCAGTGGTGCATTGAAAGGGGGAGTTGTTGTGTGCCGCGATATTAGCGATCGCAAGTCCGTAGAACTACAAACATTGCAGGCAAAAGAAGCAGCCGAAGCCGCCAACCGCACCAAGAGCGAGTTTCTTGCCAACATGAACCACGAACTCCGCACCCCCCTCAACGGCATCCTCGGCTATACCCAAATCCTCCAGCGCGACCCCGCCACCACCGCCAAACAGATGAAAGGATTGGGGGTGATTTATCAATGCGGTTCCCATTTACTCACCCTGATCAACGACATTCTGGATCTGTCCAAGCTGGAAGTGCAAAAGATGGAACTCTATCCCCAGGATTTCCATCTGGCTAACTTCCTCTCTTCTACTGTGGATATTTGCCGCGTCAAGGCAGTGCAAAAAGGCGTAGAGTTTCATTACCAGCCCGCGAGCAACTTGCCCACTGCCGTCCATGCTGACGACAAACGCCTGCGGCAAGTGTTGCTCAACCTGCTCAGCAATGCGGTCAAATTTACCGATTCTGGTACCGTCACGTTTCGGGTAGAAGCGGTGGAATCAGAAGACTCAAATTCAGAACTCAAAATTCAAAACTCAAAACTTTCAAGAATTCGCTTCCAAATTAAAGACACTGGTATTGGCATTGCCCCAGAAAAACTATCCACGATTTTCTTACCCTTTGAGCAGGCCGGGAAACGCGATCGCAACATCGAAGGCACTGGACTAGGACTTGCCATCGGTCAACAAATCATCCAGAAGATGGACAGCGAAATTCACGTCGAGAGTGTAATCGGCAAGGGCAGCAGTTTTTGGTTTGAAATCGACTTGCTTCCAGCATCGGATTGGACAACACAAAATGCGATCGCCAACCACAAGGTTATTGGCTATCAGGGCGAACGACGCAAAATTCTGGTCATTGACGATCGCCGAGAAAACCGTCTGGTGGCAGTGAATATGTTGGAACCGCTGGGCTTCAAGCTGACAGAAGCTGATAATGGGCAGGCAGGTTTTGATACCACTATCCAGACGCGACCCGACTTGATTATTACCGATGTACATATGGCGATTATGGATGGCTTAGAAATGACCCGTCGCCTGCGACAATTGCCAGACTTTGCCAAAACTCCGATCATTGCCTCCCCTGCTACCCTGTCTCAGGTGGATATACAGGAAAGTCTGGATGCAGGGTGCAATAGCTTTTTCCCCAAACCGATCGAGTTTACTGGGTTGCTTGCCGAATTGCAGCGATATTTAGAATTGCAGTGGATTTACGAAACCGAAACAGAGGCGACTCAACCCGCGGTCAGCAACACCGATGAGGTTAGCATTTTAATACCGCCTGCTGCTGAACTGGCAACCCTCTATGCTGCGGCTCAGGGTGGTTTTATGACCGATATCCAGCAGGAAGCCCATCGCTTAAAGAAATTAGCGCCGGAATATATTGCCTTTGCGAACCGAGTTCTAGAATTAAGTCAACAGTTTGATGAGGAAGCTATTCTGCATCTAATCGAGCCACGGGTTTAGCAACTTTATCGATCTACTATTGGCCATTCATGCCTTCAATATATTTAGGAGTTTGCTGATGTCAGTCTATTCTATATCTCAAGAAAACACGATCTTAGTCGTAGATGATACCCCAACCAATCTGCAAGTATTGTTTGATGTGTTGAGCGAACAGGGCTACCGGGTGGCGATCGCCAAAAATGGTGAAACTGCCCTGCAACGAGTGCAATCGTCTGAGCCAAATTTGATTTTGCTGGATGTGATGATGCCAGGGATCGATGGCTTTGAAACCTGTCAGCGGCTCAAAGCTAATCCGGCCACTCGCGATATTCCAGTTATTTTCATGACCGCCCTCTCCGACTCGGTGGATCAGGTCAAAGGGCTGAGCCTGGGTGCGGTGGACTACATCACCAAGCCGATTCAGCATGAAGAAGTTTTGGCACGGATTCGGGTGCATCTCCAACTGCGGAATGCCACGCGGATCGTGGAACAGCGCACCAACGAGCTCAACCAGGCCTTAGAAAGTTTCAAGCAAGCTCAAGTGCATCTCGTGCAAGGTGAAAAAATGTCTGCCCTAGCCCAATTGGTGGCGGGAGTGGCACACGAAATCAACAACCCGGTGAATTTCATTCAAGGCAACCTGAACTATGTCAAAGAATACGCTCAGGAGCTGCTGGAGTTGGTGCAACTGTACCAGAAGCACTATCCCAATCCGGTAGCAGAAATCCGAGAGCGGGCAGAATACCTGGATCTGGAATTTTTGCAAGAGGATTTGTGGAAGATGCTGGGTTCGATTAAAATGGGGAGCGATCGGATTGGCCAACTGGTGCTCTCCCTGCGCAACTTCTCCCGCCTCGATGAAGCCGATTGCAAACCCGTTGATATCCATGCCGGTATCGACAGCACTCTGTTGATTTTGCAACACCGTCTGAAAGCCAGACCCGATTTTCCGGCCATCCAAGTCATCAAAAACTACGGGCAATTACCGGAGGTCGAATGCCACCCCAGTCAACTCAACCAGGTATTCATGAATATCCTCAGTAATGCGATCGATGCTTTGCAGACATCAGGTGTCAGGGATAACCAACAACCTACCATTACCATCAGCACCTCGATCTGTAGCGCTAACTCGATCGCGATTAGCATTGCCGATAATGGAGTCGGTATCCCGGAACTCATTCGCTCTAAACTATTCGATCCGTTCTTCACCACCAAACCCGCGGGCAAAGGCATTGGTTTGGGACTGTCGATCAGTCATCAAATCGTCACTGAAAAACACGGTGGCAAGATTGAGTGTGATTCCACTCTGGAGAAGGGCACTGAGTTTGTCGTACAGATTCCGGTGCGACAGTTTATGGCAGAGTTTGCTTTAAAGAATGGTTGCGGTTCCGGCAACAATTATCAATCAATTTGAATACTCTTTATCTTAGAGAACAGTAATTAGGATTGTATGCTAATAGGACTTACTCACAAACTCATAATGTAGGGTGTGTATTACGCACCTCAACCCCTACCAGTAACGCATTCAACTATTTTTTATATTGGCGGTCGATGTATTAGCTGGCTCTACGGCGAAGCTAATTGCATTAATATCGTTATTCCCGTTTCAGCCACCGAGAAATCATCATTTGCTGCGTCACTGTAATTCGAGAGGTATAGCTACTCCTGTTTGCTCGCTTTTGTCAAAACCTATGAAGCTCGTATAGTCGCCACTACTACCGTTATGCAAATACAATACTTGCCGATTCGGTAGGGCCGAAATCAGCTAAGCTAAGCCCATACTGAAAGTTTCATTTTCCTCAAAATATTGTGGTTGCGATCGCGCGAAAATCGCAGCCATTTCGGTATTCGCTGTACAGAGATTAGCTTGCAGGAACTTCAACAAATCCTCAGATGTCGAACGAAACGCTCTTGCTGGCATCACCTCAAAATCCCACTTTGAAGTCAGCATTCCATCGAGTGCATAACCGGGCGCAAGGCAGTGCTGCTGTTGCGGTGTCAGATGAATCGCCGTATCTGTCATACCCAGCGGCTGGCAAATGATTTCTGTCACTAATTTTTCCTAAACTTTGGAAGTTTTTATGCTTCACAAATGTCCTAACAAGCCCAGGCCCAAATTAGAGTATTCGTAGCTTTGACGGGGTTCGCTCAGCAGCGTGATTTCTGCTAGATCGGCATACATTTCCTGAGCCGTGTAGTGAAGGTAAGGATTGCTATAATTTTTGATTTCTGCAAGGAAACTGTCGGGAAAACGGGGCAGTCCAGAGGTATGGGTTGCTAACTGTTGCAGGGTGATGGATTGGACGGCAGGATTTAACTGGTTGATGACTTCTACGGGCAAATAGAGACGAATCGGAGCGTCTAGCTCGACATTACCATCATTCACTAATTTAGCCAGAACTGTTACTGTAAATACTTTAGTCACGAAACCGATTTCGTAAATTGTACCAGCATTAGGAACAGCCGGAGCGGTGTTGCTGAGCTTGCCAAATCCTTGGATGTAATGATGTCCTCGGTCAACTACTCCGATCGTTAAAGCCAGGTTTTCTCTCTTGCTTAGATCATCCTGCGTCATTCGATCGATTTTAGACTCCGAAATTTGATAAGCCAGAATTATTAATTAAAAATAATTGATAAGTAATTCCGCCGGACAAACAGAATACCCAGAACCCCGACTTTTTTAAGAAGTTGGTATCTAAAGCGCGATCGTATTTTACGTTTACAAAACTTACGCAAAGACAAGCCCAAAGGCATCTAAGTTTTACCGTCACTTTCGATAGAATTTTTTTGGGGTGTCCCGCCCGCCCGAAAAATAAAATTTAGATGCCCAACAGCTTACTATCTATAGGGCGAAGCACGTGGCACCTTACCCTCGGCCTACTATCTCGATATCCATCCTCCCTCCCCGACGATCGATCCCAAATGGCCGTTGCTAATATTCACCACTCATGTATGACTTGACTGATGTCACGATCTACGCGAAACTTTACATACAACTGATGTATTGCTTCTAAATATTAATAAGTTCTGTTAAGTTGTGACTCAAAACCTATCAATTAGTCAAAATTGATATAGCGCTTTGCCAGTCAGCCAACTCTCAAGAAGCTACTTCAGGAGGCATCGTCCCTGGCTTGCTGGTGTCGGTGTCTGTTCTCAATATTCCTATTCAGTCAGCCCGAACTATGGAAACACTAGAGTTTGTGATCTATCCAGATGGCCGCGTACAGGAAACAGTGACAGGCATTGTCGGTGCTTCGTGCGCTGAGGTAACGGCTGCAATTGAAGCTCAGCTCGGCGTGGTGCTTCATCAACAGTCAACATCTGAATATTTCACGCAAGCGCTGCATCAGTCAGCCGAAGCGACGGCCCAAGTGGCTTTTAGCGATTGGTAATTTTTTTTGTTGAGTTCACTTAAATTTTTTGGGAATCACCATGTCACACTTTAGCCAAATTAAGACCCAGATCCGCAATTTGAATTCTTTGGAAGCTGCTTTAACTGACTTGGGTATCGACTGGAAGTCTGGCCCGACTGAGGTGCGCGGCTATCGCGGCCTAACTAGCACCGCTGAGGTGGTGATTGAGCAAGAAAACGGCTACGACCTAGGTTTTAGCTGGAACGGGACTGAGTATGAATTGGTGGCTGATTTGCAGTTTTGGCAGCAAGCTTGGTCTGTAGACCGTTTTCTGAATAAGGTGACTCAGCGCTATGCTTACCATACTGTGGTGAATGAAAGCGCTAAGCAGGGTTTCCAAGTTTCTGAGCAAAAGCAAAATCAAGACGGTTCGCTCCGCTTGGTGGTGCAGCGCTGGTGCGCTTAATAGTTTTGCGAGATTTTTGCAATCTTGTCTCATCAAAGTCCGCCTCTGCGGACTTATTTACTCTTGTGGGGGTCTAAATGTCTGAGCTTTCTGGACTCGGAATAGATACAGCAAGCGATCGCTCTGGTTTAGAGCCGGAGTTGGGAGGTTTTTTGCGGGATGCGCCCGATCGCTCTGGTTTGGAACCGGAATTGGGCGGCGTGTTGCGCCAAAAAGGTGTGTATGTTGATGAGATTACCTGCATTGGCTGCAAGCACTGCGCTCACGTTGCTCGCAATACTTTCTACATTGAACCGGATTACGGTCGATCGCGCGTAGTTCGACAAGACGGGGATTCTGAAGAGTTGATTGCTGAGGCGATCGATACTTGTCCGGTGAATTGCATTCACTGGGTTGATTACACCGAACTCAAGAATCTGGAAGAGGAACGCAAGGATCAAGTGATTCCTGTGGTTGGCTTTCCCCTTGAGTACGCGACGATTCGGGCCCGCGGTCGCCAGCGGAAAAAAGCTAAATTGGGCGATCGTAAGTTCAAAGGTAGCCCTTGAAATCGCCAATTCCCATCCGCAGCTTGAAACCTGCGGCTCAAACAACAAAAACAGCCCGCCGGGGCTGTTTTTTGTATACATTGTATAGTCAAATTTATTTGAGAGGATGGTGCTCAGCGAGAATTTTCTCAACTCTAGCTTCGTCGATTCTGGCAGTTAATGTTGATGCCTCATTGTTATCGCGAATGGTTTTTGCTAAAGTAAAAGACGAGCCGATTGAAAAAGTTAAACCCATACCCATAAAAGCTTTTTGCCAGGGATCTACCTGTAAATAAATGATACCTACAGTAGTTGCGGAAATGGCAAGAATAAAAGAAACCCAGCACTGAAGTATCCAAGCATTAGTATCTTTTTGGCGTATGATTTGTTTCTGCATAGTGCCTCTAAGTCACATATATCTTTTGGTTCATTAACTTAAAGAATAGATAGCGCGAGTGAAGCGGTCAGGAGAGCAGGGGACAGTTTCGATAAGTGAACAGTGCGATCGGGCTTTTTAATAAAAATTAGAACGCTGTAGATAGGGTTTAAGGCTCAAGGAAGACTCGCAACGAGTGGACAGTTGGAAAACTGGACTAAGGGAGATTGATTTAGGATGTGGTTTTAGGGAGATTCAAAAGTTCTTTTCGGTTCTTGCAGGGCTTTACCATACCCGACTGGTGCACCTTAGCGATGAAAGGAGCTGGATTCCCCCGCATAAATCCTCGCATATTTTCTAAGGCATTTACAAAAGCTTGTGCCATTACCTCTCTAGAAACATTGCCGTCCACCAATGCAAAAAGCCGTACATTGCCTTGAGCCACGGCTAATAACTCCAAAGAAAGGTTAGCGATTTTCTTGTCCTTTGTTAATACCACTCAATTGCGTTCTCCAACTATCCTCAGCCAATCCTCATCATTGATATCTTGACTAAAATGAGCGTCGTGAATTTCTACTGTAGCCCCCACATTTCGTAGTGAATCTGCCAGTTCCTTTCCCAAACATCTGTCTATGAAAAATATCTCATTCATGCTGCTACTAGCTGAAGTTCGCAGCGAATACCTTCCTCTATTTGGAGCCGATTGCAATTGTAGTCTTCGGCAAGTTCATCGATGGAATCCCCAGCTTTGTAACGTTCAGCCAGTATAGCTGTGGGAATCCCAGTTCCAGCTAAAACTGGGCGGCCAAAGGAGATTCTGGGGTCAATCATCACTGTTTTAGGTTCGTCGGAACCTGGTAGCTTCGTGAAAGGGTAGAGTTTGAGGGGTAATCCAGCTTCATCTCGTACAATGCGATCGAAATAAGTGTTTAGAATCTGTTTTGCTTCCTGTTCCCTGTCGGATGCTGCAAGCTTCTGTCCGAATTTCTCAAATAAAAGAGGTATTCCCTTGCGTTCAAACTCCTTTCCAGCATATAATAATTGAGGAGTCGAAAGATAACGCTTGATGTAGTCGAGTGCAGTGCTAAGTTGTTTTCGGGAGAAGCCAGTAGCCTTAAAAATGGCAATCAAGACATGAGCCTCTACCAAATTTGTGAAAGAAAGTAGTGTAGTTTTCGACTGGGGAAGCAGTTCAAAATTTTTGGGGTGAGGTAACTTAATCAGTGGCTCAAAGAAGCGCTTGTCCGCTTTTGTTTTCGAGGACCAGCCACCAACCCAAGATCGCAACCTATCCTTCGGGAGCCTGAGATATTGCGCTGCTTCAGGGATAGAATATACAGCAGATTCCATGTATATATGATACACTGTATTGAGTACATAAGCGAAAAAAATGAAACCTTATTCGAGCGAA
>JAUBSN010000025.1:88813-89359 GCA_036704825.1 Microcoleus sp. F8-C3 | reverse complement strand
ACCTCAACTACCGCTGACCCCACTCCGGGCAACAACCAAGCTACATTCACCACACCTCTGACACCTAGTGCCGACCTAGTTACCACCAAAACCGGGACTGCTGCTGCTGCATCGGGTGCCACAGTTACTTACACAATTTCGACAGTCAACAACGGCCCGAGCACAGCCGAAAACGTCACCGTTACCGACAGCATCGTGCCCAACTTAACAGGAGTCATCACCTCCAACGGCGGTGTCTACAATTCGGCTACAGGTATAGTCACCTTCCCGGCGGTCAGCTTAGCCAGTGGTCTGACCGCCACCAACACAGTCAGCTTCATCGCCCCAGCATCCGGCAGCGTCTCCAACACCGCCAGAAGTACCTCAACTACCGCTGACCCCACTCCAGGCAACAACCAAGCTACATTCACCACACCTCTGACACCAACACCAACTCCAACTCCCACACCAACTCCCACACCGACTACAACTCCCACACCAACTCCCACACCAACTCCCACACCAACTCCCACACCAACTCCCACACCGACACCGACTACAACTCCC
>JAUBSN010000025.1:75311-88713 GCA_036704825.1 Microcoleus sp. F8-C3 | reverse complement strand
ACACCGACACCGACACCGACTACAACTCCCACACCGACACCGACACCGACTACAACTCCCACACCGACACCGACACCGACTACAACTCCCACACCGACACCGACACCAACTCCAACTCCAACAACTCCCACACCGACACCAACTCCAACTCCAACTGACAACCAACCGCCAATTGCCAACAATGCCAACTCCAGCCTCAGACCCAACAGCAGCCAGTTAGTCACGGGATTGGGAGGCAGCGACCCCGACGGGTCGATCGCCTCTTACACCATCAACACCCTGCCCTCACCAGACCAAGCAGTTCTGTTTTTAGGAGATCCCGCCAACGGCGGCGTACCGGTCAGGGCAGGTCAAGTCCTGACTCCAGAACAGTTGCAGCAACTGTTTTTCCAAACAACTGGCAACTTTACAGGAGCCAATTTTACCTACAGCGCTACCGACAACAGCGGTGCCACCAGTCCCGCTGTCGCTACTGTGGCGGCCATACTTTCAACTGACAACCAACCGCCAATTGCCAACAATGCCAACTCCAGCCTCGGCCCCAACAGCAGCCAGTTAGTCACGGGATTGGGAGGCAGCGACCCCGACGGGTCGATCGCCTCTTACACCATTAACACCCTGCCTTCACCAGACCAAGCAGTTCTGTTTTTAGGAGATCCCGCCAACGGCGGCGTACCGGTCACACCCGGTCAAGTCCTGACTCCAGAACAGTTGCAGCAACTGTTTTTCCAAACAACCGGCAACTTTACAGGAGCCAATTTCACCTACAGCGCTACCGACAACAGCGGTGCCAGCAGCCCCGCTGTCGCTACTGTGGCGGCTATCTTGCGGCCGGTTGGGCCAACTCCCACACCAACGCCGACTCCAACTGACAACCAACCACCATTGGCGAACAATGCCAACTCCAGCCTCGGACCCAACAGCAGCCAGCTAGTCACGGGATTGGGAGGCAGCGACCCCGACGGGTCGATCGCCTCTTACACCATCAACACCCTGCCTTCACCAGACCAAGCAGTTCTGTTTTTAGGAGATCCCGCCAACGGCGGCGTACCGGTCAGGGCAGGTCAAGTCCTGACTCCAGAACAGTTGCAGCAACTGTTTTTCCAAACAACCGACAACTTTACAGGAGCCAATTTTACCTACAGCGCTACCGACAACAGCGGTGCCACCAGTCCCGCTGTCGCTACTGTGGCGGCCATACTTTCAACTGACAACCAACCGCCAGTTGCCAACAATGCCAACTCCAGCCTCGGCCCCAACAGCAGCCAGCTAGTCACGGGATTGGGAGGCAGCGACCCCGACGGGTCGATCGCCTCTTACACCATCAACACCCTGCCCTCACCAGACCAAGCAGTTCTGTTTTTAGGAGATCCCGCCAACGGCGGCGTACCGGTCAGGGCAGGTCAAGTCCTGACTCCAGAACAGTTGCAGCAACTGTTTTTCCAAACAACCGACAACTTTACAGGAGCCAATTTTACTTACAGCGCTACCGACAACAGCGGTGCCACCAGTCCCGCTGTCGCTACTGTGGCGGCTATCTTGCGGCCGGTTGGGCCAACTCCCACACCAACGCCGACTCCCACACCGACTCCAACTCTCAACCAACCACCATTGGCGAACAATGCCAACTCCAGCCTCGGCCCCAACAGCAGCCAGCTAGTCACGGGATTGGGAGGCAGTGACCCCGACGGGTCGATCGCCTCTTACACCATCAACACCCTGCCTTCACCAGACCAAGCAGTTCTGTTTTTAGGAGATCCCGCCAACGGCGGCGTACCGGTCAGGGCAGGTCAAGTCCTGACTCCAGAACAGTTGCAGCAACTGTTTTTCCAAACAACCGGCAACTTTACAGGAGCCAATTTTACCTACAGCGCTACCGACAACAGCGGTGCTATCAGTCCGGTCGCTACCGCTACTGTGGATGGACTGATAGCGCCAACTCCAACTCCCACACCGACTCCAACTCCAACAACACCAACTCCAACTGACAACCAACCGCCATTGGTCAACAATGTCAACTCCAGCCTCGGACCCAACAGCAGCCAGTTAGTCACGGGATTGGGAGGCAGCGACCCCGACGGGTCGATCGTCTCTTACACCATTGACACCCTGCCCTCACCAGACCAAGCAGTTCTGTTTTTAGGAGATCCCGCCAACGGCGGCGTACCGGTCAGGGCAGGTCAAGTCCTGACTCCAGAACAGTTGCAGCAGCTATTTGTGTTGACGGCGGGCAACTTTACAGGAGCCAATTTCACCTACAGCGCTACCGACAACGACGGCGCCACCAGCCCCGCTGTCGCTACTGTGGCGGTCATACTTTCAACTGACAACCAACCGCCAGTTGCCAACAATGCCAACTCCAGCCTCGGGCCTAACAGCAGCCAGTTAGTCACGGGATTGGGAGGAAGCGACCCCGACGGGTCGATCGCCTCTTACACCATTAACACTCTGCCCTCACCAGACCAAGCAGTTCTGTTTTTAGGAGATCCCGCCAACGGCGGCGTACCGGTGAGCGCAGGTCAAGTCCTGACGCCAGAACAGTTGCAGCAACTGTTTTTATTCACGACAGGCAACTTTACAGGAGCCAATTTTACCTACAGCGCTACCGACAACAGCGGTGCTATCAGTCCCGCGCCCGCTACTGTGGCGGTTATCTTGCGGCCGGCTGGGTCAACTCCCACACCAACGCCGCCATCGCCGATCGTCTCAAATCCGATCGGGGAAACAGATACCGACTGTTTGTGTCAGCCCGTTATGGAAAAACCGGGAATTGACTTTGCGCCCCCGTCGCAACCGCCCGCAGTTGGATTTGTCCGGCCTATTTCACAATTTTCAGACGGACAAACCACCACAGGAAGCGACGGCGATGACTTCATCTTAGATACCAAAGGCAACCAAAAAATCGTCGGTTTTGAAGGCAACGACCTGCTTTTAGGTGAAGACGGCGCGGACGAAATTTACGGCAACGAAGACAATGACACGATTTTTGGAGGGATTGACACCGATATTGTTTACGGAGACGAGGGCAACGATATCGTATTTGCAGGCAAACAGAACGACTGGATTGCCGGCGACTTAGACTCTGACACCCTGTTTGGAGATCGAGGTGCCGATACGATTTTGGGAGACAACGGCGACGATAACTCCAGCAGTGCTCAGAACAATGGCGATTTGATTTTCGGAGGCGAGGGTGCAGACACCATTAACGGCAACGAGGGCGACGATACCATCCACAGCGGCAAAGGTGACGATATTGCCCTTGGAGGTAAAGAAAATGACCTGATTTGGGGCGAACTCGGCTCCGATACGTTGTTTGGTGGCATCGGCTCCGACAGCTTGTTTGGGGGCATCCGCGACCAAAGGGCCAGCGACTCCCAGGGACGCGACTTGCTGTACGGAGGCTTCGGTAACGACTTCCTCCACGGCCAACAAGACAACGATACGCTGGTTGCAGGCAAAGATAACGATCGCGCTTACGGAGGAAAAGGCAATGACATCATCTACGGTCAATTAGGCT
Source organism: Microcoleus sp. F8-C3 (assembly GCA_036704825.1). Lineage (GTDB taxonomy): Bacteria > Cyanobacteriota > Cyanobacteriia > Cyanobacteriales > Microcoleaceae > Microcoleus. Next base: position 85,196 of record JAUBSN010000025.1, on the reverse strand, counting down.
CCGATACCCTCTACGGTGGTGAAGGAGCCGATACTGTGCTCGGCGACAGTGGCAGTTCCCAGTCCGTCGGGGATATCGGGGAACAAGACTTGCTCTTTGGTGGCAGTGGCAACGACATCCTCGGTGGCGGCCACGGTAATGATACGGTGCAAGCAGGTAAAGGCAATGATGGTGTTTGGGGTGGCAAAGATAATGACCTGATTTGGGGCGAGCTCGGCTCTGATACCCTTGTCGGCGACAGCGGCGACGACACCATGTACGGCGGTGCTCGAAGTCGAGTTCAAGATGTTGGCGGCCGGGACTTGCTGTTGGGCGGTACCGGTGCTGATGTGCTGTTGGGCGATGAAGCTGACGATACCGTCAGTGGCGGTGAAGACAGCGACTTGATTTACGGCGGCAAAGCTAACGACCTGATACACGGAGATCGGGGTGACGACTTGATTTACGGCGGTGACGGCAGCGATGAACTCTGCGGTGACGAGGGCAACGATACCATCTATGGCGATCGTGCTGATAACCGGGCTGTCTCGGTGGGGGCAAACGACCAGCAAGACTGCATTAACGGCGGTGACGGCGATGACTTGCTCTACGCCAACGAAGGCCTAGATACTATCAACGGAGATGCTGGCAGCGATACTCTGATTGGCGGTAAAGATAGCGACTTGCTCAATGGAGGCGCCGGAGATGACTGGCTGTTTGGCGACTTGGGCGAGGATACTTTAATTGGAGGTATTGGGAGCGATCGATTTGTGTTGAATGGTGAGGGCGGCACTGATACTGTCATTAACTTCGAGGTAGGCGTCGATAAGTTTGTTTTGACCGACGGGCTGAGTTTCCAGCAGTTGCAATTTAGCGCCACTCCGAACGGTACCTTGCTGCTAGTAGCAGGAACGGATCGGGTTGTAGCGAATCTGGTTGGGGTTAAGGAGGCGATCGGCTCCTCGGATTTCCTACCAAATCTCTCTGAGCTCTAGAATTGGCGGCGAAAGTCTCCTGTTCTGGCGAACAAAACGCCACAGCAGATCGGAACTTCTGTGGCGTTCCTCGCAATACTAAATCTTGGTGAGAAACTTTGTTGCACTCGGCCTTTGACATCGCTCTTACAGTTGCCTTTTGTCCCTCTCTACAAGGCTAAGAAATAAATGTTTATTCAAGCATAATTTGGTATAATATCAAATCGGTTAGCATCGGAATTATTCATAAATCTATTATCTTGATAGGCGTGAATCAACGTCAGTTCATTGTCCTTTGCGCTTGCTGAATTTATCTTTTTTTGACCGCAGATGAGGGCAGATGGACACAGATGAACGCAGATGAATGATATTAATTTCTGTTGCACCCTCCGTGATTGTTGACGGATTTTTACGCCCGACGATACTACGGGATTTGATATAACTTTGTATGGGGTTTTTCAGGTGTTCCAAGGTACACAGGGGTTGGTAGCTCAAGTGTTTAGTACCCACTAATTTTATTGTGTTGTGCGATCGGGCTTAAAAGCCAACTAAAATTCATCACTAATTCCCCATTCCCATGCCATCGATCCACAATAGAAGGAAAGAAGAGATACACGGATAGATATTTTTTCCTTTTTCTTGGAGAAGCTCCAGTTGCCCATCATCAATTCAAATACTTAGCTTAGGATAGCGAAATCTGCTTGCGTAAAAACAGCCGACGCGGCTGGCCGAACAGCCAACCAGTCCAATTCCAATCCACCTGTTGCAAGCGATAGCCGGCCTGATAGTACAACTGTCGCGCCGCGTGATTATTTTCCAGGACGTGGAGGTAAATTTCAGAAAATCCCCATTCTCTGGCTGTCTCCTCGCAGTTGCTGAGCAATTGTTGAGCAACCCCTTGCCGCCGGTACTCCGGGTGAACGGCTAAATTCGACAAATAAGGATAGTCAGAAGTCGGGATTTGCCAAGGGAAGCGAGAACGCAGAGCCATTTCTACTGTTCCTGTTATGCGCTGAGCTCGGTGCGCTCTATAATTCTGCGTTCCCTCCTCGCGCGCGACTAGCTCAGCAACCAGACAAATGTAATGTTCTGCCTTAGAACGCAGTCGATTTTTTAAATCTTCGTAAATGCCCAAACGCAACACTGGATACACCCATTCTACAAACCCCTCGCGGGAGTGAAAGCTCATGGCTAAAATATCAGCTAGCTGCGTTAAGTCGTTGGGCGCAGCCACCCGAATCGAAAAACCCGAAATTCCGGGAGTTTGTTGTTGGTGAGATGGTGAGGAAAAAAATGAAGGATTCACAATGCCAGGCCACTATATTAATTTTTTTACGCGGGTTTCTAAGCTACCCTCTTAGAAAAATCGCTGATGTTATACTGAGCTTATAACGTAACTTATAGGCATAGTTTATTAGCCTGATTAAATTACATTTTTTTGTGCTTGACTTTAAGTAGTATTTGAGGTACAGAGAAAATTTTTAGCATTGGATACTCTAGTTATGAAAAAATAAAACTCATCCCCTAATACTAGATTTGTGGATAAGCTATTTTGCTTTTAAATTGAAGCTCGATCGCTGGCTGGGGGCCGGCGTCCAAGAGTTTAAGTAAACCGCAGCTTACAAATTAAATGCGCGACTGCTTAGCGGGCAAGGTATTAAAAACAATCACAAAGGTTTTAACGTCAGGTTCCCGGAATCCTACCGCTCTCTAGTTACGGAAATACCCGATCGAATATAATTTATCCGTCAAGCGGTAGTTGAAAAAACCAACGGCTGACCAGACTAACACTCCCGCCCGGTGGCGCGTCGGATGTTCCCCGCCACCCCCCGACCTGGCACCGAAGCTTTCAGCAGTTCTGGGCTATTCATCGCCCGTTCCCGATCGCACCGGCTTTACCTGTTGAGCTACTGGGTACTTTTCCCACCTCCAATTTAAATTTGGATGTCTGGAAACTGTCTGCAGGGGTTTTCCCCGTCGGTTCGATACTCTGCTGCGCGCGAGCGAGACCTTCAAAACCTCGATCGAGCTGATTGACCCTGCCCAAAAACCGATACAACCCACCGACACTCGTCGGGAACCGATCGAAATTTTAGACCCTAGTTCAAGCTCCGCGATCGATCTGTGGAGTAAATCTAAAATCTAAAATCTAAAATCGACTGACCGGTTTCCACAGAGTACATCCCTAGCTAAGATTAACAGATGGATGCTCGATATTGCGGTGTTTCGCCACAGTAATTGGCCTGTCGGAGGTCTGCAAGAGGCACAAAAAATGCCGACATCCGGGAAAAAAGTGCAAGTCTAACTAAAATGGTACAGCAATTGCGTCACTCCCACAGACACCTCTGTGGTCTGTGGGTCTCCCCTGAATATCAGTCAAGGGCTCGGCGCCGGATTGCGGTCGGTATCCCGGGCTGACGGTTCAACTTGCTGTTACTTGTGGGAAAAAACACAGGCGAAGATGTTGGTTGTCTATTGTATCTTGCGGCGGACAGCTTTCACATACCAAATAAAACAGTCTCAGGCGCCAGGAGCAAACATAAATTTGGCAAATCAACTCACAATCAGGACGGTTATTCCTATGTACTCTGAGATATCCAGATGGCAGTTAAAATGCCCAGATTTGTCTTCGATCTATTGCTGCACAAAGGTAAGGGGTGAAAAAAAACTTACCGGGAGACGAGTTGATGTGAATATCATTAAATAATAAAATTGGGGTGCACGACAGATAACTGTGGCTCAGAAGAATTCCGAATTGAAAACCCAGACATCAAAAATCAAGGTTGATGCTTGCCTCGGCATACTCACAACAACTTCATATTCACGAATTATTGTGATACCATTTTCCCAAAATAATGGCACTCTAGGCAAACTCCCAATCCTTATGTCATCAGTCATTCGCTATAGAAAATCTAAAATCTAAAATCGAAAATGGTATGACTTCAGCAATTTAAATCGGCGAATTCTTCCTTTGATCAGACTTATTAAATCGAACAGCCCCGGGGCACAGGAGAACGGTGCATGAATTCCCAAGAAAATCCTAAGCTAAAAATTCTGATCGTCGATGACGAACCGGATAACCTCGACTTGCTTTACCGCACCTTCCATCGAGACTACAAAGTGCTCAGAGCCGAATCTGGCCCCGCTGCTCTCGAAATTTTGGCAAAAGAGGGAGAAGTTGCGGTGATTATCTCCGACCAGCGAATGCCAAAAATGAGCGGTACGGAGTTTCTCAGCCTGACGGCGGCTCAGTACCCCGACGTGATCCGAATTATTTTAACTGGCTATACGGATGTAGAAGATTTAGTAGAAGCTATTAACGCTGGCAAAGTATTCAAATACGTTACCAAGCCTTGGGATGCTCAAGAGCTGATAAATCTTGTCAGTCAAGCTGTTGAGACTCATAATCTTCTGAAAACGCGCACCAATGAACTGCGCCGTGCTTTGAGCCAAGAATCGCTGCTTTATGCCGTTACCAATACTATCCGATCGGCTCCTAATTACCAGCAAATGCTGCAAAGAATTGTGGAAACTGTCGGGCAGATGTTTGAGGTGAGTTGCTGTCTGCTGCGGCCGTTCCAAGACGGTCGGGTGGCAGATGAGTGGTTCGTTTACCAGAAGGTCGAAACTAAAGGGTTGGGGGGCGATGAGGAAATCACGCCCGGAGATGCTTGTGCTGCGGAACTCTCCGCGGATTTGCTGCCGGATTTGGTTTGGGAAACTCTGGATGTGCAGGTGATTCAAGATGCCCAAACTGACGGTCGAGTCTTAAACTGGAATAATCCGCAACGACAGCAGGCTTACGAAGCTGCGAATATTCGATCGAGCTTGATCGTACCGCTGTTTTACAAAGTCGAACTGATGGCAGTCTTGGCGCTGCACCAGTTCGAGGAACCGCGCCAGTGGCAAGACCACGAGGTACAGTTGGTAATTACGGTGGCAGACCAAGCGGCTTTGGCGCTTTCTCAAGCCCGGGCTTACGAACGGGTGCGGGCGCTAGCCAAGCGCGAGGCCTTAGTCAATACTATTACTACGGCAATTCGATCGAGTCTCGATCCCCAAAATATTTTTGCAGCCATTACTCAACAACTCGGCCAAGCTTTGCAAGTTGACGGCTGCGCCCTATCTCTGTGGACAGAAGATGATGAATACGTCCAATGCGTGGGACTATACGACACGCACAGGGATACCGTGGCTGTAGAACAGGGTTTTATTGACAATCCAGAGGTAGTTGCGAACCCTCCTGGCCCTGAGACGGTTTCTGGCGATGCTGCTGGGAACACTCGCGCCTGGGTTTTTGCCCATCCTTCCCTGCCGCAGTCTTTGGTGCCGATTCGGGGCAATCCGGTGTTGCTGCAAGTTATGGTATCAAAAGAGCCCGTGGCGATCGAAGATCTCGAGGAACACCCCGAGTTAAATGTTACAGAACTGCAAGTTCGATCGCCAGCCCGCGCCCTGTTAGTCGTTCCCTTACTCTCGGAAGGCAAAATCATCGGCAGCATTTCCCTGCGTCAAAATCACAGCATCCGCCGCTGGAACCTCTCAGACATCGACCTGGCTCAAATAGTGGCAACTCAAGCTGCTCTGGCCGTGCAGCAGTCGCGCCTCTACCAGACTACCAGACAGCAGGCAGAACGGCTTCTGGAAGCCGATCGGCTCAAAACCGAGTTTTTCCAAAATATCTCTCACGAGTTCCGCACGCCTCTAACTCTCACAATCGGCCCTCTAGAATCAGCTTGCGGCCGCAAAGAAGACTTGCCCTACGAACAAGCCGTAATCGCTTTGCGTAATTCCCGTCGCCTCCTGCGCTTGGTAAATCAACTGCTGGACTTGCAGCGGCTTGATGCCGGACGGATGCAGCCGAGTTTTCGCCCCTGCGATTTAGTCGGTTTCTGTTACTCTACCGCAGAGTCGTTCCGCGCCTACTGCGAGAAAAAAGGACTGCACTTAATTACCCAACTGCAAGAATGTCCTTTACTTTATTTGGATCTGGAAAGATTTGACAAAGTTATTTACAACCTGCTATCAAACGCTGTTAAATTCACCCCAGAAGGTGGAACTATCACCCTGAAAGTTGAATCGGCCGGCGCTCACTGCTTGTTGCAAGTAAAAGACACGGGTATCGGCATTCGCACCGAACAAATTCCTTATTTATTCGAGCGGTTTCGCCAAGCCGAAGGTTCAGCTAGCCGTTCGTATGAAGGCAGCGGCTTAGGTTTGGCACTTGTCAAAGAATTAGTCGAACTCCACGGCGGTCAAATCTCTGTTGAGTCAGTTTACGGTGAAGGTACTACTTTTAGCGTTTGGCTGCACTTCGGTTCGACTCACTTGCCCCCGGAACAGGTACTAGAAATACCTGCGGAGTTTCACTCATCCAAAGCTGCGGTGGAACTGGCAGATGTGGAGGCGGAGCTGTCGGAAAATGAGGCAGAAAATCATAACTTTGAGGCCCTCCAACCGATCAGATCGGAAACAGCAGTGGGAACGGTTTTGGTGGTTGACGACAATCCTGATTTGCGCTTTTATGTGTCGGCAATTCTGCGAGATTCCGGCTTTGCTGTTTTGCTCGCCCGCAACGGAGAAGAAGGATTTGCCGTGGCTAAAACACGTCGCCCTAATTTAATTATAACGGATTTGATGATGCCTTTGATTTCTGGCTTGGATTTGATTAAGATGATTCGAGAGGATGAGGAATTGCAGGGAACTCCGGCAATTTTGCTGACTGCTAAAGCCGACGAAGATACTCGAATTGAAGGAGTAGAACGGGGTGCAGATGCTTATTTGTCCAAGCCTTTTAACGATCGAGAATTGTTGGCGGAAGTGCGGAATTTGATCGCCCTCAAACAAAACGAGCGCCGAGTGCAGCAGTTGAACAGTTATTTAACTGAGTCGGTGCTGCGCCGATTTTTGCCGCCGGCGATGGTAAAGGCCGCAGCGGCTGGAGATTTGGCATTGGATTTGCGCCCGGAACCGCGATTGATTACTATTTTGTTTAGCGATATTGTCGGTTTTACGGAAATGGCAAATACGCTGCGCTCGCGCCGGGTAGCTGAGCTGTTGAATGAATATTTGGCGGCAATGACTAAGGCTATTTTTGACAGCGGCGGTACGGTGGACAAGTTTGTTGGAGATGCGGTAATGGCTTTCTTTGGCGCGCCGGAGGAACTAACGCCTAACGAGCAAGTACGCCGCGCTGTGGCTGCTGCCGAGCAAATGCTGCGAGCTCTCAAGGACCTTAACAAGGGCTGGTTGGAGCAGGGAATTGTTGGGGAAAATGGGGTGTCTCCGTTGCGGTTTCGCTGCGGGATTCACCAGGGTACTGCGGTGGTGGGGATGTTTGGCGGCCCTGACCGATCGGATTATACTGCGATCGGGCCGAGCGTGAATATTGCCGCCCGCTTGCAAGAGGTGACAGAACCAAACACGGTGCTCATTTCGGCGGCGGTTGCAGATTATGTTGAGGAAAATCGCATTGTTAAATATAAGCCTTTGAAACTAAAGGGAATTGATGAAACTGTATTGACTTTTTTACTAAATTGTGATTAGTCATTCGATTGCGCGATTTTAGATTTTAGATTTTGGATCGACCCCAGGGATAAATTCCGGGGACGCAAGGATTTTCGATTTTCGATTTGGGATTGATTCCACCGATCGATCGCGTGGCGGGTATCACCTTTGAAACTCTTGGTCATTAGTTGTTTGTTAAGTATTATATGTTGATATCCCGCACGCAATCTCGTAAACAACCTATTCGTAAAGACAGCAGATTTCAACTGAGTGAATTACATCCACCCACCCGCCCCAGAGCTGTTTGATATCGATTCCGGTGCAACCGGAATCGATATCAGTTGTTTAATCTCAAATCTCAAATCTACAATCTAATCACCAAATTTCAAGATGCCAAATGGCGGCTGGGGAGTCAACTCTAAAATCTAAAATCTAAAATCTAAAATCTAAAATTGACTGACATTCATTGCTTCCATCTATCAAAAGAGGGAATTTTTTTAAGCATTCATCGGCGGATAACCTCTCTCTGGAGAACGGTTCAGCCGATCGCTCCGATCGAGTAAAAATAGAATGTCATATTTGATTGTGTATTGTATGAAACTGAATTATTTGACGAAACGGCTTTCGACTGTCGGTCGCTGGATGGCTGCAACTGTGCTTTGTTTGTCAGCGATGACCTTCGTTTGGCAGGGTGCGTTTTTCTCGAACACCGCAGCAATGGCTTCTCCTGCTTTAAACTCGATGGCAGCAGACCCAGATGCGGGCGATGTGGTTCAAGAAAAAGCCAGCAAAGATGCTGGACGAGCCAAGAACTTCATCCGAGATACAGAAGAGAAGGTTAAGGAAACTGCCAAGACAAATGCTGCTAAAGTCGATCGAGCATCGGATGATGGTAGTTTTGTAGAGCGCAAAGCTAAGAAAGATGCGGCCACAATTGAGAAAAGAGCATCGGAAGATTCAGCTCGTACTCAGAAAGCAGTAGATAATACCAAGAATGCTGTAGAGCGCGCTGTTGACAGCATCAAGGATGTTTTTAGCAACTAGACCATAAATAAGTAGGTAAGCGCAAAAAAAACAATAATATCTTGCAGGGGCTCGTAGGGTGGCTTTAGGGCTTATCTACAGTAAGGGCGAGTCTATCGTTGCAGAACCCGCCCTCTCCCCAAGTGATGTTTATTTGTACTTACTTACTTAAAACAGAAAGATTGATGTACATTGACCGAGACCTCTAGACGGTTCGTGTAAGCGACCCCAAGCCCTTCTTTAAAATTGTCGCAAAAAGCGCAAATCGCTAGCATAAACCCGGCGAATGTCGTCGATTTCATAAAGTACCATTGCGAACCGCTCGACCCCAAAACCGGCCGCAAACCCAGTATATTTTTCTGGATCTAAACCGACTCCTTTAAGAACGTTAGGATCTACTGTTCCGCAGCCTAAAACTTCCAGCCATTTGCCGTTCCACTGCAAATCAACTTCGGCAGAAGGTTCGGTAAACGGAAAGTAACTCGTGCGGAAACGAATCGGCAAATCTTGCCCGAACATTTGCCGCAAAAACTCTTTAATTGTGCCTTTCAAGTCAGTAAATGTCAGACCTTCATCAATTGCTAAAAGCTCAATTTGGTGGAAGACTGCGGCGTGAGTAGCATCAACAGTATCGCGGCGGTAAACGCGGCCGGGAGAGACAATCCGAATCGGCGGTTTGTGCTGTTCCATGTAGCGAATTTGCACCGATGATGTCTGAGTCCGCAGCAAGTCGCCTCCTGGCAAGTAAAATGTATCTTGCATATCCCGCGCTGGGTGGTCCGGCGGCGTGTTGAGCGCCTCGAAGTTGTAATAATCTGTTTCCATTTCCGGGCCGTTGGCGACGGTGTAGCCGAGCCCGACAAAGATATCGAGAGCGCGGTCTATGACGGCGTTTAAGGGGTGAACGCGGCCTTGGGGGCGAAAAATCCCCGGCATCGTGACATCGATGGTTTCTGAGGCTAATTTGGCTTGGATTTGGGCTGTTTGGAGGGCGGCGCGCTTGTCTTCTAAATCGGCTTGCAGGGCTTCTTTGACTGTATTGGCGATCGCGCCTACTTTGGGTCGCTGGTCTGGCGACAGTTTGCCCATCATGCCTAAAATTTGAGAGAGTTGGCCTTTTTTGCCGAGGTAGCCGACGCGCAACTGTTCGAGTTGTTCGAGAGTATTGGCAGTGGCGATCGCACTTTTGGACTCTTGACCGAGGGTTTCTAGTTGAGTTTCAATGTCGCTTAGCTGGACAGTCATTTTGATTTTAGATTTTAGATTTTAGATTTTTGATTGATGGCAGTTTTGGGCCAAGTTGAGTTTAGCGCAATTTGGACTCTACAGTCATTTTGATTTTAGATTTTAGATTTTAGATTTTTGATTGATGGCAGTTTTGGGCCAAGTTGAGTTTAGCGCA
>JAUBSN010000025.1:0-75211 GCA_036704825.1 Microcoleus sp. F8-C3 | reverse complement strand
AGATTTTAGATTTTAGATTTTTGATTGATGGCAGTTTTGGGCCAAGTTGAGTTTAGCGCAATTTTGGCTCTACAGTCTTGTTGATTTTAGATTTTAGATTTTAGATTTTTGATTGATGGCAGTTTTGGGCCAAGTTGAGTTTAGCGCAATTTTGGCTCTACAGTCATTTTGATTTTAGATTTTAGATTTTAGATTTTAGATTTTCGGCAGTTACGGATAATTTGTAATATTTAATTCTAGGTTAGAGCGATCGTCCTAGTTGAATCTAGTTTAGTATTGTTATAAGGCCTATAAAAATTTCAATGAAACTTTTAATTAGCAACGACGACGGCATCTTTGCACAAGGCATCCGCAGCCTCGCCAACGCTCTCGCCTCCGCAGGTCACGACGTGAGCGTAGTTTGTCCCGACAGAGAGCGCTCCGCTACCGGCCACGGCCTTACCTTGCACCAACCCATCCGCGCCGAAATTGTCGAATCTATTTTTGAGCCCTCAGTCCAAGCTTGGGCCTGTTCGGGCACTCCCGCCGACTGCGTGAAACTCGCTTTGTGGGCTTTACTTGACAAACCGCCGGATTTTGTCCTTTCCGGTATCAACCACGGGCCCAATTTAGGCACGGATATCATCTGTTCGGGTACGGTTTCGGCGGCAATGGAAGGAATTATGGAAGGCATTCCCAGCATTGCTTTCAGCCTCGCGAGCTATACTTCCCAGGAATTTGGGCCGGCGGTGGATTTCGCTGTCACCTTGCTGTCGCAGTTGGAAAAACAGCCACTGCCCAAACCGGTGCTGTTGAATGTCAACATACCAGCAGTCGCACAAGCAGAAATTACCGGAGTCGCGATCGCCCGTCAAGGCATTCGCCGCTATTTCGACATATTTCAAAAGCGCACCGATCCGCGCGGCAAAACTTATTATTGGCTGGCTGGCGAATTGTTAGAAGATGTAGAAGAAGCCCCGGATTCGGCGGTTTGGCATGATATTCCTACGGACGTACAAGCTATTCGCGACAACAGAATAACGGTAACTCCCCTGCAATACAATCTCACCTGTGCTCCCGACTTGCACTCGTTGCGGGATTGGCAATTTGAAGGTTTTCCCAAGCAGTGAGCTCCGATCGACCCGATCGGAGCGGTAAACTAGGAATTAAGGAAAAGTGCCTCTCAAGGTCTATACCTTAAGCGTTAACACAGGCTCCCAATTACTTGTTAGTTTTTTTTACTCAAGAAAAACAGTTATGAACGCTCCCACCTATAACACTCATTCTGTCACTTGCCCGATCTGCAACCGTTCCAGCGTCGTAGGCCCAGTCGGGATGGTCAGTGGACTATTTACTTGTCCCCACTGCCATTCTCATATGGTAATTAGCTGGAGCGGTCATTTTGTGCGCGATCCTTTTAGTCTCAAACAACTGACGGTGGGAAAGATGCTCCGGCGCGAGAGTAGACCGTTAGCTCGCCTTCAGCGGGACTTTGGGCTGGGTAAGGCTTTGCCGCTGATTGCAATTTTGGGCAGTGTGGTCTTTTTCGGGTGTGCGATCGCGGCTAAGGAACAATCGCTACCCCGACAGAATTCACTTCAAGGATTTTTAGAGTGGGTGAGCGGAACTGGTAATTCCGAAGATGTCTCGCGTTAACATTTCTTAAAAGAAATTGTGACAGATACTGCGTGCAAATATCTATTCCTTTAGGTAGAAATCACACTATTTTAGCAATTGCATCCATCTTGAGCTATGGGTAAGCACTTAGACGCCTTGCCCTTCATCGTGTGTCCAAAAACGTCAAAACCTCAGTCCGGCAGGGGTTAAAACCCCTGCCTCAAAGCTCGATTCCGGTGGGCTAAAGTCTCAACACAGTGTTTCGGGTTAAGTTGACATATGTAGCGGTTCTCAAGCGTGGTGAGGTATGCCCTATGCCCTATGTCCTATGCCCTATGCCGGATACTACCTCATCTTTCGCTCGAAAAACTATATCGCATCGCTCAATTTTGAAACTCAGCTATTTTTCTAACTGCTGCTTCCAAAATTGCTGGCGACTCGACTAAGGCAAATCGCACGTAACCTTCTCCTGATTTCCCGAAACCGGCACCGGGGGAAGCTGCGACTCCTGTACTCTTTACAAGCTGAGTGCAAAATTTCACGGAATCTCGGGCCCGAGGTTCCGGCAGTTTCGCCCATACGTACATGGTGGCGGGGGGTACGGGTACTTGCCAGCCGATGCCCTGCAGCGCGTTTACAAAGGCATCTCGCCGTTTTCTGAAGGTTTCTACGCTGGTTCTGACGGTATCTTGGGGGCCGGTTAATGCGGAGATCGCTCCGTTCAAAATCCCTCGGTATTGATTGAAGTCCACTGCGGCTTTTACCTGTCGCAGGGCTGCAATTAGTTCGGAATTGCCGATCGCGTATCCGACTCGAAAACCTCCCATACTGTAGGATTTGGATAGTGTAAAAAACTCGATCGCCACACTCTTATCTCGATCCGCCTGAAAAATTGACGGCGCCATCAATTTTCGATATTCTTCCTCGTTACCAGACTCTGCCTCTAGGAGAGAATTGCGATCGTCAAATACCAAATCCACATAAGGGAAATCGTGAACTAAAACCAGCCGGTGTTCCCGACAAAAAGCTACGGCTTTCTCAAAAAAAGCAACCGGGGCGATCGCAGTTGTAGGATTGTGAGGATAGCTCAAAACCATCATCTTCGACTCAGCTAGCACTGCTGTCGGAAGATCTTCAAATATCGGCAAAAACGCATTTTCTGCTAATAGCGGCATCGGATAAATTTGACCGCCGGCCAAATGCACGCCGCCCGCGTGGGAAGGATAGCCCGGATCTAGCAGCAAAGCAAAATCTCCAGGGTTGAGTACAGCTAAAGGCATATGCGCCGTGCCTTCTTGGGAACCAATTAACGGCAGCACTTCGGTTTCTGGATTCACTGCAATCCCAAATTTTTGCTCGTACCAAATAGCTGCTGCTTCCCGAAAATCTCTTGTGCCGTTAAACAGCAAATAGCCGTGGGTGCTGGTGTCGGACAGAGAATGTGCGATCGCCTCTGTAATATGAGCTGCCGCCGGCAAATCCGAAGAACCCAGAGACAAGTCAATCACATTCTGCCCCGCTGCTCTAGCTTGAGCTTTTGCCCGATCCATATCGGCAAATACATTAAATTGCAGTGGCTCTAAACGTTTAGCAAATTGCATATTTTTTCTAACTTTTTGGGCATATTAATATTTTTTACCTGGCTGATTTAGTTTTTTTTCATTTTTATGTGCTGCTTTGTAAAGGTTTTTTTTATAACCGCAGAGAGCGCAGAGGGCGCAGAGTCAGAGAGGAATATCGAGGATAAAAGAGAGAGGTTAAAAAATATTTTCGATTGCTATAGTTCAATAGTCCGGACAGTTTTCAATCACTAACGGCAGAATGCGGGTTTGGGCCTTCTCAGTGAGGTCAAATGCTAACGGTAGAATGAGGGTTTCAGCCTCTGTCTCAAAAACTGTCCGGAGTATTCATAGTTGTGAGTTGGGAGTTGGAAACTCCCGAATCATTTCCAAACTTTATAAGTGAGCGTCGAGCAAACCGACCAAAGTTTGTTTAGTAATAGCTCCCTCGTGAGAAAGCACTACTTCGGCATTTTTAAACAGCCTGAGAGCTGGGACTCCTTCTACTTTATACTGTTTGACAGTATTAGGATTGGGGTCAATTTCCATTTTAACCACTTTCAGCCGATCGCTGTAGTTGGCAGCCACCCAGTCTACCGAAGGCGCGATCAGTTTGCAAGGCCCGCACCAACTAGCCCAAAAATAGGCAAGCACTGGTTGCTCAGCTTTCAGGACTTCTGTTTCAAATTTTTCGTCGTTAATGACAATTACACTGTTGCTCATGGTTCTGGGATTATTTTTTGTAATTATTTCTAAAGCACCGGCGGGCTTGACATCTCCCCAGCCCTAAAGGGACGGGGATTCATAAGACCACAATTTAAGTCTTACAGGTGCTGACAAGTCACCTCTACCAACTCCACTTAGATCGATTCCAAGTATTGTTGCTACTTTCCGACCAATATTTGCACACCCATTACAGTCTGCATTGATTAGCCACCCCTTAGCTGTCCGATATAATCCACGTTTAATTCTCGTTCCAGAAGCTTTCCACCCTTCGGGTTTTTCGCCGATTTTAGGCAGTTTATCACCATCGAGAAACGAGGTTTTTGAGGTATAGGATTCTTCAGTTTCGCAGAATTTGATTCCGTACTGTTCGCACAGTTGAGCAATTCTATCTTTTAACCTACCCGTGGGAATCTGAACAAATTTTTGATTGGTCTTTGTACCCAGATTTATCGAATCTTTCTGATTCTTGTTCCATCCAAATATGACTGTACCAATCTTGAATGATACACAATGATTGATGACTTTACGAGCAGCTTTATTTACTGCATCCCGCATTGTTCTATTTCTGCTTTCTGTCAGCCGTTCCAGTCTTTTCGACCAGAATCCATTGTCTTTTCCAGACATCAAGGTTGCCACTCGTTTGTTGTAGCCTTGGTTGATGGACTTGAGATGCCTTCCATCTACGATAAATGAAGTTCCTATATTGCTGACACAAGTTATCCAGTTGTCCATCCCATGATCTATCATCAATACAGAATCAACGGTAACAGAGGATTGGACAGCTTCTTTTTGGTAAACCAATTCCAGATAGAAACATCCTTTTTTTGGCAAAATCCTGTACTCTCGAATAGCAGAATGTTCTAAGTTAGATGGCATGGTTAGATAGAACGCATCTATGCCAAACCAAGCTTTCACTTGCTTCCCTAAAGGAAATCGTAACATTCCATCTTTTAATTTTACCGATCTACCTGTAAATGTCACCAGCGCTAATCCGCCTTGTCTGTATCCAGGTAGTCTGGGATGTTGCGTCACAGTCCCTTCTTTAACTCCAGCCAGTAAGCCTAAATAGGAATTGAAAGATTCAGCAACGCTACTCAATATCTGCTGTGCGGTATCTGAATAAAAAGCTTTGTAATGAATGTTCCGATTGGACGTTCCTAAAACTTTATGCAGCTTCGCTCTGTTGGGAACTTTTCCTGTCTTAAAGAATAGCTGTCGGGAATAGTAAACCCCGCAATTAATTAACTTTGAGGCTTCACTGCACAAGAATTCTAAGACTGCTTTCAAGTCTTTGTCTGGACTAATTAGATTTTGCTGGCATCCATACATTCTGTTTTCCTCCTTGGTTTATATTAGCATGGTATTCTTGATTAAAGATTTAAATATGACTGCAAAACAACCAGTGCCAAAAAATATTGAAGGCGGTTGAAACCGTCGCCGACTTCCTCCCCATGTCTCAAGCCAGGGGCTTCCGTCTCGTTCTTCGGTGAAACTTGCACCAACTTAGAAGACAAGCCCAAAAAACTGTTACTAATTTTAAAACATTCTGCGAATTATTGAGTAGAAACTAAGGACTCTGGACTGATGGCTAATTCTGTTTGGCGTTTAATTCCGCAGCTACAAGCGTCTGGGATGTTGCAGATGGCGATCGACCACTGGCTGCTGGAACAGCATCTAGCGGGGAAAAATCCCCCAACTCTGCGATTTTACACTTGGCAACCGGCGGCGATTTCCTTGGGCTACCACCAGCGGCGATGGCCGGAGTTGTGGCAGCAGTTGTCTTGGCAGGGAATGCCTGTGGAGTTGGTGAGGAGGCCCAGCGGCGGGCGCGCCGTGCTCCACCAAGGGGATTTAACTTATGCAGTTGTGGCGTCGGGATTTGGAAGCAGCCGCATGAAAGCTTATCAGACTATTTGCGAGTTTTTGATTGAGGGTTGGAGGGCGATGGGTTTGGATTTGCAATACGGGGAAGCTGGAAGGGGTTACATTCACAATCCTAATTGTTTTGGTACTGCGACGGGTGCGGATTTAGTTACACTTGATGGCTGCAAGTTAATTGGTAGCGCGCAATTGCGACGGGGTGATGCTATTTTACAGCACGGTTCGATGCGTTTGCAGCCGGATGTTAAATTGTTTTCTCAAGTGTTTGGGGAGGAATTAATTCCTGTGCAATTACCTCTATCTGAAGGGGGAGATGATTTGATTGCCACTGTAATTGATGTTTTGAGTGCGGCAGCTTGTCGCTGTTTTGAGATTGACTTGAAAGTGCAGCCACTTTCAGAAGAGGAATGGGTGGATATTTGGGAGTTAACAAGTAATAAGCTGTTTCACATTTTTTAACCTGCATATTTGGGGGCGGGCTTTCATGCCACCTTTTGGGAACAGCCAAGATAGCTATTCTACAAGAGATTTCTGGAATAATTATTGGGGGGATATCGAAAAGTCTGCCGCCTTTTGGGAACAGCCAAGATGGCTGTTCCACAAAAAATTTTTATTGTAAAACAGCCATCTTGGCTGTTACTGATACAAGTTAAAAACTTGTACGCTTCTTTTTATTAAAAGTTTTCTGGTCCGTTGCTCTAACGCCGCCAAAAAAGTTAAATTTATATGCAGTACAGCTTATGGTTGCGGCTGAGTTTGAACGATCGGCTCTTTGGCAATTTTTCCCAAGGTCACTGACTCTAGCAAGCTTTCCCAATCAGCAGCTAATTCTGCATCGTCAGGATTGGCTTGGCGAATGGCAGCTAGGGTGCTGAGGGCATCTTGCCAAATCCCATTTTCAGCATAAATAACCGTTTTCTGGCGCGGATCTGCCTGCTCTAATTGACTGCGGATATCTGCACTGATTTCAACTCGCCGTACAGTACCGCTTTCGATCAGATCGGCCGCTCGGTCTTGAGAGTCGCAAATCACTGTCAAATTCCAACGGTAACTTTTGCCGGCTTCCAAGGGTGGCACATTTTGGTTGGCGGGGATACTAACGCCGATCACCCCTGATAAATTCCTAATTGTGAGATCCTGTTTATAAATCTGCTTGCCACTTTCATCTTTTAGCATAAATTCGGCTGATTCAGCCTCTGTTTGAGGCAAGTAGAAAAAGAAAGTTGGATAGTCGGAAACAGTCCGTCCCATCTTATTTTGAGGCACTAAGGCTGTGAAACCTAGCTGAGTAATGCTCCCGCAGCCACCGCGCACAATCCGTCTCGGTTGAGCGGGGGGCCGATCGTCCATATCTTCACGGGGCTGAATGAAGCGCGGCCCTCCCGGTATAGGGTTGGGTGGGCGGTCAGGTGTGTTTATGTTGGGCTGTCCCACAACTGCTAATTGAGAAATGTTAAGTGTGGCTATCAATACTATTGAGCCAACTGATATCAGATTGAGCAGAAACTTAGTAATTGTTTTCATATTAACTCCATGAATTTGTAGGGAGAGATTCTCTCTTTTTATTTTTTTTTACTTCCCAAAATCCGGTAGACATTAACTTTTTGTTCCCTGCCTCTTAACGGTAAAGGTCCCCAAGATTCTACCTCAAATTTGTCCGCCAGATGCAAAAAGGTTTCTTCTGCAATCAATATCCGGCAAGTGTCATCATGCCGATCCTTTTCGCAGCTTTCTAGCCGAGAGGCAATATTTACGCTGTCGCCGATCACTCCATATTCTAAACGGGTTGTGCCTCCCAGACTACCCACCATAACAGGCCCTGTAAAGATGCCTGCTCGCATTTTTACGGTCGGTAAACCGCGTGCGAGCCAATTTTGATTCATTTCTGGCAAGCGGGAACTGATGGCTAAAGCGCAAGATACGGCAAGACGAGCATCTTCTGCAATTTCTTCTGGAGTGGTGCGGGGAATGGGTACGCCAAATACTGCCAGCATTCCATCTCCGGTAAATTTATTAATCACGCCTTGATGTGCTTGGACTTCTTGGGCCATTGCTGATAAATACTCATTTAACCAACTCATTACCACTTCTGGCGGTAGTTTTTCGGAGATTGTACTAAAACCCTGCACGTCGGTGAGGACGATCGTAGCAGTAACTTTTTGCCCTGGCAATAACCCTGATTCGAGCAGATGGACGCGCTCTTTCCACAGGGCATTGGCGATCGCAGGTGATGTTTGTTGTCCTAATAATTTCATCACAATCCCTTGCTGTTGCCTCGACTGCTCGTATTTATAGGTGACTGCGACTCCTGCGGTGATTAAAAGTGCCAGGGTAGGGGAAATTAGAGGTATCCACCCCTGTTGCATGAAGAGGAAAAAGGTGAATCCGAATAATGAGCCGCAAGCTGCGATCGCGATCGCGATCAAATTCAGGGATTTTTCTAGCCGCCAAGCTAAACAGCCGCCCACTGCGCTCCACACAGCGATCCAGAGAATTTCTTGCCATTCGTCCCAATACCAAAATAGCCCTTGGCCGTCTAAAACTGCACTGAGAATTTGGCTGGTGGCAGTTGCATGAATTAATACCCCAGGCGTCGGGATATTACCGTTTTTAGTAGCGCTGTAGGGGGTAGAAAAAATATCTTTTACAGTTGGGGCAGTAACCCCGATTAAGACTATTTTACCTTTTACCAATTTGGGGTCTACTTTGCCCTCCAAAACTTGAGTTAGTGTCACGGTTTCTGCTATCTTTTTATGAGAGCGGTAATTCAGCAATATTTGATAGCCTTGGGCAGGAATGTTCTGATAACCTCCTGAGTTCGATTGCAACTTATAAAATACTGTTTTATCTACCAGGAACTCATTGTTTTCTGTAGCTTTCGATTCTATTTTATGGCTGTCAAAATATGCAAAAGCTAGCCGGGAGGAAAATGAATAAAACGTGTTTTTACCATCGCCAATAGAAATCACATTGCGACGCACTATACCATCTGGATCGAGATACAAATCGTTAAATCCTACCCGCTGGTAGGGTACGTTGGGAGGTGCCTGCACTCGATCGTACTGGGATGAGCCTACGAAGGTAATGGGAAATACTTTGGGGTTTTTCAGTTGAGTTGCTAATTCTGCACTCCCCGGTTCGTAGGGAATATCACGAATTATATCCAGGCCAATAGCTGTGGGTTCCAAACGCGCTATTTCGGCGATCGCTTTGGCTAAAACGCGATCGGAAATTGGCCATCTGTTTAAAGCACTAATGTCCGGATCGGTGACTTCAACTATCAGCAACCTGGGGTCAGGGGCGCGATCGGGCCGCAACTGCACCATGAGGTCGTAAGCATTTAATTCTAGTGGCTGCAACCCGCCTAAATGCCGCACTCCCAATAGAGTTCCGGTGACGACAATCCAGATAATAGCAAGAGGCTGCAAGTCAGGAAAGGGGAAGAAATAAGTTAAGTTTTTTCCACGTCCATCTGCCAATTTCTGATAAATTCTCTTAAAGAATTTGGGCATAAAATTGTTTGTTTTAACCCTTATTGACAAAGTTTGATACATCTTAACCGATCGCTGATGCCCCTTACCGATGCCCAATTTTTAATTTTCCTGTGCAGTTTTGGCGATCGCACTTAACTGCAATCCCTGCGGATAGGTGTTTTCTTCTTTGCTGCGCTTGATGTCGGCGGTTGAAATCTGGGGTTTGAGGTATTTTGCTAAAACTTTCACCACGTCGCCCCGATCGATGGTTCCCGCTACTGAACCAATCGGCGAGAGGACGATGATTCGGGAAAGCTGACGGGCTTCCATGCTGTTAATTACTTCTGCAAGGGATGTTTTTTCGGAGACTGTGGGGGTTTTTCCCAGGGGTTTCAAAATGTTGTGCAAAGTCTGATGTTGCCATTGACTGCGTTCTGTGAAGCGAATATCGTCGATCGACACTAAGCCTAAATCCCGACCGTTGGTCGCCGCAATATAAAATGGAAAGGGATTGACTTCTAACAAATATCGATCGGCAAATTCTCGCAGAGTCAAATCTGCATCTACTACTCGAAACTCGCGGCTCATCGCATCGCTAGCTTTAATTTTAACCAAAGCTTCTTGCAGTGAAGTCAATCTGCTGTAAGCAGTGGCATTGCGAATGCCAAACCAGCCGATCAGCGCAATCCACAAACCGCCGTACTCGCGGGCTAAAAAGCATAAACTCAGACCCAAAGCAACACCCAGCCAACCTAAAACTTGTCCTGTTTTTGCCGCCCAGCGAACGCCGGCAAATCGAGAGCCGGTGATTTTCCAAATTGCTGCTTTTAAAACTTGTCCTCCATCCAAAGGCAGGCCGGGAATTAAGTTAAATAATCCCAAAACGAGATTGATGAGTGCTACCCTTTCGGTGACAATTCCCAACAAACTTTTTGGCGGAAGAACTTGAGAACCCAAACCTAGGATTACAAACAGCGCAAAGCTGACGAGAGGGCCGGCAATAGCTACTTGAAAAGCTTGACCGGGAGTTTTTGATTCCGAGTCGATCGAAGCTACTCCGCCAAATAAGAATAAGGTTATAGAATTAACTTTAATGCCTTGCGATATCGCCGCCAAGCTGTGTCCGAGCTCGTGCAACACCACGGAAGCAAACAGTAGCAGAGCTATTGCTAACCCCGCACTCCAGGAGAGCGCAGGCCCCCACAGGCGGTAACTGATGGCGTATTCGCGGGTTGCTAAGGCTAAAATTATAAACCACGAATAATCTATAACTAGGGGGATGCCAAATAAAGAGCCGATTCGCCAACCTGTCTGCATGAAGTTTCCTGGGAAAGGAGAGCAAGAAAGAGTTTCTATTATATCTTTTCTTCCCCTTGCCTTTCCCCTTGCCCTGATTTTTACAGAACTCCGGCGTTACCCAAGCCCAAAATTACTCCGGCTCCGAGCAAGTGGCCGAAGCTGGTTGTTGCCAGCAATTCTGGTACGCCGAAGCCTTTGAACAATCCAGGCACTTCAACGGGTAAAGCTGGGCCCTTGCCTCGGTTTTGCTTGTTTATGCCGTAGTAGCCGATCGCGACCGCCAGCAAATTGCATAAAATCATTGTCAGTCCTACCATTGGCGACCACTCTGGCGTTGAGGGAGCGGTAGATTGTACGGCTAACAGCAAAGATGAGTAGATCACGTTCTTATCTCCTGATTTCACAGATCAATTGATTTCCAAGATTATAAAAAGCGGTTTGCATTAAACTAAGATTTGTTTTAATAGTTAACAATTCGTTGATATTTTGATACAAATTCGGAACGGAGGACCGGGAGTGCGGGTTAAAATTTGCGGAATCACTAAATTAGACCAAGGAATTGCGATCGCCCGTTTGGGAGCACAGGCTTTGGGGTTTATCTGCGTGCCGGCTTCCCCCCGCTATGTCACCCCAGAAACAATTCGCCTGATTGTCGAGCAGTTGCCGGAAAATGTCGATCGCATCGGCGTTTTTGCCAACACCACAATAGAAAATATCTGTCAAGTAGCGGCAGAGTCAAATTTAAGCGGGGTGCAGTTGCACGGAGATGAAACAGCGGAATATTGCGATCGGCTGCGGGAGTTTTTGCCGAAAATTGAAATTATCAAAGCCCTGAGAGTTAAGACTCCTGAAACTCTAGCCACCGCTGCTGTTTATGCTGTTAGTGTCGATACTTTACTGCTGGATGCTTACCATCCAGAGCAATTGGGCGGTACTGGTAAAACGATCGACTGGATGATGTTATCAGAGTTTAGACCGCAGTGTCCTTGGCTGCTGGCGGGCGGTTTAACACCCGATAATATTTTAAATGCAATTGATAGGGCGATCGGTCCTAACTTCAGCGGTGTTGACCTTTCTAGCGGCGTAGAAATAGCGCCGGGAGATAAAGATTTGACTAAAGTTGCTCAGTTGTTTGCTAATTTAAGTCAACTTGCCGATCGTTGATAAATTGGCAATACCAAATTCGCGTTTTATATCGAATTTATTCTTTAGTCTGCTTGGGCGAAGCCTGCCCTAGACTAAGCAGACTTCGTTTGTATAGTAGGGGTTTCAACCCCAGTTTATGCCGTTTATTGTATTATCGGCGGATCTCAAAAGTACGCTCGCCCTCCGGGTCTTCGTATTCCAAAACCAACTCGCTCACCCTAGCACCGGTGGGGCCGCGGCGGCACCAACTAATCATTTCTTCCACAGCTTTTTTGTTTCCTTCAAAGACAGCCTCGACGCGGCCGTCGGGGAGATTTCTTACCCAGCCGCGCAGGCCGAAATACTTTGCTTGATTCCTCGTTGAATATCGGTATCCTACTCCTTGAACTAATCCTGAAACAAAAACGCGGACTCTGACGGGTGGCAATGATTGGTTTTCCATAATAAACAGCTCAACTTACGGCTAACATCTGTTTGAAAATTTTAAGGATCGGTTTGATTATGTTAAATTTTAGTGCGATGGCGCTGCCGGGATTCCTGATACGCCGCATCACCCTGGCTTTTTCAACTATTCCCGATTTCACTGATTGGCTGGTTGTAGCTATGCTCGCGCTGGTTTACACTTCTATCGCTCTTGCCGTCGGTTTTTGGTCGGGATTTCTAAAAGTAGACGTGCAAACCTCTCGGCGTACAATTGTGGGAGTGCTCATTGGCTGTTTGTTAAGTCCGGGCATCACCGAGGAATTATTGTTCCGGGTGTTAATGCTGCCGCACCCGTTCGAGAAGGCTTCTGGCTTAATGCTGTGGTTTTGGGGAGGCGCGAGTTTGGCGATTTTTGTAGTTTACCACCCGCTGAACGCCCTGACTTTTTACCCGGTTGGTCGATCGACCTTTATGAATCCAGTGTTTTTGCTGCTGGCGGCAATTTTGGGAGTTGCGTGCTCCATCGCATACCTGCAAAGCGGTTCTATCTGGCCTGCGGTGGCGGTTCACTGGCTTGCAGTGACAGCCTGGCTGTTGCTGCTGGGCGGTTACAGGAGGCTGTATGGTTAAATGTAAAAAGTCCAGCATCACTATTTTGTCGGGAGGATCTCAATTGTGGGTATTATAGGAGCGATCGTAGGTTTTTTGGCAGGGGTAGCAGTTGCTTACTGGTTAGTGGAAAAGCGCTTAAAGAAGCAAAAGCAAGAATACTTGCAGCAAACTCGCCGAATTACTGAGGAAATAGAATTAGCTCAGATGTCTCGGGTGCAACAAGCTGTCGAATCTCAGCAAGGAGAACGGGAAAATCAGCTTAGAAAAGCTACGATAGAACACGAAAATTTACTCAGACAAGTTACTACCCAATACGAAAACCAGCTCAAACAAGTTGCGGCTCAATACGAAAACCAGCTCCAACAAGTTCGGGCAGAACGCGACAGTCAGCTCCAACAAGTTTTGGCAGAACGCGACAGTCAGGTCCAACCAGTTGCCAGCGTAGATGAGTACGAGATCCGGCGACAAATCAGCGAGGAATTAGAAGCCGCTAATAATGCTAGGATGCAGCAAAATATCCAATCTTTGCAAGCAGAACACGAACATCATTTACTTAGAGTTGCTGACGAATTGCATATAAATTATCAAGCTCAGATGGAACAACATTTGCAAAACCTGCAAAATGAACACGAAATTCGCTTGAGGCAAGTTGCCGAGGAATATGAGAACCGAGAGGTTGAGATGCAGTTAAACATGGAGGCTTTGCAACAGCAATACGAGAGTCAGTTGCAAGCGGCTCACGAGCAGTTGAGAGAGCACGAAGCTCAGATGCAAGCTACTATCAGGTCTTTGCAAGAGCAGTACGAGAGTAACGTACAACAACAAGAAGTCCCGGAGCAGCAGTTCAGTCAGTTCAATTCAACAGAATTTTCCGAAGGTTTATCACAAGAAAAAGTTTGGCAAGAACTGTCAAGTGATTTAAATCCAACAGAAGTGGAAGAAGAGTTAAATTACACTGATTTTTCGGAACCACAATCAATTGATTTACATCAACCCCAAGTCGAACAACATCTTCCAATTGCCAGACAAGTACCAAGCTATTCCCTACCGCAGTTGATGGGATGCGTTCAAAGTCAGGACAAAGAAACCCGGAAGTTTGCAGCCTCGGCTTTAGGTAAAATGGCTGCTGCTAATGCTCTGAGATCGGAAGGTCAGCGAGCAATAGAAACCTTGGGAAAATTAGCTCAAGACATTCACCCGGAGGTTCGCGAAGCTGCTGTGGAAGCACTAGCAATGATTAAGTCTGAAAAAGTGATTCCGCTGTTGCAAAAAGCTTTGCGAGATATAGATAGCGGTGTGGCTAAATCGGCAAGTGCTGCGCTCAATAAGTTTAAGTTTTATCCGCGCACGCCACCGGCTAAGCCGAAAACTGTTGATGTAAAGAAACCAAAGCGTTAAGCATTTACGAGCATAAATAAATATAGCAATTGTCAATTGCCTACAACACAGTAGGGATACAACGTTGTTGTGTCCTTACCGAGGTGCTGTATTTGACTCAATTTCAATTACTACCACAAACTGTGGAGGTTGGGTTGAGGGAAGAAATCAAACTCAATTATTCGATCGACAACTCGCCCAGTCAGACGCAGCAATCACCGACACTGCGCTGTTTAAAACCCTCGGCTGAAACCTTTTTTTAGCAACTGGCAATTGAAATCGCTTCTTGTATCTACACTTAACTCGTGACTAATGACTGCTGACTGATGACTAATTTAAAATCGCTGCTTTGTACCGAGTATAAATTTGAGGTCGCCGGAGTCGCTAACACCCACATCTAAGCGAATTAATCCAAAGGACGATCGCACCCTCACACCCACCCCAACACCCGCCCCAGTCCCCGGTTTGTCCCTGACTACCGCCGGTTTTCCGAGTACGCTATCTCCTGTTCCCAAATCCGACGCAAAATCAACAAATATTACGCCGCCGACATCCTGACCTACAGGAAACCGATATTCGCCGGAAGCTAAAAAATAACTCCGGCCGCTGCCAATATCCCCGCCGTCGTAACCCCGCACTGAATTGCGGCCGCCGAGGCGAAAAGCTTCCGTTGGCGGCAAATCCCCGATTACCGTCCCCGCTTGCAAGTTAAAAGCCAGCATTTCGGGCAAGGCTTCGGACTCGCTGATGCCGAGCCAAGTTACTGGTACATACTGTATATAATTCGCCAACAGCCTGTTACTCACAATGTTGCCTCGACCCAGAGGTATCGACTGCTCGGTGCTGAGGGCCAGAATCGAACCGCTGGTAGGGGTGAAGGGATTGTCCCGCCGATCGAGCATCGCGCCGAAAGAAACAGTGTATAACTCGTCAACGCCGCTGCCGCTGAACGTGAGAGGATTGCCGAGTTCGTCGCGGCGGGCGATATTTAAGTTGCGATCGCGCGTGCTGATATTTGTATAATTCAGTCCCAAAGTCGATTGCCAATCGCCCAAAGGTCTGGTAAACCTGAGATTTCCCCCCACCCGAATTTCCCGAACTCGGTTCCCGTTGGGCAAATCAATATCTTTGTTGAAAATTTCCGATATTCTGCGATCGCCAAAAGCTCTCACACTGTATCCCAAACGGTCTTCCGCGACAACGTAAGGGCTGACAAACTCGACATCGTACTGGATACCTCGGAGGCTGGGTTCAAGTTCCACCGCCAGCCGCTGCGGGGTTGTTCCGAAAGTTCGATCGGTATAGGAAAGAGGAACAGCAACGCCAACATCATCACTAAGACTGGCACTGACGCTAAAAGAGCGAGCCGATCGCTCTTGAACGTTGTAGATTACATTAACATCCGTGCCAACTTCTTCGATCGAAACCGTTACTTTGTCAAACAATCCCAATTGCTGCAACTGCTGCAAATCCGATCGTACAACTTCCCGGCTGTAGTTATCCCCCGCCTTGAGCTTGAGCTCGCCTCGGATAAAATCTTCCGAAATTCTGCCCTCAATTGGATTCCCTTTTTTGTCAACAGCTTCGCCTCGGGAATTGACAAAGCGAATTTTCACCTCTGCCACGTAAACGCCTTCAGCATTGCCGGCTTGACCCATTTGTAGAGTACCGCCTAGCTGTCGGGCGTTGCTGTTTGCTGCTTCGGGGATTTCGGCCTTGGCCGCGATCGTCGCCGGAGTTTTTAACACAGATGTAAAATCTTTATTGCGGCTGGACTTGAGTGAGGGCGATCGGAGTTCTGCTGAAGCTGCCAGCTCATCGGATGCCGGCAAATCCTGCACAGTTGGGTTCAAACCAACTAACCCCGCATCCATTGGTGTGAGCAATCGCCGACAGACCGCCAGGGACTCAAGTCCCTGGCTAATAGCTGAAGTCCTCTGAAGAGGACTAATGAGTTCTTCAGTCCTCTTCAGAGGACTTTCGCTTTGAGGCAGGGGTTTCAACCCCTGCCGGACTGAACGCGCATCAGGCCCGTCAATCTCTGCTGAACAGGCGTCTGGCCTGTCAATTTCTGCGGTTTCCTCTCTAAACTGGGCCTGAGTCGGTGAGGCACTCGATCCGAGTGCCTGCGCTGCCAATTCGCCGCCAGCCAGCGCCGCCAAAGTCAAAAATGCAATAATCGGAATTCGCATAGACATTAAATTTCAAGCACACCCAACGCATATTACCCAAAACCGGACTCCCTGCATAATTAGCCGAAAAGAAACCCGGTATTTTTGAGGCTACCGGGTTTCTGCGATGCTGAAGTGTGGGAAAGTACGATCGACCGCGGGCGATCTTCAAATTTGTTTAAATAGCTTGTCGAGAAACTCGTTTCTCAAAATGAGCCTGAGTCTGCTGCAACAGTTGTTCGCGACTGTCCTTAGCGGTGGTAATGGTAGGGAGCAAGTTGCGAGCTTGTAACGTCATGTGAAGCTGTAGGTGTGCTACGTACTCACTGACATCTTCGCGAAGAGAGCAAGCCGGGTACTGTTTTAAAGTCGAGTTCAAAGTGTTCTCCTGCTTTGGGTTGGTAGTATTTTCTAATAATCATAGAGAATATCACGGTCTATTTCTAAGTGCGTGCTCCGTAATGAAGTTTAACCTTTGAACTGCTTTATTGTTACAATTATTTACAAAAACTTCTTACCTATCAGGAGTCGATCCCCATGCAGTCTCAAGCACTTGTAGGACAAAAGCACGCATTAAGTATATTTGTCAATAGCACCACCCAAACAGCCACCTACCTCGACATCGGGTGTGGCAGACCCTTATTGATGCTGCACGGTTTCTTCGGAGAAAAGACTTGCTGGCTGCCATTAATTGAGTTATTGCAATCTCAGTTTCGGTGCATCAGTTTAGATATGTTGGGTTTTGGAGAATCCAGCAAACCAGAAATCCGCTACGACGTAGCTGTAGAAGTTGCTTTTGTCCGGCAAGTTGTAGAACAACTAAATATCGAGCCCTGCTGCATCATCGGGCATTCTTTTGGCGGTTGGGTCGCATCTGCCTATTCCCTAAAATATCCTAATTCTGTAAGCAGTTTAGTGTTAGCAGCACCTGCGGGAATTCGGGACGACAGTTTTTGCGGTCAATACGATGCTTTGCGACCGCTGCTGTGGGAAACCCCAGCCGTTGATTGGGCTTTGCAGTTGGCAAAACCTTTTGCTAGTTTAGCGGGAAAAAGTGAGAAATTGCAGCAAATTTCCGGGTGGCGCAGGGAGTTAATGTCTCAACCAGTAGCCAGGTCATTTTTAATGAGTCGGATGCGGCCGGAAGATGCAGTTGATACAGTAGAAAAAGAAATTCACAAATTGCAAATTCCTACCTTAGTCATCGCAGCAGAGAGTGACGAAACAATTCCTCTATGGCACTGTCAAACCTACGCTAACGAGATACCGGGGGCTGAGTTAGCAATTATTCCCAATGCTGCTCACGGCTTGCCGCAAACTCAAGCTCAAATTATGGCGAAGTTGACTTGTAAATTTTTGAATAGTTAAGAAAAACTGTGAAATAAGCTAAATCATAAAAAGTGCGCTCGGCTTCAAATTGAAAACAATTGTGTTTTAGGATACTACTTTATTCTGAAATACAGAATATATTGATTGGTGTATTGTACAATTATTTTTATGGCTCTTAAATCTTGTGTCAGCACGAGCTACAGACATTTAGTTGAGTCGGGGGTATTACCAGTGGCAGCATTGAGCAACTACTTTAATCTGGAACAAATTACGACAGCCAGAAAAATTAGTGCTGCGGTAATTAATATCAGCGGCCGCCAGCGAATGCTTTCCCAACGAACGGCTTTTTTTTGCATGAGGTTAGTTTGCTCTGAGAATGGGGTAGAAAGAGCCAAACTGCGGGGGAATTTGTTAGAGGCGATCGAGCTTATGGAAAAATCGCACCGCGACTTAATTAATATTGGCAGCAGCGTCAACTTAGTGAGTCCCCCTTCACCCGCCCTCAAGGCAATGTATTTTGAGCCGCCACTGTATTTAGACAAACAGGTGCGCGCGTATATCGATCGAATAAAAGCATTGGTCGAAGTTCCCGATGCCGAACTCATGCTGAAAAACCCCCACCTGCTGTACATTGTGGAAGCTGCGGGCGGCGATTTGCTAGAAGCTTTCGATGCCGTGGTGAGCCAATACCAGCAAGAAAGCGAAATCGAACAATTTGAAATCGACCTCAAACAGGTTCAACTTTATCAAGAAAGCTGTGCTGCTACCGCGAAAGCAGAAGCTCAAGCGGCCCAGCTCGATCGCGCACTTTGCGAACTAAAACAAACTCAAGCTCAACTCCTCCACAGCGAAAAAATGTCTTCGCTGGGGGCGCTAATGGCTAGTATCGTCCACGAAATTAATAACCCAGTTAGTTTTATTTACGGCAACTTGAGCCATGCCGCAATTTATACTCAAGATTTGTTGAACCTGCTGTGTCTCTATCAAAAATGCTATCCCAATCCCTGTCCCGAAATCACAGCTAAAATCGCAGAGATAGATATTGGTTTTCTAGTTGAAGACTTGCCTAAAGTTATCTCTTCCATGCAAATAGGTTCCAATCGCATTCGCGAAATTGTTAAATCTATGGGCAACTTTTCGCGAACCGATAACAGCAACATGACCATGTGCGATTTGCACGACAGCATTGACAGCACCGTGTTAATTTTGCGAAACCGTCTCAATTCTCAAATAGACCGCCGCGACATTCAAATAGTTAAAAATTATGGAAAATTGCCTCCTGTAGAGTGTTATTCAGGACAGCTAAATCAAGTATTTATGAATCTAATTACCAACGCGATCGATGCTTTGGACGAGGTATCGCAAAATCAGCCCTATGCTGCGCTAAAAATTTCGATCGCCACAGAATTAGCAGGGTCCGATCGCGTGAGAGTACGGATTGCCGACACGGGAACCGGAATGACACCACAGATAAAAGAGCGAATGTTCGAGCAGTTTTTCACCACCAAGGAAATCGGTAAAGGTACCGGTCTAGGACTGTCTATTGTCTACAAAATCTTAGTAGAAAATCACCGAGGATCGCTCCGGTGCGAGTCGGAACCCTGCAAGGGAACCGAGTTTATCATTGAACTTCCGATCCAGCAAACTTAAGCAATTTGCTAATCATCCCAGTTTATCTGTGTTAACTGTGGCACGGGCGTCCCGCCTTTGTTAACTGTAGTTATAATTGACACCTATGCTACGCTAATTCGAGCTTCAAAGTTGGCAACAGCTTTTCTAAATTTCTGAGAGATTTCTGTTGCCAAGGAATATCATTTGAACCCAATACCAAAAGTTGAATCGTTTTCTTTTTTCGGACGCTAATGACAAATTTAGACAGCATACTGATACCAGAACTGTTAACAAATTCCAATTTTTTTAGGTTCAAGGTAATAGTAGGCGGTTCCCCATTGGCGACCTCATCTAACAATTCGGCTATTGGTGCATACTCTGCAGGGCCGCTCAGGCTGAGTTCGCCTTGGAAAGTGAGTGTGACTGATTCTGGATCGTACTGAATGCTGTAATCTTCACCTTTAATTTCTTTAATGCCCATTGTGATTTGGTTTCCTGACTAAAATACTGCGATCGCACAAGAGAGTAAATATTGAAATGCTAGAAACTAGACCCTAATTTGAACCACAGTCGTAACAATGATGGTATCACTATCTGGCCTGCGATCGAATTTCCAACCTATTTTAGCTGAATAGTCATTAATCATCGTCAACAATCCCAATCCCGACGTATCGCTTTCAGATTCTGCATTCTTTTCAATCTGCTGCAAATAAAGTTCATTTGGATCGGAATCCAGAATTTCTTCAATAAACTCCTTCAAATTATTTGCCCCTTGTGGATTGACAGTATTACTGGCAAAAATTACCGCCGTCACCTCTGTTTCACCAATAAAGTGTATGCCAAATTTTACCTTGAAATTGGTATCATCGTTATTAAATTTAATCGCATTTTCTAACAGTTCGTTGGCTACGTAGCTCACAGCTCCCTTGCTTTCTTTTATCCGTTTCTCGCTGCTAGCATCATCCTCATCCACCGGTAGAAAGCTAGACAAATAATCGGCTACAAAATGAGCTGAAAGCCTGTTATTGCGCCAGCGCTGTTTGATGGGGCGAGAACTGGGGGTAAATGTAAGTTCTAGGGAGTCGTGTTCAGGAGGAAATTCTTCAATGAATTCTCCAAACAATTGTGTCATTGTTTTTAAGCTTCCAGATGTCATGATCTTTCTCCCTCCACTTGATGTATTAATGTCACTTCTGGGTGAATTTCCACACGCCATTCCAGTTAGCAGGAATACTATTTTTTAACAGCGATTGGATGCGTTTTAGGTAAACTTGACTGGGCTTGTCATCTGGATTTAGGGCTACTATCTGTTCAAAACAAACTATGGCCTTAGCCAAATTTCCCTGACAATATTCTTGGAGCCCCTCCTCAAATATAGGCAAAGTTTGAATTTTGAGCGATCGCACTGGTTCTACTTCAACATCTAATACCTCACAAACTGTAATGGCTTCTTGTCTACCTTTGACAATAGCCCGATCCAAAAAACGGATATGATACTTTTCTGGTTGACTCAAACGCTGTACCGCATCTCCAGAAATTAATAAAGATACGCCATAATACTTAGTCAAACCTTCCAGACGAGCGGTGAGATTGACATGATCTGAGAGCGCATCTGCTTGCATTCGATTCGCGTCTCCAATAATCCCGACCATTGTATCACCCACATGGATACCAATGCCAATTTTCAGCGGTATCTCCCCATTTATTTTACGGCTTTGATTGTATTTTTGCAACCGCTCCAACTTCACAATTCCTGCCTGAATAGCATCATCCACGCCATCAGGAAAAACTGCCATGACTCCATCTCCAATATACTTGACAATAAAACCGTTGTGCTTGCGAATTTCGGGACTGATTTGCTGTAAATAGTTATTGATGAAGTCAAAGTTTTCTTGAGGAGTCATTTGCTCCGCCATCGTGGTGAACGAACGCATATCGGAAAACAGAATTGCCATCTCTTTGCTCACGTGATCTCCAAGCTGGAAATCAACCATGCTCTGTTTGCCGAGAAATTGGAGAAATTCATCGGGCACGAAACGTCCGTAAGCCTGCAAAAGTTTCTCTAATTCTTGTTCCCGCGCTTTCACCGTTTGCACCATATGGGAAAATACCTGTGCCAGTTCTCCCAGTGCATCGCTGCGCGCAGCCACATCTGACAATATCTGAGGTTCAAAGCTGTTGTTTTTCACAGCAATAGCTGCATCTATTACCTTTTTTACCTGCTCGATGTAAGTCTGCATCTCTCGATTTTTATGATGGATCTGGTTTTCCAGATCCGTGGAGTGTTCCGTGATAATTTCTACTAAAGTTTCATAGCTATTTTTTTCATCTTCGGCTTCCTCAAGTTTTTGGATCAAATCCTGTAGCTGGGTATGGAGTTCTTCTGGAGATTTAGATGGTGATAAATTTATTTGTGGTTTCATAATTTAAACTTCCGAATCTGGAAGCACAAAATTGTTTGACTCGATCGCTGTAAAATATTAAAACTTACACACGCCAAACTCGAAATCCTGTTTCTGCTTCGATGCTCGGTCACTAAATCCAAGCTCCTTCCTAGAAACCGGGTTGACGACCGTCACTCATAAATTATGAACAACATTGCCCTGTTGCTTCAATACTAGCAAAGTAATGTCATCAAATACCTTTTGTTCTCCAATAAATTTTTGCAAATCAGCTATGGTGGCTTCCTTGATTTGTTCGGCGCTCAAATGCCAGTTTTGAGAAACCACTTCACAGAGTCTTTCGATACCGTAAAATTTTTTGTGGATATTTCTAGCTTCCGGGATGCCGTCAGTATAAAGCACCACCCCGTCCCCCGGCTCTAAGTCAACTAAAACATGGCTGATCCAATCGGCAATATCCTCATCTAAGCCGATAGGAAATCCTAAGTCCATCATGTTAATCCGCTCAAGTTTACCGCCGCTTCTGACTACGATAGTTTCCTCGTGTTGACCGCTAATACTAACTTGACTGTCTGCGTAATTGAGGAGAGCTAGACTCAGGTTTTTGTCCGAGTTCATCCGCTGAATATTTTTATAAAGAGTGCGGTTGAGGGTATCTAAAAAACGCACCGGGTCTATCTCTTGAACTTCTTTCAAAGCGCGAACAGCAGCTTGAGTCATTACCATCAAAATACCGCTTTCTAGTCCGTGTCCGGTGACATCACCAATGCAGATCGTAACCACCCCGTCAGTACAAAGTACGTCGTAATAATCGCCACCTACTTCATCTGCTGGTTTCATAAAGCCAGCGATATCTAACTCTGCAATTGCAGCTAATTCCGCAGGTTTCGGCAGAATTAACTGCTGCATTTGTTTGAGGATGTCGAGTTCGGCACTCATCCGCAGATTTTCGGTTTTCAGGCGTTGGTTGAGGGCAGAAATTGCCTGATTCGCTTGGGCTAGTTGGGCTGTACGTTCTTCAACTTTATCTTCTAGAGTTTGATATAGCAGAGCATTCTCCAGCGAAATAGCTGCTTGGGAGGATAGAATTTTTAAGACTTCCAATCTGTCAGGAGTAAATGCACCTGTGGCGACACTATTTTCTAAGTACAAAATGCCGATCGCTTTACCTTGGTTAACTATGGGAGTACACAATACAGATTTAGGTTGGTGCTGAATAATGTAGGGGTCGGCAGCAAAAAAATTTTCAGTGGCAATATCATTAATGACCAAGGTTTCTCTGGTACGCCAGACGTAGTTAATGGCAGTGATGGGAAGATGTTTGCTTTGAGAAAGGGGAATATTCGGCAAATAGCAGCGCTCGTCTAAAAATTTAGCCACAATCGATAATTGATCGGCTCTTTCTAAGATGATGGAGCCTTTTGATGCTCCCGCATTTTGAACCAAAATTAGGATAAAAGTTGATAGCAATTCCTCGACGTTTGTTGGTCCTGATATGGATTGAGAAGCTTTAATAACTGTTGCCAAATCCAGCAAAGTGCCAATCTTATTGCCAGTAGAGTTGAGGGTTCCGACTATAGTTTTCTCGATTGTATCTCCCGGATACAAACTTGTTTTTTGTTCCAGAATCTGGCTGAGTAATTGGGGATATTTTTGTTCTAAATCATGAATTTTTGCTTGAGTTCCCCAGCGAGCATAAGCGTAGTAAGCGTCCGTTAGATAGACGCGGGCAATTTTATCTTTGCCTAATTCAAGGTAGAATTTAGCTGCCAATTCGCTGAAGAGTGCTTCTTCTTGGAGGTATTGGTTTTCTTTGGCCGTAGCAATGGCGCGATCGTACAAATCCATTGCTTCCAGCCTGTGTCCCAATACTCGTGATATTTCTGCAGCTACTAAGTCATACTTGTGCTGATAATTCATCGGTGCATGGAATGCCCAAGTTTGCATTTTTTCCTGATTGGCTGCAACTTGGTTCAAGTATTGTTCTCGAGCGATCGCATCAGCATCGGGATACATTGCCAGAAGGGCGAGGGAATGGTAAAAGTTATGTTGGGGAACCATCATCAAGGAGCCGACACCAGCGACATATTGCTCTGCTAGCCGGGCATTTTCCACAGCCCGATCGCGATCGCCAAACAAATAATTCACAACCAATTTAGCAAAATAAACCCCAAAGATGGAAGAGACATTATTGGCTGCCAGCAAAATTGGTAACATTTCATCTTCATTAAAACTCTCCCCAACTAACCGACAATTGTCCTCAGCTAATCCTTGTAAGTTTAATGTAAGTTGTCGCCAGATTTTAGTATAATAAGTCTGATATTCTTGTTTGGAATTCAGCATGAGTTCGAGATACTGCTCGTATTTTTGATCTACAGAGCTTAAGTCTTCACCGCTAAAAAAGCTGTAGATGCAAAGATACATAGCCGAATAGCAAGCATATTCGATATCGCCCGTTTCTAAACCGCTTTGGACTGCTGATACCAAAGAGGGTATGCTCGATCGAATCGGTTCTTTCCAATGTCTCACGCAAGCATTGTACACCATCACAACTTTCGAGTGAAATTCTTGGGATGGGAATTTATCTAATACCTGCAAAGATACTTGCCCGTACTGATAGCCTAATTCAATTTCTCCGATTACTTCACAGATTAAACTGCAACAAGCATAGGCATAACTAGCCGGTGCAGAGTTCCCGTATTTGCTACAAATATGTGCCATTGTAAACACAACGGCGGGGTAAAGTTCTGGACTAGCTAGATAAGCAGCAGAAGCGATCGCACATAAAATCCTCAAAGCAGCAATTTTATAAGGATCGTTAATTTCGGGCAAATTAGCTAAGGCAGATATCTCTACTGTAGCGGGAAGTTCTGTTTCCAAAGAAACACCCAACATTCCCAAAGCTTGCAATCCAGTATCTACTGCCGATTTCATCTGATTTTGAGCAATATAAGACTGAATTTGCGCTTCGTAAACTCTGAATTGATCGAGGAGATTGTGCGATCGAGATAGAACTATTTCTGCCAGTTGGTGCGACAAATCGAAATTAGTATTCAAATATTCGGCTTCAACCGCTTCTACATAAAGATCGATCGTCAAGTCGTATAAATTTGTCCAGCTATCATCTGCTAGCAGGTTTCTGCCGATAGTTAAATAATCCACAGCAGCAGCATAAGCTGTAGAAGTTTTAGCTTTACGTCCCGCAATTAAATTCAAGGAAGCTAGTTGATGTTGTTCGGTGCGATCGACAATTAATTCCACTCCAATATTCAAGTGGTTGACAATATCAAATATCCGATGTTCTTTTTCATATTCTGGGGTATTACTCAACAACAATCTGCCAATTTTTAGGTGAGTTGACTGTTTTGCATCATCGGGAATCAAAGAATAAGAAGCTTGTCGAACGCGATCGTGCAAAAATTTGTAACTGGGTAATTGACAATCGGCAACAGCTAATGGTGCAGAGTCCCCATCATCTGCAAAAAATTTGTAAACTTCACTTTGCGGTAAAATTAGACCTTCTTGCAATGCTTTCCATAAATCAGCCGCAGTGTCTATTTGAGATTTTTCACAAACTACTGCTAAGGTTTCTAAATCAAATTGACTGCCAATACAAGCAGCTAGTTTTAAAATGTTTTGAGTAGTTAGCGGCAATTTTTGCAATTGATTCGCCATAAATTCGACGACATCATTGCTGACAGCCAATTCTCTAATTTTAGTAATATCGCACTGCCAACCACCCCTTTCTTCTCCATCCAACGGGGTAAAATCGAAATATATTAACTTATCTTCATGCAGCTTTTTGAGGAATTGATTGCTAAAAAAAGGATTGCCTTTAGTCTTTTGAAAAATCAATTCTGTTAAAGAAATCGAGCGCCATGTCGGACAACTTAAAGCATCAGCAACTAAACGATTTAAATCATCTTTTGAAAGTGGCGCTAGAGTAATTTGATTAATGATAGGGGCTGGTCGCTCAATACTGCGATTTGGTAGATTGCGAATCTCTGATAAAGTCAGCATTAATGGATGAACGCTGGAAACTTCATTATCTCGATAAGCGCCAATTAGCAGCAAATGTTGACCTTCTGATTCGCCTAGCAACAATTGCATTAATTTCAAAGATGCGGAATCAGCCCATTGCAAATCATCTAAGAAGATAACTAAGGGGTGATTTTTTGTAGCAAAGACACGAATGAACTTTTGAAATAAAAGATTGAAACGATTTTGTGCAGGAGTTGGTTCTAACTCCTGCACAGCAGGTTGCTTGCCAATCAGCAATTCTAATTCTGGGATAACATCAATAATTACCCGAGCATTATCGCCTAAAGCGGACAAAATTAGGGCTTGCCACTGCTGAACTTGAGTAACACTTTCTGTCAGTAATTGCTGCAGGAAACTTTGCAAAGCTTGCACCCATGCCCAGAATGGAATATCGCGCCTGAATTGGTCGAATTTCCCTTTGATAAAGTATCCCCGCTGCTGGACGATTGGCTTGTGAACTTCGTTAACCACAGCGGTTTTG
This sequence comes from Microcoleus sp. F8-C3, assembly GCA_036704825.1. Taxonomy (GTDB): domain Bacteria; phylum Cyanobacteriota; class Cyanobacteriia; order Cyanobacteriales; family Microcoleaceae; genus Microcoleus. Next base: position 49,084 of record JAUBSN010000025.1, on the reverse strand, counting down.
CCAATCCCGGAAAAGCCTGCTACCAACATGATTTCGGTAGTAGCTGTACGGGGGAGTTTCTGAGGATCTCGGCTGCTACTAGGGGAAACCTCCAAATCGGCGGCTGCGGAATTTTCCTGGGGACAGGCGACGCGGTGGAAGGCTGCTAATAGGGCCGAAACTTCGGTTTCTCTGCCGTAAAGTTTTTCGGGAATGACAAAGCGTTCGGAAATGTCTCTGCTGCCTAATTCAAACAGTTGAATAGTGCCACGATCTGAGTATTCTTTTAAGCATTTTTCTAAATCGTGTTTGATGCCGCCAACTGTTTGATAGCGTGCTTCCGGTGTTTTCGCCATCAGTTTTAGCACTATGTCATTCAATACTTGGGGGATGGCAGGATTGAGGGCGATCGGGTGAATTGGTTGGCGAGCAATGTGAGAGTGAACCAATTCCATCGGCTCGTTAGATTGGAATGGCAATTGTCCTGTCAACAGTTGGTAAAAAGTTACTCCTAGCGAGTAAAAATCAGTGCGGTAGTCAATCCCGCGATTCATTCTTCCAGTTTGTTCGGGAGACATATAAGCTAATGTCCCTTCTAAGATGTTAGGATTTTTAATTTCTGGATTTTCGCGAGGCAAAAGCGAGGAGATACTAAAGTCTATTATTTTAACTTCTTGAGTTTTAGGATTAATTATAATGTTCTGCGGTTTGATATCTTTGTGAATAACTTTACTATTATATATTGCTTCTAAACAAGAGCAAATTTTAATGGCAATTTGTAAAAATTTTTCGATGGTAGCGGTAATTTTATCCTTGAGGTTCCAAGCATCAGTGGTGATGTATTCTGCTAGAGAAATTCCGCCAAAATCCTCCATCACTAAGGCAAAACCGTTACGGTATACTTCCAGACTTAAGTGTTTGACAATACCGGAATTTTCAATATTTTTGGCAATGGTGTACTGATTGCGAAACTGCACCATTTCGCTGAAAGTCGGATACTCAGATCTGAGCAGTTTGATGACGGCGGGTTGATTGTCTGATTCAGAAAAACATCGAAAAACCAAGGTTCTGGGGCCAGAGTAGAGTTCTTCGACCGCCCGGTAGCCGGGAATTGATATCAGGGTCATAGTTGCTATACTAAATGTTGAAGGAAGGGGGCAAAAATCGACGGATCGATGCAATTGGGGCAATGGTTTCAGCGATTCAGAACGTACTTACCGCAGCTTAGGTTGCTAAATCCCGGTCAGCTTTTAGTTCAAGCAATATAAAAAAGTTTGCGGTCATTAGTGATTAGTTTACTGGGAGTATCTCAATGAAAGCAGCCCTCCGCTTGAAATTGGAGTTAGGAGTCAGGAGTCAGGAGTCAGGAGAAAAGAGTCAGAAGGAAGAAGTCAGGAGCCAGAAGAAGTGTTTTTACAAATATGAGATGCTCCCAGTTTACTACAGCACGCAAGGTTTAGGGAAGATTTGACCAAAAAACAACGATCGATCGATCGCTAACGGATCGCAAATCACATCAATTTTGTTAAAAACCTTTGAAGCGCTTGCTTCGTAGGATCGATCGCCTGTTGAAGTCACATTTGGTATATTCAGGTTCCTGTTGGTTGAATTCCGTACAAATTTCTTGGTACATCGCTATTTTTTTATTGTCGGAAATAGAGTTAGGAAAATTTGCGTTTTCGTTCTTGACCACTCGTGCAAATTGCGGATATAGTTCGTCTTGCTCGACTCGCGGCTGGTCGTAGAAAGCTTTGATGGCTGGTAGGGATCGCCGGGTGGCGTACCGCTATCTAAATCTTCGCTAAAAGCAATCCAGAGTTTGGTATCAACGCTGCTCATGTAGTCGATAAACTTAACAGCATTAGCCTGACAATCGTGATTGTTGCATCTAGAAGCATTTACCGCTAAAGTATCAGCAAAAACCAATGGTTGAAGTTCCCGACCATAGGAGATGGTCTTGCAAAAAGAGGTAGCTTTAGGGTATCGGACAAGCGGATATAAAAAGAATTTTCCGAAAATACAATAAAGCTGGTTGCTCCTGCTAAAAAGTCCTGATATCCCGCGTTGGGATCTTGATTGTAGTAGTCGTTGACCAAGACTTTCAAAGGTGGTACAAGCCCCCGGATTTATCCGTAGAATCAATCCAAAATCTCAAATCTAAAATCCTCAAGAAAGAGAATTTATCCCTGGGGTCAATCCAAAATCTCAAATCTCAAATCTAAAATCGAATGACACAGCCATTTGTACCATTGACTGCACATTCCGAAGACATTTCTACTAAATTGTTTATTACCTGCGGATCGATCGGTTTCTCCAAAGCTTCGGTCACGCCATCAAACCCAAACAAGTCTGTACAGCCATCCAAATAAAAGCCGATCGCATTCCAGTCACTGTTAAAGTTCGCAATTAATCGCGGTTTTGCGGGCGGTTTTTGAGATAAATAATTAATTAATTCCGGTACTGATTTAACTTGCAAAATATCGCGGTCTCGACCGAATAAAAAATACGAGCACAGCCAATTCGGAAAACCGTAGAGTTGATTGTTGTAAGTTGATGCTTCTAGACCTGCTTGCCAAAACTTGGAAGTTGATATTGCTTGGGAAGCTGGAAGAATCAAATGGTTATCGACTGCATCACCTAACATTAAGGTATCAAGTTCAACTAAATCAAATCCATTTTTCCCCAGAAGATGCGGCAAATTGCTGTAGGTATAGGTGTCATATTCTAAATCTTGACTCATTACTGCATTGAGCAAAATCTGGCGATTTTTTTGTTGAAACTCATTGACAATCCGCTGCACCATCGGCTGAAAATTTGCTTCTAGTGTTGTCGGTAAATAGAGGTGCAACAATACGGATAAAGTCTGGTGGGCTTTACCTGTGAAAGATAAATAGCGATCGGGACTATTTGGGGTGACGTTCAGATTGTCAACATTGTATCCCGTACACTCCACGCGAGCGATCGTTTGCTTCGAGAAATCCTGTGGGTTGAGTGCAAGAGTTTGACCTGGTGAGAGCAATATCCTCTGCATATTTTGCTTAACAGTGTTGCGAAGAGCACCAGAAGCATCACAAGTAATTGGCTGGTTAGTAGAATTGTCAACGGAAATCAGACCTGCATTAGCAACTCCAGGAAACAGAGTTATTACTGCGATAGTTAAGAAGATTGACAGCCGTCGAAAGATGGTATTTGTCATTTATTTATAGAGCAGAATAGATTTTTAATTACTCATGGGTATAGCCAGCATTTTATAAATATTTATTCCTACACATTTTATATAAAACACAGCCGCTGATACTAAATATATTTTTTGAGAATAGCAGTGTGGGTGAAAAAAACAATAAGGAAAACAGACAGAACTTAATCCTTTTTCTTGATAACAAGCAAGGTAATGTCATCAAATATCTTTTGTTCTCCAATAAAGTCTCGCAAATTATCAATGGCGGCTTCCTTAATTTGCTCGGCGCTCAAATGCCAGTTTTGAGAAACCACTTCACAGAGTCTTTCGATACCGTAGAAATTTTTGTGGATATTTCTAGCTTCCGGGATGCCGTCAGTATAAAGCACCACCCCGTCCCCCGGCTCTAAGTCAACTAAAACATGGCTAATCCAATCGGAAATATCCTCATCTAAGCCGAGCGGAAATCCTAAATTTATGGTGTCTATCCGCTGGATTTGACCACCTTTCCTGACCACAATAGTTTCCTCATGTTGACCGCTGATACTAACTTTGCTGTCGGCGTAGTTGAGCAAAGCTAGTGTCATATTTTTGTCGGAGTTCATGCGCTGGACATTTTTATAAAGAGTGCGGTTGAGGGTATCTAAAAAACGCACCGGGTTGGATTCTTGCAATTCCTGAAGAGTACGGACAGCAGCTTGAGTCATCACCATCAAAACGCCGCTTTCTAATCCGTGTCCGGTGACATCACCAATGCAAATCGTGACAACCCCGTTAGTACAAAGTACGTCGTAGTAATCACCGCCTACTTCCGAGGCTGGCTCCATAAATCCGGCAATATCTAAATCTTCAATAGCTGCGAGTTCAGCAGGTTTGGGCAGAATCAACTGCTGCATTTGTTTGAGCATATCGAGTTCGGAACTCATGCGGATGTTTTCCGCTTTCAGGCGCTGGTTGAGAGCGACAATTAGTTTAGCGGCTCTGGCGAGTTCTGAGGTGCGTTCTTTGACTTTATCTTCTAAAGTTTCAAAGGATTCTTGCTGTTGTCTCGCCATCCTGTTAAAGGAATTTGTTAAGGTTTCAATTTCCCAAATCGGGCTGGAATCAACGTTCTGGTTAAGAGCGCCACCTGCTAGATATTCTGAAGCTCGAGCAATTTGATTCAGGGGACGAGCAATCCAGCTAGCAGTGAAAAGACCCACTCCAACAGAGACAATGAGAGCCACAATACACAGCAAAATGGTCTGGCGAGTGTTAGCATAAATTTGCGCCATAAAATCCGCTTCAGGAACTACTACTACACTCAGCCAATTGAGGCCGTACTTGTCAGTTAGCGGAGAAACTTGGATAAATTGCCGCTCACCGTTTAGCTTAAAGTCAAGTTGAACAGTTTGATGGATGTCTTCCAAACGCTTGAAGCGATCGAGCAGGTAAACCACACTTTGACGCATCAGCGGGTTGCTGCTTTCCTGTGCTTTGAGCCGCTTTGTATCTTTGCCTGTTCCCACCGAAAGAGGCTGTTCTTTAACCGAAGTGGCTATTAACTCGCCCTGGGGTTCAATGATAAATACTTGACCGGAATTACCCACCCTTAAGGTTTGCAGGAAGTGGCGAATTTGATCTAGTCCCATCTGGCAAGTCAGCACGCCAATGAGTTTCCCTTCGGCATCATAATAGGGTAGACTCGCATTAATTTGCAGCGTACCGTAGCCAAAATTAATATAAACTTCACTCCAAGCGGCCTGTTTCTTCTCAACAGCTACTCTGTAAAAAGGGCGCGTGCGAACATCATAATTGGGCGTGTTTTTTTCGATGGTTGTCGGGTTTCCATTATCGTCAAGGTTGTAATATATCAAGTCGCCACCTCCGACAATAAGTTGCTGGGCAAGCTGAGGTTGTTCGAGTCCAACCAGCCGATTTACCCAACCCACACGCAGGTACTGACCTTTTTCGTTGGCAATTCCCGCGTGACCGATCGACTTAAATTGCAGAACTTGTTTCCAAAAATAGGGTCGAGCTTGCTCCAAATCGTCAAAGTTCAAAACTCCCAAAGGTAAAGCATCCTGATTGATCTGATTCACCAGTGGCGGAGCTTCCAAATAGGTTTGAACACGTTCGTAAACTCTCGCACTCACTTCCTGGCGCAACTGACTAACAATATCGTTGACTATCTGCTCTCCGTTTCTGTAAGAGAGATAGCCAACGCAGCCAACAGCAGCCAAAATTTGGAGAACAAAGGGAACTACCAAGACATTGCGGAGACGGAATTTGCCCGCTCTGGAGACGATCGCGCGTTTTCGAGAAACCATTATTAAAAACACTCCCAGCGGGCAGTTTACAGCATACTCAGAAAAAGAGACAATACAATCGATCCTAAAATATGCGAGCGCGAGTTAGTCAGAACAGTTTTGAATGTATTTAATAGCGACGGACAATGTTATCATATCAAAAACTCAACAAACATCAACCTATCTGCGTTCATCAGCGCTCATCTGCCTGCATCAGCGGTTAAAATAAAACAATAAATCCTAACAAAAATGCAAATTACTCAATCCCTCCACAGCGCCATCCCGATCTCCAACCTGGAACAATCCCAACACTTTTACAGCACCGTACTCAACCTGCAAAAAATCGATCGAGAGTTAAAATTTCCCGGAATCTGGTATCAAATCGGCGACTTCCAGCTCCACCTAATTTTAGGTGCAAAAATTATCCCAGATGCCGTAGACCATGCCAAATGGGGACGCAACCGACATCTAGCATTTTCTGTTGCTAACTTAGAGGCAGCAAAACAGCAGTTAATCGCTCACAATTGCCCGTTTCAAATGAGCGCGTCAGGTCGATCGGCATTATTTACCCAAGATCCCGACGGCAACATCATCGAACTCAGCGAGTAACAGATGAAAATTATCGCTTATTCTTACACCGAACCGCTACTGGAAGCAACACCCGCACTGGAAATTTGGGGTCAAGAAGTCGATCGCACCTATCAAGACTTAGGAGGGCGGCAGCAACTTCAGCAACTCCTCAAAGACTGCCAAACAGAACCAGTCAAATACCTATTAATTCAGCGGTTTGAAGAACTCGGCGACACATTGCAGCAAGTGTGTTCGCACCTCGCCCAACTCGAAAACCTCGGCGTCGAAATCATCGTACAAGCAGAAACAGAACCGCGAAACCGCAAAAATTTGCTGCTAATCCTCGCAGAAATCCAGCGCAGCCAACACAGCCGGAGTATTCGCAAAGGACACGCGCGCAACCGCATCAAATCCCGGATGCCACCGGGTAAGGCTCCTTACGGCTACCGGCGCGGCAAAGATTGTTATACGATCGATAAAACCACCGCCCCCACAGTCAAAGACTTTTTTGAACACTTTTTAATTTACGGTTCCTTGCGAGGTTCCGTGCGGTATTTAGCGAGGAAATACAGCAAAAAAATTTCTGTAAGTACCGGCCGCCGCTGGCTGACAAATCCCGCCTACCGAGGCGATTTGGAATATCAAAACGGCCAAGTAGTTTCTAACACCCACGTCCCGATTATTTCCAGAGAAGAAGCCGCCCAAATAGACAGGTTGCTGCGCCGCAACCGCTGCCTTTCTCCTCGCAGCGCTAGCGCCCCACGTTCCCTCGCAGGTTTGGCAATTTGTGCAGAATGCAAATCGCCCATGACGGTTGCCAAAGTCACCTCCTACCGCAAACAAAAAGAATACCTTTATTTGCGACCCATTAACTGTCCAAAACAGCCTAAATGTAGCGGCCTTTCCTACGATGAAGTATTGCAATTAACCATCGCCGGTATTTGTCGGGATTTACCCGATGCTGTTGCTGGGTTGCAAATGCCGAATATGAATGGAATTAAAGCAGGAATTGTCAGGGCGATCGCATCAAAACAAGAAATCATAGAGCAACTTTCCGCCCTGATTGACAGCGGCATTTTAGATACGGAAACAGCAGAGTTTAGAGCCTACAAAATCCGCACCGAAATTGCCGAACTGCAAAGCAAATTAGCGCAACTACCCCCGGTAAATTTGCGAGAAACAGCCCAAACAGTTTCCCTTCCCCAATTTTGGCTCGATTTATCAGAATCAGAACGCAGGTTTTACTTTCGAGAATTTATCGATCGCATTGAAATCGTCCGGGAACATACAAATTGGACACTGCAAATTATTTTCATTTTTTAAGGATTAGTTCAACGCTCATCTGTAGCTACTAGGTTAGATAGCCGACTTCTTAAAGAAGTGGGGTATTTGGGTACTCTATTAGTTCGCTAGGAGTGGACTTTATTTGACAAGGATCGGTTTCTACGGCTGCATTATCTTTTTTACCTTTTAACCAATAGGCGATCATCTCTCCTTTTCCTTTAATCGCGATCGCACCTCTTTGCTCAAATAAATACCGCTCTTTTAACAGTTCGTAAATATCAGCAGTAACTTGAATAGATCCGGGTAATCCTTGACCTTCCATCCGAGAAGCAACATTCACAGTATCTCCCCACAAGTCATAGATAAATTTTTTAGTGCCTATTACACCAGCAACTACGGGACCTGTATGAATGCCAATCCGAATTTGAAATGGTTCCCCTCTGTCAGTTTGAAAATCAGCGATCGCTTCCTGCATATCCAAAGCCATATTCGCGATCGCTTCTGCATGATCTGCCCTCGGCACAGGCAACCCCCCCGCTACCATATAAGCATCTCCAATTGTTTTAATTTTTTCCAAACCGTGTTTTTCTGTTAGTTGGTCAAACCTGGAAAAAATTTGGTTCAATACATTTACCAATTCTAGAGGTAAAATTCTAGCAGCAGTAGACGTAAAATCGACAATATCGGCAAAAAGAACTGTTGCTGAATCAAACCTCTGGGCTAGAGAACCCTCGCCCTTTTTCAAATTTTCAACAATCGCTGCTGGTAAAATATTCAGCAATAAACGATCCGACTTTTTTTGAGCCAGCCGTAAAGCTAGCTCCACCCCCTGCCGTTCTTTAATTTCGTTTTGCAAACGTTCGACAAGTTCTTCTAATTGGTTTGTTTGATCTTGAAGTAGCTTTTGCTGACTTTGAATTGTTAACTGATTTGCCACTCGTGCCAATACTTCTTTACCATGAAAAGGTTTAGTAATATAGTCAACTGCTCCCACATCAAAGGCTTTCACCTTATCTACAACGTCATCTAAGGCGCTTAAGAAAATTACCGGAATGGAACTGGTGTTTGGTGAAGCTTTCAACTTTGCACATACCTCATATCCATTCATGTCTGGCATCATCACGTCCAGCAAAATTAGAGTCGGCGGAAACTCTTGCACTGTAGCGATCGCCCTTTGCCCGTTCAGCGCTTTGCGAACCTGATACCCTTGTTCGGTCAAAATTGTAGATAAAAGCCGCACATTATCTGGCTTATCATCAACTACTAAAATGTTGGCTTGAATTGTAGGAAATTGATTGCTGTCCATGCGATCGCTCACGGTATTTTTTCTTTAATAAAAATTATTATATTTATAATTATATGTAAAAAGTAAAATAAATGAAACAGTATATAGCCTTTCGAGCGTAACATGAGGTGCTCATTGGCCCGCGCAGAGCATTGGGCATTGGGTATTGGGCATTGGGCATACCTCACCACGCTTGAGAACCGCTATAACTTCCGATTATCTCTCCTAAAAGGATAGGGCATTGAGAGGTCGTTGGGGGTTAATCTTAGGTATTGTTTCAAATAGGAAAGCCTCTTAAGTTGAGACTAGTTGGGAACTGGTGTCCTCACCGCGCCGTAAATGCCGACTTCGCTAGCTCTATAATATCGTCAAATAGGAAATCATGCACTAAAGTAGTTAAAGTTTGTGCGCTGATAGCAAATTCTACAGGCATTTCCTCGATCAAATCGATAATTTTATTGTCGCAACATTCATTAGCAGCATGATACATCTTTTCCACCCACTCTACAGGCATTTTAGCGATTTGTGACTCTACAACAGATTCATTTCTGGTCACTCCCATAATTGTGCTTTCATTTTCTAGTTGTGCATCAACAGATTCCTCGTAAATGTAGCGCATTCCTAAAAGTTCTTCCATTTTTGCAAATAATATCTTTGCCTCAAATGGTTTACGCATGAAATCATCGCAGCCTGCTCCTAAAATAGTTTGGCGTTCCTCTTCAAAAGCGCTGGCAGTGAGAGCAACAATTACTGTTTGTTTTCCGAGAGGATGAGCTTTAATTTTTCTGGTGGCTTCATAGCCATTCATGACAGGCATCTGCATATCCATCCAGATCAGGTGCGGTTGCCAATCCTCCCATACAGCAATAGCTTCTTTACCATCTCTAGCTTCTCGCACGAGGATGCCTAGCGGTGACAATAATCTGTCTATGACTAGGCAGTTATCGGCGCGGTCGTCAACAACCAAAATCCGGTATTTTGGTTGATTCGGTGCTAAACCAATTACTTTTTTCTGCGGTTTAAGCATTTTAATTTGGATCGGATCGGCAAGCTTGATTTCAATATCAAATGCAAACTTACTTCCCACACCAGGCGTACTGCTGACAGCAATATCCCCTCCCATCATTTGTACGAATTTGCGGCTAATTGGTAAACCTAATCCAGTACCCTGTTGAGATTGTTGACCTGTTTTTGTTTGCTCGAACGGTTCAAATAACTTATTCATCTCTTCTGCGGCAATACCAGGGCCGGTATCTTCAATTTCAAACTGAAGGCGTAAAAATACCCCGCTAACGTCATTCGCATCTAAACCATCAAAGTCCGCCTGCGAGGACTGTTCAGAACCCGCCGAGGCAGGTTTTGTTTGTGTACCCGCAAACTCTGCAGTTTCAACTGCAAAACTTTCTTCTACCTTCTTTTTCACTTGCAACGTAACGCTACCCGTCTCTGTAAACTTGATCGCATTTCCTATAAGATTAATCAAAATTTGGCGCAATTTACCTTCATCTCCACTAAGAAATTGAGGTACGCCGTCCACAACTTCAAAATAGAGCTGCAACCCTTTAGATTTAGCTTTTAATCGAAACATTTCTTTTAATGTTTCTAGCAGGCGCATTAAATTAAAACTGCTTTCATTAAGCTGAGTTCTGCCCGCTTCAATTTTGGACATTTCCAAAATATCATTAATTAGGGCAAGCAAGTGTTCGCCGGCGCGATTAATAATTTCTAGGTGCTGCTGGTGTTGATTGTTTAAAGATGAATCGCGCACCATCACCTGACTAAATCCCAGAATAGCATTCAGGGGAGTCCGCAGTTCGTGACTCATAGAAGAAAGGAATTCGCTTTTAGCGCGGTTAGCTTTATCAGCAGCGACGACAGCTTTTTGTAATGCTGTTTCTGCTAATTTGCGTTCGGCAATTTCAGTTTTGGCTTGTTCAAAAAGGGTGGATTGCTTGATGGCAATTGCTAGCTGCACGGAAATTTGCTTGACAGATTCTATCTCAGAAGAGTTCCAATGCCTTTGACTGCGGCAGTGATGAGCAATGATTAGGCCCCATAATTTTTTACCTTGCAAAATGGGAACCACGAGGTTAGCTTTAATTTCAAACTGACTCAGTAAATTAATGTGACACTGTGAAATACCTGCCGTGTAAATATTGTCGATCGCGCGCAGGTGTCCCTGCTCGTAAACAGAGACGTAGTATTCCTGAAAGCAAGGATCGCTAATATCAATTCCCAAAATCGGCATCCTATCGGCGGCTACCGACTCAACGGCGATAAATCCGCTGTAATCTGGATTAAAACGGTAAATAACAGTCCTGTCAGTTGACAAAAAATGGCGGACTTCTTCCACAGCCATTGTCATCACTTCTTCTAGGTTAAGAGAAGAACGAATCCGCTCTTGAATGGAATTCACGAGCCGCTCTCTTTTTAGTTGTCGCTGCAAAGCTATTTCCGCTTGTTTGCGTGCTGTAATATCTACTCCATAACCAACGCACTCCACAGGTATGCCAGCAGCATCTTTGACCAACTTAACCTCATCGTATATCCAGCGATAACTACCGTCTTTGTGAAGTTCGCGGTATTCATAGGAAATCGTTTCTTTTTCCAATATCTGAGCGAATGAAGTATCAACAACCTCTCGATCTTCTGGGTGAACGATGCTATGCCAATCAAGAGAACCATCAACAAATTCTCGCGCTTCGTAGCCGATCATTGAAACAACGTTCTCGCTAACAAATGTTACGTCATAATTTCCTCCTAATTGGCAGCTAAAAATCACCGCCGGAGTAGTCGCCAGCAAATATTGCAAGCGTTCGGTGACAGAACGCAAGTTTAACTCGGCTTGCTTGCGATCGCGAGATTCCATTGCTAAAGCTGTCATCTGTGCCAAATAGCTAGCGAAGCTTTGTTCGTCGAGCGTCCACTTCCTCGGCGCGCCCTGATGTTCCAAACACATTACACCCGCAATTCGTCCTTGATGGGTAATAGGAACATCTAGCATTGACGAGATGTTTAAAGGAATCAAATAAGATTCTCTAAATTCTTGGGTGCGCGGATCGGTTTTGGCATCAACCGCTGCGATCGTCTGTTCTGTCTTCAAAGCTTTGAAATAGCTAGGATAGTCAGCAACTTTCAGTTGTGCACCCTCACTGTGTTGATTGGGCGTCAGTTCGTAAAGATCCGCACAGTACATTACGGATTTATCTTCCTGATAAAACCAAACGCTTGCCCGATCGACATTCAGGATACGAGCTGCCATTTGTGTAATCTCTCTCAACGCCTCGCCAATATTTCCCTCGTAGATACTAGAATTTTGTGCTAATTCTAGCAAGGCAGTTTGTTGTTCTGTTAACCTAAGCTCTCGTTCGCGCAAAGCCGATTCAGCGGCTATTCTTTCTATAATTTCTGCTTCTAAATAACCGTTGATTTCTGTCAACTGTGCGGTGCGCTCTTCGACTTTACTTTCTAAGTCATCATAAGCGTGTCGCAGCGCTAATTCTGCATCTTCACGAACCGCAATCTCGATCTGCAACTTGCGATTTATTTCTTCTAATTCTTGGGGAGTTTTTAAAGATAAAAACTGTGGCAACAGTGTTACCATCTGTCCTGCCGTGAAGCAGGAAACCAGTGCAGTAATTCCTTTCTCAATCCCCGACAGCCAATAAGCGGAATGCCACAGCGTCCAAATTTCTAGCAAGTGACCCGTGCCGCAGAGAATAATAAATGCACTAAATAAAGCAAATATTCCTAAAAAAGGGATATCGCGCCGCTTGAAGATAAAATAAATCAGCATCGCCGGAATTGAATAGTAGGCGATCGCGATTAAAAAGTCGCCGGTTACGTGCAGCCACACCAAAGGCGTTTGCCACAGATAGCAGTGACCGTGCGGCATATACTGAGTTGGAGAAAAGATATTCTTGACTATTTGCCACATAATATTTGCTTGTATATCAGCTCCAGCGAAACACTCTTCTTCTTATTGTACAGTGAACTCAATAGCCTCTCTATCTCTCTTATGAAGTAGACCTAAGAGCAGGCTCTATCTTTGGGTGGGTGGAGTGCTTCGGCACATCCCACAAGTTGATTGAGAAAAACGGGATGCTCTCCCAAATTTACAGGTTTATCAATTTTTTTTTGAGAGCAATTTTCTTGTTGTTGAGGTTGTGATTTCAAGGGAATTTCAATGATAAACTCAGTACCCCTCTCAACCTCGGAAACACAACCCAAATAACCTTCATGGCTTTTAATAATTTGATAAGAAATCGCCAAACCCAGACCAGTACCGTAACCGATAGGTTTCGTCGTGTAAAATGGATCGTAAATTTTAGCGATCGCCTCAGAATCTATGCCGCTGCCATTATCAGCAATGCGAATCTGCACCCGCTTACCATCAACTAAGAGCGTGCGGATGCGAATTTTTAGCAGTTTGCAATTGGTGTTGTGTAAGTTTTCATCGAAATTATTTTCCCAATATCCATTGGTCGAATGTCCCTGCTGCGCCATCTGCTCTAAAGCATCAATAGCATTAGAAATAATGTTCATAAATACTTGGTTGAGCTGCCCAGCGTAGCACTCCAATTCTGGCAAATCTCCATACTCTTTAATCACTTGGATAGGCGGACGGTTTGGTTGTTCTTTCAAGCGGTGCTGCAAAATCATTAAAGTGCTATCGAGCCCTTCATGAATATTAACTTTTTTCATATCGGCTTCGTCTAACCTGGAGAAAGTGCGTAAAGATTTAACAATTTCCCTAATTCGCTCTGCTCCTATTTTGAGCGAACAAAAAAGTTTTTCCAGGTCTTTTAAAATAAAATCAAGTTCGATAGTGTGAATCTTTTCTGCAATTTCCGGCCGAGGAGTGGGGTAATAAACTTGATAAGCCTTAATCAATTCCACAATATCTTTAATGTATTCCTCAGCCGGAATCAGATTGCCGTAAATGAAGTTAACAGGGTTATTTATCTCGTGGGCAACCCCAGCTACCATTTGCCCCAAAGAAGACATTTTTTCAGTTTGCACGAGTTGAGTTTGGGCGTCTTTTAGTTTTTGCAGAGCGTTTTCTAACTGCTCTGTTCGTTCCAGCAGTTGAGCTTCCGAGTGCCGCAACGAATTTTCAGCCAAAGAGCGATCGCGATTTTCCTGTTGCAAAAGTTCATTAGCCACTTCTAAAGCGATCGTCCTCTCCATCACCCGTTTTTCCAATTCTAGCATTAATTCCGAGAGTGCTTCTTGAGCTTGTTTGCGCTCGCCAATCTCATTTTGTAAAGCTACATTTGCCACCGCCAATTGATCCGGACTGGGAATAGCCAATATTTTTGGGATTAGTTCCACCAGCAGCGCTGCTGTAGATAGCGAAATCAGCGCCGTAATCGCTTTAATACAACCCGACAACCAATAATTAGGATGCCACAGCGTCCATATTTCCATAATATGGGTAATCCCGCAGCAGATAATAAAAGAGCCAAACAGCATGAAAACCCAGTCAAAAGGCATATCTTGCCGCTTCTTAACTATATAAATCAGCGTGATGGGTATCAAAAAATAAGCGACGGCTATCAAACCATCTGACAAAACGTGTAGCCTGACTAATCCCGGCTTCCACAAGTAGCAATGACCGTGAGGAATAAAATAATTTGAAAACATTTCATGAATCATTTGCATCAAATTAACTCGGTTATTGGCTAATATTTTTCAGAGGTGATTACAGGATGATTTTATAACAGTGCTGGCATACAAATAAGAATTAGTCTTTTGGTCTTAACACTTGTGAACGGTAAATCCAGCGATCTGAAACTATTGTTAATTAACTTAACATTAATCGACCCAGCTTTACCAAAGTCACCTGTCACATTTTTAATTCTGCCTTCATTACCAACTGTGACACCGGCATGACATTTTGGCCGACGATCGAGAAAAACTGAGCGCAGATTCCTTTCCAGTAGGAGCACCAGCACCGATTGAAATTAGGTTATAGCACTCTGCGATGGTCAGGCAACGGCGCAATCACTAGATTTAACCGATGTCAGGGATTTAACTTAACGAAGAGAACCATTCTCAAAAACCTGTAGAGGTGGGTTGACTCTTGTACCCTTGAAGAGTGCAGACAGGTTAAATACACCCGCCACTACCCCGCGAGGGAATTTTTTATTGATAGCGATACTCTTCGGGGGAAAATTAACCGATGTCACCAATTACGCTTTGAGAAATGTCGCGACAGGAGCGTGTGGCAATCCAATCGGCTATCGCTTTTAGCTTTACAGTCAATCATAAGTGATAATATCAACGATACACTTATACGGTTATTACCAGTTATGACGATAGATGAGGTACTACAGCTAACTCGTGTCCGATTGCAAAAAGATTTATATCCCGTACAAGAAATCATACTCCGCCAAGTTTGGGAAGGAAAGACTTATACAAATATTGCATCTACCTCTCATTACGGAGAGCATTACCTGAGAAACATCGCCTCGTGCTTGTGGCAAAGTCTCTCTGAAATCTTGCAAACATCTATTAATAAATCAAATTTTAGATCCTCTCTAGAATCGCGTTCCCTGACTGCTGAGGAACGAGAATTAATTCAAGAATTCACCCGCAGGCAATGCCTAGCAACACCTTTAGAATTTCCCGGCTCTCCCGTGCCCCTCGGTTCGCCATTTTATATCCATCACCCACTAATTGAAGAACTCGCGTATCGAGAGATTGCCAAACCTGGAAGTGTTCTGCGGATTAAAGCTCCCAGGAAGATGGGAAAAAGTTCCCTTTTGCTAAGGATTTTAGACCGCGCTAATTCTCTTGGCTATCGCACTGTAAGTTTGGATTTTCAGCAAGCCGAAGAAGCTGTTTTAGGCAACCTAGATCAATTTTTACGGTGGTTTTGTGCCAACATCAGCCGGCACCTAAAATTACCACCTCTATTAGATGATTATTGGGATGAAGACATGGGTAGCAAAGTAAGCTGCACCATCTATTTGCAACAATATATATTAGCCGAAATAAGTACCCCTCTTGTGTTAGCGTTAAATGAAGTAAATAGAATTTTTGAGTATCCAAAAATTGTCCGAGAATTTTTCCCGATCCTGCGAAGCTGGCATGAAGAAGCAAAGCGGATTAAAACTTTGGGAAAACTGCGGTTAATCGTTCTTCACTCCACAGAAATTTATATTCCTTTAAAGCTAACTGAATCGCCTTTTAATGTCGGTTTGCCGCTGCAATTGCCCTATTTTACAGAAGAGCAGATACTTGCTTTAGCGCAGCGTCACGGACTGGATTGGACAAATAGCCTGGATGCCGAGCGACTGATGGCAATGGTGGGGGGACATCCTTATCTGGTGCGCCTAGCTCTTTACCACCTCTGTCAAAACAGTGTAACTCTAGATCGGCTACTACAAGAAGCTCCGACAATAGCGGGAATTTATAAAGATTATTTGCGGAGTTTTTGGGTAACTTTGCAAGAGCATCCCGAACTGATGGTTGCACTTAAACAAGTGGTCAAATCGGAACACGGAGTGGAATTAGATCCGATATTGGCTTCTAAATTATTTAGTATGGGGCTAATTCATATCGATAACAACCGCTGTATGCTAAGCTGCGAGTTGTACCGACTCTATTTTAGTTCGCAGAACTTTATTTAGTTATTGCCCCACCTGAAAAATCTGTTCTGCGGTTAAGTTTAGATCCGGGAAGGCAAGCGATCGCACCGCATCATCACCTCTAAACTGATTAAGTACATACTCACCGTCAACCAATTGGTTGACGGAAATAGTGGGTTGTTTGGGGTTGCCAATATATCTTCTGCCACCTAACCCTAAATAATCGACAATCCAGTATTCAGGAATTCCCAATTTTTCATATTCCCCTAACTTCATCAAGTAGTCATCTTGCCAATTCGTACTCACGACTTCGATGACTAAACGGATAGTTTCACCTCGGGTAATAGTCGATCGCTTTTTCCACATCGGTTCCGTTTCGATTTGTTGCCAATCTAACACCATCACGTCTGGGCTGTAGCCAGATTTATCAGAATCAATAGCCTTAATAATTCCTTGTCGGGGAATGAAATAGGGCAAAGCCAAACGTTTAATTTCTACTCCGACTTCAAGGGCTAGGAAGCCCCCTACTTGTTCGTGAGTTCCTGTTGCTTGCATTTCGATAACGGCTCCATCATGTAGTTCAAAGCGACCTTTACCCTCTGGATACCAGTCGAGAAACTCGTCTAGGGTCATTTGTTTAGACTGGGCAGATTGTTCTTGAATGAGCATATTGATTCTCCTGGTTTGATGTTAATTTTAATGTTACTATAAACTTACAATATTAGGCTATTTATCTATATTGTAGAATAAATTCCAATCGGGAGCATCTCAATGAAAGCAGCCCTCCGCTTGAAATTGGAGCTAGGAGTCAGGAGTCAGGAGTCAGGAGGAAAGAGTCAGAAGTCAGAAGGAAAAAGTCAGAAGGCAGGAGCCAGAATAAGTGTTTTTACAAATATGAGATGCTCCCCTTCCAATCGTTACTTTGTCAAGATTATTCTCAAACAAACTACTCTGCAAACCTAAATTTGAAGGATGGATTATAATTAAGCAGGGAGGGTGACAAAAATTAACGCTCAGACTGCCTATTTTTATAAACTTTCACCTTTAAACCCACCCATAAACCGCATGACCCAGGTAACATACCAAATTGGTGGCAGTCTCGCCAGTGATGCGCCTACATACGTAGTGCGGCAAGCAGATTCCGAACTTTATAAAGCCTTAAAAGCTGGGGAATTTTGTTACGTCCTCAACTCCCGACAAATGGGCAAATCTTCTCTCTTAGTCCGCACCCTGCACCGACTGCAATCAGAAGGATTTCTCTGCAGCACCCTCGACATGACCCGCATCGGCAGCGAAAATATCACTCCTTTACAGTGGTATAAAGGAATCGTTGGCGATTTGTGGCGCAGTTTCCATCTTGTAGGAAAAGTTAATTTAAAAACCTGGTGGCAAGAACAAGAAGAAGTTTCTCTACTGCAAAGATTGAGTCAATTTATTGAAGATATTTTATTAGTAAATTTTCCGAACGAGCGAATGTTTATATTTGTCGATGAGATAGATAGTATTTTAAGCTTAGATTTTGCCGTCGATGACTTTTTCGCATTGATTCGTTATTGTTACAACCAACGAGCCATTAATCCAGAATACAACCGGATTACCTTCGCGATTTTTGGAGTAGCTACCCCCAGCGATTTAATCGCCGATAAAAATCGGACACCTTTTAATATCGGAGTGGCAATCGATTTGTCAGGATTTAGCTTAGAAGAAGCGCAACCATTAGCGAAAGGGCTAGAAAATGTCATAGCCAATCCGCAGGCAGTTCTCAAAGAAATCTTAGAGTGGACGGAAGGGCAGCCATTTTTAACCCAAAAAATATGTGAATTAGTAGTAAAAATGGCGCGAAAAGCCCACAGGGGTGATTTAAAAATACCACCGGGAACAGAGGGATTTTTTGTGGAATCATTGGTGAGAGAAAACATCATCCATAATTGGGAATCGCAAGATGAGCCCGAGCATTTAAAGACAATTCGCGATCGCCTGCTTTGCAACGAACAACTCACTGCACGTAGCTTAGGCATCTATCAACAACTATTACAATGTGGTGAAATAGAAGCAGATTACAGTCGGGAGCAGAGCGAACTGCTGCTATCAGGTTTGGTAGTAAAACAGCAAGGTTTTTTAAAGGTCAGCAACCAGATTTATCAAGCAGTGTTTAACCTACAATGGGTAGAAAAACAGTTAGAGCAACTGCGTCCTTATTCCCAAGCTTTCAACGCTTGGATCGCTTCAGGGCAACAGGATGAATCGCGACTGTTGCGCGGACAATCCCTCAAAGACGCTTCCTGCTGGGCCCAGGGAAAAAGTTTGAGCGATTTGGATTATCAATTTTTAGCCGCTTCCGGTGAATTAGACAGGCTGGAAGTACAGCAAGCGCTGGAAGCAGAACGAGTTAAAGAAGTTGAGGCGCGACTGGCAGAAGAACGCAAGCGGTTAGTTTTAGAGCGAGAGACGGCAAAGCGGCAGCGGAGGTTGATTGGAGCGCTCAGTGGGGTATTGATTGTGGCGATCGCCTCCAGCATTCTCGCCCTCTGGCAATACCATCACGCCCTCACCAGCGAAATTCAAGCCCTCGCCTCCTCCTGTGCAGGACAATTCGCCTCCCAACAGCGATTGGACGCCCTCGTAACTGCCATCAAAGCCAGACGCAGGCTCGACCTTATCGCGCATTCGGGCCCCCAGTTGCGATCGCAAGTTCGACAAGTGCTGCAACAGGCCATCTACGGAACGGCAGAATTCAATCGCCTGCTGGGGCATTCCAGCCCGGTTCTGGCAGTTGATGTCAGCCCAGACGGACAACTCATCGCCACTGGAGGCGGCGACCAAACAGCCAAGCTTTGGCAGCGGGATGGCACCTTGCTGCATACTCTCGATCACGCGATCGGCAGCGTCTACGCCCTTCGTTTTAGTCCCGACAGCCAGCGCCTGGTAACATCCAGCGTAGACGGCAACATTTATCTGTGGAGTCGGGAAGGCAAGCTGCTCAAAACCTTTCAGGGACACAGCGCTGCGATTTGGGCGATCGCCGTGAGTCCAGACGGCGATCGCATCGCCTCCGCCAGTGAAGACAGCACCATTCGCCTGTGGAATATGGATGGCAAACTGGTCAAAACCCTCAGCGGACATCAAGGTGCAGTTTGGGGTGTTGCCTTTAGCCCGGATGGAAACCTGCTGGCCTCTAGCAGCACAGATAATACAATCAAGGTCTGGACTCTAGACGGCCAACTGGTGAGAACCTTGGAAGGTCACAGCGCCACCGTTTGGGATGTTGAGTTCGCTTTACTTGCAGACAGTAGCGGCATCAAGCGTCCCGCCATTGTCTCTGCCAGCGCTGACAACACTGTCAAAGTCTGGCAACCCAACGGAACCCTGCTACGAACTCTTAGCGGTCACAGTTCGGAAGTGTTTGAAGTCGCTGTCAACACAGCAGGCGATGTCATTGCTTCCGCCAGCGCCGACGGAACCATCAACCTCTGGAAGCCGGACGGGACACTTTTGAAAGTCCTCAAAGGACATCAATCGGGAATTCGAGGCGTTACCTTTGTTCCCAACAGTCAAATGGTTGTCTCCGCTAGCGACGACAATACCGCCCGACTGTGGAACCCGACAAACCCCTTCTCGAAAGTCCTTTACGGACACGGCGGCACGATTTGGGATGTGGATTTCAGCCCGGACGGTCAAATGCTAGCTTCTGCCAGTACGGATGGCAGTTTCAAACTGTGGGCGCGAGACGGCACGTTGCTGAAGTCTTTTGCCGGAAATAAAACTGCCGTTCGATCCGTTGCTTTCCTCTCTGGTGCCAGCTTTGCCAATCCTGCTAATACACCCATCCTTGCTACCGCCAGTGAAGATAAAACGATTCAATTCTGGCAGTTCGACGGGACGCTGCTGAAAACCATTACAGGTCATGGGGCGGGAGTTTGGGATGTCTCCGTCAGTCCAGACGGTCGGCTGCTGGCTTCTGCTAGCAACGATAAAACCGTGAAACTGTGGAAGCCCGACGGCAGGGCGGGGGCACCGCCCCTACGAACTTTCACAGGGCATCGGGCTAGGGTTTACGATGTGGACTTTACCCCTGACGGACAGAGGCTGCTTTCAGCTAGTAGCGACAGCACTGCTCGGTTGTGGAGTCTTGACGGTAGGTTTTCCAAGACTTTGAAAGGTCATCGCAGCCCTGTTTGGAAAGTTGCCATCAGTCCAAACGGTGACACTTTGGCAACTGCCAGCCGGGATGACACGATTAAACTCTGGACGATCGGCGGCACGTTGCTCAAAACCCTCAAAGGCAATACTAGAGGCATGATGGCGGTTGATTTCAGTCCTGACGGTCAAATGCTGGTCGGGGGAGGCTCAACTGGCGCACTCAAACTGTGGAAAACCGACGGGACAGAAATAACGACGCTAACCGGACATGAAGGGAACGTTTGGGGAGTTGCGTTTAGCCCCGATGGCAAACAGATTGCTTCTGCTGGGGACGATCGCACGGTGATTTTATGGGATCTAGAGCGAATTCTCAAACTCGATGAACTGGGTTATGCGTGCGATCGCGTGCGGGATTATTTGCGAACCAATGCCGAAGTGAAGGAGGAGGACAGACACTTGTGCGATCGAGCGGGCGATCGTTAAATTA
The DNA here is from genome assembly GCA_036704825.1 of Microcoleus sp. F8-C3. Taxonomy (GTDB): domain Bacteria; phylum Cyanobacteriota; class Cyanobacteriia; order Cyanobacteriales; family Microcoleaceae; genus Microcoleus. Next base: position 28,278 of record JAUBSN010000025.1, on the reverse strand, counting down.
TCCGAAACCATGAACTATCAATTATGAAAGATTACTCTTACCAAATTGGTGGCAGTCTCGCTAGTGATGCACCTACCTATGTCCGACGACAAGCAGATATCGAACTTTATCAAGCCTTAAAACGTGGCGAGTTTTGCTACGTCCTCAACTCCCGACAAATGGGCAAATCTTCCCTATTAGTCCGCACCCTGCACCGACTGCAAGCCGAAGGATTTCAATGCAGCACGATCGACATGACCCGCATCGGTAGCGAAAATATCACGCCGTTACAGTGGTACAAAGGAATCGTTGGCGATTTGTGGCGCGGCTTCAATTTGTTAGGACAAGTGAATTTAAAAACTTGGTGGAAAGAAGAAGAAGAAGTTTCTCTACTCCAAAGATTGAGTCATTTTATTGAAGACATCTTGCTGGTCAAATTACCCGAAAACAGAATTTTTATATTTGTTGATGAAATTGATAGTATTCTTAGTTTAGATTTTCCAGTCGATGATTTTTTCGCCTTGATTCGGTATTGTTACAACCAGAGAGCCATCAATCCAGAATACAACCGAATTACCTTCGCCATTTTTGGAGTAGCTACACCCAGCGATTTAATCGCTGACAAAAATAGGACTCCTTTTAATATCGGACGAGCGATAGATTTGCAGGGGTTTTCTTTTGAGGAAGCGCAACCATTAGCTAAAGGATTAGAAAATATAATCAGCCATCCAACAGCAGTTATCAAAGAAATATTAGCTTGGACTGGCGGGCAACCATTTCTGACCCAAAAAGTATGTGAATTTGTGGTAAAAACTGCTAAAGAATCCCACGGTGGTGATTTAACAATACCACCGATAACTGAAGGATTTTTTGTCGAATCTGCGGTCAGAGCGCAACTTATCGAGAACTGGGAATCGCAAGACGAACCAGAGCATTTGAAAACGATACGCGATCGCCTTCTTCGCAACGAACAACGCGCAGCTAGATTGCTAGGCATTTATCAGCAAATCTTACAAGGCGTAAAAGTGGCAACCGATGACAGCCGAGAGCAAATCGAACTCTTGCTATCGGGATTAGTCGTCAAACAGCCGGGTTATTTGCAGGTAAAAAACCGAATTTATCGAGAAGTATTTAACCTCGAATGGGTAGAGAAACAATTAGGGAAACTGCGCCCTTACTCCCAAGTCTTCGATGCTTGGATTGCTTCCAAACAACAGGATGAATCGCGGCTGTTGCGCGGTCAAGCGCTGAAAGACGCTCAATTTTGGGCGCAAGGAAAAAGTTTGAGCGACTTGGATTATCAATTTATCGCTGCCAGTCAAAACCTCGATCGCCAAGAAATCCAACTCGTTTTAGAAGCAGAACGGACAAAAGAGGTAGAAGCGCGACTTAGAGAAGAACAAATACGGCTTGCACAAGAAAAAAGAGCGGCCAAACGACAAAGAATTTTGCTATTTGCTGTGACTGGTGCATTGCTGTTTGCCTGCATTTTAGGAGTGACAACTTATTTTGAGTATCGCCGAGCAGCAGAAAACGAACGTCAAGCAAGGATTAGTGAAATTAGAGCGCTGGCATCTTCTTCTGAGGGATTGTTTGCCTCAAACCGGAGATTAGACGCACTGATAGAAGCTATCAAAGCTCAACGAAAATTACAAAGATTAAAATCGGCAGATGTCAGTATCGACCGCGAAGTTGAAAATGTACTGCGACAAGCCGTTTATCAAGCAGATGAATACAACCGTTTTTCTGGGCATAAAGCGGCTGTTATGGCAGTCGATATCAGTCCTGACAGTAAGCTGATTGCCTCCGCAAGTGTAGATAAAACTGTTAAACTTTGGCGGCGCGACGGGACAGAAGTTGCCACCCTCGCAGGTCATCAAGCGAGCGTCAAAACAGTCAAATTTAGCCCGAACGGTCAACTCATTGCTTCTGGAAGTGACGATAACACGGTGAAAGTTTGGAGGTTGGACGGCACTTTGTTGAAAACTTTTCAGGGTCACAGTGCTAGCGTATGGGGAGTGGCTTTTAGTCCCGACGGTGAAACAATTGCCTCTGCCAGCGGTGACAACACCGTAAAACTCTGGAACCAAGACGGCACTTTGTTGAAAACGCTTCAGGGTCATACTGCTGGGGTAGGCTCAGTAGTTTTTAGTCCCGACGGTGAAACAATTGCGTCGGCAAGTGGAGACAAAACGGTAAAACTCTGGAAGCGTGACGGCACTTTTCTGAGAACTCTCGAAGGTCATATTTCTGTCTTGTGTTCAGTGGCGTTTAGTCCCGACGGTAAGATAATTGCGTCGGCAAGTGGAGATAAAACGGTAAAACTTTGGAAGCGTGACGGCACTTTGCTGAGAACGCTCGAAGGTCATACGGCTGTGGTATCTGCCCTTGTGTTTAGTCCCGACGGTCAAACCATCGCCTCTGCCAGTCGCGATAAAACGGTAAAACTTTGGAACGTTGACGGAACAGAATTGACCACCTTCAGAGGTCACAGCGCTGCAATTTGGGGCGTTGATTGGAGTCCTGACGGCAGCTTTATTGCGTCGGCAGGCGGAGAAAACACCGTCAGACTGTGGGAAAGTCAAAATCCATTGCAGACAACTATTACTGCACATAAAGCCGGAATTTGGGCGATCGCTCTCAGTGCTGATAGCTCTACAATTGCTACAGGCAGCGAGGACGGCACAACTAAACTTTGGAGTCGCCAAGGCAAATTGCTGGCGACTTTCACCGGAGAGAATGCAGCAATTTATGGGGTTGCTATAACTCGCGACCGCCAGTTAATTGCTGCTGGCAGAGACGACCATAAGGTGAATGTCTGGCAGCGAAACGGCAATTCGAGTGCAACTTTAACAGGTCATAAAGCTGTGGTTTTTGCAGTAGCGTTTAGTCCTGACGGTCAAATCCTCGCTTCTTCAAGTCAAGATAACACGGTCAAGCTTTGGCGGCGCAATGGAACGTTACTGCATACCCTGACAGGACACAATACTCCTGTTTGGCACTTAGCATTTAGCCCAGACGGGCAGTTAGTTGCCTCCGCAGGAGGAGACGGGACTGTGAAGTTATGGCAGCTTGACGGTACGTTAGTGAGAACCTTGCGAGGTCACGCTGCGGCAGTTTGGAGAGTTGGTTTTAACCGTCAAGGTAATATCATCGCTTCTGGCAGTGGAGACAATACCGTTAAGCTTTGGACTGTTGACGGTAAGTTATTGAGAACGCTTGTAGGTCACGCAGCAGCGGTGTGGGGAGTGGCGTTTAGTCCTGACGGTCAAATTATTGCTTCTGGCAGTGTAGACAACACGGTGAAGTTGTGGAAACTGGACGGTACGCAACTAACAACGCTTAGAGGTCACACGGCGGCGATTAGGGGATTGGCCTACAGTTCTGACGGAAAGTTTGTGGCTTCCGTCAGTGAGGATAACACGCTGATTCTGTGGAATGTGGAGCGAGTGTTGAATCTCAATTTGTTGGGTTATGGTTGCGATCGCGTGCGGGATTATTTGCGAACAAATGCTGAAGTGAAGAAGGAGGACAGACACTTGTGCGATCGAGCGGGCGATCGTTAAAGTCTCAAAAACCATGAACTCAAAACCATGAACAATTACCAATATCAAATCGGTGGCAGTCTCGCTAATGATGCGCCTACTTATGTGGTAAGAGAAGCAGATTGCGAACTCTACGAAGCCTTAAAAGCAGGCGAATTTTGCTACGTCCTCAACTCCCGACAAATGGGCAAATCTTCCCTTCTCGTTCGCACCCTGCACCGACTGCAAGCAGAAGGATTTCAATGCAGTACCATTGACATGACCCGCATCGGCAGCGAAAACATCACTCCCTTACAGTGGTACAAAGGAATCGTTGGCGATTTGTGGCGCAGCTTCGATCTGTTAGAGCAAGTTAACTTAAAAAATTGGTGGCAACAAGAAGAAGTATCATTTCTCCAAAGATTGAGCTATTTTATCGAAGACATTTTGTTGGTCAAATTTCCCGAAAATAAAATTTTGATATTTGTCGATGAAATAGATAGCATTTTAAGTTTAGATTTTGCCGTAGATGATTTCTTCGCGCTGATTCGCTACTGTTATAATCAGAGAGCTATCAATCCCGCGTATCAGAGGATTAGCTTTGCGATTTTCGGAGTCGCCACACCCAGCGATTTAATCGCTGATAAAAATCGCACTCCTTTTAATATCGGACGTGCGATCGATTTGTCAGGATTTAGCTTAGAAGAAGCGCAACCATTAGCGAAAGGGTTAGAAAATGTCATAGCCAATCCGCAGGCAGTTCTCAAAGAAATCTTAGAGTGGACGGAAGGACAGCCATTTTTAACTCAAAAAATATGTGAATTAGTAGTAAGAATAGCGGGCGCATCCCACAGCGCGGATTTAAAAATACCACCGGGAACCGAGGAATTTTTTGTGGAATCGGTGGTGAGAGAAAACATCATCAATAAATGGGAATCGCAAGATGAGCCAGAGCATTTAAAGACAATTCGCGATCGCATCTTGCGAAACGAGCAACGCATGGGTAGATGGCTGGGAATTTACCAAACAATTTGGCAAGGCGTGCTAGTGCCAACCGATGACAGTAGAGAACAAATAGAATTGCTACTCAGTGGCTTGGTAGAAAAAAAACAAGGTTTCCTGAAAGTAAAAAATCGAATTTATCAAAAAGTTTTTGACAGCGAATGGATCGAAAGCAAATTAGGATTACTACGTCCTTACTCGCAAAACTTAGATGCGTGGTTGGCTGCCAAACAACAAGATAAATCGCGCCTATTGCGGGGACAAGCGTTGAAAGAAGCTCAATATTGGGCGCGAGGCAAAAGTTTAAGCGACCTAGATTATCAGTTTTTATCCCAAAGTGAAGAATTAGACCGAATCGAAGTGCAACAAGCACTAGAAGCAGAACGAGTTAGAGAAATAGAAGCCCGACTGGTAGAGCAGAAAAAAAATGCCAAACGACAAAAACACTTTATAGTAACACTAAGTATGGCATTAATCTTAGCTTTAGGATTGGGAGCGATCGCCTTTTCACAATATCATCAAGCCACTCAAAGCCAACGCAACGAAAAAATTGGTAAAATTCAAAGCATAACGCGGTATTCCGAAACCCTATTTGCCTTAGATAAGCGGTTAGATGCCTTAATAGAAGCCCTAAAAGCCAGAAAAGAACTACAACTATTAAACGGCACAGATAGCCCGACAAATGGCATGGTTGAATCGGCGCTACGCCGAGCAATTTATGGAGCAATTGAATATAACCGTTTTTCAGGAAATAGTGGTTGGATGAATTCCTTAGCTATTAGTCCTGATGATGAGATTATCGCTGTGGGGACAAGCGACGGGGAGCTGCAAATTTGGCATCAAGACGGCAGATTAATTAGCACTTTCAAAGCTCACATAGCACCCGTTATCGGAGTTGCTATCGATCCCGATCGTCAGCTTATCGCTTCGGGGAGTGGAGACTTAACAATTAAACTCTGGCAGCTTAACAGTAGCACAGATAAAGCAGCACTACTACACACTCTTACAGGACATAAAGCTCCAATTTACAGCGTCAAATTTAGCCCAGATGGAGAATTAATTGTCTCAGCTTCCCAAGATAGTACGGTAAAAATTTGGCGGCGCAATGGCACATTATTTAAGACATTAACAGGGCATCTTGGCGTAGTTCGGAAAGCAGTTTTTAGCCCTGATGGAAAGTTCATTGCCTCCGCTTCTGAAGATAGCACTGTAAAAATTTGGCGACGTGATGGCACCTTGCTGAAAACGCTTTCACCCAATCAATCTCCAGTCTTATCCATTGCTTTTAGTCCTGATAGTCAGGCGATCGCTGCCGGCACTGGAGACGGTACTATTAAACTCTGGAAGCGTGACGGCACTTTGTTAAGAACAATTGCCGCCCATGATGCAGGAATTCAGGCATTAGCTTTTAGTCCCGATGGAGAGACTATCGCCTCTGGTTCTGACAACCAAACACTCAAACTCTGGAACATTCACGGCACCTTACTCACCACGATCAAAGCACATGGCAGCGCAATTAGCGATCTTTCATTTAGTTATAATGGAGAATATCTCGCCTCGACTTCTTTTGATGGCACTGTTAAACTCTGGAGATTCAGTAACTCCTTGCTGACAATTCTGCGAAGACATACTGCTGGGGTTTGGGGAGTGGCTTTAAGTAAGAATCAAGAATTAATGGTTTCATCAAGTGGAAACGAGGTTTTCCTTTGGCACAGAAACGGTAAGTTGCTGAGGCGCTTGGAGGGGCGTAACTCTGCTTTTAGTGGTGTTGCTATCAGTCCCGATAACAAGATTATTGCTGTAGCTAGTGCAGACAAATCAGTTAAACTTTGGAGTCCTGATGGCACTTTATTGAGGACTCTCCCAGCAGAAGTTGATATGAGGAGAGTTGTTTTTAGTCCTGACGGCAAAATTATAGCTTCTTCAAGTGGGGATAGGACTGTGAAACTTTGGCAGTTAGACGGAACCCAATTGACTACCCTCAGAGGACATAAAGCTGGGGTTTGGGGGGTAGCTTTTAGTCCTGACGGGAAGGTTATTGCCTCCACAAGTGGAGATAAGACAGTTAAGCTTTGGCGGCTTAATGGTACGTTAATTAAGACCATTCAAGGTCACAGTAGTTTAGTTTTTGGTGTAGCTTTCAGCCCTGACGGCAAGGTGATGGTTTCGGCGAGTGATGACAAAACGGCTAAACTTTGGAGTCGTGATGGTAAGTTGCTACACACTCTCAAGGGACATACCTCTGGAATTTGGAGTGTGGCTTTTAGTCCTGACAATAAAACGATCGCTACAGGTGGTAGTGACGGTACGATTAAACTTTGGCAACGTGACGGCAATGAGATTACCACTTTAATTGGACATAGCGCACGGGTGGGGTCTTTAGCTTTTAGTTCTGATGGCAAAACCCTTGCTTCTGCTTCTGAGGATAAAACAGTAATTCTCTGGAATTTAGAGCAGAGTGTAAAGTTAGATCGGGTACTAGCCTCTGGATGCGATCGCATCCGAGATTATTTGCGAACAAATGCTGAAGTGAAGGAGGAGGACAGGCATTTGTGCGATCGAGCGGGCGATCGTTAAATTATCCGAAACCATGAACTATCAATTATGAAAGATTACTCTTACCAAATTGGTGGCAGTCTCGCTAGTGATGCACCTACCTATGTCCGACGACAAGCAGATATCGAACTTTATCAAGCCTTAAAACGTGGCGAGTTTTGCTACGTCCTCAACTCCCGACAAATGGGCAAATCTTCCCTATTAGTCCGCACCCTGCACCGACTGCAAGCCGAAGGATTTCAATGCAGCACGATCGACATGACCCGCATCGGCAGCGAAAACATTACTCCTTTACAGTGGTACAAAGGAATCGTTGGCGATTTGTGGCGCAGCTTTAATTTATTAGGACAAGTTAATTTAAAAACTTGGTGGCAAGAACAAGAAGAAGTTTCTCTCTTGCAAAGATTGAGTCAATTTATTGAGAATATTTTATTGACCAGATTTCCGAAGGAGCGAATTTTTATATTTGTCGATGAGATAGATAGTATTTTAAGCTTAGATTTTGCCGTGGATGACTTTTTCGCATTGATTCGTTATTGTTACAACCAACGAGCAATTAATCCAGAATACAACCGGATTACCTTCGCGATTTTTGGAGTAGCTACACCCAGCGATTTAATCGCTGATAAAAATCGGACACCTTTTAATATCGGAGTGGCAATCGATTTGTCAGGATTTAGCTTAGAAGAAGCGCAACCATTAGCGAAAGGGCTAGAAAATGTCATAGCCAATCCGCAGGCAGTTCTCAAAGAAATCTTAGACTGGACGGAAGGGCAGCCATTTTTAACCCAAAAAATATGTGAATTAGTAGTAAAAATGGTGCGAGAAGCCCACAGGGGTGATTTAAAAATACCACGGGGAACAGAAGGATTTTTTGTGGAATCGGTGGTGAGAGAAAACATCATCCATAATTGGGAATCGCAAGATGAGCCAGAGCATCTGAAAACGATACGCGATCGCATTCTTCGCAACGAGCAACGCACTGGACGTAGCTTAGGCATCTATCAGCAGCTCTTACAAGGAAGTGAAATTGAAGCCGATGATAGTCGAGAGCAGATCGAACTGCTGCTATCGGGTTTGGCAGTCAAAAAACAAGGTTTGTTGAAGATAAGAAACCCGATTTATCAAGAAGTATTTAACCTGGAATGGGTAGAAAAACAGTTAGGGCAACTGCGCCCTTATTCCCAAGTTTTCAACGCTTGGATCGCTTCAAAACAACAGGATGAATCGCGATTGTTGCGCGGACAAGCCCTAAAAGACGCTTCCTACTGGGCGCAGGGAAAAAGTTTGAGCGATTTGGACTATCACTTTTTAGCTGCTTCTGGTGAATTAGACAGGCTGGAAATGCAGCAAGCACTGGAAGCAGAAAGAGTAAAAGAAGTCGAAGCGCGACTGGTAGAAGAACGCAAGCGCGTAGCTTATGAAAGAAAGACAGCCAAGCGACAGCGCAAGTTTATTGCAGCGTTGAGTGGGGCGCTGATAGTGGCGATCGCATCCACCATTTTCGCCCTCTGGCAATATCATCGCGCCGTCACGAGCGAACAGCAAGCCCGCATCAGTGAAATTCAAGCCCTCAGCATTTCCTCCACAGGGCAATTCGCCTCCCAACAGCGATTAGATGCCCTCGTCACCGCCATCAAAGCCAGACGCAGGCTTGAGGGCCTCCCTAATTCGGGCCCCCAATTGCGATCGCCTTTGGCGCTGCGCTCGGCGCAATCGCAAGTTCGGCAAGTGCTGCAACAAGCCATCTACGGAACGGCAGAATTCAATCGCCTGACGGGGCATTCCAGCTTTGTTCTGGGCCTTGATGTCAGCCCAGATGCCCAACTCATCGCCACTGGAGGCACTGACCGAACAGTCAAGCTGTGGCAGCAAGACGGTACGCTGCTCCACAACCTGCAACACCCAGCGGGTGTCTTCGCGCTCAAATTCAGTTCCGACAGCCAGCGCCTGGTCACATCCAGCGTGGACGGCAACATCTATCTGTGGAGTCGGGAAGGCAAGCTCCTCAAAACCTTTCGGGGACACAGCGCTGCGATATGGGACATGACCGTCAGTCCCAGCGATCGCATTGCCACTGCCAGCGAAGACAGCACGATTCGCCTGTGGGACTTTAATGGCAAACCGATCGAGACCCTAAGCGGACATCAAGGTGGGGTTTGGGGTCTTGCCTTCAGTCCGAATGGAAACCTGCTCGCCTCTGGCAGCATCGACGGTACGGTCAAAGTCTGGACTCTAGACGGCAAACTGGTGAGAACTTTGAAAGGACACGCGGGTGCTGTTTGGGACGTTAAGTTCGCCTTCCTCGCAGACAGTGACGGCACAAAACGTCTCGCTATTCTCTCTGCCAGCGCTGACAACACGGTTAAAATCTGGCAACTCGACGGAACGCTGCTCTCCACTCTCAAGGGTCAGAGTTCGGAAGTGTTGGAAATTGCCGTCAGCAATTCAGGCGATGTCATTGTTTCCGCCAGCGCCGACGGAACCATCAACCTCTGGAAGCCGGACGGGACGCTTTTGAAAGTCCTCAAAGGGCATCAATCTGGAATTCGCGGCGTTACCTTTATTCCCAACACTCAAATCGCTGTCTCCGTCAGCGACGACAGTACCGTCCGCTTCTGGAACCCGACAAACCCTTTCTCGAAAGTCCTGCACGGACATAGCGGCGTCATTTGGGATGTGGACTTCAGCCGGGACGGTCAGATGCTCGGTTCAGCCAGTTCGGATGGCAGCTTCAAAGTGTGGGCAAAAGACGGTACGTTGCTGAAGTCTTTTGCGGGATACAAGGCTCCCATTTACTCCGTTGCTTTCATCTCTCCTGCAAACTTTGCCAAAGAAGATATCTCGCGTGTACTCGCTTCCGCAGGTACAGATAAAACGATTAAACTCTGGCAGTTTGACGGGACGCTGCTGAAAACTATAACAGGACATGGGGCGAACGTTTGGGATGTCTCCGCCAGTCCAGACGGTCAGCTACTGGCTTCTGCAAGTGACGACAAAACTGTGAAACTGTGGAAGCCCGACGGCACTTTGCTCAGAACGTTCGCAGGACATCAGGCTAGGGTTTACGATGTGGACTTTACCCCCGACGGAAAGAAGCTGGTTTCCGTCAGTGGAGATGCCACAGTTCGGTTGTGGAGTTTGGACGGTCGCTTTTCCAAGACTTTGAAAGGTCACAGCAGTGGAATTTGGGAAGTGGCTGTCAGTCCAGACGGTCGGACTTTGGCAAGTGCGAGCACGGATGACACAATTAAACTCTGGACGATCGATGGCGCGTTGCTCAAAACCATCAAGGGAAATGCTAGAGGCATGATGGCGGTTGATTTCAGTCCAGACGGTGAAATGCTGGTGGCGGGAGGCGCATCTGGCGCAGTCAAACTCTGGAAAACCGACGGCACGGAAATAACGACGCTAACCCGACATGAGGGGAATGTTTGGGCGGTGGCGTTTAGTCCCGATGGCAAACAGATTGCTTCTGTTGGGGACGATCGCACAATTATTTTGTGGGATTTGGCACGCATTCTCCAACTCGATGAACTGGCTTATGCTTGCGATCGCGTTCGAGATTACCTGCGAACCAATGCCGAAGTGAAGGAAGAGGACAAACATTTGTGCGATCGGATTAAAACGGAATAATATCAAGTCCGCTTTATTAGGAATTGTAGATTAATATGTGTGGGCTAGAGCATCAGAAGATTAGAGGATATTTATCATGTTTGGCAACTTTTTATGGAAATATGCTATAATAAATCCGGCTTAACTACTCCCTCGATCTCTCTGTCTGCAAAGGCGGACTTCGTTTGTTTAGTAGCGGTTTCAACCGCCGAATGATACGCAGAACGATCGAGGGTATAGCCAAACCGGATTTAGTAAAATAACTACAGAGTAATGAAATCGCTAGCGGTGAGAATACCCGGGGTAATATTGTTAAGCTTCGCCAGCAATTGATTGGTGTCCGTCACAGTAATCAAAGTTTGATTGTTGCTGGAAGTAATACTGAGTTGATTGAAACTCAAATCAGAACTCAACCCAATTAAATCCTCTCCCCTGCGGAAATCATTAATGATGTCGCTACCCACACTTTGATTGAGGAAAAACACATCATTTCCCGAACCGCCTGTCAAAGTATCGTCCCCAACATCGCCACTGAGGAAATCAGCACCGCTGCCGCCGCTGAGAATATCGTTGCCTTTGCCGCCGTACAGGCTATCGTTACCGATGTCACCGCAGAGCACATCGTTGTCATTGCCGCCGAACAGCAAGTCGTTACCCTCACCGCCATCGAGACTGTCGTTTTCTTTGCCACCGTAAAGCGTGTCATGTTCCAATAAGCCAAAAATTAGGTCTGCACCTTCATTGCCAAAGGCAATATCGTTGCCATTTCCGGCATTAATTGTGTCATTTCCTAAGTTGCCTAAAATGTAGTCGTCTCCATCTTCACCCAGCAAGATATCGTCATCTTTGCCGCCGAAAATGGTGTCGTTGCCAACGCCGCCGGCAACTGTATCATTTCCTAAATCTCCCCTCAAAAAGTCGTCGCCCTCGCCACCGACAACAGTGTCATTATCTTTGCCAGCGTAGATGGTATCGTTGCCAGCGTCGCCAGAGATGAAATCGCTGCCTTCATTGCCGAAGATTGAGTCGTTATCTGCTGCGCCTTGGATGTTGTCATTGCCGCCCATGCCGTAAAGAGTGTCGTTGCCGGCTTGTCCGTTAATTGAATCGTTGATGACACCGCCCATGATGAAGTCGGTAGTGTCGCCGCCGTTGATAGTTTGTTGGACGGGGTTGGGGGTGATGGTGGCAGGATCTAGTTGCGGAGGGTTGAGGCTATCGAGTAGGCAATCATCTAATACCGGAGTTGGCGTGGGAGTTGGTGTCGGTTCGGGTGTGGGCGTGGGAGTTGGTTCGGGTGTGGGCGTGGGAGTCGGAGTGGGAGTGGGAGTCGGAGTTGGTTCCGGCGTGGGAGTGGGAGTCGGAGTGGGAGTGGGAGTTGGAGTCGGCGTTGGAGTCGGAGTTGGAGTTGGGGTGGGCGTGACTGTAGGGTTAAATTCGTAAGCGCCTATATCAACGATCGCACTTCCGTTATTATCACCGTCTTGAGGGCGACTCACACCGCGCCCATCTGTCGCCGGCGCGCCCGCACCAGTACCCGTATCAATGGCCGGACTTCCTATTAGCAGCGGCAGCACGAAAGCGCCGTTAATATTTTCCAAAGGGCCGAGTAAGGGGTCTGCGATCGTCACATTTGCCGTAACATTACTATCATTAGGATCTCCCACCGTCAGTTTAGCGGGAAATTGAAGATTGTTTCCGCCATCGATGAGCTCCCGTCCAGTGTGCTGCCTGGTTTTAAAAGAGTTACTTGCCGTATTCCTATCAAAAATAGAATTCTTGACAGTAATTGGCGATTTCACCGGGTCGTTAAAAGTAGCAATACCTCCAGAAAATTCAGCGGTATTCTTAGCAAAAGTCGAATTGACGATGTTAGTCGAAAAGGAATCTCTGTTAGCGACAACCATTGCTCCGCCCTGCTTAGCAGCGGTGTTGCCGGAAAATGTACTGTTGACAATGCCGATATTTCCATTCCCTCCTGCCCACAAACCGCCCCCATTATCTTCAGCTTGGTTGTTAGCAAAAGTGGAGTTTGTTACCGTAAGATCCACATTTCCGTGACGAATTGCACCTCCGGAACCTCCAACTCCGGCTAAATCCTTAACAGCTTTATTGTTAACAAATGTGCTATTTTCCAAAACTATCTTATCTTGAAGATAGCCAAATAAAAATCCTGCTCCTCCTTCTCTCGCTCCGATATTGCCATCAAAAACGCTGTTGCGGATAGCAATAGTTCCGGCAACTGGGCCGGGGGTTGCATTCGGTCCCGAAGCATTAGCGCCATCGACGTAAACTGCCCCGCCAACGCCTTTCTCTGTGCGGTTGCCTGTGAATTTAGAGTTTTCGATCGTCATGCTGCCCAACAGGTTATTAACAGCACCGCCGTAGCTGCCTTTGTTGTTGGTAAATTCGCTATCTGTGATAGTCAGAACACCGCCGCTTTTAGTGGCGATCGCGCCGCCACCGCGTTCGGTATTATCCGCTAGCGAACCGTCATTGTCGCTAAACTTGCTGTTAATTACAGTCGTCGTGCTGCGGAAACCCGTGTAAATGCCGCCACCAAAACCGGCCACATTATTATTGACTTGGCAATTTTCTAAAGTTAAAGTGCTGCTACCTCCTGTTTGAATGCCGCCACCTGCGCTAGTTGCCTCACTATTCGGATCGGTTCCAGAAACTTTGCCATTGGCAACAATCAGGTTTTTTAGAGTAACATTTGTTGCACCTTCTGTGCGGATTACCCGCGAAGCATTGTTGCCGCTGATGGTTAAATTCGCTGCACCAACTGCATCAATTGTCAAGTTTTTGTTGATGACAAGTTGACCGGAAGTAAGAGTAATTGTTTGGCTGGCAAGAGTGGAGGCAAATTGAATCGTATCGCCGGCTGCTGCGGAGGCGATCGCATCTCTCAAGGAACCCGGCCCGCTATCATTAGTGTTAGTAACGGTAATAGTTGCTAAAGTCCCTTGATAATCCGCCATTGCCTCTGGAGTCAAGGCACTGGGTGCTTCAATATCACCCTTGGCAAACTCCAAATTCCAGTTACCTCCGCGGCCAGTGCGATCGCTAGATGCCGCAATATCAGCCCCGGTTAACTCGCCCAGGCGATCGACAAAATCGCTTCCCGAACCCGCAGCCACATCGCAACCGTAAAGCACAATATCGGCTTTGTCGCTTAGCGCATTTCGCCACCCTTGCAACTGGCTTTCATATTGCGGCAAATTATCCGAAGTCAGCGTTGCAGAACCTAGCTGCAAGCTGCCAGAATTGCCGTGAGAAAAAACGTGAACTTGGTCTACAGTTTCCCCCGCAGCATAAATTGCTTGCAGTTTCGCAGTAATTTGCTCGACTCCGTTACCATTTTTATCTAAAATGACGATCTCTCCACCGGGAAGCACGCCACCCGCCAGAGTTTGATAGTCATCTAGACCGGAATCAATGAAGACAATAGATTTAGAACTAGCATTGCGGAGAACAGACTGTGAATCCATGTTGCTGGCAAAAGTTGAACTCATTTTGCATACCCATGAGAATGTTTATTATTTGCTGGTAGATTCACCTTGAAAGCAGAAGGCTAGAGATGCAGAAGGCAGAATTAAAACCTCGGTGCTCGATAGGGGAAATTAAAATTTAGTTGAAAACTTTAAGTTTATCCCTAATTGAAATCCGATACTTGTCTCCCCAATCAGCTTAAGCTGTGTGAAAATTGCGATTTTTATAGCAATTAACTGCAGCAGAAGACGTAATGTAAATAGTCGGGTACCGGGAACCTCTCTATGTAGAGTTGCCATACACACCGTTAGCGAGATAAGTAGTACATCAAACCATTTGAAAGCCTCGGTCATTCGATTGCGCGATTTGAGATTTTAGATTTTAGATTGACCCCAGGGATCAATTCTCTTTCTTGAGGATTTTCGATTTTCGATTTGGGATTGATTCCACCGATCGATCGCGTGGCGGGTACCACCTTTGAAAGTCTTGGTCATGTAAAATTCATAAAATTTTTTCTGGGTTCCGAATTGCTGACAATTGCTCTAGCTAGTACCTGATACATTCACATTAGATAAAACCAGGAAAATTGCCTAAAGATTTGATTCGTTTAACTTTTTTCCAGGTAGGAAAAAAGTTAGCAAAAATCTGAAATTTAGTGGTTGAGAAATCTGGCTTTATTCGGGCGCTGCTTATGGCTAGCCAGCTCGGGATCGCAATATACGGATGTGCCTCATTCTAGGTGTGGGCGATCGGCAATAAACAAGATTTATTACCGATCGCTGTTGAAAAGAATCAGATCGATCGCTCCTATTCGTTGGCGAAGCCCCCGTAGGGGCGGGCGGCGCTAGTGTCATCCCCAAATTTCAGGAGTTTGAGAGCTTTCTTCACCACTTCTAAGCGGGCGGGCTGCTTATGGCGCAGCCTACCCCAGGCAGTTAGATTGTTACCTGAGTGAAATCGCTAGCGGTGAGAAGACCCGGGGTAATATTGTTAAGCTTCGCCAACAATTGATTGGTGTCCGTCACAGTAATCAAAGTTTGATTGTTGCTGGAAGTAATACTGAGTTGATTGAAACTCAAATCAGAACTCAACCCAATTAAATCCTCTCCCCTGCGGAAATCATTAATGATGTCGCTACCCACACTTTGATTGAGGAAAAACACATCATTTCCCGAACCGCCTGTCAAAGTATCGTCCCCAAAATCCCCGGAAAGGAAATCGTCCCCAGCACCGCCGCTGAGAATATCGTTGCCTTTGCCGCCGTACAGGGTATCGTTACCGATGTCGCCACAGAGGACATCGTTGTCATTGCCGCCGAACAGTAAGTCGTTGCCATCACCGCCATCGAGACTGTCGTTTTCTTTGCCGCCGTACAGCGTGTCATTTCCCTCCTTGCCAAACATCAGGTCTGCACCTTCATTGCCAAACACTGTATCGTTGCCATTTCCAGCATTAATTGTGTCATTTCCTAAGTTGCCTAAAATGTAGTCGTCTCCATCTTCACCCAGCAAGATATCGTCATCTTTACCGCCGAAAATGGTGTCGTTGCCAACGCCACCGGCAACTGTATCATTTCCTAAATCTCCCCTCAACAAGTCGTCGCCCTCACCACCGACAACAGTGTCATTATCTTTGCCAGCGTAGATGGTATCGTTGCCAGCGCCTCCAGAGATGAAATCGCTGCCTCCATTGCCGAAGATTGAGTCGTTATCAGCGCCGCCGTCAATGTTGTCATTGCCGCCCATGCCGTAAAGAGTGTCGTTGCCTACAAGTCCGTTAATTGAGTCGTTGATGCCGCCGCCCATGATGAAATCGCTATCCTCGCCACCGTTGATAGTTTGTTGGACGGGGTTGGGGGTGATGGTGGCAGGATCTAGTTGCGGGGCGTTGAGGCTATCGAGTAGGCAATCATCTAGGGCCGGAGTTGGAGTCGGTGCGGGAGTTGGTGTTGGCGGCGGAGTCGGCGCAGGTGTGGGTGTGGGTGTCGGCGCAGGTGTGGGTGTCGGAGTCGGTTCCGGTGTGGGTGTCGGCGCAGGTGTGGGAGTCGGTTCCGGTGTCGGAGTCGGTTCCGGTGTGGGTGTCGGCGCAGGTGTGGGTGTCGGAGTCGGTTCCGGTGTGGGTGTGGGAGTCTCAGTAGGAGTCGGCGCCGGAGTCGGTGTGGGAGTAGGAGTCGGCGCGGGCGTCGGAGTCGGCGCCGGAGTTGGTGTGGGAGTAGGAGTCGGCGCGGGCGTCGGAGTCGGCGCCGGAGTCGGTGTGGGAGTAGGAGTCGGCGCGGGCGTCGGAGTCGGCGTCGGAGTTGGTGTTGGCACCGGGACGACACTACCTCCCAATTCAAAAGAGCCGCTGTCGACGATCGCACCTGGAATGCTGTCACCATCTTGAGGACGAGTCACACCGCGCTGATCCGTAGCAGGTGCGCCAGTGGCAATCCCTGTATCAATTGCCGGACTTCCTGCCAGCAGCGGCCTGACTAAAGCGCCGTTCAGGTTTTGCAAAGGGCCGAGTAAGGGGTCTGCGACCGTCACACTGGTCGTCACCTTGGTATCGGTGCTAATCACCGGCCACTGAAAATTCCCTCCTAGATCGCTATATTGGGCGGTGGCGTGTTGTTGAATGCCCCAAGGGTTTCCTCCGTTAGCCGCTGTATTGTTGGAAAGAATCGTGTTTTTGAGGGTGACATTATTGGCATCGGCGAAGATACCTCCACCAACCCAGCCTGCAGAATTATCGGCGATCGTCGTGTTAACAATAGTTGTGGGTGCACCAAGAGTCATTGCACCGCCGAGTTTGTTGAAATCACCAGCAGCAAACGCCGTGGAATTGCCAGAAAACGTACTGTTAGTAATCGTAGCAGGGGCATTGCGCGTCCACAGGCCGCCACCTTGATTGCCGGCTTTGTTGCCCGCAAAGGTGGTGCTGGTAACGGTCAATCCCTGGTTGGTGCTGTCGCTCAAAATCGTTACCCCACCACCGTTTCCAGGATTTCCACCGTTGGGTAGCGGCAGAATTTCGTTATTTTGGAAGGTGCTCTTTTCCAAAATAACCTTGTCTTGGCTGCCGGTGAACAAATAAGCTGCGCCTCCTTCACCTCGACCTTTATTGTCTTGAAAGACGCTATTGGTAATCTTAATTGTGCCGGAAGCTTCGCTCGGATTGCTGGCTCTGTCTGTGTAAACTGCGCCGCCAAAACCCCTTAAAAACGGATTATCTTGGCCTGTTGCGTAAACGGCTGCGGTGGTGTCGTTGCCGATGAATCGGGAGTTGTCAATTGTCAGCTTACCTTGAAGGCTGTTAATTGCTCCGCCGTTAATTCCTTTGTTGTTGGTGAATTCGCTGTTGGTAACTGTAAAAGTTTTGAAACTCAAAAAGCCGATCGCACCTGCACCGCGTTCATCGTTAGCTGCGGTGGCTGCGTTGCCGTTGAATTTACTGTCGGTAACAGTCAGGGTATTGTTGAAATTGCCGAAAATTGCGCCACCGCCTTTATCGGCGACGTTGTTGTTGAACTGAACCTTTTCTACTGTGAGGT
The DNA here is from genome assembly GCA_036704825.1 of Microcoleus sp. F8-C3. Classification (GTDB taxonomy): domain Bacteria; phylum Cyanobacteriota; class Cyanobacteriia; order Cyanobacteriales; family Microcoleaceae; genus Microcoleus. Next base: position 10,581 of record JAUBSN010000025.1, on the reverse strand, counting down.
TTACTTCGTCGGTTGTGCCGATCGCACCACCTCGATCGGTAGTTTTGCCGTTAGCAACAATCAGGTTTTTGACGACAAAATTGGTAGCAGTCGCAACGTTGGCATTGACAAAAAAGGCGCGGGATGCGTTGTTGCCGCTGATGGTTAAACCGGGTGCTGCTGCGCCGTCAACGGTGATGTTTTTGCCAACGGGAATATCGAGTTGACCGCTGGTGAGAGTAATGGTTTGGTTGGCTAAACCTGGAGCGAAGGTAATTGTATCCCCTGCAACAGCGGTGGCGATCGCGGCCCTTAATGAACCGGGCCCGCTATCGCTATTGTTAGTTACTGCGATCGCAGCTAAATTACCTCGGTAACTTGCCATAGCCTCTGGCTGCAAGGCTAAGTCAGTTTCAATTTGGCCCTTAGCAAATTCTAAATTCCAGTCGCCGCCCTTGCCAGTTGTGTTGGTGGATGCCGCAACGTCAGCCCCGGTTAATTGACTGAACCGATCGACGAAATTAGCACCTGTATCGGCGGCTACATCGCAGCCGTACAGCATGATGTCTGCTTGTGCGGCTAGTGAACTTTGCCAATTTTCCAACTGGCTTTTGTATTGCTCTATGTTATCTGAACCCAGAGCGGTATTGCCTAATTGTAGGCTGCCAGAACTGCCGTGAGAAATAATGTGAACCGAGTCTATCGCCCCCTTAGTAGAGGCGTACTTTTCCATCTCCGAGGTGATTTGTGCGATGCCGTTTTTGGTGCGATCGAGTATTACTACCTGCTGTCCCGGCAGCACTCCCGCTGCAATTGACTCGTAATCTTCCACGCCGGAGTCAATGAAGACTAAGGAGCGCAGCGGGCGTTTTTCTAAAGAAGATTGTGAGTTAACTTGAGCGAATGTAGAACTCATATTGGAGACTCCATTAAGGGCATTATTAGTAGATACACCCCGGAGCAATCTCATCAGGCTTATTTAATTATATATTAACACCAAATTTGTAGATGTAACCCTTTTTTTTAAATAATTATTGATTTATTTTAATTTGCATTTGCCTGTTGCTTCTTTACCAAAATCGAAATTGCAACCTCTACCTATGGAAATAGATCGCAATATTAATCTGAAATCTTGAAATAAATCTAGGTTCGATTATCCAATTTTTTGGGAGCATCTCATATTTGTAAAAACACTTATTCTGGCTCCTGCCTTCTTTTCTTCCTCTTTCCTCTTTCCTCCTGACTCCTGACTCCTAGCTCCAATTTCAAGCGGAGGGCTGCTTTCATTGAGATGCTCCCAATTTTTTTGACCTTATTTTGCTAATAGTAGCCTGAGTAGAAGGATGCGGAAATACTGGAGGTTATTCACCCCCGAATAACTCCTCTTATATTTAGTAGTTTTTATTTGATTGTGAAATTTGACTTATCGGCACAATGCACTAGAGTTTCCCTAGCTGTATTTCATCCAAGGGAAAACTGAATTATGTAGATTTTGAATACTTCTCTATGCTTTGAAGCTGCTAGGTTGGCGATACACCCAAATACTTATTACCAGGAGGTTTTGTCGCATTTACTAACAGTCAAAACGGTCTAATATTAAGTGGAACCTATCGCTGGAAATCAATTGACTTATGGGCTGGTACGGACACTTTGAGGACTGCACACCTCACTACAAACGCGATTCAAATTATTCAGTGCGAATTAATATGATTGCAGGTTGAGTCAGATAGAATCGTGGATTGCGATCGCGCCTGCCTCCCTAATTACAATTGCATTCGGGTCCAGTCGCCCTCGGTAGATTCCACACCCTCCATTAAATCACTCTCCTTAATTAGCAAACAGTCGATCGCGCCCACCGCCGTTGCTGAGTGTATCGCTATCTCGTCGATCGGGATAACACGAACCAAATCCGCTGTTTTGAGTCAGAGAACTATGCGATTTTGGCAATTGACTTTTGTATGGTTCCAGGTAATCTGAACTGAGGATAACAAAGCCTAATTGCAGTTGGTTCGAGCGGTCGCCACAAGTCGAGCCAACTTTGTCAATCTCTCTAAGGATAGAGGCAGATTTTTGAAGTGCAGAGGTAATTTTCTCGATGCAGTCAGATTCCCCAGCCAAAATTCTGGAAACAAAATATCCACCTTCATTGATGCTGGAGTCTTTGAACACAAAGCTTTTGGATGGGGATTTTGCGTATTCCGAGGCGCGAGTCGTTTCCCTTAAAGAAGTCAACATATTCCGTCCTCCAAAAGTGAGTTTAGCGGTAGATACAGCCTTGGAGTCAGAGCTTCTGAAACTGCCAGCGACCTTGTTTATTTCGCCCATTCTGATTTAACCTATCTATCAGTTTCCCCTATTTCTGCTGCACTGCCATCCGCGATCGCACGGAATTTATATTCTGCGTGTTTTCCCTTACTTCCGGCAAACGCGCAATTACCGATCGATCTCGTATCCTATCCGTGATACCACTTTGACAAAAGAATCCAACTGTAAGCCGGTGCTTCAAACCTCGATAGTCTTCAGTCATGCCCCCGTCTAAAATCTAAAATCTAAAAGGGTATGACAGTTAGTTGATTGGCCTCGCAACTGCACCCCTCAAGATTCTGTGGAAGATGGCGGTTTTTTCCCTGCATTGCGAATATTAATAATCTTGTTGAGCGCTTCAAACCAAAAAGCAGCCCCCATAGAAATAGCTACACCGCTCAATATCCAACCAAACAATCTTGCAATCAAAGCCGACCACAATAAATTCCCCTGCTTATCTCGTTCTAAGCTGTTCTGTTCGCTCCATCCAAAAGGCAAAGCTACCCGATCCAAAGCTCGATCGACATCCTGTTGAACTTTTGCCAGACTGGTTAAATTATTTGATTTAGTCTTAGCATTGTTTTCCACCAACTGCTCAGCGTACAAATTAACAGTCGATCGCAACATCGAATCCTTCGACAACCGATTAATAATATGAATGCTATCAGCATTAGCAGCGACTGCGATCGCAGTTCCGAGCAAAATCGCCACCCCTTTGGCATTCCGCTTGTACACGCCAGAAGCCCGCTCCATCGATTGGTCAAACCAAATTTCAATTTCTTTCTGAAACCGCTGCAACTGCTCTTGAGTATCTCCGCCACTTTTTTCAGCGCGCTGCGCTAAAATATAAAGGCTGCGTTTCAAAGATTCTGGCATACTGTCCAAGGTTTCTTGAATTTGTTGATAAATCGGACTCTCCTCTTTGATCTCCATAATTTCTGCTACCGTATCTTGACTTTTTTTAACACTATTTAACAGATTGCTGAAACTCGGTTGCAGTTGCCCCAGCAGCGCCACCCGCTCAATTTTGCTGTCAAAACGAGCCTTGACAAATGCCATCTGCCTCTGAAATTCTCTCCCTGCTAGCTCTGTTTCTGGTAGATAAACCTGAGAATCTTTAATATAAAATCCTAGCTTTTCCGACATCCGATCTAAGCTGTTGTTCAAACTTGCTAAATTGTTTTGATAATCTTCAACAACTCGATTGAACTCCGCAGTCAGCCACCTAAATTCTTGCTCAATAATCGGTTTAGTAGCATCCGGCAAACTCAGATTTTCTCCAATATGGTGAATTTGTGCTAATTGTAAATCTTTAAATTTTTCCAATCTAGTTTTAGAGATAGAGCTGAGCAAACTAGAAACCTTTAAAGTCTCCAAAAGGCTAGCAGAAAAACACTCTGCTGGAATATAAGAAGGCCCGCTGGATTTATTGCCGAAAACATTTTTAGTACCCGTAACTCCGTGGTACAAATCCCCCATGCGGTGCGTAACAGAGCGAAATCCCTCTGATAAAAGGCCTTTCGCTCCCTGATTTAAATCCTTGATAATCGGATTGGCGTAAATCGCATGGGCCAACTGTCCGACTCGCTTAAATTGCAGGGGATCTTTCGCGCCTTCGCTGCCTCCAGAAATTAGCACTTCGATCGACTTCTTTAAATGTTCCGCCCGCCACTGCCAAACAGTAGCAATCAGTTCCTGAATTTCCGAAGCTAGCAAGCTTAAAGTCAGGTAGATAAAGACTAAGCCAATGATAATATCTATAATTACAGGCAAGTTCATGGTATTTTCCTAGTCGCAAATAGCTGCTGTCTAAGTTTACCCTCAGTTTGGGACGCTCAAAACTCTCTTAACTTATGTCAGAAATCTTTCCATTCCCGGGCCGCAAACTGAAAAATCGCTGGAATGACAGCTTTACAGACAAAGTGTGGATGCTGGCTTTTCTGTTGGCTGCAGTGCTGATTTTCGGGCTGAATCTGGGCGGCGCGGCTTTGCGGGATTGGGATGAAGGCATTGCAGCGCAAGTAAGTCGCGAAATTTGGCGCGGCAACTTAAATTGGCTGTATCCGACGATCGACTCAATGCCTTATTTCAACAAACCGCCGCTGGTACACTGGCTGATCGGGCTGTGTTTTGCCGTCGGCGGTGTCAGCGAATTGACGGCGAGGTTGGTACCGGCGATGCTGACAGCCGCTTCAGTGCCCTTGCTTTACGCCATTGGCAGGGAGTTGTTTCCCAGACGGTCGATCGCCATTTTTTCTGCCCTCGTTTATCTGACGCTGTTACCGGTGGTGCGGCACGGACGTTTGGCGATGTTGGATGGGGCGGTTTTGTGTTTTTTGCTGGTGGCGATGTGGTGTTTGCTGCGATCGCGCCGCGACTTGCGCTACGCTTTGGGCGCGGGGATTGGGTTCGGACTCATTTGCCTGACTAAGGGCGTGATGTTGGGGCTGCTGCTGGCTGGGATGGGCTGTATTTTTTTGGTTTGGGATACCCCGCGACTCCTCACTTCTGGGTATCTTTGGGGCGGATTCGCGATCGGAACATTGCCAGTAGCCGCTTGGTATTTTGCCCAATGGCTGCACTACGGCCAATATTTCATCCACGCTAATTTAATTAACGAATCTTTCCGGCGCATTTCGGAACCTGTTAGCAGTCACAAAGGCCCGCCCTGGTATTATCTTTTAGAAATTTTAAAATTAGCTTGGCCGTGGCAGTTATTTTGGCTGCAAGGGCTGCGTTTGAGTTGGGAAAATCGCAGTTTTCCAGGGCCAAAATTAGTATTGGTTTGGACTGGAGTATATCTGCTGGCTATTTCTGTGATGACTACTAAATTGCCGTGGTATGTGTTGCCAATTTATCCAGCTTTTGCTCTTGCCGTTGGCAGTTATCTCGCTGAAGTTTGGGAGCAATTGTGGCTGCCACCAGAACCAGTCAAAGAGGAAGCAGAAGAACGTTTTGATGCTATTTCTTTGTTGCCTCATCCCGCGATTTTGGCAGTGCTGGCTGTAGTTGGTGTTGTCGGCTGCATTTACTTCAGTGGCTTAGTGCAAATTGGGAAATACATTGTGCCTCCCCAGCGAGATTTGCAGTTAATGCTGATGTTTGTAGGTTTGACAATGACAATGGCGGCCGTATTGCTGCACCGCAAAGACCGGCAGTTTATATTAGTTTTAATTTGGGGAACTTACCTGACGCTGTTGGTATTTGTGGCTTCAGATAACTGGGTTTGGGAACTGGCAGAGGATTATCCGGTTAAGCCGATCGCCGAAATTGTCCGCACGGGAACTCCGACCGGCCAACAAGTATTTACTTCTCACCGCTTGGGCCGTCCATCGCTGAATTTTTACAGTCAACGCCAAGTTATTGTCGCCGACGCGCCGACGCTCAAACAGAAATGGCAAACTCTGCCTCAACCTTATTTTCTGTTAGAAAAACCAGTTTTAAAACATTTAGGTTTGCAGAATGCTGAGATTGTCAAAACAGCGGACGATTGGATTTTGGTAACTAAAAAGTAAGTTAATAGTTAACAGTCCCCTCCTTGGGCAGGGCGGTTTCATGCTCAAATTTTAGCGCTGCTAAAATTTGAGAATGAGACATCCGGGATGTTGAGCAAACAGATTTTTGCGCTCCCTCAAAACTCGCTAATATTTAATATGAAAATTAACCGTCTGCCTTGCCGAGCAACAGTTTAACTGATAAAATGTTGTAAATTAGAGCGACAATAAACCGCTCGAATACTGTGTTAACTGCTGATAAGTATCAGCTTGGATAAGTTATAACCCAACTATGGTTGTGCTGTTTTTACTGAGAACAAGCCTAAAACTAGGTAAAATTTGACGGCTATCGTACTTAAAATTGATAAGTTATGATTGCGAATTAAATAACTTACAATTTTAATTGTTATTGTGGGATGGGCGTCCCGCCCGTCTTTTTTGGACGGGCGGGACGCCCATCCCACTTTCAAGAGTGGAAGTTATTTAATTCTCATTCCTTAGTGACGGCTTTATAATTGTGTCTCGGCCACATATCTTCTCAAAAAATTACATACTTTACCCAATGTAATTGATTTTCAACTAACCAGCGAGATGCTCGTAATCTTTAAGGGCGGCGAGTTCCATTTCTTTCTACTTTAACTAAGCTCCTAATATTGCCCCAATCTTCTGAGTTAAATTCATCGGAATTTATCGACTCAATATTAAATACGGATACCTTTCTTACTATCTGACGACCGTGGCTGATATCTACTGTTTGATTCTCCGTGATAGCAGGGCGCTTTTTGCTAATTTTTCAGGCAGCTTTTAACAGTTTTTTTTGATTGCCTTTGAGGGCGATAGTACAATCATTTTTTGATTGAGTTATGAGAGTAGTTGTCTGTTTTTGGCGCCGTGTCAAGCATCCAAGGTAAATACTCTACCGCTAGTTTTCTCTGTCTTTACCAGTTCTTGTACGCACTTGATTGCTGAAGTTTTTTTGCGAGCAATTTTTTGTTACCCAAGTACCAAGCTACTCGTTTGACTGAATCAAGACACCGTTGACACAAAATGGGTGAGAATTTTTGTCAGGGTTAACACAGGTAATGCCTGAGACATTTACCATCTATTGATACCCAATCAGTACCTAAATTGACAGGGGTTAAGCTGCGACCCCACTGATTAAATACCTCGATGAAATTTGAGGTATACAGCAACATCATTACCCGTCTCATTGTCGAATAAGAGGGCATGCGAGCGCTCGGTAATTTAAAAAAGTTAACAATTAATTTGGGGTGAGATGAAGCAAAGGCTGCGATGTATCTATAGCCAAGATGACCGAACATCATACCCAAAATGACCAAGAGTAATATCAGCCATAAAGGGTGTCTTTTTCCAGAGTTCTGGCGTGGGTCATTGACTTGTTTGAGGAAGGTGATTAAAGTTAGCACATATATTTGTTATGAGCGCGGTTGCTTGAGATTTTATCATCAAGGGCGATCGCTTTTACTTTATGCGAACTCACCCCAGAATAAAACCGCCCTGCTATAAACTGAAGCTGACGCTCAATTTTAATTCAGGAATAAACCTTCTGTTCGCTAGCCGAAAAGAATTCTCTATCGGGGTTTTCTTTATTTTGAAGTGCCGAGTGTGGGATAAAACCTCTTCATATATTCGGACACCCAGGCATATTATCTCAAAGCAGCAACCGTGCCAGACTGGGTAAAGCTTCACCATAGGTGGGATGGATGTGAACAGATCGCTCTAACAACTGCCAATTTGCTCCCGCTTCCATCAGCGATAAAAACACATGAACCAGTTCAGCAGTTTCGTACCCCACTAGGGTTGCTCCCAGGATTTTGTCTGTGTCGCTGTCGATTACCATGCGATAAAATCCGAGGTCATGCCCCCACTCGATCGCACGCGCAATTTGGCTCATAGGTAACGTAACCGCCCGCGCGTTGATGCCTTGTTTCTGAGCCTGTTCTAACGTCATCCCCACTCGCCCCACCTGGGGTTCTGTGTATACCGCATAGCCAAGAACGCGATCGCCTCGCGTCCGGTTTTCTCCACCCAAAATAGCTTTTAAGCGGCGATAGTCCTCCCACGAAACATGAGTAAAAGCAGGTTGTTTGGCAGCATCCCCGATCGCATAGACACCAGCACAGGTGGTGTGAAACTGGTCATCAATTTTGACAAAGCCTTTATCATCTAATTCAATTCCGCTAGCGGCCGCATTTAATGCACCTGTATTGGGTTTTCGTCCGATCGCAACCAGCAAAGCTTCTCCCTGAAGTTGTGCGCCATTGCTCAGCGTCAGATTAAATACATTATTCTCATAGGCAACCTGATTTACATTCACCCCAAAATGGAGCTGAATTTCATCTTGCTTAAAGGCTTCTGCTAAGACCTCGCTGACATCAGCTTCTTCTCGATCCAAAAGGCGATCGCCTCGCACAATTAAGTGAGTCTGACTGCCCAAACGCGCCAATCCCTGCCCTAATTCCAAGCCAATATAGCCGCCTCCGATCGCCAATAAACGAGCGGGTTTGGTGCTCAAGTCAAAGAAATTGCGGTTGGTCAGATAAGGAGTTCCTCCCAGACCAGGAATGTCAGGAATCAGCGATGACGTACCCGTGTTAATAATTACTAGAGGAGCCTGAACGGTGACATCCCCACCTTTGACCGTTCGTTCACCCACAAAAGAAGCTTCAGCACAAATGACGGTGACACCCGCAGTCTCCAAGCGCTTGCGAATCCCCTGATTAAAGTCGCTGCGGATTCCCCTAACTCGCTCCATAACAGCGGGAAAATCCACTTCAACCTCCGCATGGATGCCTAACTTTTTGGCTTGGCGTGCCCGCCCTGCTGCATGAGCCGCTGCTAAGAACGCTTTGGACGGAGTGCAGCCATAGTTGATGCAACTACCGCCTAAAGCATCCCGCTCAAACAAGACAACCTTGCGCCCCTGACTGGCAAAATCAGTCGCCAGTGGAATGCCGCCTTGACCGCTCCCTATGACAATGACATCTGCTGTTTCCATTAGCGCTAAACTCCTTGGGGATAGTTTACTTTCATAACACTCTCAAACTCCAAGTTCAAAACTCTCTACTCGTTGAGATAGGGTTTGGATTGAGTTATCACATCCTCATTTGGCATTGCTCAAAAGTAATGATTTTTTTACGTAGGAATTTGCTTTTGAAATAGCTAAATTATTGCCAAATCCGCAATGTCTTGCATGGAATGGTGCCGACTGCGGTTAGGATGCTTTAGCGAAAGCGCTGTACTTCGTATAGAGAAAAATGCAACGTTGTCAAAGCTAGCGAAGCCCACCCGAGATGTACAGCGTTTCGCCAGTAATCCATCCTGAATCAGAGGACGCGAGGAAAACAACGGCAGGTGCAATGTCCTGCGGCTGTCCGATTCGACCCAGCGGAGTGTGCGCTTCAGCCTGTTTGCGACCTTCGCTCTCAGCAATTCCCGCTGCCTGCGTACCTTCCGTTTCCACCATACCAGGATTGATAGAATTGACACGGATCTGGCGTGAACCGAGTTCTTTGGCGAGAGACTTTGTGATGGCATCGACCGCTGCTTTGGTAGCATTATAGACTGAGCCGTTCGCGGGTGCGAGAGTGCTGACGATCGAACTGATATTGATAATGCTGCCGCCCTCTGGCCCGAACTGCTTTACGCCTTGTTGTGAAGTGAGGATCAATCCCAGCACATTGAGGTCAAATTGCTTGTGGAAGTGTTCTTCCGTGATGTTTTCCAGTGGGGAAAATTCATAAATTCCAGCATTGTTGACCAAGATATCTAGCTTGCCGAAAGCTTTCTGCGTCTCTGAAAAAAGATGTTCGATCTCTGCTTTTTTAGCAACATTTGCTTGTACTGCGATCGCCTTACCGCCTGCGCTAGTAATTTCATCGACCACGCGATCGGCCCCTTCTTTGCTTGATGAATAGTTAACGACAACTGCTGCACCTTCGGCTGCCAGATGTTTGGCGATCTCGGCACCAATACCTTTAGACGCACCCGTGACGACGGCGATTTTTCCTTCTAGTTTTTTCATGGTTATAAAATATTGTGGTTGTTGAGTTTGAACAAGCTATCCGAAACGGTTGCGAACCTAAGAGAATGCACCCGTTCGGATCTTTAACTGTGAGGTATTACATCCGCGCCTCCGCGTCAGGACTTGAGGAATTCCAGCAGGTCGGCGTTGACCTGTTCCTTGCTCGTGTCGCCCAGGCTATGCGTTCCGCCGGGATATATCTTCAAAATCGAATTCTTGACCAGCTTCGCAGACAACAGGGCAGAAGCGCCAATGGGCACGATCTGATCGTCATCGCCATGAATAATCAGCGTTGGTACGTCGAACTTCTTCAAATCTTCGGTGAAATCTGTTTCCGAAAACGCCTTAATGCAGTCATAAGCGTTCTTATGACCAGCCATCATCCCCTGCATCCACCACGACTGGATCAGGCCTTGGGAGACTTTGGCACCGGGTCGATTGAACCCGAAAAACGGGCCGCTGGCCACATCGAGGAAGAACTGCGATCGGTCAGCCAAAAACGCCGCCCGAAAGCCGTCAAAGACCTCAATAGGCAGCCCGCCCGGATTCGCCTCCGTCTTGAGCATGATCGGCGGCACTGCGCCCATTAGCACTGCCTTGGCAACCCTTGATGTTCCGTGCCGCCCAATAAACCGCGCCACTTCGCCACCGCCAGTAGAGTGTCCGATCGTCACCGCATCCTTAACCCTCTTGTGTCACTTTAGGCAGAGGAAAAATAGAAATCAGGGTGAGACAGGAATATAAAGCTTGAGGAAGTAA